>NZ_JBIBJV010000007.1:0-241449 GCF_042958885.1 Streptomyces sp. NPDC007945
TCCTTCGTTCCTGTCTCCAGGCCCTCCGGGCGCTTCCTTCGTTTCCGACTCTATCAGATCTTTCCGATCCGATTTCCTCGGTGCTTTCCGGTCCCGAATTGTTTTCCTCGGGGCCTTCCGGCGGGGTCAAACATTACCAGGCTTTCTCCGGCCCCTTGACCACTCCCCCGCGCTCACCGGAAGGAACCGGGGCAGGCAGAGGTGTAGACCACTGGGGCTAGGATCTGGCTTGATGGTGCTGCCGACCCACGACTCGAAGCCGCGTTGGGGTCAGGCAGGAGTACGACAGTACATCCCACCGTCAGTAGAGGCAAATCGTTGCTGGTAGTCCCTAGGTCCGCATATGGGTACGTCTCGTGCGGAACCGGGACTTCCCATGACTTACGCTTCTGAACTAGTACGCGCCGCCCAGGACAGGTGTGGCGGCGCCACACGATCTCCGCCCCTGGGAGGCTTCCCATGTCAACCGTGACGTCGCCACTCGCTGGACGCGCCATCGGTCTCGCCAACGTTCCCGACCCGGTCTTCTCCGGTGCCATGGTCGGGCCCGGCACCGCCATCGACCCCGTACGCGAGCCCTCCGAGGCGGTCTCCCCCGTCGACGGGGTCATCGTCTCCATGCACCCGCACGCCTTCGTCGTCGTGGACGCCGAAGGACACGGTGTGCTGACGCACCTCGGCATCGACACCGTGCAGCTCAACGGCCAGGGCTTCGAGCTCCTGGTCAACAAGGGGGACACCGTGACGCGCGGCCAGGCCGTCGTGCGGTGGAACCCCGCCGAGGTCGAGGCCGCCGGCAAGTCCCCCATCTGTCCCGTCGTCGCCCTCGAGGCCACGGCCGACTCGCTCTCCGACGTCCGTGAGGACGGCGACGTGAAGGCCGACGACCTGCTCTTCGTCTGGAACTGAGCCCGGTCCGTCGTCGGACGGTCGCGAGTACGACATTCAACGCGGCGGCATCGGCCGCCGCTCAATCGGAGACGGGTGAGATGGAGACAACGCTGCGAGGCGTCGGCGTCAGCCACGGAGTGGCGATCGGCCAGGTGCGGCACATGGGTACGGCGGTTCTCGAACCGCCCGCCAAGCAGATTCCCGCCGAGGACGCGGAGCGCGAACAGGGGCGCGCCCGCCAGGCGGTGGAGGCCGTGGCCGCGGACCTGATCGCGCGCGGCAACCTGGCCGGCGGGGAGGCCCAGGCGGTGCTGGAGGCCCAGGCGATGATCGCCCAGGACCCGGAGCTCATCGCCGACGTCGACCGCAGGATCGCGGTCGGCAGCACGGCCGAGCGCGGCATCTACGACGCCTTCTCGCACTACCGCGAGCTGCTGGCGGGTGCCGGCGAGTACATGGCGGGCCGGGTCGCCGACCTGGACGACGTGCGGAACCGGATCGTGGCGCGGCTGCTCGGCGTGCCGATGCCGGGCGTTCCGGACAGCGACGAGCCGTACGTGCTCATCGCACGGGACCTGGCGCCGGCCGACACCGCGCTGCTCGACCCGGCGCTCGTGCTCGGGTTCGTGACCGAGGAGGGCGGGCCGACCAGCCACAGCGCCATCCTGGCGCGGGCCCTGGGTGTGCCGGCCGTGGTGGCGCTGCCCGGCGCCGGTGAGCTGGCGGAGGGCACCCAGATCGCGGTGGACGGTTCCACCGGTGAGATCTTCGTGGACCCGAGCGAGGAGAAGAAGGCGGCGCTGACCAGGGCCGCCGAGGAGCGGAAGGCCGCGCTGTCCGCGTCCAGCGGTCCGGGCGCCACCTCGGACGGGCACAAGGTGCCGCTGCTCGCCAACGTCGGTGGCCCGGCGGACGTGCCGGCCGCGGTGGAGGCGGGCGCCGAGGGCGTCGGTCTGTTCCGCACCGAGTTCCTCTTCCTGGACGACAGCCAGAAGGCTCCGTCCGAGGAGAAGCAGATCGAGGCGTACCGGAAGGTCCTGGAGGCCTTCCCCGAGGGCCGTGTGGTCGTGCGGGTGCTCGACGCCGGCGCCGACAAGCCGCTCGACTTCCTGACCCCGGCCGACGAGCCGAACCCGGCTCTCGGCGTGCGCGGGCTGCGGTCGCTGCTCGACCACCCGGAGGTGCTGCGGACGCAGCTGACCGCGTTGGCGAAGGCCGCCGAGGGACTGCCCGTGTACCTGGAGGTCATGGCGCCGATGGTGGCCGACCGGACGGACGCCAAGGCGTTCGCCGACGCGTGCCGCGAGGCCGGGCTGCGGGCGAAGTTCGGCGCGATGGTGGAGATCCCCTCCGCCGCGCTCCGGGCCCGCTCGATCCTGCAGGAGGTCGAGTTCCTGTCGCTGGGCACGAACGACCTGGCCCAGTACACCTTCGCCGCCGACCGTCAGGTGGGTGCGGTGTCCCGGCTGCAGGACCCGTGGCAGCCGGCGCTGCTCGACCTGGTGGCGCTGTCCGCCGAGGCGGCCAAGGCCGAGGGCAAGAGCTGTGGTGTCTGTGGCGAGGCCGCCTCGGATCCGCTGCTCGCGTGCGTGCTGACCGGTCTGGGTGTCACCTCCCTGTCGATGGGCGCGGCGTCGATCCCCTATGTGCGGGCGACGCTGGCGAAGTACACGCTGGCGCAGTGCGAGCGTGCGGCGGCCGCGGCGCGGGCTGCGGACACGGCGCACGACGCGCGGCTGGCCGCGCAGGCGGTGCTGTCCGGGGAGTGATCCCGGAGTCGTAGCGCGTGGTCGGAGGGGCTTCCCGTCAGCTGGTGGCGGGAGGCCCCTTCGTCGTGTTCGGGGTCAGGGGTGGCGGTGGATGTCGGGGTCGGGGGCGAGGGGGAAGCCGGCCCGGTGGTCGACGCCGTGCTCCGGGGGAAGGGGTTCGCCGGTGCGGGCGTCGGTGCAGTAGGCGGCGAAGACCTCGGCCTCGGTGAGCGGGGCGAGGGTGCCGTCGGCGAGGCGCCAGCCGTGGAGGCGGTCGGGGCGTCCGGGGCGGGTGACCCGGAGGACGAGTCCGCCGGGGGCGGCGAGGACGATGCCGGCGGCGAGGACGGCGGTGAACTCGGTGGCGGTGGTGGGGTCGTGGTGGCTGGTGCCCTGGTCGTCGCGGGCGGTGTGGAGGACGGCGAGCAGGTGGTCGTCGGCGGCGGGGACGCTGCAGACGAGGTGGTGGGTGCCGGGTCCGGCGCCGTCGAGGAGGGCGAGGAGCAGGCGGGTGGCGCGGTCGAAGGCCTCGCGGCCGAGGTCCAGTCCGCAGTCGGCGCAGTCTCCCGCGGTGGCGAGGACGGTGGTGGCGTACTCCCAGGTGGCCCGTCGGACGGCGGTGTCGACGAGCTCCGGGAGGAGGGTGGCGAGGGGCTGCCCGGTGTAGGTGACGCGGGCGCCGGTGGTGGCCAGGTGGTCGGTGAAGCGGCTGCGGCTGGTGGGGTGGTCGGGGTCGAGGCCGGTCTCCGCGCAGTAGGAGACGTACTCGTCGGGGTCGAAGAGGGCCACCGTGGTGTGGGTGCCCTGGCGGGCGAGGGTCTTGAGGAGGGCCTCGATCTCCTTGAGGTAGGTGCCGTGGTCGTCGAAGGCGAAGGTGCGGTAGCGGCGCATGGCGGCGAAGTCCTGTTCGTCGGCGAGGAGTCCGACGGTGCTGGGGATCTCGCGGCGCAGCGCGCGGCGGAGACGGGTCGTGGTCGTGGTGGTGGTCGTCATGGTTCCCCCTCGGTCGTGGCGCGTTGAATCACGGCGATCAACGCTCACTCACCGTAACCTTCGCCACTGACAGTGACGGCGGGCCGGGCTGGGAGACGCGGTCGCGGATGAGGCGGTGCTGGGCCGCGCCCGCGCCTGCGAGGGCGAGGCCGAGGAGGGGCCAGGCGAGGGGGCCCGCGGTCATGACGGCGGTGACGAGGAGGGGTCCGGCGAAGCGCTGGCCGGCCTGGGCGAGGCCGTGGACGCCGAGGTAGGCGCCCTGGGCGTCGGCGGGTGCGAGGGCGACGGAGAGTTCCCACGAGGAGGTGGCGTGGATGATCTCGGCGAAGGTGAGGGCGACGACGGCGACGACGAGCGCGGCGACGGCGAGGTTCCGGCCGCCCGCGGCGGAGGCGGCGAGGGCGAGCGTGCCGACGACGAAGAGGCCGGAGAGGGGGACGAGGAGGCGGCGGGCCGCGGCGGTGGTGGCGCCGAAGCGGGCGAGGGGGACCTGGAAGAGGACGACGAGGACGGTGTTGAGGACGAGGAGGAGCGGGACGAGGCCGACGGGGGCCTCGGTGGCGTGGACGATCCAGAGGGGGACGGCGACCTGGAGGATCGTGTCGTCGAGGAAGAGGGCGGCGTCGGTGGCGGTGTAGCCGAGGAAGGTGCGGTCGCGCCAGGGGCCGGCGGGCTTGTTCCGTGCGGTGTCGCGGGGAGGGGCGCCGGCCGAGGAGGCGATGCGGCTCGCGGTCGGCGGTTCCGCGCAGCGGAGGGTGAGGACCGTGATGGCGAAGTAGGTGAGGACGTTGCCGACGAGGAGCCAGGTGTACGCCTGGGTGGAGCCGGTGGCGAGGGCGGCCGCGGCGCCGAGGCCGCCGATGGACCAGCCGATGTTGACGGTGGTGCGCTGGATGGCCTGGTAGCGGGCGCGTTCGGTGCCGGCTTGGCGGGCCGCGTACAGCTTGATGAGGACGCTGCCGGCGCGGTCGGGGAGGGCGCCGAGGGCGGAGTAGAGGGTGAGGAGGAGGAAGTGGTCGGTGGTGAGGAGGGCGAGGAGGGTGACTCCGCGCACGCACTGCGTGGCGGCGATGACGCGGACGAGGGGGAAGCGGTCGGCGAGGGCGCCGGCGAGGGGCGCTCCGGCTATGCCGACGCCGCCCGAGACGGTCATGAGCAGGCCGACCTGAGCGAGGCTCAGTCCTGAGACGTAGGTGAAGTAGAGGGCGGTGCAGCCGGCCCAGAGGCCGGTGCCCGTCTTGTCGACGATGCTGACGACGAGCATGCGGCGGCCGTCTCGGCCTCCGGGGATGCGGTCGAGTGCGGTGCGGTGCCATGACGGCCCCATGTCGGTCCCCCTTGACGCGAATTATGTATTGGTACATAATCTTTACTGTGGTGACACAATATTCCATTCAGGGGACGACGGCCAAGGGGATCGCCGCGTCCGTCGAACGCGGCGTGACCGACGGCGAGCTCGCCCCAGGTGACCCGCTGCCTCCCGTGCGCAGGCTCGCGGACGACCTGGGAGTCAGCCCGGGCACCGTGGCGACCGCGTACAAGGAACTGCGCGGACGGGGGCTCGTGGTGACCCGCGGTCGGGGCGGCACGGTGGTGGCGGAGGCGCCGTCGGTGGCGTCCCGGCGGCCGCCGCGCATGCCGGAGGGGCTGACGGACCTCGCGAGCGGACTGCCCGACCCCGCCTTCCTGCCGGTGCTCCACCCGCCCGGCGGCGTTCGGCCCGTCTACGGTTCGCACCGGGCGGCGCCGCGGCTCGCCGCCCTGGAGGAGTTGACCCGGGCGTGGTTCCGGCGGGACGGCGTGCCCGCGGAGCGGGTGACCTTCGCGCACGGGGCGCTCGACTGCATCGCCCGGCTGCTGTCGGTGGAGCTCAGGCCCGGGGACGCGGTGGCCGTCGAGGACCCCGGCTTCCACCACCTCCTCGACCTGGTGCCCGCGCTCGGACTGCGGATGGTGCCGGTGGCCGTCGACGGCGAGGGGCTCACGCCGGACGCGCTGCGGGCGGCGCTGCGGACCGGGGTGCGGGCCGTCGTCCTCAGCCCGCGTGCGCAGTGCCCCACCGGGGCGTCCCTCTCCCCCGCCCGGCGGGACGAACTGGGGGAGCTCCTCCGGGAGTTCCCCGAGGTCCTGGTGATCGAGGACGACTACCTCACCGAGCTCGAAGGGCCCCCGGCGCCGACGCTGAGCGCGCTGGGGCCCGCCCGCTGGGCCCAGGTGCGCACGGTCTCCAAACGGCTGGGCGTGGACCTGCGGTGGGCCGGGGTGACGGGGGATCCGGTGACGCTCGCCCGGCACGACGGCCGGATGCTGATGACCTCCGGCTGGGTCAGCCATCTGCTCCAGGAGACCGTCGTCGGCCTCTTCTCCGACCCGGAGGTGGCACGGCTCGTGACACGCGGGGAGGCCGCGTACGCCGAGCGGCGGCGGGCGCTGGTCGACGCCCTCGGGGCCCGCGGGATCCGCGCGGTCGGGGCCGCCGGCCTGAACGTGTGGGTGCCGGTGCGGGACGAGTCGGCGGTCGTCAACGGACTGCGGACGCACGGGTGGTGGGTGGCGGCCGGCGCCCGCTTCCGGATCGCCGCGCCGCCCGCCGTACGGATCACCGCCTCCCTGCTGCTGCCGGAGGCCGCCGAGCGGCTGGCGGGTGACTTCGCGCGGGTGCTCGGGGACGCCCAGGCGACGTACGGGGGCTGACGCGCGCGTGAGCCCGCCGTCCGGGCCGGGAGGCGGCCGGGCGGCGGGCTCACGCGCGCGTGGCGGGGAGGGTCAGCGGGTGCGGTAGGCGTTGCCGAGGGTCTGGTCCAGGGTGTTGCCCCGGGCGTCGGTGAGCGCGGCGCGGAAGGAGACGGTGCCGCCGGCGGCGGGGTTGCGGACCACGACGGCGCCGTTCACGACGGGCGTCTCGGTCCAGGTGCGCCCCCCGTCCACGGAGACCCGTACGCGCAGCGACCGCGTGCCCGAGCCGGCGGCCGGTCCCTGGACGGTGACGGGGACGCGGAGTTCCGTGCCGGCGGGGGCGGTGCCGTCGAGGTCGAGCGGCGGCGTGAAGCGCACGACGCTCAGGGGGAGCGGGGTCGATGCGGTGGTCGCGGCGGAGTCGAAGGCCCAGACGGCGGTCGTGCGCCCCTCGCGCGTGCCGGTGCCGTGGAGGGCGGTGGCGGTGAGCCGGTAGCGGGCCCGGTCGGGGGTGCCGACGGTGAAGGAGGCCCGGCCCGGGTCACCGCGGTGGGTGCCGACGAGGACGCCGTCGCGGTGGAGGGTCGTGGCCGCCGAGCGGAAGACCGGGTCGGACGGGGCGTGCCCCTCGCCGTCCGCGAGCAGCGGCAGGTCCAGGGCGATCCGGTCGCCGTCACGGACCCCGCCGGGCGTCGAGCCCGTCGCTCGACCGAGGGAGGGGCCGAGGACGGCGTTGTCGAAGGTGTGGACGGTGGTCACGCCCGCGCGGGCCGGGAGGTCCGGCGCCTCGTACAGGTTCGGGGGCGTCCCGGGCGTGCCCGGCGTGGCGTACGAGAGGTCCCAGGCGCCGCGCTCGGGGGTCACGTGGAAGGTCGTGGTGCCGGGGCGGGTGAGTTCGGCGCCGAGGCCGAGGGAGGTGCCCTCGGACGGCAGGATGGCGGCGGAGCCGACGCCGCCGGTGCCGTCCCGGTCGGCGGCGCGGACCGTGAGCGTCGCCAGATCGCCGGCGGCGGGCCTGCGGACGAAGCCGGTCAGGGACCGGCCCGAGGCGAAGCGGTAGCCGAGGCCGTAGTCGGCCCGTTCGCCGACCCAGTAGGCGTCGAACGAGGAGGTCACCGAGCCGGGTTCGGCGGCGGGGCCCAGGTGGGCCACCCGCAGACCGTCGGCCGAGCTCATCAGGTTCGCGGAGCGGGTGCGCCCGTCGTGGCGGACCTCGACGAACGACATGGCGTGCTGGGGACGGGCACCGGCCTCCGGCGGCCGCACGTCGACCGGGGACGTCGTGCGGGCGTCGAGCGTGACGGCCGTGTCGTGGTCCAGGTCGAGGCGGGGCTGGACGAGCCAGTCCACGCCTGCGCCCTTGGCCAGGGGGAACAGCTCGGAGTCGAGGAGGTAGCGGCCCCTGGGCAGCCGGAGCGTGACGGTTCCGGAGGAGTCGTGGGGCCTCTCCTCGACGGACTCGCCCGCGCCGGAGACGCCGACGACGCGGGTCGCGTAGGCGTCGGTCGGGGCGCCCTTCCGGTCGAGGTGGCGGAGGGTCAGGGTGAACGTCTCGCTCCCGGCGGCGGAGCCCGTCGCGGCGGGCGGGACCGTGAAGGCGGTGGCCGTGAGGGCGGCCGCGAGGGCCAGGGCGGGGAGGGCGGGCCGGAACCCGCGTCCCTTCCCGCGGCGGAGGGCTGCGGGGGCGTGCGGGGCCCTGGATCCCACGTTCTGGACAGGAGATGCGGCCTTCTGGGGTGCGGGGCGCTGCGTCGGTTTTTCGTTCATGCAGGGAACTGGGCCCTGTGCGCCGGTGGTTCCGGTGACCTGGGACACATGGGGCGCCGGGGCGGGCGGGAGTGTGGCGCGGGTCACCGGAACCGGGGCGAACCGGTGACCAGTACTCCGTGTGGAACCAGAGATGAGAGAACGTTTCCGGGCCGGGGATCCCGCGGCGCTCGGTGAGGCGTACGACGAGCACGCTCGGGTGCTGTTCCAGTACGCGTACCGGATGTGCGGGGACCGGGCCGCGGCCGAGGACGTCGTGTCCGCGACCTTCCTGGAGGCATGGCGCTGCCGGGGGAAGGTCCACGCCGAGGGCGGGAGTCTGCGGCCGTGGCTGTTCGGGATTGCGACGAACGTGGTGCGGGGGGCCGCGCGGGAGGCGCGGCGGCGGGACGCGGCGCTGGCGCGGATGCCGGACCGGGGGGTGTTGCCGGACTTCAGCGACGCGGTGGACGCGCGGCTCGCCGACGAGGAGAGACTGCGGGCCGCTCGGGTGGCCCTCGGCCGGCTTCGGCGCCGTGAGCGCGAGGTGTTCGGGCTCGTCGTGTGGGCCGGGCTCGACTACGCGACGGCGGGCGAGGCCTTGGGCGTCCCGGTCGGCACGGTGCGCTCCCGGCTCTCGCGGGCCAGGGAGCGGCTGCGGGCCCTCGCGGAGGCCGAACTGCGCGCCGGCCGGCGCGGTGCCCGGCCCGGAGCCGCCCGATCCGGCAACGCCGGTGCCCGGCCCGTCAGCGCCGGTGACCGGCCCGGCGCCGGTCCCGATGCCGGCCCCGGTCCCGATGTCGGCCCCGGGCCCGGTGCCGCTGGGCCTTTCCTGTCCGTGAGCGACGGCCGTACCGTCCTCGTCCCCCGAACCTCCCCGGAGAAGCCGGCATGAACGACGTCGATCCCCGTTCCCGTTCCCTTTCCCGTTCCGCCCCGGATCCGCTGCTCGGTGAGTTGAGCGAGCTGTTGCCGCCTCCGCCCGTGCCGGAGTTCGCGCCGGAGCGGCAGCGGGAGGTGCGGCGGGAGCTGATGGCCTCGGTGCGGCCCGCGCGGCCGGCCGGCCGGTGGACCCGCAGGGCCGTGCGGTTCGCCGTGCCGGCGGTGGTGTGCGGCGTCGCGGCGGGCGCGGTGCTGGTCGTCGCTCCTCCGGAGCCGCGCGAGCCGCGGCCGGCGGTGCGGGCGGAGGGCGCGTCGGCGGTGCTGTCGCGGGCCGCGCTCGCCGCCGCCTCCGCGCCCGCGCCGGACGCGCGGCCGGAGGAGTTCGTGTACGTGGAGAGCCTGGTGTCCCGGGCGGGGCTTCCGGCGGGCGGTGGGGCCGCCGTCGTGGAACCCGTACACCGCCGGCAGGTGTGGCTCTCGGCGGACGGGAGCCGGGCCGGGCTGCTGCGGGAGGAAGGGGCGGGGGACTCCGAGCTGTCGCCGCGGCTGCCCGTGTACGAGCTGGACCGGCCCGGTGCCGAGCCCCGGCGGACGTACCTGGAGTCGGGCGGGCCGTCGGTGACCGAGCCGACGCACGCCTTCGTGGCGGGGCTGCCGACGGATCCGGAGGCGCTGCTGCGGCTGGTGCGGGAGCAGACCCGTGCCGGTGGCGGTGACGCGGACCAGCGGGCGTTCGCCGCGATCGGGACGCTGCTCGCCGAGACGTGGGCGCCGCCGGGGGTGACGGCCGCGCTGTTCGAGGCGGCCGGGCGGATTCCCGGCGTCGAGGTGGTGCCGTCGGCGCGGGACGCGGCCGGCCGGGAGGGCGTGGCCGTGGCGCGGACCTCGGGCGCGGAGCGGACCCAGTGGGTCTTCGACCGGTCGACCTCGGCCTTCCTCGGAGAGCGGACCGTGCTCGTCTCGGCGTCGGCCGCCGGTGCGGCCGGGACGGTGCTGAGCGAGACGGCCGTGCTGAGGAAGGCGGCGGTGGCACGGGCCGGGCAGGTGCCCGGCCGGGCCGGTCGGTGACGGACCGGGGGCGCCCCGCGCGGGGCGCCCCCGGTCGTGTCAGGCGCGGCGGGCGGCCGCGAGGGACTCGTAGAAGCGCAGGAGGTCGAGGTTGTCGACGGAGCCGGCGTTGACGGCCTTCTCCAGGGGGGTGCCCTGGAGGAGGCGCTTGACGGGGACCTCGATGCGCTTGCCGGTGAGCGTGTGCGGGACGCCCGGGACCTCGATGATCTCGTCGGGGACGTGCCGCGGCGAGAGTTCGGTGCGGATCGTGGACTTGATCCGGGCGATCAGGTCGTCGTCGAGGGCGGCGCCCTCCGCGAGGTGGACGAAGAGCGGCATCCAGTAGCCGCCGTCCGGTTCCTCCAGGCCGATGACGAGGGACTCGCGGATCTCGGGGAGCCGCTCGACCGCCTCGTAGATGTCGGCGCTTCCCATGCGCACCCCCTGGCGGTTGAGGGTGGAGTCGGAGCGGCCGTGGATGACGACCGAGCCGTGGTCGGTGATCGTGATCCAGTCGCCGTGGCGCCACGCGCCGGGGAACATCTCGAAGTAGCTGTCGCGGTAGCGGCTGCCGTCGGGGTCGTTCCAGAAGTGGATCGGCATGGACGGCATGGGGTTGGTGACGACGAGTTCGCCGACCTCGCCGATGACGGGCTTGCCCGACGGGTCCCAGGACTGGAGGTCGGTGCCGAGGCCGGCGGCCTGGAGCTCGCCGATGTGCACGGGGAGCGTGGGGACGGCCCCGGCGAAGCAGGAGCAGACGTCGGTGCCGCCGCTGACGCTGGCGATCCACAGGTCCTCGCGGACCTCGTCGTGGAGCCAGCGGAAGCCGTCGGGCGGCAGCGGGGAGCCGGTGGTGGCGACGCACTTCACGGCGGACAGGTCGAAGTCGCGGCCGGGGTGGACGTCGGCCTTGGCGCAGGCCATGACGTAGGCGGCGGAGGTGCCGTACAGGGTGGCGCCGGTGCGTTCGGCGACGCGCCACTGGGCGCCGGTGTCCGGGTAGCCGGGGCTGCCGTCGTACAGGACGACGGTGGTGCCGGTGAGGAGGCCGGAGACGAGGAAGTTCCACATCATCCAGCCGGTGGACGTGTACCAGAAGAAGACGTCCTCGGGGCCCAGGTCGCAGTGGAGGCCGAGCTGCTTGAGGTGCTCGACCAGGATGCCGCCCTGGGACTGGACGATCGCCTTCGGCAGACCGGTGGTGCCGGAGGAGTACAGGACCCACAGGGGGTGGGCGAACGGGACCTGCTCGAAGACGGGTTCCGTGTCGGCGGCGACCAGGTCGGCCCAGTCGAGGGCGCCTTCGGGGGCCGGGGTGCCGAGGAGCGGGATGTGGACGACGGCTCGCAGGGTGGGGAGCTCGGCACGGAGTTCGGCGACGGTGTCGCGGCGGTCGTGCTCCTTGCCGCCGTAGCGGTAGCCGTCGACGGTGAAGAGGACGACCGGCTCGACCTGCTGGAAGCGGTCGAGGACGGACCGGGCGCCGAAGTCGGGCGCGCAGGAGGTCCAGACGCCGCCGACGGCGGCGGTGGCGAGGAGGGCGACGACGGCCTGGGGGACGTTCGGCAGATAGCCGCTGACGCGGTCGCCGGGGCGGACGCCGAGGGCGCGCAGTTCGTCGGCGAGCGAGCCGACCTGGCGGCGGAGTTCGGCCCAGGTGATCGGGGTCGGCTCGTGGGTCTCGTCGACGTGGAGCAGGGCGGTGTCGTCGGGCCGGTCGGCTGCGGCGCGCAGGGCGTGCTCGGCGTAGTTGAGGGTGGCTCCGGGGAACCAGTCGGCGCCGGGCATGGAGCGTTCGCCGAGCACGCGCGCGTAGGGGGCGCTGAAGCGGACGTCGAACCATGCCGCGACGGCTTCCCAGAAGGTCTCCAGCTCCTCGACGGACCAGCGGTGCAGGGCCGCGTAGCCGCCGTCGGCGGGGGCGCCGTGGTGTTCGGCGGCCCACGCCTGGAAGCGGGTGACGGCGGCGTGGGCGATGCGCTCCTCGTCCGGCTGCCAGAGCGGCTCGGTCGGCTCGGTCGGCGCAGTTGTCATCGGGTGGCTCCCTGGCTGTACGCGGGTCGGCGTGTGTCACGCGCACGTGCGGGGGTGTGCGCGTGACGCGGCTGACAGGACGATGCCACGGGAGCGGCGTTCGCACCAGGGCCGCCCGCACATGGTCGGTGAGTTGAACATGTGCTCCCACCACGGGTGAACGGCAGTTGAACGAGGCTCGTATCGCCGCTGGTGGCTGGCAGGGTGGCCGTCATGGACGGTCGTGGACGGGTGCGTTCGGTGAGGGTGTTCGGTTCGGTGTGGGGGCTCAGGACGATACGGGCGGCGTGGCGGCAGCGGCGGGCGGACGCGGCGGCGCTGCCGCCCCGGGGGGCGGAGCGGGCCCGGGTGCCGGGGCTCGCGGAGGGCGCGGAGCCGCTGCCGGGCGGTGGGACGGTGCGGTTCGCCCGGTCGTCGCTGCGGGTGTGCGTGTCAGCGGGCGGGACGGTGTTCTGGGGGTGGGACGGGGCGGAGCCGGAGCCGTCGTACGCGCTGGCGGGGCCGGTGCCCGAGCCGGATCCCCGGGCGGTCCTGGAGCCGGACACGGACGGCGGCTGGCGGGTCGTGTCGGAGCGGGTGACGGTGGCGGTCTCGCGGCACGGGGCGGTGGAGATCCGCACGCCGGGCGGGGTGATGCTGCGGCGGGACCTGCCGCCGCGCTGGTGGGAGCCGGTGGGCGGCGGCCCGGCGCGGTGGGCGCAGCGGGCGGAGGTGCCGGCGGACGCGCGGTTCTTCGGGCTGGGCGGGCGGTCGACGGGGCCGCGGCTGCGGGACGGGTCGTACCGGCTGTGGAACACGGACCCGAAGGGGCGGTTCGGGCCGGGGGACGGCCCGCCGCACATCACGATGCCGGTGCAGTTCGTGGTCGCGGACGCGGGGACCCACCTGGTCTTCCACGACAACACGTGGGACGGCCGGGTGACCCTCGCGGAGGGCGAGGAGGGGGCCGGGTCGGGGCACGACCGGCCGGGCACGAGCGAGGTGCGGATGGAGGGCGGTCCGCTGCGGTGCTGGGTGGTCGTCGGGACCCCCGCGCGCGTGCTGTACCACTGGGCGGCGCTGACGGGCGCGCCGGCGCTGCCTCCGGCGTGGGCGCTGGGGCCGCAGCACGCGCGCGGGGGGTTCGGGAGCGCGGCGGAGGTGCGGCGGGTGGTGGCCGGCTACCGGGAGCGGGGACTGCCGCTGTCGGCGGTCCATCTGGACCTCGACCACCACGACGGGCACCGGGCGTTCACGGTGGACCGGGAGCGGTTCCCCGACCTGCCGGGGCTCGCGGAGGAGCTGCGGGAGCAGGGGGTGCGGCTGGTGTCGATCGTCGGTCCCGGGGTCGCCGCGGAGCCGGGGGACGTGCTGTACGAGGAGGGGCGGGCCGCCGGGGCGTTCGTGCGGGACGCGCGGGGCGAGGAGGTGCGGGGGATGGTGCGGCCAGGGGAGTGCGCCTTCCCGGACTTCACGGATCCGGCGGTGCGGGAGTGGTGGGGCGGGCTGTACGAGGAGCGGCTGCGGCAGGGCTTCTCCGGGGTGTGGCACGACATGAACGAGCCGGTGTCGTTCGCGGCCTTCGGTGATCCGACGCTCCCCCGGTCGGCCCGGCACCACCTGGACGGGCGGGGCGGGGACCACCGGGAGGCGCACAACGTGTACGGGCTGCTGATGGCCCGGGCCGCCTATGAGGGGCTGCGGAGGCTGCGCCCCGAGGAGCGGCCGTTCCTGTTCACGCGCGCGGGGTGGGCGGGGATGCAGCGGTACGGGGGCACCTGGTCCGGCGGCGTGGCGACCGGCTGGCCGGGGCTGCGGGCCTCGCTGGCGCTGGTGCTGGGGCTCGGGCTGTGCGGGGTGCCGTACTCGGGGCCGGACGTCGGTGGCTTCGACGGCAGCCCGTCGCCGGAGCTGTTCCTGCGCTGGTACCAGCTGGGGGCGTGGCTGCCGCTGTTCCGGACGCACGCGGCGCTGGAGGCGGGGCGGCGCGAGCCGTGGGAGTTCGGCCCGGAGGTGCTGGAGCACGCGCGCGTGGCGCTGGCCGAGCGCGAGCGGCTCCAGCCGTACTTCGTGACCCTGTCCCGCCTCGCCCGGATGACCGGTGCGCCCTATGTGCGGCCGGTGTGGTGGGGGACGCCCGAGGACCGGGCGCTGCGGGAGTGCGAGGACGCCTTCCTGCTGGGCGACGGGCTGCTGGTCGCGCCGGTCCTGCACCGGGGCCAGGACCGGCGGGCGGTGCGGCTGCCGCGCGGCCGCTGGTACGACACCGCCACCGGCCGGGCGTACGAGGGCCCCGGGCAGGTGCTGCTCGACGCGCCCCTCGCGCGCGTGCCGGTCCTCGCCCGGGCGGGGGCGGTCCTTCCCGTGCGGGGCGCCGACGGGGAGTTGGCGCTGGAGGTGTGGGCGCCGGCGCCCGGCCGGACGGGCGGCGGGCTCGTCGTCCGCGACACCGGGGACGGCTGGGAGCCGGCGGAGATCGAGCGCTACCAGTCGCGGCTCGTGGACGGGCGGGTCGTGGTGGAGCGGGTGACGGAGGAGGGGGCCGTGCGGGTCGCACTGCCGGTGCGGGTGCGGGGGGTGTGAGACGGGGACGGGGCGGGCGGGGGGCGTGGGGCGCTGTCAGGGGCCTCGTCGCGTACGCCGGACTTCTGGTGGCGGAGGGCCTGTGGACCTTCCGGTGGGACTGCGCGGCGCCCGTGTCAGCCGTACGCGCCGGCGAACCACTTCCGTACCGCTTCGGTGTGGAGGGGGAAGACCAGATCGCGCGGTGCCGGGAGGACGAGGCGGGCGGAGGTCTCCGAGGTCGGGGTGAAGGCGGGGAGGGCGTCGGCCCCGACGGGCGGGAGGAGGCCGAAGACGAGGAGGTGGTCGGCGGAGCAGAGGACGTCGGCGAGGCGGACGTCCTCGGCGGGGGCCACGATGCCGGTCTCCTCGTGGAGTTCGCGGCTCACGGCGGCGCGCCAGTCCTCGCCGTGGTCGATGAAGCCACCGGGGAGGGCGGTGCCGCCGTGGCCGGGGTGGATGGCGCGGGTGACGGCGAGGAGGCCGGTTCCCTCGGGGGCGGTGACCGGGAGGAGGGCCACGGCCACCGGGAGGGGGTTGCGGTAGGCGGTGGTGCCGCAGGCCGGGCAGGCGCGGGGCCAGGTGGTGGTGTCGGCGGGGTACGGGGCTCCGCAGGCCGAGCAGTGGGAGTGGAGTACGGGGGTGGTCACGGCGTCGACCGTACGCGAGGGGGTTTCCCGGTGGGGACGGAACTGGTAGACCCGGTGCGCATGACTCGACTTGGTGTGGTGACGCGTTCCCTCGGTGCGGCCGTGCTGCTCGTCTGCGCGGTGGGCGCCGGCTCCCCCGCCGCCGGCGCGCCCGAGCCGAAGGCTCCGCGGGAGTTCGTGGCGTTGGACTCGGTGGACCGGACGATCCTCCAGGAGATGCGGTACACGACGGAACACAACTTCGTGGGCGAACCGATCGACGGGTACCGGCAGCCGGTGTGCGTGCTGACGCGGCTGGCGGCGGAGGCGCTGCACCGGGCGCAGACGCGGCTGCTGGCGCGCGGGTACACGCTGAAGGTGTACGACTGCTACCGGCCGCAGCGGGCGGTGGACCACTTCGTGCGCTGGGCGGAGGACCTGGCGGACGAGCGGATGAAGGCGGAGTTCTATCCGGCGGTGGCGAAGGACCGGCTCTTCGCGGACGGGTACATCGCGGAGAAGTCCGGGCACAGCCGCGGGTCGACCGTGGACCTGACGGTCGTGCGGCTGCCGGCGGAGCGCACGCGCGCGTACGTGCCGGGCGAGGAGTTGACGTCGTGCGCCGGGCCGCGGGAGGAGCGGTTCCCGGACAGCTCGGTGGACATGGGGACCGGGTACGACTGCTTCGACACGCTCTCGCACACCGAGGACCCGCGGATCACGGGCGTCCAGCGGGCCAACCGGCAGTTGCTGAAGGGTCTCCTGGAGGCGGAGGGGTTCGTGAACCTGCCGGAGGAGTGGTGGCACTTCACGTTCAAGCCGGAGCCGTTCCCGTCGACGTACTTCGACTTCCCGGTGGCCCGGAGGTCGGTGGCGGGGCACTGACCTCTGAGGACCTGGGCCTGTGCGGGCCCTGGGACGGCGCCGAGCTGCTCCGGGACGGGGTGACCCGGCTCGGCGGGGCGCTGCCGGTCAACACCAGCGGCGGACTCGCCTCCTTCGGGGAGGCCGTGCCCGCGCAGGCGATCGCCCAGGTCTGCGAGCTGACCTGGCAGCTGCGGGGCACCGCCGGCGCCCGCCAGGTGCCGGGCGCCAGGGCCGGGATCACCGCCAACCAGGGCCTGTTCGGGCACGGGTCGGCGGTGGTGGCGGTCCGCTGAGGCCGCGCGGCGGCGACCATCAGGACCCGGACGCGCCGGGGGCGACCCCGGCGGCCGGAGCCGTACGGCGTGCCCCCCCCTCCGCACCGGATCCGTACGGCGTCAGGTCGCGACCGGCTGCTGGCCCCGGTCCGCGAGGACGAGGGCGTGTTCGACGACGGCGACGAGGACGGCCTTGACCGACTCGCGGTCGCGGGCGTCGCACAGCACCAGCTCGACCTCGGGGTCCAGGTCGAGCGCGGCCCGCACGGTCTCCGCCGGGTAGCGGCGGGCGCCCTCGAAGCAGTTGACGGCCACCGTGAAGGGGATGCCGCGCCGCTCGAAGTAGTCGATCGCGGCGAAGCTGTCCTCCAGGCGGCGGGTGTCGGCGAGCACGACCGCGCCCAGCGCGCCCTGCGCCAGCTCGTCCCAGAGGAACCAGAAGCGGTCCTGGCCCGGGGTGCCGAACAGGTAGAGGACGAGGTCCTCGCGGAGCGTGATCCGGCCGAAGTCCATCGCGACCGTGGTGGTCGTCTTGGCCTCGACGCCGTGCAGGTCGTCCACGGGCCGGCCGGCCTCGGTGAGGACCTCCTCGGTCCGCAGCGGCCGGATCTCGCTGACCGCGCCGACGAGTGTCGTCTTGCCGACTCCGAAGCCGCCCGCCACCAGGATCTTGAGAGTCACCGGCTCGACGGGGGTCTTCTTGCGGCTAGAGCGCCCGAAGGCCATTGATCACCTCGCGGAGGATGCTCACGTCCGGCAGCTGGGCCGGCGGAACGGGGCGGGTCACGTGGACGAGTTCCTCGTCGACGAGGTCGCCGACCAGGACCCGGACCACCCCGACGGGGAGGTCCAGTCCTGCGGCGAGCTCGGCGATCGACTGGGGCTGCTCGGAGCAGCGTTCGACGATCTCCACGTGTTCCGGGGAGAGCGACTGGTCACGGCCGGGGTCGTCGGCGGCCGGCTCGGGCACGACGAGGGCGATGAGGTCGAGCCGGTGCCGGCCCGCGGCGCTCGTCCGGCCGCGGGTCATCGCGTACGGGCGGACGACCGGACCCGCCTCGTCGTCGTACCAGTGGTGGGGGACGGCGGTCCGCCGGTCCGGGACGAGCCCGTCGGGCTGATTGCGCTCGGCTGCGTCGCTCATGCGGGGCGGCTCACCCTCCCGTCGTCAGACCGGTCCGGGGGGCCGTGCCGAGGTGGGTGCCGACCCGCTTCACCATGAGGGTCATCTCGTAGGCGACCTGGCCGACGTCGGAGTCCGCGTCGGCGAGGACGGCGAGGCAGCTGCCGTCGCCGGCCGCGGTGACGAAGAGGAAGGCGTCCTCCAGCTCGACCACCGTCTGACGGACCCTGCCCGCCTCGAAGTGGCGGCCGACGCCCTTGGCGAGGCTGTGGAAACCGGAGGCGACGGCGGCCAGGTGCTCGCCGTCCTCACGGCTCAGGTCCTTGGACGCGCCGGTGGGCAGGCCGTCGCTGGAGAGCACCAGCGCCTTGCGGATGGCGGCGACGCGCTCGACCAGCTCGTCGAGGAGCCAGTTGAGCTCGCCGTTGCCGTGGACGGTGCTGCTGGTGCCTGCTGCGGCGTTCGGTGCGGTCATCGACCGTCCCCCTCGGGTGTCGTTCCGTGTGCTGTGCTGTCGTCCGGGCCCGGGTCGTGCCGGCGGCCGCGCTGCCAGCCGCGCTGCATGGCGGCCATCCTGGCCCGCACTTCCTCGGCGTCGCGCTCGAAGTCGTCCTCCGCCCGGCCGCCGTCGGCGGGCCGGTCGTCGGCCGCGGCCGGCTGCTCCTGCTCGCGCAACTGCGGCACGAGACTGGCCTGCCGGACCCGGCGCGGAAGCCCGTCGAGCCCGTCCGGGGCCTCCGCGCGCGGGGCGGGCGGCGGCGCGGGGGCCGCCGGGCGCAGCTCGGTGCCCTCCGGGCGCACGGGGACGAGCGTGGGCCCCGCCGGGCGCTCCTCGGCGCCGCGCCGGCCGGGTGCCGGGTGGGCCCGACCCGGCTCGTCGAGCCTGCGTCCGCGGTCGACGACGAGCGTCGGCGGACGGCGGCGAGGCAGCGGCAGGGCGCCGTCCCCGTCCGCCGGGGCGCCGGCGCCGTGGCCCGAGGTCTGGTCGGGGGCCTGCTGGTGCTGCTCGACGGCCGGGACGAGCCCGCTCCGGCGGCGCTGGGGCCGGAAGAGGCCGCCGCGCTCGCTGTCGCTGTCCAGGAGGTCGGCGGAGCGGTCGAGGAGCGCTTCCAGGTCGTCGGGCCCCAGCGGCGGCTCCAGCTCGACCGGGCCGTCCAGCGGCCGGGCGGGCGGCCCGCCCGCGGCTCCCGCCGGGCCCGTCTCGTCGGCGAGGTCGGGGACCCGGGCGAGGGCCGGCCGGCGCTGCGGGAGGAGTCCGTCGCCGAGCGCGCCCGCGGGCGCCCCGGAGGTCGTAGGAGATCCGGCGGAGGCCGGGTGCGGGGCGGCGTCCGCCGTGCGGGGGTCGGGGGACGGGCGGTCGAGGCGGAAGCCCGCGCCCTGGGTCTCGGGGGCGTCGGTGAGCAGCGCCGCCGGGATGAACACGACCGCGGTGGTGCCGCCGTACGGGGAGGTCTGGAGCGAGACGCGGACGTTCTGGCGCTGGGCGAGCCGGCTGACCACGAAGAGGCCGAGGCGGTCGGTGTCGGAGAGTTCGAACTCGGGGGTCTCCGCGAGCCGCAGGTTGGCGTCGAGGAGGACCTCGGGGCTCATGCCGAGGCCGCGGTCGTGGATCTCCAGCGTGAAGCCGTTGGCGACGCGCTCGCCGAGGACCTGGACGGCGGTGTGCGGGGGCGAGAACACGGTGGCGTTCTCGAGGAGTTCGGCGATGAGGTGGGTGAGGTCGGCGACGGCGGGGCCGCCGACGCCGAGCCGGGGCAGCCGGCGGACCTCGACGCGCTCGTAGTCCTCGACCTCGGCGACGGCGGCCCGGACCACGTCCATGAGCTGCACGGGCTTGCGCCACTGGCGGGACGGGGCGGCGCCGGAGAGGATCACCAGGCCCTCGGCGTGGCGCCGCATGCGGGTGGTGAGGTGGTCGAGGCGGAAGAGGTCCGCGAGCTCCTCGGTGTCCTCGGTGCGCCGCTCCATCGTGTCGAGCAGGGTGAGCTGGCGGTGGAGCAGGACCTGGTTGCGGCGGGCGAGGTTCACGAAGACCTCGGCGACGCCGCGGCGCATGTCGGCCTGCTTGACGGCGGCCTCGACGGCGGCGCGCTGAAGGGTGTTGAGGGCCTGGCCGACCTGGCCGACCTCGTCCTCGCCGTACCGCAGGTGGGGCACCTCGGTCTCGACGTCGACGTGCTCGCCGGCGGCGAGGCGGCGCATGACGCTCGGCAGGCGGACGCCGGAGACCTCCTGCGACTCCTTCTGGAGGCGGCGCAGGTCGCGGACGAGGGAGCGGCCGATCCGGACCGATATGCCCACCGAGGCGAGGAGGGCCAGGAAGCCGAGGACGCCGGCGACGCCCGCCTTCAGGAGGACGCTGTAGGCGGCGGGCTGGACGCGCTCCTGGTAGCGGTCGCCGGCGGCGGTGTTGGCCCGGGCGAGCTCGTCGAGGACGGGGCTGGCCTCGTCCTGCCAGTAGGCGGGGGTGACGCTTTTCGGCCGTTCTGTCGGGCCGGCCTTGATGAACGCCTCCTCCGCGGTGCGCAGGGCGGCGGTCTCGGGGCTGCGCCAGTACTGCTCGTAGCGCTGCCGCTCGGTGGCGGGGAGGAGTTCGAGGTTGACGTCGTAGTACTGCTTGCGTCCGGCGACCAGGTCGGAGACGGCGCGGATCTCCTGGGCGGTGACCCGGTCGGCGACGAGGGCGGAGAGGACGAGGGCGTCCTCGCGGGAGAGGAGTTCGCGGGCCCGGGTGACGCCGACGAGGGCACGGCCCTGCTTGTCCATCTCGACGTTCTCCAGCGCGTGGAGGGTGACGAGGAAGCTGTAGCAGGGGTCGACCAGGCGGTTGTAGAACTCCAGTGCCTGGAGGCGGCCGATGCTTCGCTTCTCGACCGAGCGGCGCAGCGAGGTGATCTCATCGAAGGCGGTGAGCAGGGAGTTGAGCCGCTGGGTGGTGACCGGGCGCATCTCCTCGCGGACGCCGGGGTCCTGGGCGTTGGCGCGGATGCGGGCGATCTGCCGGTCGGTGGCGCGGCGGGCGGCGCGGAGCTGCGGGAGCGCCTCGGAGCCGCGCGGGTCGGCGAGGTAGACGAGGGACTGGCGGCGTTCGAGCTGGATGACCCGGGCGGTGTCCTCGATGGGGTAGCCGACCTTCTCGACGACGTAGCCGACGTCGAGGAGCTGGTCGGCCTCGCGTCCGGTGAGGACGGTGGCGAAGACCCAGAGGCCGGTGAGGGAGACGAGCGGTACGAGGAGCAGCGCCACGATCTTCCGGCGGATGGACTTCCCGCGAAAGCGCATGGCCTCCCCCAGTACGGCCCCCGCGGCCACGGAGGTCTCTCGAACGGTGTCGCCGCGTCAACACGGCGCGTCAACCCTCGGTTTCAACAAACGGCGGCGCGAGCCTACTACTGCATCACGACCATCTCGAAGGTGCGTCTGGGCGATTTTCAGCCTGTCGAGTGAGCGTTGATCATGAGATGTCCCGCTATTCCGGGAGTTCGACCGGGAGGCTGTGGCGCAGGACACGGCAGGGTGTGTTCTTTTCCGCCGTGGGCGCAATGGCTGGAATCGTTCGTTCCGCCAGCGGAGCGTGGTGCGTCGTGAGCGATCGGGGAAACCTTTTACCTGTCCGGAGCGTCATGAAGTAAGGGGGAACGCCCTGCCCGGGGCAAGAAGCCGTGCGCCGGGGGCGCCGGCCGCGCGGACCGTGTGAAGCGGCCGGATCCGGGCAGCCACCCCTGGGAGAGTCGTGCGGTGGGGAGTGACGGAAGAGATGGAAGACGAGACGCGGGCCGCGCGTCAGTTGTGGGTGGAGGACGAGCGCGGACGGCGGAGGATGCCGGATCCGGTGCGGGACGCGGCGGTGCGGGCGGTGATGATCATGTCGGTGACCCTCATCCTCGCCGTGGTCGCCTTCCTGACCACCGTGGCGGGCTCCTGGCTGGCCTTCCCGACGACGATCGCGGCGGTGGTCGCGACCGTCGTGGCCACCTGGAGCGTGCTGGACATCTGGATCACCCGCCAGGTCTGGCGGCAGCGCAACGGCGTGGTCTCCGAGCCGAGCAGCAGCGCGTACCCGGGGCGGCGTGAGCGGCTCGGGGAGGAACAGGTCGCCTGAAGCCGCGGCACGGAGGAGGCCCGGCACCCCTGGCAGGCGTCCCGGGGTGCCGGGCCTCCTCCGTGCCTACGGCGCCGGGGACGGGTCCCCGGCGTCCTGGCGCTCGTCACGCCGGTCGTTCCCCCGGTCGCCCTGACGCTCGTCACGGCGGTCGGCCCGCCGGTCGCCCCGGGGGTCGTCCTGGTGGCGGCGGAACATCCGGGTCGCCGTGATCTCGCCGTGGATCATCTCGCCCTCGCCGGCCGGCTGCGGCAGGCCCGGGCGCAGGTGCTCCTCGACGCTGATGTACTTCAGTCCCGCCCGCAGGTCCGCGTCGTTGCGCAGCCGGATCACCAGCGGGAACTCGGCGAGGGCCGTCGTGTCGAACAGGCCCGTGGTGTAGAGCAGCTGGACGCCGAGCGCGTCCGACACGGCCCGCTGGAGTTCGAGCAGGTACGTGGCGTTGGCGCGGCCGATCGGGTTGTCCAGGAACAGCGTGCCCGCGTGCCGGTGCTTGTCGCGGCCCCGGTCGTTGGAGCGCAGCGCCGCCATCGTGCAGTACAGCGCGATGGCCGCGGTGAGCAGCTGGCCGCCGGAGAAGACGTCGCCCATCTGCCCGACCGGCACCCGCTCGGCGCGCAGCACCGCGTCCGGCTTGAGGATCTCGACGGCGACGCCCTTGGGTTCGAGCGCCGCCTGCACCCCGCGCAGCAGCAGCGACATGCCGTCGCGGCGCAGGTCGGAGTTCTTCCTGACGGCGGCCCGGGTCGCCTCGTCGACGACCTCGCCGAGCCGCTCGGTGAGGGTCGCCTGGTCGGGCTCCTCGAAGCGGATCCGCAGGAACTCCTGGCCCGACCACTCGCCGAGGCCCTCGGGGAGCCGGGAGAGCCGCTGGGCGGAGCGGAGGGTGGCGAGCGAGGTCTCCACCAGGCCGCGCAGCCGGTCCACGATCGAGTCGCGGTTGCGCTCCAGCTGGGCCAGCTCGTCGGTGAGGACCCGCAGCCGGGGCGCGAAGGCCTCCGCCCACTTGGCGGCGTGCTCGGGCAGCGCGGAGGCCGGCAGTTCGCGGATCTGCTGGCGGGCCGGGGTGCGGACCTGCTCGTAGCGGCTGGAGTTGGCGTGCCGGACGAGGATGTCGCTCGCCTCGCGGACGGCGGAGTCGGCGGCGGACAGTTCGGCGGCGCAGGCGCGCAGCGCCCGCCGGGCCTCGCCGGCCGCGTTCCGGGCCTCCTCCAGGGAACCGGCGTACGGCTCCGGCTCCTCCTGCTCCTCCTCCGCGTGGTCGCGCAGCAGGTCCCGCAGGAGGGCGGCGGTCTCGTCGAAGCCGCCGGCGGCGTCCTCGGCGGCCCGGTGGTCGCGCAGCAGACCGGCGTGGGCGGCGCGGGCCGCGTCCAGCGCGTCGCTGCGGGCGGCGAGTTCGGCGCCGGCGGTGCGGAGCAGCACCTGGGCGCGCTCGGCGTCGGCCGGGACCAGCTCCTCCGGCAGCTCGGTGTGGACCTCGCCGTCCTCGGGCGCGAGCCGCTCGGACTCGCCGCGGAGCCGGCCCAGCTTCTCGCTCGCCTCGGTGGCGCGGGACTCCAGCATCTGCACCAGGGACTCGGCGCGGGCGGCGGCGGCCTGCCGGGACGGGCCGTCGGCGCCGTCGGTGGACTCCAGGAGCTGCTCGGCGCGGGTGCGGACCTTGTTGGTGAGCCGGTCCAGTTCGGCGAGGGCGGCGGACTCGTCGCTCTCGGCGCGGGCCTGCTCGGCGCGCAGGTCGGCACCGACACCGACCTTCTCGTACACCTGCGAGGCGGCCCGGTAGGCCTCGCGGAGGGTGGGGAGCGCGGCCCGGGGGGCGTCCGGGGCCTCCTCCGGCAGCTGCTCGGGGGCGCCGGCGATCTCGGCGCGCTCGGCACGCAGCGCGCGGGCCGTGCGGTGGGCGTCGTCGGCGGCCCGCTGGGCGGCCCGGCGGTCCTCGTCGGCGGCACGCGCGCGTTCGAGGCAGGTCTGGGCGCGGGCCTCGGCCTCGGCGGCGTCGTCGGCGAGTTCGCGGAGCTTGGCCTGCCAGGCGGAGCGCTCGCGGAGCCGGTACGCGAGCCCCGCGAGGGCGTCGGCGACGCGGCGGGCGCGCTGGGCGGCCTCCTGCCGCTCGTCGCGGACGGCGAGCGCCTCGGCGGCGGTCTCCTCGGCCTCGGCGCGCAGGGCGCGGGCCTCGCCGAGGGCACGGGCGGCCGTCTCGGCGGTCTCGCGGGCGGTGGCGGCGACGGCCGCGAGCTCGGCGAGCATGCCGGGCGGGCAGTCGGCGCGCCAGGCACCGATCCGGGCGGCGAGGGCGCGGTCGCCCGCGAGCCGGGCGGCGAGGGCGCGGATCTCCTCGTCGCGGGCGGCGGCACGCGCGCGGAGCGCCTGCCGCTCCTCGTCGGCGGCGTGCTCGTCGTGCATGGCCGGGTTCGGGGGCACGAGAAAGACGCCGGTGTCGTCGCCGGGGTCCTGCGCCGGTACGGGGGCGAGGAGGGCGGCGGCGGTACCGACGGCGACGGCGGAGCGGGGCAGCAGGGCGGCCGAGGCGAGGGCCTCGCGGGCGCGCCCGTACGAGACGGGGTCGGTGATGACGACGCCGTCGACGAGTTCGGGGCGGGCGGCGAGCACGCGCGCGTGGTCGGCGGGATCGACGGACTGGGCCAGGTAGCGCCAGCCGGGGAGCGCGGGGATGCCCTGCTCGCCGAGGAACTCGACGGTGGCGAGGACGTCCGGACCGGGCGGCAGCAGGCCGCCGTCGCCGAGGGCCCCGAGGATGCGGGAGTCGTCGGCGGCGGCGGTGCGCAGGTCGAAGAGGCGGCGCTCGGCGGAGGCGACGGCCTCGTCGAGCAGGCGGCGCAGCTCCTCCGCATAACGGTCGAAGTCGGTGACGGAGAGCGGGGACCGGCCGTCGGGCCCGTCGGGGCTTCCGTGCTGCTCCGGGTTCTCGGCGGCCCCCTCGGTGGGGACGGCGGCGCGCTGGCCGGGCAGCGGGGAGCCGGAGGAGGGCAGGCCGAGGAGTTCGGCGAGGCGTTCCTCGGCGGCCAGGGCCTCGGCGGCGCGGCGCTCGGCGTCGTAGGCGTTGCCGGCGGCCTCCGCGGCGTCGGCGGCGCGGGCGGCGGCGAGTTCGGCGCGGGACTCGGCGGCGGCCGTCTCGCGGGCCCGGTCGCTCGCGGTGCGGGCCGCCTCGCGGGCCGCGTCCCAGGCGGCGACGGTGGTCTTCTCCGCGTCGGCGGCGGCGAGCGCGGCGCGGGCCGGGTCGGCGTCGGGCGCGGAGTCGTCGAGCCAGCCGGCCCGGACGGCCTCGGCGGTCTCCTGCTCGACCTCGGCGAGCCGCTGGCGCAGGTGGCCGGCCTCGCTGCGGGCGCGCTGGGCCTCGGTGGCGGCGGCGGTGGCGTCCCGGTGGGCGGCCTCGCCGGCCTCCTGGAGGGCGGTGGACCGTTCCTCCTCCTCGGCGGCGAGCCGCTCGCCCTCCTCCGCGGCCGCGGCCAGGGCCCGTACGAGGTCGGCGGCGGCCCGGGCGCGGGCGGCGAGGGCCGGGGCGGCGTCGCGCTCGGCCTCGCGGATGGCGGCGGCCACGCGCGCGGAGCGGTCGCCCGCGGCGCGGTGGCGGAGCACCGACTCGGCGGCCTGCCAGGCGGCGTGCAGGGTGCGGGCCTCGATCAGCTCGCGGCGCTGGGAGGCGGCGCCCTTCTCGGCGGCGGCGAGCGCCAGGGAGGCGTGCCGGTAGGCGAGTTCGGCGGCGATGAGGGAGCTGCGCTCGCGGGCCGTCTCGGCCTCGGCGACGGCGTGGCCGGCGGCGGTGACCCGCTCGGCCAGTTCGGCGGCACGGGCCCGCTCGGCCGCGCCGCGGGCCGACAGGCGGCGGGCGAGGGTGCGGGTGCGGCGCTCGGCCGCGGCGTGCACCTCGCGCGCGTGGGACCGGGTTCCGGCGGCGTCGACGATGCGGCCGAGGAGGTCGACGGAGCCGGCGGTGAAGTCGCGTTCGGCGGTGAGTTCGGCGCGGCGGCCGAGCTTGTTGCCGAAGCCGCCGACGAGGTCGGCGAGTCCGTCGGTGTCCCGGGTGTCGGTGACGGCGCGCAGGAGGAGGTCGGTGAAGTCGGAGTCCTTCTTCACCGCGAAGAGACCGGCGGCCTCGCCCTCGTCGGCGTTCATCTCGCGCTGGTAGCGGAAGAGTTCGGGGTCGAGGCCGAGCTCGCCGAGGTGCTCGTTCCAGCGGTCGTGGATCTCCTCCCACACCACGTCCAGGTGCGGGTAGGCCTTGCCGGCCTCGGTGAGGGCGTCCCGGAAGCCCTTCATGGTGCGGCGGCGGCCGGTGGCGGCCGAGGCGCCCTCGACGGCGGGGCGGACCGCGTTCGCCTCGGCGACCGGGAGGTTGTCCAGGCTGAGGCCGGGGCCGGGGCGGAAGGAGTACCAGGCCTCGGCGAACTTCCGCGGGTCGTTGGAGACCTGGCGGCCGCGCCACTCGCTGACCTTGCCGACGACGACGAGTTCGCCGGTGAGGGTGTGCTGCCACTCCAGGGCGACGTGGCCGCAGTCGTCGGCGAGCAGGAACTTGCGGAGCACGCCGGAGCTGGCGCCGCCGAGGGTGTTGCGGTGGCCCGGGAGCATCACCGAGAAGATCAGTTTGAGGAGGACGGACTTGCCGCCGCCGTTCTCCAGGAAGAGCACGCCCGCGGGCGCGGGGCGGCGGGGCGGGCCGACGGGCTCCTCCTCGAAGAACTCCGCCTGGGTGGGCGCCGGGTTCGGCACGGGGGCGCCGACGCCGCGCAGGTCCAGGACGGTGTCGGCGTAGCGGGCGCCGGCGGGGCCGATGGAGTAGAGGCGGACCCGGGACAGCTCGTACATGGCGAGGGACTCTCGTGCTCTCGTGCTCGGGGAGTTCGGTGGGGCGGGATGCGGCGGCCCGGGGGACGCGGGGTGGTGGGCTTACGCGTGGAAGGGGAGGCCGGCGTCGGCGGCGAGCTCCAGGTCGTCTCCCTCGGGCGGCGGGACGAGGGTGGCGGTGCCGTCGCTGACCGGGACGATCCCGAGGTCGAGCAGTTGGGTGAGGGCGGCGGAACCGGCCATGTCGCGGACCTGCAGCTGGTAGCGGGCGGTGGTGCGGTACGAGCCGCCGTTCTCGTCTCCGGTGCGCTGGAGGAAGCCGGACTCGGTGAGGAAGGCGACGGCCTTGGCGACGATGCCGGTGGTGGAGCCCGCGAGGCGGCGGGCGTCCTTGGTGGCGCCGGTGGTGGAGCGGCGGGACCAGACGCGCCAGGCGGCCTCCAGGCCGGGGGCGTCGGAGGCGGGGTCGGTGTTCTCGCCCTCCTCCTCGGCGCGCTGCTCCAGGCGGAGGCAGGCCTGGCGGACGAAGGAGTCCACGCCGTTGACGGTGAGGCGGCCGATGTACGCGTCGTCGGCGAGGTCTTCGGGGCGCGGGAAGGCCATCGCGGCGATGGCGAGGTGGGCCAGGCCGTGCAGGAAGCGGTCGGCGGCGTCGGTGTTGGCGCGGCGGGCGTAGTCGCCCATGCGGACGGCGAAGACGGAGTCCTCGCCGGCGGTGACGGCCATCCCCGCGCGCGGGGAGACCTCCAGGACGATCAGGCCGAGACCGGTCGCGACGGCGTCGGCGAGCCGCGCGAACCCCGGGTCCTCCTGGTAGCGGCGGAGCAGCTCGGCGTATTCGGCGTCCCGGGCGGGCAGCAGCTTCGGCTGGAGCCCGAAGGAGACGAGGCGCGCCGCGTCGGCGGCGTCCGCGGGGGTGACGGCGGCGTGCGCGGGCGCGGTGGCCGGGGGCCGGGGGGACTCCTGCTCGCTCCACGCGTCCGGGTACTCGGCGTACTCGACGTGGTTGTCGCTCACGGCTGGGGCTCCTCGGTGCGGCTCTCGTTCGGTACGGCGGCGGTGCCGGCCCTCGGCAGGGGCAGCGGCACGGGGGTGACGGCGGCGGGCGGCACGGCGGGCCCGCCCGGTGGCGGCTCCCCCGCGCCGCCGAGGCGCACGGCCCGCACGCTCGGCAGCTCCCGCCGCCGCCCGCCGCCCCGAGGCGCCTCCGGCAGGGAGACGACGGCGAAGCGGGGACGGGGGGCGGGGAGGGGCGCGGGGAGGGAGCCGGTCGCGGGGCCGGTGCCGGTTTCCCGGGCGGGGTCGGGATCGGTCGCGGGCTCGGTGCCGGTTGCCCGGGCGGGGTCGGGGTCGGTCGCGGATCCGGTGCCGGTCACCCGGACGGGGTCGGGGCCGGGATCGGTCGCTGACCCGATGCCGGTCCCCCCGATGGGCTCGGGTGCCGAGGTGCGGGGGGCCGCCGCAGTGGCGGGCCCGGACGGCGGGTCCACGAAGGGGGGCACGAGGCGGGGACCGGTGCGCGCGTCCGGCGCGGGGCGCGCGGTGGGGGCTTCCGGCGCGGTGGGGGCTTCGGGCTGGTCGGTGGCGTCGACGACGGAACCGACCGGGACCGTCGCGGAAGCCGGGGCCGTCGGGGCGGCCGCGGGATCGGCCGGGGCGGCCGACGGCTGCTCCGTGACGGCCGTCGGGGCGGCCGCGGGATCGGCGAGGTCCACCCGGGCCACCGGCGGCTGCTCGGCGGGGGCCGACGCGGTGGCCGTGGGATCGGCGAAGTGCGCCGTGGCCGGGGTCGGTTCGGCGGCGTCGGGCGGGGCCGGGGTCGGGTCCGTGTCGGGGGCCGGCGGCTGCTCCGGGGCGGTCGGCTTCGGGAGCCACGCGCGCGTGGCGCGGGTGAGGAGGCGGGGGCGCTTGCCGGAGGCGTACCTCACGTCGCCTCCGAACGGTCGGCGGCCATGCCCGCGGCGTCGAGGAGCGCCGTGCCGACGATGAGGTCCGCGCCGCCGAAACCGGGGTCGTCGAGCGGGGTGCCGTCGTCGACGGCGAAGAGCAGGCGCTCCTCGCCCTGGCGGTAGGCGGTGCCGACCGGCGGGCTGGCCGCGTGGACGGCGAGCAGGGCGACCAGGTAGGCGAGGTCCTCGCCGCCGGTGGCGCGGGCGTCGGCGAGCAGCCCGGAGAGGCGGCGCGGGGCGTCGTGCTCCAGGTCGAGGAGGGCGAGCGCGTCGGCGAGCTGCCGCTCGCTGAAGCGGGAGTCGTCGGGGGTGGCGATCAGGTCCGGCTCGGGCATCTCCGCGCCGAGGTGCTCGCGCTCGACGGGCGGGGTGAGGAGCAGGTCCACGAGGTCGCCGAGGCGGACCGAGGCGGGGGTGCGCAGGCCGGTGCCGCGCGCGAAGAAGGCGTCCGTGACGCGGGTGGCGCGCTCGACGGGGAGGGGCAGCACGGGCGCGACGAGCTGCCCGTACAGGTCGAGGCCGGTGTACCTGGTGGGCGCGGCGAAGGCCTGCCGGTCCTGCTCGGCGCGGAACAGCGGGCCCGCTTCCAGGAGCCGGGACTGGAGCTGGGTGTGGCGGCGGATGCAGTCCTTGACGATGTCGACCAGTTCCGCGGCCCGGCGCTTGTGCTCGGGCTCCTCGGCCTCGTCCCTGGCCTTGCGGATGTTGGTGAGGATCGCGTTCTCGTGGCGGTAGCGGTCGGCGACGTGGTCCAGGGCCTCGGCGATCATGTCGGGGACGCTGTTGAGCCAGTCGACCGCGCGCACGTTGCGCCGGGTGGCCTCCAGGGTCCTGCGGAGGGTCTCGGCGTACTGGACGGTGCGGTAGCGGGCCTGTTCGGCCGCGAGCTGGGCGTCGGCGAGGCGGCCCCGGCTGATGAGGACCTCCAGCTTCACCTCGGCGGCGATCTGCGCGCTGGTGACGTCGGTGTCGAGCGCGCCGACCAGCACGTTGACGGCCTCGTCGGTGGTCCGGAGGCAGACGGCGCCGCCGTAGCCCGGGACCTCCTCGATGAGCTTGAAGTCGTAGTCCCGGCGGACGTACACGCCGTCGGTGCCGAAGGTGCCGTAGACGGCGCGGAAGCCGCGGTCGACGCTGCCGACGTTGATCAGGTTCTCCAGCACCCAGCGGGCCACGCGCTCGTGCTCGGCGGCGGGGCGCTCCGGGGCCTGGGCGGCGACCCGGGGCAGCAACCGGGCGACGACCTGGTCGTGGTCGGCGCCGGTGTCGAAGTCCATGTGGAGGGTGACGAGGTCGATCGCGGCGAGGGCGACCTCGGCCATCGCGTAGACCGTGTACTCGCCCGCGAGGTTGGACTTGCGCGCGTCGAGGTCGTGCAGCGGCGCCGTGCAGGCGAGCGCGCGCAGGCGCCGCGCGAGCCCTTCGTCGGCGGCCGGCCCCTGCGCGGGGCGCGGCCCCACGCTGAGCTGGGGCGGAGCGAGGTCCGTCGAGGCAGGCGAAGTCACGGTGCACAGAGTAGGTCCTCGCACTGACATGGGTCGAAACGGCGCAGAAACCACCGCCCCGGTCCCGGCCCGGGCGGTACTCTCCGCCCGGCGCGGGAAGGCCCCGCACCCAGGCGCCCGGGCGGTGCTCGGTCCGGCCGCTACGCCTGCGCCGGTTCGTCCACGGCGCGCGCGCAGGCGGCCGCGACGCGCTCGGCGGAGTCGTCGAGGTAGCGGACGAGGAGGCGTTCAGCTGCGGTCCGCTCCCCCGTTTCCAGGGCTGCCAGGATCTCCTTGTTGCGGGCGAGGTAGGGCTCGTGGAGGTCCCGCGGGTCCTCCACCACGTGGAAGGCGAGGCGCAGCTCGGCCAGGACGCCGCGCATGAGCTCGTCGGTGCGGGCGCTGCCGGCGAGGGCGACGAGTTCCCGGTGGAAGTGGATGTTGGCGGTGGAGACCGCGCGCCAGTCGCCGGCCCTCGCGGCGGCCTCGCCCTCGGCGACGGCGGCGGCGAGGCCGGCCACCGGGAAGGGCGGTTCGCCGAGGCTCCGTACGACGGCGCACTCGACGAGCCGGCGGGTGCGGTAGAGGTCCTCGACGTCGTCCACGGCGAGGACGCGGACGAAGACGCCGCGGTTGAGCTCGTGCACGAGGAGCCGCTCGTGGGTGAGGAGCCGGAAGGCCTCGCGCAGGGTGTTGCGGGAGACCCCGAGGGCCCTGCCGATGCTCTCCTCGGAGAGGCGGGTTCCGGGCGGGAAGAAGCCCTCGGCGATGCGGGTGCGCAGGATGTCCGCGACCCGCTCCGCCGTGCTGGTGCGGCCGAGCAGTGCCCGGTCGTCCGCCAGTCCCCCGGCCGTCCCGGCCGCGCCGGTGTCGCTCGCTCCCACGGTCCCCCTTCCTCATGGGGCCGCCGGCCCGGTCGTCGTGTGGCCGTCGAGTCAACCGCAGAATCGGATCCGGGACAACAGCTCTTGTCCGATCGTTCAACAATCCCCTAACGTCGAGGCTACCGGGTCCCTGAGGACGGACGACCGGTGGCGGAGCCTGCGGACGCCGGCACCGGAGCACCGGTGAAAGGGGCAGCACCATGAGCGGGGTCTCGATCGACCTGAACGCCGATCTCGGAGAAGGGTTCGGCCGGTGGACGCTGACCGACGACGAGCGGCTCCTCTCCGTCGTCACCAGCGCCAACGTCGCCTGCGGCTTCCACGCGGGGGACGCGGTCACCATGCGGCGGGTGTGCGAGCTCGCCGCCGAGCGGGGGGTGAGGATCGGGGCCCAGGTGTCGTACCGGGACCTCGCCGGGTTCGGACGGCGGGCGATGGACGTGCCGCCGGCGGAGCTGGCCGCCGAGGTGGCGTACCAGATCGGTGCCCTGGAGGTCTTCGCCCGCGCGGCCGGCTCCCGGGTGGCGTACGTGAAGCCGCACGGGGCGCTCTACAACCGGGTGGTGCGGGACGCGGAGCAGGCGGCCGCGGTCGTCGACGGGGTGCTCCTCGCGGGCGGCGCGCTGCCGGTGCTGGGGCTGCCGGGCTCGCGGCTGCACGAGGCGGCGGAGCGGGCCGGGCTCCCGGTGGTGGCCGAGGCCTTCGGGGACCGCGCCTACCGGGCCGACGGCTCCCTGCTGCCACGGGGGCAGGAGGGGGCCGTGGTGCACGATCCGGACAAGGTGGTCGAGCGGTCGGTGACGCTGGTCCGCTCGGGCACGGTCACCGCGCACTGCGGGACGGCCGTGGCCGTGCGGGCGCGCTCGCTCTGCCTGCACGGGGACACCCCGGGCGCGGTGGAGCTGGCCCGGCGCGTCCGGACGGCCCTGGAGTCGGCCGGGGTGACCGTGGAGGCGTTCGCGTGAGGGTGCTGCGGGTGGGCGAGCGGGCCCTGCTCGTCGAACTGGCCGACGGGGCCGCCGCCGAGGCCTTCCACGCGGAGCTGCTGCGGCGCCGGGCGTCCGGCGCGCTGCCCGGCGTGCGGGAGGTCGTGCCGGCGGCGCGGACGGTGCTGCTCGACGGGGTGGCCGAGCCCGCGCGGCTCGCCGCCGAACTGCCCGGCTGGCCGCCGGGGCCCGGGCACGCGCGCGTGGGTCCGGTCGTGGAGGTCCCGGTCCGGTACGACGGCCCGGACCTGGCCGAGGTGGCCGCCCGGTGGGGCGTGCCGCCCGAGGAGGCGGTACGGATCCACTCCTCGACGGAGTTCCGGGTCGCCTTCTGCGGTTTCGCGCCCGGCTTCGGCTATCTGACGGGGCTCGGGGCACGGTACGAGGTGCCGCGCCGGGCGACGCCTCGGACGTCGGTGCCCGCCGGGTCCGTGGCGCTGGCGGGGCCGTACACGGGCGTGTACCCGCGTTCCTCTCCGGGCGGCTGGCAGCTGATCGGGACGACGGACGCGGTCCTGTGGGACGCCGCGCGGGAGCCGGCGGCGCTGCTGTCGCCCGGTACGCGCGTGCGGTTCGTCCCGGCGCCCCGGACGGGGCCCGGCCGATGAACGACCGTGCCGTCGCCGTCGTCAGGGCCGGCGCCCTGACCACCGTGCAGGACCTGGGACGGCCGGGGTACGCGCACCTGGGCGTGCCCCGCTCGGGCGCCTTGGACCCGGCCGCCGTCCGGCTGCTGAACCGGCTGGTCGGCAACGCCGAGGACGCCGCCGTCCTGGAGACCACCGTCGACGGCTGTGCGCTGCGGTCCCCGAGGGCGGTGACGGTGGCGGTGGGCGGGGCGCCGTGCCCGGTCCGGGCGGACGGCCGGCCGCTGCCCTGGGGCACGGCGGTACGGGTCCCCGCCGGGGCGCTCCTGGAGGTCGGGGCCGCCGTGCGCGGGCTGCGCTCGTACGTGGCGTTCGGCGGCGGGATCGCCGTCGAACCGGTGCTCGGCAGCCGCTCCACCGACCTGCTGTCCGGGCTCGGCCCGGCGCCGCTGGCCGAGGGGGCGGTGCTGCCGCTGGGGGCGGCCACGGCCGTACGGGGGTCGGTCGACGCTCCTCCCTGGCCGGGCCCGCCGGACGAACTGGTCCTGCGGGTCCGGCTCGGGCCGCGCGACGACTGGTTCACCGCCGGCGCGCTCCGGACCCTCACCACGCGCGCGTACCGGGTGTCCTCGGCGAGCAACCGCATCGGGCTGCGCCTCGACGGGCCGGCCCTGGAACGGGCCCTTCCCGGGGAACTGCCCAGCGAGGGCATGGTCCTGGGGGCGGTGCAGGTGCCGCCGGACGGCCGGCCGGTGGTCTTCCTGGCGGACCATCCGACGACCGGCGGCTATCCGGTGGTGGCGGTGGTGCGGGAGACGGACCTGGGGGCGGCCGCGCAGGCCGTGCCGGGGACCCGGGTCCGGTTCGTCACCGCTCCTTAGGGCCTGTCGTCGAACTCCCGCCGTCGCCCGGAGGGCGGCCCCGCGGCGTCAGGTGCGTGCTCTCGGCGTGCCGGGCGCGAGGCCTCGTACGGGACGTACTTGGCCTTGTGCCCGGTGCGGCGAGAGTGCGTGCATGGCGTCGTGGGGCAGGCGGGAGTTTGACGACAGGCCCTGGGGGCCCCGGCGTCGGTGCGGTCGTCGCGGTCGCCGGGTGTCCCGTCGTCCTGCGGTGGGGTGCCGTGGCCCCCGCCGCCGGGCGTGTGGACGACCAGGACGTCGCCGGGGGCGACCTCGGTGGTCGCGGCGCCGTCCAGGTGCTCGACTCGGCGTTGGCCCGGACGCGGCCCCATGGAGGCCTGGACGGCTTCAGGGCCGGTCCCGGCCGTGGCCGGCCACCGCACGGTCTCGGCTCGGGTGGGCGGCGGCTCGGACGCCTCCGGGGAGGGTGCGGACCCCCGGGGCGAGGCCTCGCTCGGGAAGAGCCCGGTGGAAGGCCGCGGCGCAGGTTCCGGTCCGGGCGGGGACCGCCCTCGCGGTCCCGGGGCGGGGCCACGCTCGGCGGGTCGCGCCGGGGGCCGCGCCGCCCCGGGCCGGGGCGGTGGTGGGTCGGCTCAGACCTGGAGGTCGGGGCCGATGCGGTTGCGGACCGCGGTCTGGACCTCGACCTCCTCGGCCGGGTCGGCGGCGAGGCGGCGCAATCGCTCGGCCACGCGCGCGTCGGCCGTCTCGGCGTGCTGGGCCGCGATCTCGCGGGTGGTCTCCTCGCAGTCCCAGAGGCATTCGACGGCGAAGCCGCTGGCGAAGGAGGGGTCGGTGGCCGCGAGGGCGCGGGCCGTGCGGCCGCGCAACTGGGAGGAGGCCGTCTCCCGGTAGACGTGGCGCAGCACGGGCGCCGCGCAGGCGATGCCGAGGCGGCCGGCGCCGTCGACGAGGGCTCCGAGCGCGGCCGCGTCGGGCCCGCCGGTGCGGATGGCGGTGCGCAGGGCGCCGAGGACGAGCGCGGCGTCCCGCGCCTCGCCGCGCGCGGCGAGGGTCTCGCCGGCGGCGGCGCCGAGGGGGTCGGTGCGGTGGATCCAGGCGCGGGCGCGGGCGACCGCGTCCTCTCCGCACATGCGGAGGTAGGCGGTGACGGCGGCCCGGGCGGCGGCCAGCGCCTCGCGGTCGACGGCTCCGGGCACGTCGGCGTACGGACCGGTCTGTCCGGGGGTGGTGCCGGCGGCCGTGTCGAGGGGGTGTACGGCGTCGGCGGCGGCCTCGACGAGGTCGAGGACGGCGGGGTCCCGGGTGGCGGCCAGGTGGTGCAGGGCGGCGGCGCGCGCGCCGGGGGCGCCGGCGCGGGCGGCGGCCAGCAGCTCGGGCCGGTCCTCGGACCCGGCCACGGCGGCCAGGCAGCGGGCGGCGGGGCCGGCGAGGTCGGCTCCGCGCTCGTACCCCTCCTGGGCCCAGTCGAGGACGGCGCGGACGCTCCAGCCGGGGCGGGGCCCGGTGGGGCGCAGCTGCCGCTGCCAGCGGTCGAAGGAGCCGTGTTCCTGGGCGGCGCGGACGCGGGCGCCGACGGCGTCGCGCTGGTCCTCGGCCCACAGGCGCCAGGGGCGGGGCTCGAAGGCGTCGCGGACGGTTCCGGCGAGCGCGGTGTCGCCGGCCTCGTCCTGCGGGAAGCGGGCGAGGACGGGCTCGGCGAGCGAGCGGAGTCCGGCGTCGTCGTCGCGCAGGGCGAGCTCGTCGAGGGCCCAGGCCCAGTTGGCACCGGCGGCGGCGTAGCGCCGGAGGAGCAGCAGGGCGTCGTGGCGTCCGTAGGAGGCCAGGTGGCCGAGGACGGCGAGGGCGAGGCCGGTGCGCTGCTCCTCGGGGTCGAGGTGGTCCTCGGGCGCGAAGAGGTGCGCCTCGATGGCCTCCAGGCCTCCGTGGAGGTCGAGGTAGAGCCGGGCGTAGTACAAGGAGCGGTTCTCGACCCGCCAGTCGTGGCGCGGGTCGGCGAGCACGCAGTGGTCGAGGGCCACGAGGGCCTCGGTGCGGGGGGCGGCGAGGGCGTGCAGGGTGCCGTCGCCGCGGCCCCTCTGCAGCAGGCCGAGCAGGGTGCCGCTCGGCGCTATGGCTGGTTCGAACATGGGAAGACGCCTCACATCAAGCTGTCGTCACGACGGGTGGACCGGGGCGGCGGAGGCCGGGCGCAGGGCCCGTCCGCGCGGAGCCCGGCCTAGTAGGCCGTGGGACAACAGGTCGGGCCGTCCGTCGTACGTCGCTTGTGCGCGCTGCTCATCTTCCTCTGCCTCTCGTCCGGAGCCCGGTCGGACGGCCGGGCTTGTCGTCATGATGACCGACCGTCCGCACGGTCGCGACCACATTTACGGACCCGTTCCCACCTGGGGTTCAGGCCGCGTTCACCTGGTGGTGAAGAGCTCCAGGAGTTCGGTCTTGCCGAACATGCGGGCGGTGTCCACGGCGGACGGAGTCCCGGACTCCGGATTCGCGCCGCCGGCGAGGAGGGCACGGATGACGGCGTCGGCGCCCTTGAAGACGGCTCCGGCGAGCGGGGTCTGGCCCCGGTCGTTGGCGCGGTCGGCGTCGGCGCCGCGCTCCAGGAGGGCCGTGACGGCGTCGGCGTGGCCGTGGTAGGCGGCGAGCATGACGAGGGTGTCGCCCCGGTCGTTGGTGAGGTTCGCGGGGACGCCCGCGTCGAGGTAGGCGGCGAGGGCCGCCGCGTCGCCGGTGCGCGCCAGGTCGAAGACCTTCGACGCCAGCTCGACGACCTCGGGGTCCGGGGTCTCGCTCATCTCCACAACCGCCTTCCGTGCTCCGACCGCGTACCGCGCGCCTGTCGCCCGGTATCGCCTGCCCTTGACCTGCGCACGGCACGCGCGGCCGTACGAGTGAATCGACAGGGTACTGCCCGCGCGGTGACATGACCGCGTCCGGCCGAGGCAAGGATCACGGCGTCCACCCCCCGTGACCTCCGTCTCCGACGGCTCCCCTACCCCACTTCGACGCTTTCGCCACCCGGAACGGCCCTCTCCCTCCGCCGGTCAAGTGAAAACGCCCGCCATTCACCCGAATGCACCTTTAGTCACATAGATACTTGCCGTGAACCTGGAAGGACTCATCGTGACTGTCCCCTCAACCAGGAGAACACCCCATGATCCTGTCCATCTCAGGCGTCGTCCTGCTCGGCATCATCTGCTTCCTGTTCTTCAAGAAGGACGGCCTCAAGGCGTCGCACGCCCTCGTCTGCGCGCTCTTCGGCTTCTACCTGGCGGGCACCGCCATCGCACCGAGCATCACCGCGGGCGGCCAGAGCCTGGCCGGCCTGCTGGGCGGAATCAAGTTCTGACGCCACTCACCCCCTTCCACCCCTCCAGGAGCACGACGTGTACCGGCGACCACTCCCCCGCATTCTGAGCAACGGCGGCGCGCAGCTGGCGCGCGGCCGAGAGATCGCGCGGTCGGCCGCCGACAGCGCCACCGACGTGCTCCACCCGCTGATCACGGTCTCCCGCGGTCTGCGGAAACTGGCCGCGACCGCGCGCGCCAAGTGGGCCGCGACCCCCAAGGAACGGCGCGGTCCCACGCTGTTCCTGGTCGCGGCCTGCCTCCTGGTCGTCGCCCTCGCGCCGTACGGGCCGCTGCTCGCGCTCGTCGCGCTCATGGGTGCCGCCGCGTGGAAGGGGCGTGAGAAACCGGTCGTCAAGACCGGCCCCGACGAGGCGGAGACCGCCCGGCTGAAGGGGCTCTACGAGGCCCTGGTGCCGTACTTCTCCGTCCCCGACGACCCCGACCCGCTCTTCGCCCACGGCGGCGACTGGTCCCGGGCCTTCGGCGACCACGCCTTCGACGACAGCGGCCGCCTGACGCGGCTGCGGATCTCCTACCCCCCGTACTTCACCGACGGCGAGGCCGCCTCCCGCGCCCGCATCGAGCAGCTCCTGCACGCCAAGTCGGGCCGCGGCCGCGAGTACCTCTTCGAGTGGGACGAGGAGGGCAACCGGCTCGACATGCACGTACTGGCCGCGCTGCCGACCACCATCGCCGCACAGCGGTTCGTCACCGCCCCCGGCGAGACCGTCCTCGGCTTCACGGACGCCGACGCCGTGCAGCGGACCGTGCCGGTCGTCTCGGCGGACGGCTCCGAGGACGCGCCGGCCGTCGTCTGGCGCACCGGCCCCCGCTCCACCGAGCCGCACCTGCTCGCCGTCGGCCAGCCCGGCAGCGGCACCACCTCCCTGCTGCGCTCCCTGGCGCTCCAGGCCCTCGCCCACGGCGACGTGCTGATCGTGGACGGGGCCGGCGCCGGCGAGTACGCCTGCCTGGTCGGCCGTGACGGCGTCCTCGGCGTCGAGAGCGAACTGTCCGGCGCCCTGGAGAGCCTGGAATGGGCCGCCCAGGAGACCGAGCGGCGGCTGATCACCGCGAACCGCGCCCGGCAGGCGGGGCGCCCCGCCCCCGCGGACACCCGCCGCCCGCTGTGGATCCTCCTCGACCGCCCCGGCGTCCTCGGCCACCTGGCCGCCGCCGAGGGCCGGCCCGACCCCCAGGAACTGCTCCAGGCGCCGTTGCGGCACGGCCGGGCGGCCCAGGTGACGGTGGTGGTGGCGGAGCAGTTCGACACCGCCGACGCGCTCCACGAGGGGGTACGCGCGCACGCCCGCGCCCGCGTGGTGCTCGGCCCCGCCTCCCCCGAGCAGATCGCCGCGGTGCTCGGCGCCGCCCCGCACACCACGCCGACCCCGCAGGTCCCGCCCGGCCGCGGCTACGCCCGCCTCGGCACCGGGCCGGTCCTCCGCCTCCAGGTGCCGGCCACGCCCGACCCGTACGACGACGCCGCCGGCGACGCCGACCGGCAGGCCGTCCTCGACCTCCTGCCGGAGCGGCGGGCGGCGGCCACGGTGGCCCTGGAGAAGGTCCCGGAGGCGGCGGCCGAACCGACCCCCGCCCCTCTCCCCCGCCACGCCCCGGTCCCGGCGGAGGGCTGATCCCGCCGGAGTCAGGAGACGGCGATGGCCGGTACGGACCCGCCCGTACCGGCCATCGCCGTCTCTCCGTACCGGCCATCGCTGTCTCCACGCGCGCGTGCGCGCGGCAGGCGCACGCGTCCCCTCAGGCCACGAACGTCCTGAGGGGCTCCGCTCCCCCGCCGAGGCCCGACTCGACCAGCCGAGCGGCGGCGGCCAGCCGGGCGGCGGCCTCCTCGGCGACCGGGCCGCCGACGGTGAACGGCAGGCGGATGTACCCCTCGAAGGCGCCGTCGACGCCGAAGCGGGGGCCGGAGGGGACGCGGACGCCGACCCGCTCGCCCGCCTCCGCCACCCGTGAGCCGGAGAGCCCGCCGGTGCGCACCCAGAGCGTCAGGCCGCCCTTCGGCACGTCGAACTCCCACTCCGGCAGTTCCCTGCGGACCGCCGCGACGAGCGCGTCCCGGTTCTCGCGGGCCTGCGCCCTGCGCAGGTCGACGGCCTCCTCCCAGCCGCCGGTGCGCATCAGCCAGTTGACGCCGAGCTGCTCCAGGACCGGGGTGCCCAGGTCGGCGTAGGCGCGGGCGGCGACGAGGGAGCGGATGACGTCGGGCGCGGCCCGGACCCAGCCGATGCGCATCCCGGCCCAGAACGCCTTGCTCGCCGAGCCGACGGTGAGGACGGTGGAGCCGGCCGGGTCGAAGGCGCAGACCGGCCGGGGCATCGCCACGTCCGCGTCGAGGTGGAGCTCGGTCATGGTCTCGTCGACGACCAGGACGGTGCCGGCCGCCCGGGCGGCCTCCACGAGCCCCCGGCGCTGGTCCTCGTCGGCGAGGGCGCCGGTCGGGTTGTGGAAGTCGGCGACCACGTACGCGAGGCGGGGCGCGGCCTCGCGCATCACCTGGCGCCAGCGCCCCAGGTCCCAGCTGCCGAGTCCCTCGGACATGGCGACGGGGACCAGCCGGGCGCCCGCCTCCCGCATGAGCTGGAGGATGTTCGCGTACGACGGGGACTCGACGGCGATCCGCTCGCCGCGCCCGGCGAAGAGGTGGCAGATGGCGTCGATGGCGCCCATCGCGCCGGTGGTCACCATGATCTGCTCGGGCATCGTCGGGATGCCGCGGGCGGTGTAGCGCTCGGCGAGCGTGGCGCGCAGCGCGGGGAGCCCGGCCGGGTAGTCCCCGTGGGTGTGCGCGTACGGCGGCAGCTCCTCCAGGGCTCCCTGGACGCTGCGGGTCAGCCAGGGCTCGGGGGCGGGCAGCGCGGCGCAGCCGAGGTCGATGAGGGAGCCGAGGGTCTCCGGCGGCAGCGGTTCGAGGCCGCGCGCGGGCAGCGGGTTGCCGGCCGGGACGGCGGTCCAGCTGCCGGCGCCGCGCCGGGACTCCAGGAAGCCCTCGGTGCGCAGCGTCTCGTAGGCGGCGGCGACGGTGGTGCGGCTGACGGTGAGGGCGAGCGCGAGTTCCCGCTCGGCGGGCAGCCGGGCGGCGACCGGCACCCGGCCCTCCAGGACGAGCAGGCGGATGCCGTCGGCGAGGGCGCGGTAGGCGGGGGGCTTCCGGGCGCCGGGTCCCGCGGGGCGGGGCTGCTGCGCCTGGAGCTGCCGGGCGAGCTGGGCGGCCCCGACGGCCGAAGTCCACTGAGCCATGGAAATCAGTCCACCTTCATCGAATTGGCCATGGTTGGCATCCGTTCTCCCGCCACAGAGTGGCATGGGTCGGTCCACTCGCACCACAGCGGGCCGCGATCTTCCGCCACACACCACCTCAGGGGGGCACCTCCATGTCCATCGCCTCCGGCTCCCGCGGCCGGCATCTGACCCGACGGCTGGTCCAGCTGTACGCCGGCCTCGCGCTGTACGGGGCCAGCTCGGCCCTGCTGGTCAGGGCGGGGCTCGGCATGGAGCCGTGGAACGTGCTCCACCAGGGCCTGGCCGGGCTGACCGGGCTGACGATCGGGGTGGTCCTGATCATCGTGGGCGCCATCGTGCTGCTGCTGTGGATCCCGCTCCGGCAGCGCCCGGGCCTGGGCACGGTGTCGAACGTCTTCGTGATCGGCCTGGCGATGGACGGCACCCTCGCGCTGCTCCCGGACGGCCACGGCCTGGTGACGCGCGGCGCCCTCATGGTGCTGGGCATCGTCCTGAACGCCCTGGCGACCGGTCTCTACATCGCGGCCCGCTTCGGGCCCGGTCCGCGCGACGGCCTGATGACGGGCCTGCACCGGGTGACCGGCTGGTCGATCCGGCTGACCAGGACTCTGATCGAGGTGGCGGTGGTCACGACCGGCTTCCTGCTCGGCGGGTCCGTCGGCGTCGGCACGCTCCTGTACGCGCTGACGATCGGCCCGCTCGCCCAGTTCTTCCTCCGCTTCTTCGCGGTCCCGGAGCCGCGGCCCGTCGAGGCGGCCGTCACCGCGGAGTCACCGGAAGGCGCCATACTGCGGCGGTGACTCGCGTACGACACCCCTATCTCGACCACCCGTCCCCCCTGCCCTTCGCCCACCGGGGCGGCACGGCGGACGGCCTGGAGAACACCGCGGCCGCGTTCCGCCGGGCCGCCGCCGCGGGCTACCGCTACTTCGAGACCGACGTCCACACCACCGCCGACGGCGTGCTGGTCGCCTTCCACGACGCGACCCTCGACCGGGTGACGGACACCGCGGGCCGGATCCGGGACCTGCCGTGGGCGGCGGTGCGCGAGGCCCGGGTGGCCGGCAAGGAGCCGCTGCCGCTCTTCGAGGACCTGCTCCAGGAGTTCCCCGAGGCGCGCTGGAACGTGGATCTGAAGACCGAGTCGGCGCTCGGCCCGCTGGTCGACCTGATCTCCCGCACCGCGGCCTGGGACCGGGTCCTGGTCAGCTCCTTCACCGAGGCCCGGATCGCCCGCGCCCAGCGCCTCGCGGGTCCGCGCCTCGCCACCTCGTTCGGCGTCACCGGCGTCGCGGCCCTGCGGCTGCGCTCGCTCGGCCTGCCGGCCCCGCTGCGGGCGGGCGCCGTGGCGGCGCAGGTCCCGGAGACGCAGGGCGGGGTCCGCGTGGTGGACCGCCGCTTCGTCCGGGCGGCGCACGCGCGCGGGCTCCAGGTGCACGTGTGGACCGTGAACGATCCGGAGCGCATGGAGTCTCTCCTCGACCTGGGGGTCGATGGCATCATGACCGATCATCTGGAGACGCTGCGCGAGGTCCTCATCGCCCGCGGGGCATGGGTCTGAGGGCGAGCGGGCGCCCCCGGGACGGGGACGAGCGAGGGGGGCGTGCGGCCGTGACCGCCGAGACGACCGGGCCCGAGGGGCCCATCACCGATCCGGCCGAGCGCAGACGGGAGCAGCGCGGCTGGTACTTCTACGACTTCGCCTGCTCGGTGTACTCGACCACCGTCGTGACCGTGTTCCTGGGTCCGTACCTGAACGAGCTGGCGAAGGCGGCGGCCGGCGGCGGGACGCACGTGTACCCGCTCGGCGTCCCGGTGCACGTCGACTCGCTCTTCGCCTACGCGGTCTCGGCGTCGCTCGTGGTGGCGATCGTCGCGATGCCGCTGGTGAGCGCGGCGGCCGACCGCCGGGGCCGGAAGAAGCCGCTGCTCGCGGCGGCCGCCTACCTCGGGGCGGGCGCGACGACCTGCATGTTCTTCCTGAAGGACGACCGCTATCTGCTCGGCGCCCTGCTGCTCGTCGTGGCGAACGCCGCGCTCGCGGTGTCGATGATGCTCTACAACTCCTACCTGCCCCAGATCTCCGAGCCGGAGGAGCGGGACGCGGTCTCGTCGCGCGGTTGGGCGTTCGGCTACACCTCGGGCGCGCTCGTCCTGGTCCTCAACCTCGTCCTGTACTCGGGCCACGAGTCCTTCGGCCTGTCGGCGGGCGAGGCGGTCCGCATCTGCCTGGCCTCCGCCGGACTCTGGTGGGGCGCCTTCGCGCTGATCCCGCTGAAGCGGCTACGCGACCGGGGGCTGCCGGCGGGCGGCGCGGTGGAGGCGGACGGGACGGGCGCGGTGGGGGCCGGCTGGCGCCAGCTGCGGGCCACGCTCGTCGACATGCGCAACCACCCGAAGACGCTCGCCTTCCTGCTCGCCTACCTCGTCTACAACGACGGGGTACAGACGGTGATCTCGCAGGCGGCCGTCTTCGGCAAGAACGAGCTGGGGCTGGAGCAGACGACGCTCATCACGGCGGTCCTGCTGGTGCAGGTGCTCGCGGTGGCCGGGGCGCTCGCGATGGGCCGGGTCGCCCGGACGCACGGGGCCAAGCGGACGATTCTGGGGGCCCTGGTCGTGTGGACCCTCATCCTGCTGGCGGGGTACTTCCTGCCGGCCGGGGCGCCGGTCTTCTTCTACTTCCTGGCGGCGGCCATCGGCCTGGTGATGGGCGGGACGCAGGCGCTGTCGCGCTCGTTGTTCTCGCACACGGTGCCGGAGGGCAAGGAGGCGGAGTACTTCTCCGCGTACGAGCTGAGCGACCGGGGACTGAGCTGGCTGGGCCCGCTGGTGTTCGGGCTCGTGAACCAGCTGACCGGAAGCTATCGAGCTGCCATCATCTCCCTGGTGATCTTCTTCGTGGCCGGATTCGTCCTCCTCGCGCGGGTGCCGGTGCGCGAGGCGGCCAGGGAGGCGGGGAATGTGGTGCCCGAACGAATTTAGACGCGGAAGTAAAAGGCCGGTAGTGTACGCGTTTGGCCTGCCAGGCGGACCGTTACTGCGCGCTGCTTCAGTGAAGACGATGAGTCACATCTGCCGCCAGATGTGACAAAACGGGCACTGGTGGGTACAACAAGGGGCGGCACGACGGGCGACGCATTACCCGGAACGGGAATCTTTCTCGCCGACCGGACGTTGACCGGATGACGACGACAGCGACACCTGTCCTGTGGGCGACAAGCCCGGGAGGCACGATTCATGAGTGAGCGAGCTCTTCGCGGCACGCGCCTCGTGGTGACCAGCTACGAGACCGACCGCGGCATCGATCTGGCACCTCGCCAGGCCGTGGAGTACGCATGCGAGAAGGGCCATCGTTTTGAGATGCCCTTCTCGGTGGAGGCGGAAATTCCGCCGGAGTGGGAATGCAAGGTCTGCGGAATCCAGGCACTCCTGGTGGACGGCGACGGACCCGAGGAGAAGAAGGGCAAGCCGGCGCGTACGCACTGGGACATGCTCATGGAGCGGCGTACCCGTGAGGAGCTGGAGGAGGTCCTCGCCGAGAGGCTGGCCGTCCTGCGCTCCGGCGCCATGAACATCGCGGTGCATCCGCGCGACAGCCGGAAGTCCGCCTGACGGACGACCCGGCACGAGCAACGCCGAGGGGCCCGGTACACGATCCGTGTACCGGGCCCCTCGGCGTTGCCGCGCCCGCGTCCCGGAGGGGCGGGCGCCCGGGTACGCGGCCGGTCTCAGGGCGTCAGCGGCGGGCGGCGGTCGCCGGCGGGGCCGTACGGCCCCTGGGGAGCGTCGTCGCGGATGACCTCGCCCTGCACCACCTTCCCGGCCGGGCGGCGGATACGGGCCTGCTGGAAGGCGTCCTGGAGGCTGCCGGCAGGCGCCGCGGCCATCCGGCGCTCGACCGCCCTCTCCGCGGCGCGGCCCAGGGCCGCCCGCACCGGGGGCACGAGGAGCAGCAGTCCGGCCGCGTCGGAGAGGAGCCCGGGGATCATCAGGAGCAGTCCGCCGAGCATCAGGAAGCCGTTGCGGTCCTCGGCGCCCTCGCGGCCGGCCGCGGTCGGGGTCGTACCGCTCTGCGCGGCGGCCTGGGCCTGCTGGAAGGCGGCGGTGAGATGGGCGAAGGCCCGGCGCCCGGCCCGCTTGATCACCACGGTGCCGAGCACGACCCCGCCGATCAGCAGGAGCAGCACGGTGAGCCCGCCGGCGGCGTCCGCCACGACGGTGAGGAGCCAGATCTCCAGGACCAGCCAGGCGGCCAGGCCCAGCGGGAGCAGGGTGCGCGCCCGGGAGCGCCGATGGGTCTGCGGGGGCGGTGCGCCGGTCGTCATGGGCTCCAGTGTGCCTGGAACCCCGCCAAGGCGGCGTAAGGAAAGGACGGCGCAAGGAAAGGATCGACCCGGCCCCTCGGGGCCGGGTCGCAGGGCGGGCGGTGCCCGTGCCGTCAGGCGTTCTTGCGGCCCAGGGCCTTGGAGAGCTTCTCGGCGCGGGCCGCGACGCCCCAGCCGGTGACCCGCCACAGGGCCTCGACGACGATGTTCCTGCTCATCTTGGAGTCGCCGATCTCGCGCTCGACGAAGGTGATGGGGACCTCGACGACGTGGAAGCCGGCGGCGACGGCGCGGCGGGCGAGGTCGACCTGGAAGCAGTAGCCGGCCGAGGCGACGTCCTCCAGGCCGAGGCCCTCCAGGGTCTCCTTGCGGAAGGCGCGGTAGCCGCCGGTGACGTCGCGGATCGGGACGTCGAGCATCAGGCGGGAGTACAGGCTGCCGCCGCGCGAGATGAACTCGCGGGACTTCGGCCAGTTCACGATCCGGCCGCCCGGGACCCAGCGGGAGCCGAGGACGAGGTCGGCGCCCTTGAGCGCGGTGAGCAGGCGGGGCAGTTCCTCGGGCTGGTGGGAGCCGTCGGCGTCCATCTCGACGAGGACCTCGTAGCCGTTCTCCATGCCCCAGCGGAAGCCCGCGAGGTAGGCGGCGCCCAGCCCCTCCTTGCCCTTGCGGTGCAGGACGTGGACGTGGTCGTCGTCGGCCGCGAGCTCGTCGGCGAACTTGCCCGTGCCGTCGGGGCTGTTGTCGTCGGCGACGAGGATGTGCGCCTCAGGGACGGCCTCCCGCACCCGCGCGACGATCGGCCTGATGTTGTCCGCCTCGTTGTAGGTCGGAATGATCACCAAGGCCTTGCCGAGCGGGCCGTAACGCCTCACGCCACCGTCGTTCACTACTGCCCCTTCGGATACAGACACAGGCCACCACCTTAGCGAGGTCTCCGACCTGGTCCGGTCCTGCGGGGTGTGACACGTGCGACCCCGGCACGGAGTGCGGTGCGGGGCCCGACGTCCTTCGGTCCGACCCGGGACCCGCCGGCTGCGGATCGACACAAGGCCGTTGTCTACTGAACGTCCGGGCCCCACCCGGGTCGCACCTTCCGCCGGCGAAACCTTCCCTCGCGGCCGAGGCGCGGGCGGCGGTCGGCGCGGGCGAGGAGGTGTGGTCCGGTCGGACGTCCTGTGGTGGACGCGTGAGAACCTACCGGGCCAGGACGGTCGGCTGTCAACACCCGTTTGACCTGCGGGGTTCCCGAGAAGCCGCAGGCCGGACGGGACGATCCGCAGGTCGAGGACGGGCCCGTGGTGCGTACATCCGGGTGGTCGTCAACCCGACATCACTCGTTCGGTCGTACGAAAACCGTCTGCCCGTACACCACGGTCCGCAGGCAGACGGGGAGTTCCACGCCGGGCGACAGATCGGGCAGACCGGGCGTTCCGGACCGGGGGTCGGTGGACCAGCGGGCGACCCGGTCGTCGGGCGCCTGGACGACCAGGTCACCGGTCCGCCAGACGGCGTAGTCCGCGGGCGCCCCCGGCACCAGGATGCCGGCGTCGTCCCGGCCGACCGCTCGCCAGCCGCCGCGTGTGTGGGCGGTGAAGGCGGCCCGGACCGAGATCCGGTGCTCGGGGGTGCGGTGGAAGGCGGCGGCCCGGACCGTCCCCCACGGGTCCAGCGGGGTGACCGGGCTGTCCGACCCGAAGGCCAGCGGCACGCCGGCCCGCAGCAGGGCCGCGTACGGGTTGAGGGTGCGGGCCCGCTCCGCGCCGAGCCGCTCGGCGTACATGCCGTCCTCGCCGCCCCACAGGGCGTCGAAGGCGGGCTGGACGGAGGCGGTCAGTCCGAGCTCGGCGAAGGCGGCGACGGTCTCGGGGGTGAGCATCTCGGCGTGCTCGACGCGGTGCCGGGCGGCCCGGACGCGGGCGAGGCCGAGCTTCTCGGAGGCGGCCCTGACGCCGTCCACGACGGCGCTCACCGCGGCGTCGCCGATGGCGTGGAAGCCGGCCTGGAGCCCCGCCTCGGTGCAGGCGACGACGTGCGCGGCGACCGCGGCGGCGTCCAGGTGGGCGGCGCCGGTGTGACCGGCGTCCGCGTACGGCTCGTGGAGGCAGGCGGTGTGCGAGCCGAGCGAGCCGTCGGCGAAGAGGTCGCCGGCCGCGCCGAGGGCACCGAGGGCCCGGGCCCGCTCGATGTCGAGGTCCGCCCAGTAGCCGACCACCCGGGGGCCGGGCTCGCTGCGGGCGAGGTCCAGCAGGCCGGTGAAGTCGTCCTCGGAGGAGATCCGCGGCCCGCCGCACTCGTGGAGGGTGCCGATGCCGAGGGACGCCGCGTGGGCGCGGGCGGCGCGCTGGGCCTCGGCGCGCTGGGCCGGCGAGACGGCGGCGAAGGCGGCGGCGCGCACGGCGTGGTGGGCGTCGCCGGTGAGGGGCGCGCGCCCGCCGTGGAAGCCGTCGAGCTCCCGTACGCCGGGGACGAGGTCGAGCAGCGCCGTGCTGACGACGGCGGAGTGGACGTCGATCCGGGTCAGGTAGAGCGGGCGGCCGCCGGTGAGGCCGTCGAGCTCCTCGCGGGTGAGCGGGCGCCGCTCGGGCCAGCGGGAGGCGTCCCAGCCGTGGCCGATGAGGATGCGGTCCCCGGGGCGGGCGTCGGCGTGGGCGCGGATCAGCACCGCCGCCTCGGCCAGCGAGGCGGCGGAGGAGAGGTCGAGGCCGGTGAGGGCGAAGCCGGTGGCCGTGGTGTGCACATGGGCGTCCACGAAGGCCGGGGTGACGAGCGCGCCCTCCAGGTCGATCACCTCGTCCACGCCGGAGGCGAAGGCGTCGGCGGCGCCCTCCTCCCCCACCCAGGCGATGTGACCGCGCTCCACGACCATGGCCGTGGCGAAGGGGTCGGCGGGGCTGTGGACTTCTCCACCGCGCAGCAGCACGGTGCGGTGTTCGCCGGAGTTCAGGGTGTCGCTCATGCGACCAGGCTAAATGCGGGGCGGCCTGGCTTCGTACGGGGTGGACAGGACGACGGTGGTGCGGCTGGAGACGTGCGCCTGGGAGCGGATCCGGCTGAGCAGGTGCTCCAGCTCCAGGGGCGTGGCGACCCGGACCTTGAGGATGTAGTTCTCGTCACCGGCGACGCTGTGGCAGGCCTCGATCTCGGGGATGTCGGCGAGCCGGTCGGGGGTGTCGTCGGGGGCGCTGGGGTCGAAGGGTTTGACCGAGATGAAGGCGGTCAGCGGCAGGCCCACCGCCTCGGGGTCGACGACGGCGGCATAGCCGCGGATGACTCCGCGCTGCTCCAGGCGGCGGACGCGCTGATGCACGGCCGACGTGGACAGGCCGGTGGCCTTGCCCAGGTCGGTGTAGCTCATGCGCCCGTCCTTGACGAGCAACTCGACGATCTGACGATCCAGCTCCTCCATGCGCCGACCCTATGGCGCCGAAGGGTCCCGGGCCCAACCGGGAGGGGGCCTTATCGGCCGCTATGGGCCCTCACGGGGCACCTGCGACAGGCATGTGACGAACGCCACAGGTTTGCCGGAGGCATCCCGGGCCTCCCTCACGGTTATGCGGACTTCCGTATGGGAAGGGCTTGCTGTGGTTCCGGCCGCACAGTATCGGCCGACCGGTCCGAGGGGGAGATTCTCCATGCAGGAGCCCGTTGATTCCGTCGAGCCGTCCGACGAGTTCGACGCGTACGACACCTTTGAGATGTACCGGGTGGTGTGCCCGGAGTGCGACCAGCCGATCGCGCTGCTCGCCGACGAGGACGCGCTGCCCGAGCACGCGCTCTGCCCGTCGCCGTGGAACCCCTTCACCCTCACGGTCTGCCCGGGCACCGGCCGGGCCGCCGACGAGGCGGAGTCCGCCGACGCCGAGGCGGGCGTCCAGGAGCAGGACACCGCGCTCCTGCTGACGCTCCCCCAGGGGCTCGACTGGCGGACCCAGCCGTTCTCGCACATCGGCGGCCCCGGCTCGCGGCCGATCCGCGCGACGCAGCTGCGCCGCGCGGCCTGAGGCCGGCCTCCCACGGCCCAGCGGGTCCCCCGCGCCGTCGCCGCGAGGGTGGCGCGGCGCGGGATCAGCTGGTCGAGGTCCTCGTGGACCCCGGCCTTGCCGAAGTACGCCTGGCGGTACGCGATCCCCGGCATCACGCTCGCGTGCCGCGGCGCCGCGCGCCCACGGGGATCGGCGCCCGCGCGACGACCATGCCGCCCTCAGTTTCCGGCCTGGACGAAGCGACGACCTTCGGGGGTCAGCCGACCCTGGGCGTGCGGAACGGGGCTCCCTGCGTGGCGGGAAGCTGCCGGTCGATCCGCGTAAGGCCGGAGGGGGAATCCGCAGCTGACCTCCTGCTCCGCGGAAGGGCCTTGACGCAACGTCAGGTGCCGGAGTGCGGGCGGGAGGAGGCCGTCGCGCGAGCGGGCCGCAGGCGAGAGGGCTCCGGAAGGGCGGGCCCCGACCAGGGGGCTCCAGCCGGGCGCGACGCGGGCGAGGGGGCTCCGGAAGGGCGGGGCGCCGACCAGGGGGCTCCAGTCAGGCGCGACGCGGGCGAGAGGGATCCGGAGGGGCGGGCCGCGGGCGTGACGGCTCCGGAGGGGCGGGGCGCCGGCCAGAGGGCTCCAGCCGGGCGCGACGCGGGCGAGGGGCTCCGGAGGGGCGGGCCGCGGGCGGGGGCGTGCGCGGGTGGCGAGCGGAGGGCGCGCATAAGCGCCGGATAAGCAATGGGTAGGGCGCGAACTGGCGCCCGAATCCGCCGGGCGGTGACCCGGCGGCCCCGGGGCGCGTTGGTCCGGGCATGACCACGCTGTACTCCACACCCAGCGGAGTCGGTCGGCATCGGCAGACCGAACCGCGCGGTGAAGAATCGGTTCTTCCCTGGATTCCGGAGGCCTCCGGCCCCTCGGACCCGGCCCCGGACGGCGCCGCGCCGGCACCGGTCCCCCCGCGGTCCCCGGTTCCCACGCCCTCCACGGCACCGCCCCCGGCCGCCGGCCCGGCCCCGGGTCCGGCCGGGATTCCGGGCCCGGCGCCGCACGCGGCGCCCTGGCCCACCCCGACCCCCACCACCGTCGCCCCGGCTCCGGTGCCCGTGCCGACACCCGCGCCGGTCCCCGTACAGGTCCACCCCGACCCGCCGATCTACGAGGCGCTGTACTCCCTCTGGGCAAGCCAGGGCCGCACCCTGCCCGGGCGCCGGGACCCGGAGTGGGCGCGGCTGGCGGCGGGCCCCGTCTGGGCCGACCGGACGGTCCGCGTCAGCGGCGTCCTGGTCGCCCAGGGCGGAGCCCGCTGACCGCCCGCCGGGTCACATGAGGCCCGCGCGGGTGACGAGGACGGCGAGCAGGACGACGAGGGTCCAGCCCAAAAGGTGCTCCAGGAGCTCGGGGCCCCGGTCGTCCTGGGGCCCGCCGGTGCGCGTACGCGTGAACAGACGGGCCGCGAAGGTGGTGGTGGCGCTCATGCCCACCACCATGGGCCAGACCCCCGCCCCGCCACCAGAGACGTCCCTCACACCCCCGCCCGCCCGCCGTGCGCCTCGGAGCACGCCCACGCCCCGAAGCGCCTTGCGCCGCAAGGGAATCGGCCGGCCGGGGAAGCACGGGAGCAGCCCGGCCTGTGCCGGACACCACTTCCCGGGTGCGTCGCACCGCTTCACGCCGAGCCGGAGGCGCGGGTCAGCTCCCCGGCGGGACGACCGTGGGCCGCAGCGCGGGGGGCCGGTGGGAAACCCGCCCGAACGAGCGCTGCCGTCGGGTCGTCGAGGCGGCCGTCGGGCCGCGCGTGCTCACACCAGGCCGAGCGACTGCAGCGCGCGGCGCTGAGCCGGTGTCGGCCCGACCGGCCAGAAGACGTAGCAGACGCCGCCCGTACCGCTTCTGACCTTGCCGTTCGCGTCGTACCTCTTCGTACGCAGCCAGATGTTCTCCCACTCGCGGCGGCGGTAGACCCGGCGGACGGCTTCGTTGGTCGGGGAGGCGGGGTCGTTCGCGATCACGTCGCCTTCGGAAGTGAAGCCGATGACGGTCATCAGGTGGCCCGCGGTGCCGTAGCCGGCGCCGGTCAGTTCCTCCTTGCGGAAGGACTGTGAGGTGATGGCCGGGATTCCGGCGCGGATCAGGGCCTCCAGGTCGGTGAGCGAGCGGAGCCGGGTGACGACGGCGTTCAGGTCGGGGTAGGCGGCGGCGTAGGCGGCGTTGAAGGGCCAGTTGCCGCAGCCGGAGTACTGGTGGTCGTAGGTGAAGCGGGCCGCGTGGCAGACCTGGGGGTCGGCGTAGTCGGGGTTCACCCAGGCCAGGTCGGCGGCGGACGGGCCGCGGCCCCAGTACTCGACGATCATCTGCGAGGAGGTCGGGCTGCACCAGGCCTCGCCGCCGTTGTCGTACTCGGGGTACTGGCCGATGTGGGTGTTCTGCGAGTAGCGCGGGACGGTCAGCTCGCGGGCGAGGCCGGGCGCGGAGGCCGGGACGGTGAAGCGGTCCGGGACGTCCGAGGCCATCGCGCCGAGCCGCCACACGGTGGGGGTGAGCGCGGTGCCCGGCCGGCGGTGGAGGGTGAGCCGGAGGCGGTACGAGACGAGGCGGAGGCCGCTCGCCGGGTCGTCGACGGCGAGGGTGTCGGTCCAGACGGTGCCGCGCCCGTCGGTCTGGTCGTCGACCGAGGTGCGCTTGATGTCGGCGTCGCCCGACGCCCAGCGGCCCATCACGAACCACGGGGTCCGCGTCCCGTCGGAGTAGGCGCCGGAGAGCTCGACCTGGATCCAGGTGCCGGCCGGGGTGTGGGCGTTCCAGGAGGCGATCACCTCCGTGGCGGGCACCGCGGGGGTGTGTTCCGGCGAGGTCCAGCGGGCGTACTCCCAGGCGGAGGTCGTCCCGGTGTGCGGGTCGGTGTAGTCGGTACGGCCCAGGGGCGCCTCCAGGACCAGTCCGGGGCGGTGCCCGGCGACGGGCCGGGTGCCCTCGGCGGTCCCGGAGCGCCAGTCGGTGAAGGTCGACCAGAAGCGGTTGGCGACGGTCGCGGCGGCGGCCGGGGCGGCGGAGTCCGGCTCCGCGGGACCGGGTTCGGCCGCGGTGGCCGACACGGCTCCCCCGGTGCCCGCGGCGGCGGCGAGCGCCGCGGCGAGGACGGTCCGGCGTGAGGCTGATCCGGGCATGGCGAGGACCCCCAGTCGAGGACGGGACGGCGATCGGACGGGGCTGCGCGGGCCCACTATCCCGGCTCGGTGGGGCCTTCGCCAGCACTTCGGCCCGCGTCGCGGCCACCGACATGGGTGCAGACCACTGACGGCGGCACCGCGCTGACCTGCGCGGGCGGCCCCTGGCCTACGCTGGCGGCATGGACGACCTCGACCGTGCGGCCCGCGCGCTGCGCCGGCTGCCGCCCTCGCTCGGTCCGGTGCGGCTGATCGCGGTCGACGGCCACGCCGGCTCCGGGAAGTCCACCCTCGCCCGCCGGCTCGCCGCCGCCCTCGGTGGCGCCCCGGTGCTCCGGCTCGACGACCTCGCCACCCACGAGGAGCTCTTCGCCTGGACGGCCCGGCTGCGTGCCCAGGTCCTGGAGCCGCTGGGGCGCGGCGAGACGGCGCGCTACCACCCGTACGACTGGAATCTGCGGCGCTTCGGCGCCGCCCGTCCGCTGCCCGCGGCACCGGTGGTGCTGGTGGAGGGCGTGGGCTCCGGGCGGCGAGAGCTGCGGCCGCACCTGGCGTGGCTGTTGTGGATGGAGCGGTCGGCCGGGGCGTCCTGGGAGCGGGGACGGCACCGGGACGGGCCGGAGCAGGCGGAGTTCTGGGACGGCTGGGTGGTGGCGGAGACTCGCCATTTCGCGGAGGACCCCTCGCGGCCCTTCGCCGACACCCTGGTACGGGAGCGGAGCGAGGGGTACGACTGGCTTCCCGGGCCCTCTGTGACGGCGGGCGCGGACCAGATCATCACCCACCGTGACGGCCTGATGGCGGTGGACTGAGTCTCCGGAATTCCGCTTCCGCAAGTGCCTCGAGGGCGCTTGACCCCGGGGGCTTACAGGTCTTACGTTCTCAATGTGCGGCTTTTCTACAGCCGCCGCGGACACGAAGCCCCCGGTTGTTCCCCCGTGATCGGGGGCTTCGTTCCGCCCTCGGACACCCCCGCCGGGCCCTTCCCCACCGCCTGCGCTCACCCAGGGTCACCGCTTCCGGATCTTGCGCTTCTCCTTAAGCGCACCCCGCCTGCGCAGGTACGATGCCCGCAGGTGCGGTCAAATCCCGTCCATACGCCGACGGTTGTGGGGGACCCGATGGACATCGGCACACAGGGCGCGCAGGCCCCCGCCGAACTCGCCTGGCTGCGCGGAGTGGACGCCTACACGATGGGCGCCTACCCGCAGGCCGAGGAGGAGTTCCGGGCCGCGGTGCGGATCGATCCCGGCATGGCGGACGCCTGGCTGGGGCTGCACGCTCTCCGGGTGGACACCACGACGGCGCTGCTGCGCATGTACCGCAACCGCGAGCGCTTCGGCGAGCAGCGCGCCCGGCACCGCCGCACCCTCAACTCCTGGTACTGGCTTGGTTGGTGGGTGCAGCCGGTGCTGGAGAGCCCGCGCGACCTGCTGCTCGCCCACGCCTCCCACTGGCTCGACGGGCGGCACGTCCCGGAGCTCGACCGGGCCCTCGCCGAGCTGCCGCCGGTCGACACCGACCCGCAGGTCCGCTTCCTGCACGCCTGCCGCTCCTATCTGGTCAAGGACTGGGATCAGCTGGTGCGGCACACCGAACCGCTCGTGGACGACCCGCTGCTCGGCATCGAGGCGGGTCTCTTCGGCGGCATGGCCCGGGTGCGCCTGGAGATGTACGGACAGGCCGAGCCCCTGCTCTCGGCCGCCCTGATGCGCTGCCGCAGCGAGCAGCCGCAGCGCAAGGAGCTGCGCTACTGGCTCGCCCGCGCCCACGAGGGCACCGGCCGGAGCGCCGCCGCCCTCCCCCTCTACCGGGCGGTACACCGGGTCGACCCCGCGTTCATGGACACCGCCGCCCGGCTCGCCGCCATCGCCGAGTACGACGGCTTCGACGGACTCGACGGCATGGACGAACAGGCCGGCCTCGCCGCCGTCGCCCTCGGCACGGTCGGCGCGGGCCCCGGGCAGGACGGCACGGACACCGCCGCCGGCACCGAGACGGAGCCGCTCGCCCCCGGCGGCGACGGGCTGCGCCGCTCCCCCGACCCGGTGCCGCCCGGCGCTCCGGCCGGGCCCCGGGAGGTCGTACGGCACACCTCTCCGGTGCCCGCCCAGCCCGGGCCGCCGCGGTTCCCCGCCGGGCCGACCGACCCGACGCTGCTCGCCGAGGCGCTCGCCGAGCTGGAGGGCATGGTCGGGCTCGAACCGGTGAAGCGTCAGGTCAAGGCGCTCTCCGCCCAGTTGGAGATGGCCCGCCTGCGGGCGGGGCAGGGGCTGCCGGTGCAGCCGCCGAAGCGGCACTTCGTCTTCTCCGGACCGTCCGGCACCGGCAAGACGACGGTCGCCCGGATCCTCGGCCGGGTCTTCTACGCGCTCGGCCTGCTCGGCGGCGACCATCTCGTCGAGGCCCAACGGGCCGACCTCGTCGGCGAGTTCCTCGGCCAGACGGCGGTGAAGGCGAACGAGCTGATCGACTCGGCGGTCGGCGGGGTGCTCTTCGTCGACGAGGCGTACGCGCTCTCCAACTCCGGCTACAGCAAGGGCGACGCGTACGGCGACGAGGCCCTCCAGGTGCTGCTGAAGCGGGCCGAGGACAACCGCGACCACCTCGTCGTCATCCTGGCGGGGTATCCGGAGGGCATGGACCGGCTGCTCGCCGCCAACCCCGGGCTGTCGTCCCGCTTCACCACCCGGGTCGACTTCCCGTCCTACCGGCCGCGGGAACTGACCGCGATCGGCGAGGTGCTGGCCGCGGCGAACGGCGACGGCTGGGACGAGGAGGCTCTGGAGGAGCTGCGCTCGATCAGCGGCCACGTCGTCGAGCAGGGCTGGATCGACGAGCTGGGCAACGGCCGCTTCCTGCGCACCCTGTACGAGAAGTCCTGCGCCTACCGGGACCTGCGGCTCTCCGGCTACTCCGGCACGCTGAGCCGCGAGGACCTGGCGACGCTGCGGCTCGGGGACCTGATGCAGGCGTACGGCGAGGTGCTGTCGGGCCGCGGTCCCGCGGACCGCGGCCCCCAGCAGGAGCCTCCGTTCTGACCCGCGCCTAGCCCGCCGGAGCGGGGGACGGAGCGGACGCCGGCCCCCGAGCGGGCGCCGGACCCGAAGCCGACGCCGGACTCGGAGCGGGCGCCGGGCTCGGAGCCGACACCGGGCTCGGAGCCGACGCCGGGGGCGGGCCCAGCCGGTGTGCCGGGTCGCGCACCTCGCCCACCAGGGTCTCCAGGACGTCCTCCAGGGCGACCAGGCCCAGGACCCGGCCGGAGGCGTCCGCGACCTGCGCGAGATGGGTGGCGGCCCGGCGCATCACGGTGAGGGCGTCGTCCAGCGGCAGCTCCGCCCGGAGCGTCGCCATCGGACGCCACAGCTGCCGCGGCACCGGTCGCTCCCGGTCCTCCAGGTCCAGCACGTCCTTGACGTGCACGAAGCCGAGGAAGGCGGTCTGCCCGCGGTCCTCCGCGACGACCGGGAAGCGCGAGTAGCCGGTCCGCACGGTGAGCTCCTCGATCCGCTCCGGGGTGGCCGACGGCGGGACGGTGACGAGCGCCGCGGCCGGGAGGAGGACGTCGGTGACCGGGCGGCTGCCCAGCTCCAGGGCGTCCTCCAGGCGCTCCTGCTCGGCCGGGTCGAGGAGACCCGCCTGGCCGGCGTCCTCGACCAGCCGGCCGAGCTGCGCACTGGTGAAGACGGCCTCCACCTCGTCCTTCGGCTCGACCTTGAAGGCCCGCAGGACCACGGCCGAGCAGGCGCCCAGGGCGGCCGTCACCGGCCGGCAGAGCCGGGCGAAGGCGACCAGGGTGGGGGCGAGCCAGAGCGCGGTCCGTTCGGGCGCGGCCATCGCGAGGTTCTTCGGGACCATCTCGCCGATGACGAGGTGGAGGAAGACGACCACGGCGAGGGCGATCACATAGCCGAGCGGATGGATGAGCCCGGCCGGCACGCCGACCGCGTGGAAGGCCGGTTCGAGGAGGTGGGCGACGGTCGGTTCGGCGACCGCGCCCAGGGTGAGCGAGCAGACGGTGATGCCGAACTGCGCGGCGGCCATCATCCGCGGCAGGTTCTCCAGGCCGTACAGCACCTGTCTGGCGCGGGCCCCGCCGAGCGGCTCGATCTGGCTGCGGCGGACGGAGACGAGCGCGAACTCGGCTCCCACGAAGAAGCCGTTGGCCAGGACGAGGAAGAGGGCGAGGAGGAGCTGGAGGGTGCTCATCGGACCGCCTCCGCCATCGGCACCGCGGCGGTGCGCACGATCCGGACCCGTTCGGCCCGGAAGCGGTCGACCCGGTGGACCGAGAGCCGCCAGCCGGGCAGTTCGGCCCGGTCGCCGGGGGCCGGGATCCGGCCCAGGAGGTCGGCGACGAGCCCGGCGACCGTCTCGTACGGGCCGTCCGGCACGTCGAGGCCTATCCGGCGCAGGGTGTGGACCCGGCAGGAGCCGTCGGCCTCCCAGGCGGGGCGGCCGTCCTCGGCGGGCGCGGCGGCCAGCTCGGGGCGGGCGTCGGCGGCGGTGTCGTGCTCGTCGCGGACCTCTCCGACGAGCTCCTCGACGATGTCCTCCAGGGTGACGACGCCGGCCGTGCCGCCGTACTCGTCGACGACGACGGCGATCGGCTGCTCGCGCCGCAGCCGCTCCAGGAGGGCCTGGACGGGCAGCGACTCGGGGACCAGGAGCGGGGGGACGGCGATCCGTCCGACCGGGGTCCGCGGGCGGGCGTCGGCGGCGACGGCGAGCGCGTCCTTGAGGTGGACCATGCCCACGACCTCGTCGATGCGGTCCCGGTAGACCGGGAAGCGCGAGAGGCCGGTGGCGCGCGTGAGGTTGAGGACGTCGGCCGCCGTGGCGTCCCACTGGAGGGCGCTGACCTTCACCCGCGGGGTCATGACCTGCTCGGCGGTGAGGCCGCCCAGGGACAGGGTGCGGACGAAGAGGTCGGCGGTGTCCTGTTCGAGGGCGCCGGCCCGGGCCGAGTGCCGGGCGAGGGATTCCAGCTCGCCGGGGGTGCGGACCGAGTCGAGCTCCTCGGTCGGCTCCACGCCCAGGGCGCGGACCAGTGCGTTCGCCACCCGGTTGAGCAGGGCGATCACCGGCCGGAAGGCGGCGGAGAAGCGGCGCTGCGGGGCGGCGACGAAGCGGGCGACCTGGAGCGGCCGGGAGACCGCCCAGTTCTTCGGCACCAGCTCGCCGACGACCATCTGCACGGCCGAGGCGAGCAGCATGCCGATCACCACGGCGACCCCGGAGACAGCGCCCGGGGGGAGCCCGGTGGCGGTCAGGGGGGCGCGCAGCAGGCCGGCGAGCGCGGGCTCGGCGAGCATGCCGACGACGAGCGAGGTGAGGGTGATGCCCAGCTGGGTGCCGGAGAGCTGGAAGGAGAGCTCGCGCAGCGCCGAGACGACGGTGCGGGCGCGCCGGTCGCCGGCGGCCGCGGCCCGCTCGGCCTCCGCGCGCTCGACGGTCACGAGACCGAACTCGGCGGCGACGAAGAAGCCGTTGGCCAGGATCAGGAGGAAGGCTGCCAGCAGGAGCAGCAGGGAGACGATCATGCCGCCGCCTCGGGGGACGAGGGGGCGGCGCATGTACTACCGGACGATCCGTCCATTGCCGGAGGGAGTCACTCCTCGGGTCGAAGGGAGGCCTCGCCGGCCGCCGGCGGCGGCCCTGCACACGCGAGGCGGTGGTGCACCCGGCACCACCGCCTCAAGAGTAGTCACGCGAGCCCCCCGCGTGGCAGGGGGGACGCCCCGGATGGGGGACGGTCCGGGGTCGTCCCGGAGACCCGTGCCGGGGCTCAGGCCGTCTCGGCTCCGGTGCCCCGGCTGTCCGCGAGGGCCCGCAGGGCGCGGGCGTCCCTGATGGCGGACTCCTTGGCGATGCCCGGCTGGATGCCGAGGGCCGGCAGGCTGGTGCCGTCGCTGAGGTCGAGGAAGACCCAGGGGTCGCCGGGACGGAGGTTGACGCGGAGGATCTCCGCCCAGGCGAGGCGCCGGGTGCGGGTGATGTTGACGACCGTGACGCCCTCGCTGTCGGCGACGACCTTGGGGCGGCTCAGCATCACGAGGACGCCGAGGAAGAGGGCGGCGGTGAAGACGAAGCTGGCCCGCTCCCCCGGTCCGAGCCGCTCCAGCATCAGCGCCACGGCGGTGATCGCGGCGAACATGGCGACGCCCACCGTCAGCAGGACGGCGCGGGTGCGGCCCGGCCGGAAGGTGACCGGAAGGGCGGGCGTGGACGACTCGGACATCGGGGTACCTCGGCCTGGAGTGGTGCGGCGGGGGTCAGAGACGGCAGGCGTGGATCGCGGTGGTGAGGATCGCGCGGGCGCCGATCTCGTAGAGGTCGTCCATGATCCGCTGCGCCTCCTTGGCGGGGACCATCGCGCGGACGGCGACCCAGCCCTCGTTGTGCAGCGGGGAGACGGTCGGCGACTCCAGGCCCGGGGTGAGGGCGACGGCCTGCTCCAGGTGCTCGGCGCGGCAGTCGTAGTCCATCATCACGTAGCTGCGGGCGACCAGGACGCCCTGGAGCCGGCGCAGGAACTGCTGGACCTGCGGGTGGTCGGTGTCGGCGCCGTGACTGCGGACGACGACGGCCTCGGAAGTGAGGATCGGCTCGCCGATGACCTCCAGGCCGGCGTTGCGCAGGCTGGTGCCGGTCTCGACGACGTCGGCGATGACCTGGGCGACGCCCAGCTGGATCGCGGTCTCGACGGCGCCGTCCAGGTGGACGACGGAGGCGTCGATGCCCTGGTCGGCGAGGTGCTTGGCGACGATGCCCTCGTAGGAGGTGGCGATCGTCATGCCGCCGAAGTCCTGCGGGCCGGTGGCGGTGCCGGGGCGGGTGGCGTAGCGGAAGGTGGAGCGGCCGAAGTTCAGCGCCAGGATCTCCTCGGCGCTGGCGCCGGAGTCGAGGAGCAGGTCACGGCCGGTGATGCCGATGTCCAGCTTGCCGGACGCCACGTAGATGGCGATGTCCTTCGGGCGCAGGTAGAAGAACTCGACCTCGTTGTCGGGGTCGATGACCACCAGTTCCTTGGACTCCTTGCGCTGGCGGTAGCCGGCCTCATGGAGCATGGCCGACGCAGGTCCGGAGAGGGAACCCTTGTTGGGGACGGCGATGCGCAGCATGGGGTGGGCTTCCTTTGCCTGGGGAGTGGTGGGAGACGTGGGGTGCGTGCTCGGGGTGGCCGTGCTCGGGGACGGTCCGCGCTCAGAGGTGGGCGTAGACGTCGTCGAGCGAGATCCCGCGGGCGACCATCATCACCTGGACGTGGTACAGCAGCTGCGAGATCTCCTCGGCGGCGGCTTCCTTGCCCTCGTACTCGGCGGCCATCCAGACCTCGGCGGCTTCCTCGACGACCTTCTTGCCGATCGCGTGGACGCCCTTGCCGACCAGTTCCGCGGTGCGGGAGGTGGCCGGGTCGCCGGTCTCCGCCTTGAGCTTCAGCTCGGCGAAGAGCTCTTCGAAGGTCTTCAGGGTTTCGTTCGCCATGATGGTCCTAAGAGTACGGGGTGGACGGCTCGTCCCTAGCGCCAGGGTTCGCTGACCGTGCGGAGGATAGTGGCGGTAGCAACAGCGGCGGTGACGGCCTCGTGGCCCTTGTCCTCGCTGGATCCTTCGAGGCCGGCCCGGTCCAGGGCCTGCTCCTCGGTGTCGCAGGTCAGCACGCCGAATCCGACGGGTACGCCGGTGTCGATCGAGACCTGGGTGAGGCCGTGGGTGACGCCCTGACACACGTACTCGAAGTGGGGCGTCCCGCCTCGGATGACGACGCCGAGCGCCACGACGGCATCGTAGCCGCGCCCGGCGAGCACCTTGGCCACGACGGGGAGTTCGAAGCTGCCGGGGACGCGGAGCAGGGTGGGCTCGTCGATGCCGAGCTCGGACAGCGCGCGCAGGGCGCCGTCCACGAGGCCGTCCATGATCTTCTCGTGCCACTGGGCCGCGACGACCGCGACCCGCAGGTCGCCGCAGTTCTTCACGCTGAGGACGGGTGCGCCCTTGCCGCTCATGGTTCTCCTAGCCGGTGTTGTCGTACGGGGGGTGGTTACTGGTTGCCGCAGGTGGGGGCGGGGGAGCCGTCGAGCCAGGGGAGGTCGTGGCCCATCCGGTCCCGCTTGGTGCGCAGGTAGTGGAGGTTGTGCTCGCCGGCCGTCACGGGCATCGGCTCGCGGCCCTGGACGGCGAGGCCGTGCCGGGTGAGGGCCTCGATCTTGTCGGGGTTGTTGGTCATCAGGCGGAGGCTGCGGACGCCGAGGTCGCCGAGGATCCGCGCGCCGGCCGCGTAGTCGCGGGCGTCGGCGGGCAGGCCCAGTTCGAGGTTGGCGTCGAGGGTGTCGCGGCCGCGCTCCTGGAGTTCGTACGCGCGCAGCTTGGAGAGCAGGCCGATGCCGCGTCCCTCGTGGCCGCGGAGGTAGACGACGACGCCTCGGCCGGCCTCCTGGATGCGTTCCATGGAGGCCTGGAGCTGGGGGCCGCAGTCGCAGCGCAGCGAGTGGAAGACGTCGCCGGTGAGGCACTCGGAGTGGACCCGGACGAGGACGTCCTCGCCGTCGCCGATCTCGCCGTGGACGAGGGCGACGTGCTCGACGCCGTCGACGGTGGAGCGGTAGCCGTAGGCGGTGAAGTCGCCGTGCGCGGTCGGGAGGTGGACCTCGGCCTCGCGGCGGACGGTGGGCTCGGCGGAGCGGCGGTAGGCGATCAGGTCCTCGATGGAGATGATCGTGAGGCCGTGCTTGCGGGCGAAGGGGACGAGCTCGGGCAGGCGGAGCATCACGCCGTCCTCGCCGGCGATCTCGACGATCGCGCCGGCCGGGCGGAGGCCCGCGAGGCGGGCGAGGTCGACGGCGGCCTCGGTGTGCCCGGGGCGGGCGAGGACGCCGCCCTCGCGGGCGCGCAGCGGGAAGATGTGGCCGGGGCGGACGAAGTCGGAGGGCTCGTGGTGGCCGCCGGCGAGCATCCGGAGGGTGGTGGCGCGGTCGGCGGCGGAGATGCCGGTGGTGACGCCGTGCTCGGGGCTCGCGTCGACGGAGACGGTGAAGGCGGTCCGCATCGACTCGGTGTTGTGCTCGACCATCTGCGGGAGGCGGAGCCGTTCCAGCTCGTCGTGCTCCATGGGGGCGCAGATCAGGCCGCGGCACTCGCTCATCATGAAGGCGACGACCTCGGGGGTGGCCTTCTCGGCGGCGATGACGAGGTCTCCCTCGTTCTCGCGGTCCTCGTCGTCGACGACGACCACGGGGCGTCCGGCGGCGATGTCGCTGATGGCCTGCTCGACGGGGTCGAGGGCGAGCCTCTCTTCGAGGTCCCAGGGGTTCATGCGGGGGCTCCTTCCAGGACGGGGGTGCGGGTCCGGAGCCACCAGTCGCGCATGCCCCACAGGACGAGGGCGAAGTAGACGACGTAGACGAGGCCGGAGAAGGCGAGGCCGCTGCTGAAGGCGAGCGGGACGCCGACGAGGTCGACGAGGAGCCAGGCGAACCAGAACTCGACCAGGCCGCGGGCCTGGGCGACCATCGCGACGAGGGTGCCGACGAAGATGTACGCGTCGGCCCACGGGCTCCAGGAGAGCGACGGGTAGAGGGTGAAGAGCCCGCCGACGGCGAGGGTGCCGAGGAGGGCGCCGCCCGCGAGGAGGCCGCGCTCCTTCCAGGTGGCGAAGCGGACGGCGATGGAGCCGTCCTGGGCCTGCTGCCGGCCGCGGTTCCACTGCCACCAGCCCCAGGCGGCGACGCCGATGACGAGGAGCTGCTTGCCGACTCCGCCGGCGAGGTGCGCGGAGGCGTAGGCGCCGACCAGGATCAGTCCGGAGAGGAGCTGGGCGGGCCAGGTGAGGATGGAGCGGCGCCAGCCGAGGGCCAGGGCCATGAGGCCGATGGTGTTGCCGATCATGTCGGACCACATGATGTGCTGGCCGAAGACGGTGAACGCCTCGGAGTTGAGCCAGTTCACTTGCCGTTCTCCTGTGCGTCCGTGCCGAGCAGCCGCTCGACGTACTTGGCGATGACGTCGACTTCGAGGTTGACCGGGGCGCCGGGCTGCTTGAGGCCGAGCGTCGTCAGGTCGAGGGTGGTGGGGATGAGGCTGATGGTGAACCAGTCGTCGCCGACCTCGACCACGGTGAGGCTGACGCCGTCGACGGTGATGGAGCCCTTCTCGACGACGTAGCGGGCGAGCGGGGCGGGGAGGCCGACCTTGACGAGCTCCCAGTGCTCGGAGGGGGTGCGCTCCAGGATGGTGCCGGTGCCGTCCACGTGGCCCTGGACGATGTGCCCGCCGAGGCGGCCGCCGACGGCCATGGGCCGCTCCAGGTTGACCCGGGAGCCGACGTCGAGGGCGCCGAGGCTGGACCGCTTGAGGGTCTCGGCCATGACGTCGGCGGTGAACTCGCCGTCGCCGTGCTCGACGACCGTGAGACAGACACCGTTGACGGCGATGGAGTCGCCGTGCTGGGCGCCTTCCGTGACCAGGGGGCCGCGGAGCCGGAAGCGGGAGGCGTCCTCCAGCTGCTCGACGGCGACGACCTCGCCCAGTTCTTCGACGATTCCGGTGAACACGGTCAGGCTCCCTTGAGGGTCGGGACGGCGGTGATGCGGATATCGGATCCGATGTGTGCGGTCTCGGTGATGTCGAGGCGCAACGCGCGCGTGAGGGTGGTGATTTCGGCGTCGGCGAGGGCGTGGGGGCCGGCCCCGAGGAGGACGGGGGCGAGGTAGCCGACGACCTGGTCGACGGCGCCCCCGGCGACGAAGGCGCCCGCGAGGGTGGGGCCGCCTTCGAGGAGGAGCGAGCGGATGCCGCGCGCGTACAGGTGGGCGAGCAGCTCGTGCACGCCGACGCGGCCGTCGTGCAGCGGCAGCCGGAGCAGTTCGACGCCGGGCAGGTGCCGGGTGTCGGCGTCCTCGCCGACGACGAGCAGCGTGGGCGCGGCGTCGTCGAGGATCCGGGCGGTGGGCAGCAGGCCGGCGTGGGTGTCGAGGGCGACCCGCAGCGGCTGGACGGCGCCCTCGACGCCGCGGACGGCGAGGTGCGGGTCGTCCGCGCGCAGCGTCCCGCCGCCGACCAGGACGGCGTCGGCCTCGGCGCGGAGCCGGTGGACGTCGGCGCGGGAGGCGGCGGAGCTGATCCAGCGGGAGGTGCCGTCGGCGGCGGCGATCCGGCCGTCGAGGGTGGCGGCGTACTTCCAGCGGACGAAGGGGCGGCCGGTGCGGACGGAGGTGAGCCAGGCGAGGTTGCCGGCCTCGGCCTCGGCCTCCAGGAGTCCCCCCTCGACCTCGACGCCGGCCGCGCGCAGGGTGTCCGCGCCGCCGGTGGCCTGCGGGTTCGGGTCGGCGACGGCGTACACGACGCGGGCGATCCCGGCCTCGATCAGGGCCTGGGCGCAGGGTCCGGTGCGACCCGTGTGGTTGCAGGGTTCGAGGGTGACGTAGGCGGTGCCGCCGCGGGCCTCCTCGCCGGCCGCGCGCAGGGCGTGGACCTCGGCGTGGGGGCCTCCGGCGCGCTGGTGCCAGCCCTCGCCGACCACTCGTCCGGAGGCGTCGGTGACGACGCAGCCGACGACGGGGTTGGGGCTGGTGGCGCCGAGTCCGCGGGCGGCGAGCTCCACGGCGCGTCGCATGGCGGTGATGTCGGCCTGCCGGTCCACCGGGTCCTCCTGCCTCTTCGGGCACGGACTCCGGGGCCTGTCGATGACGACAGAGAGCGGGTACGACGGCTGTGCAGCGGGTGTGCCGGTACGGCCGGAGGTCCACGGGTGCGCCGACGCGAGAACGCGGCCACCAGCGGACGTACGGCCGGCACACCCCTGTCAGGGGTCGCCCGCCGCGCACTGCCTCCCATCCGGACTTTCACCGTCGGTCCAGGAATTTCACCTGATCAACCGACCGCTGGCTGCGGACGGGTCGCGGACTATACCGCCGGTTCGGAATTACACCGACCCCGGAGTGCGCTGCTGCTGATACAGGGCCAGTGTGCCACGCCCCGCCGAAGGTCATGCGGGCGATCTCTGTGCGATGACTCACACGACCGTTCGGAACGCTTCGATGGTCCAGACCTATTGACGCACTGGTCTAGTCCTCTTAATGTCCGTGTCACCTCCGAGGCACGGCCCGTCGGTGTGCGCACACCCCGGGCCCGACACGTACCACCCCCTTTGTTCGTTGCGTGTTTCTCGACCTCCCTGAGGAGGACCCGATCGTGCTGTCCCCCACGACCAAGAGGGCGTCGCTGCTCGCTTCCGGTGCCGCCGTCACCGGACTGCTGCTCAGCTCGCTCGCCGGCGGCGTCTCGTACGCCGCCGACAACGAGAGCTGTCGCCCCGACGGCCTGTACAAGACGCCCGGCGTCGACGTGCCCTACTGCTCGGTCTACGACACCGAGGGCCGCGAGAAGATGGGCGCCGACCACCAGCGCCGCGTCATCGGCTACTTCACGGGCTGGCGCACCGGCAAGAACGGCGAGCCCGCGTACCTCGCCGACGACATTCCGTGGGACAAGATCACCCACATCAACTACGCCTTCGGCCACATCGGCGGCGACAACAAGCTCTCGGTCGGCACGGACGGCCCGAACAACGCCGCCACCGGCATGACCTGGCCCGGCGTGGCCGGCGCCGAGATGGACCCGGCCCTCCCCTACAAGGGCCACTTCAACCTGCTGAACAAGTTCAAGAAGCAGCACCCCGACGTCAAGACGCTGATCTCCGTCGGCGGCTGGGCCGAGACCGGCGGCTACTTCGCCGACAACGGCGACCGGGTGAACTCCGGCGGCTTCTACTCGATGGCCACCAACGCCGACGGCTCGGTCAACCAGGCCGGCATCGACACCTTCGCCACCTCGGCGGTCGACTTCATCCGGAAGTACGGGTTCAACGGCGTCGACATCGACTACGAGTACCCGACCACCATGAAGGACGCGGGCAACCCGCTCGACTGGACCTTCGCCAACGCGCGCCGCGCCGGCCTGGTCCAGGGCTACGCGGCCCTCATGAAGACGCTCCGCGAGAAGCTCGACAAGGCCGGCGCCGCCGACGGCAGGCACTACCTGCTGACCGTCGCCGCCCCGTCCTCCGGCTACCTGCTGCGCGGCATGGAGACCTTCCAGGTCCAGAAGTACCTGGACTACGTCAACATCATGTCGTACGACCTGCACGGCGCCTGGAACGAGTACGTCGGCCCGAACGCCTCGCTCTTCGACGACGGCAAGGACGGCGAGCTCGCCGCCGCCAACGTCTACGGCTCCTCCCAGTACGGCAACATCGGCTACCTCAACACCGACTGGGCCTACCACTACTTCCGCGGCTCCATGCCGGCCGGCCGGATCAACATCGGCCTGCCCTACTACACCCGCGGCCACAAGAACGTGCAGGGCGGCACCGACGGCCTCTGGGGCAAGGCCACCGCGGCCACCTGCCCGGCCGGCGCCGGCCTGACCAAGTGCGGTGACGGCGCCGTCGGCATCGACAACCTGTGGCACGACAAGGACACCGCGGGCAAGGAGTCGCCCGCCGGCTCCAACCCGATGTGGCACGCCAAGAACCTGGAGAAGGGGATCGTCGGCGACTACGTCACCCGGTACGGCTTCCCGGCGAACACCACCCTGACCGGCACCTACGCCCGCAAGTACGACCCGACCCTGGTCGCGCCGTGGCTGTGGAACGCCGAGAAGAAGGTCTTCCTCTCCACCGAGGACGAGCAGTCCGTGGCCGCCAAGGCCGACTACGTGGTCGACCGCGGCATCGGCGGCACCATGGTCTGGGAGATGGCCGGCGACTACTCCTGGAACGCCGCCAAGGGCCAGTACGAGATGGGCTCCACGCTCACCTCGCTGATGTACGACAAGTTCAAGGCCGCCACCCCCTACGGCGCCAAGAAGTCGAACAAGGCGCTGCCGACCCGGGCCGTGAACATCGAGACCGCCTTCACCGAGTTCAAGCTGGGCGACTCGAACTACCCGATCACCCCCAAGGTGAAGATCACCAACCGGACGAACACCACGCTGCCCGGCGGCACGGAGTTCCAGTTCGACTACGGCACCTCGGCCCCGGCCAACGCCTCCGACCAGTCCGGCTTCGGCACCAAGGTCATCAGCAGCGACCACACGGGCTCCAACGTGGGCGGCCTGAAGGGCGACTTCCACCGGGTCTCGCTGAAGCTCCCGGCCTGGCAGACCCTGGCCCCCGGCGCGACGGTCGAGCTCTCCTTCAACTACTACCTGCCGGTGTCCACCCCCTCCAACTGGACGGTGAACATCAACGGCACCACGTACGCCCTCGCCGGCGACCTGGCGCGCGGCACGACGACGGTGGAGCCCGGCACGGGCACCACGCCGCCGACCACCCCGCCCACGACTCCGCCGACCACCCCGCCCACCACTCCCCCGACCACCCCGCCGACGACGCCGCCCGCGGGCTGCGCCGCCCCGGCGTACGTGGCCGGCCAGGTGTACAACGCGGGCAACGAGGTCTCCCACAAGAGCCGCAAGTGGAAGGCCAAGTGGTGGACGCAGAACGAGGAGCCGGGCACGACCGGTGACTGGGGCGTCTGGCAGGACCTCGGCGCCTGCTGATCGTCCGCACGCTCCACCCGAAAGACCCCCGGCGGCGGTCTCACGGCCCTTGGCCGCCGCCGGGCCCCGCCCTCCGCGCCGCGCCCCCCTGTCCGGGGCGCGGCGCGGTCGCGTTCCCGGAAGCCCGCCGGCCCCCTCGGCGGCGGCGGAGGTCCGCCGGCGGCCGCCCTCTACGGGAACAGGGCGTCCTGGGCCGCGTCCCGGGCCCGCAGCAGCGCGCCGCGCAGGACGGCCGCGTCGCCGAGCGTGGTGGCGCGGATCTCGGTGCGCAGCGGTGAGAGCCCGGCGAGCGCGGCCTCGACGCGGGCGGCGAGCTCCGGGCCGCCCTGGTGGCCGGTCTCGCCGCCGAGGACCACGCAGCCCGGGTCGAGGACGGCGGCGACGGCCGCCGCGCCGACCGCGAGCCGGCGGGCCAGGGCGTCGAGGAAGGGGCCGTGTCCCGAGGCGAGGGCGCCGGCCGGGTCGAGGCCGTGCGCGGCGGCGAGGGCGTCGACGGCGGCGGTGCTCACCAGCTCGTGGAAGCCGCCGTCGCAGCCGGTGGCCGAGGGCAGTCCCGAGGTGCCGGGCACGGGCAGGAATCCGATCTCGCCCGCGCCGCCCGAGGCCCCCCGGCGCAGCCGCCCGCCGAGGACGACGGCGGCGCCGATGCCCTGGCCGAGCCAGAGCAGGACGAAGTCCTCGCGGTCCGCCGCGGCGCCCTCGCGCAGCTCCGCGACGGCGGCGAGGTTGGTCTCGTTCTCGACGAGCACCTGCGCGGGGAGCCGTTCCTGGAGGACGGCGACCAGCCGGCGGTGCCAGGCGGGGAGGCCGGTGGAGTCACGGAGCTCCCCGGTGGCCGGGTCGATGAGGCCGGGAGCGCCGACGGCCACGGAGTGGAGGCGCTCGACGCCGGCCTCCTCCGCGGTGCGCTCCAGGAGGGCGACGGCCAGCTCGACGGCGGGGCCGGTGCCGGCGTCCTCGCCGACCGGGGCCGCCGCCTCGGCGAGCGGGGTGCCGAGGAGGTCGGTGACGGTGACGGTGACCGAGCGGGTGCGGAGGTCGAGCGCGGCGAGGTGGGCGCGGTCGGCGACGAGGCCGTACAGCTTGGCGTTGGGGCCGCGGCGCTCGGCGCCGGTCTCGCCGACGACGTGCACGAGACCGGAGTCGCCGAGCCGCTCGACGAGGTCGGCGACGGTGGGCCGGGAGAGTCCGGTGAGGGTCTTGAGCTGGGCTGCCGTCAGCGGCCCCTCGTCCTGGAGCAGACGCAGGGCGAGCCGGTCGTTGAGGGCCCGGGCGGTGCTCGGGGATGCGGCCATGCGGTGATCCTCTCAGACGCTCCCCCGCCGTCTTCTCTGCGGACCACTATTTATCAGGCAGGGTGCCTGATAGTTTACGGCCGACATCGGATACGGAATATCGGATCCGAAATATCGGAACCATCACGACCACCGGGGAGGACCCATGGCGGCGGAGACCGTCCTCAGCTCCGAACGGCTCCGGCGGGCCCGCTTCGCCGTCGCCGCCGTCTTCTGCGTGCACGGCGCCGTGACGGGCAGCTTCGCGACCCGGATCCCCTGGATCCAGGAGCACGCGGGGGTGAGCGCCGGCCAGCTCGGCCTCGCGCTCGCGTTCCCCGCCCTCGGCGCCTCGCTCGCGATGCCGCTGGCGGGCCGGATCAGCCACCGCTTCGGCGCCCGGACCGCCCTGCGCGGGCTGCTCGCCCTGTGGACGCTGTCGCTCACCCTGCCCGCGCTCGCGCCGAACGTCTGGGGCCTGTGCGCCGCGCTCTTCGTCTACGGCGCCACCGCCGGCATGTCCGACGTGGCGATGAACGCGCTCGGCGTCGAGACGGAGACCCGGCTCGGCCGCTCCATCATGTCCGGCCTGCACGGCATGTGGAGCGTGGGCGCCCTCATCGGCTCCGCGGCCGGCACGGTCGCCGCCCACGTCGGCGGCGACGCCCGACTCCACCACCTGGTCGCCGCGCTCGTCCTCACCGCCCTCGGCCTAGTCTGCTGCCAGGGCGTCCTCGACCCGGCGCCCGCCGAGGAGGCGGAGGCCCCGCCGCGCTTCGCGCTGCCCCCGCGGTCCGCCCTGGTCATCGGCGCCATCGGCTTCTGCGCGGTCTTCGCCGAGGGCGCCAGCCTCGACTGGTCGGCCGTCTACCTGCGCGACGAACTGGGCGGCTCGGCCGGTCTCGCCGCCGCCTCCACCACCGCCTTCGCGCTGACCATGGCCGTGGCCCGGCTGGTCGGCGACCGGGTCGTGGACCGCTTCGGCGCGGTCCGCACCGTACGGGTCGGGGGCGCGGCCGCCACCCTCGGCGGGGTCCTGGTCGTCGTCGCCCCGAACGCCGCCGTGGCGATGGCCGGATTCGGACTGCTCGGCCTCGGGGTCGCGGTCGTCGTCCCGCTCGCCTTCGCCGCCGCCGGGCGCAGCGGCCCGAACCCGAGCCAGGCCATCGCGGGCGTCGCCACCATCACCTACACCTCCGGCCTCATCGCGCCCTCCGCGATCGGCGGCATCGCCGACGCCACCTCGCTGGTGTTCTCGTTCGGCCTGGTCACCGCCCTCGCCTTCGGGCTGGTGCTCGGCGCGGGCGTGCTGCGGACGGCGCCGCGCGCCACGAGCGCGGCGCCCGCCGACGCGGACGGCGCGAAGAGCGCGGGCCCGGTGGGCTGAGCCCCTGAGCGGGCGCTTCCGCCCCCTCGCCCGGCCGGTTCCGGCGCATACCATGTGGCTGATCTTCTGCGGCCGTGTCCTGGCCGCCGGAACCGGAGAACGGGAGCGACCTCATGAAACTCGGCGTGCGCTGGACCCTGCACGGGGACGGGAGAACGCCCGCCCCCGGGGCCGTCGTCCGCCCCGACGAGCGGCTCTCCTGGCCCCGCACCGTCGGTCTCGGCGCACAGCACGTGGTCGCCATGTTCGGGGCGAGTTTCGTCGCGCCCGTGCTGATGGGCCTCGACCCCAACCTCGCGATCATGATGTCCGGTTTCGCCACGGTCATCTTCCTGCTGGCGACGCGCGGCACGGTCCCCTCGTACCTGGGGTGCTCGCTCTCCTTCGTGGGCGTCGCCGCCGCCATCCGGGCCTCCGGCGGCAGCAGCGCGACCGTGACCGGCGCCGTCTTCGTGGTCGGCGCGGTGCTCTTCCTCGCGGGTCTCGCCGTGCGGAAGTTCGGCGCGCGGATCATCCACGCGGCGATGCCCCCGGTGGTCACCGGCGCCGTCGTCATGCTGATCGGCTTCAACCTGGCGCCCGTGACGGCCTCCACGTACTGGCCCCAGGACCAGTGGACGGCGCTCCTGGTGATGCTCTTCACCGGTCTGGCCGTGGTCTGCCTGCGCGGCTTCTGGTCGCGGATCGCGATCTTCCTGGGCCTGATCTTCGGCTACGCCCTCTCCTGGGTCCTCGACCTGGCCTTCGGCAAGATCCACTCGATGTCCCCGAGCGGCCAGGTCACCGACCACTGGCGGCTCGACCTCTCCGCCGTGGGCAAGGCGGACTGGATCGGCCTGCCGGACCTGCACGGCCCCAGCTTCGAGTGGTCCGCCATCCTCGTCGCGCTCCCCGTCGTCATCGCGCTGATCGCCGAGAACGCCGGCCACGTGAAGGCCGTCGGAGAGATGACCGGCGACGACCTCGACGACAAGCTGGGCACCGCGATCGCCGCGGACGGCGCCGCGTCCATGCTGTCGACCGCCGTCGGCGGACCGCCGAACACCACGTACTCCGAGAACATCGGCGTCATGGCCGCCACCCGCGTCTACTCCACGGCCGCCTACTGGGCCGCCGCCGGCTTCGCGCTCCTCTTCGGCCTCTGCCCCAAGTTCGGCGCGGTCGTCGCCGCCATCCCGGGCGGCGTCCTCGGCGGCATCACCGTCATCCTCTACGGCATGATCGGCCTGCTCGGCGCGCAGATCTGGATCAACGCCGAGGTCGACCTGCGCAACCCGCTCAACCTGGTCCCGGCCGCCGCCGGCATCATCATCGGCGTCGGCGGCGTGAAGCTGACCTTCACCGACACCTTCGAGCTCGGCGGCATCGCGCTCGGCACGATCGTCGTCATCACCGGCTACCACGTGCTGCGCGCCTTCGCCCCGGCGCACCTCAAGGCCGCGCCCACGGAGCAGGAACCGCTCCTGGACTCGGGCACCAGCTCGTACGAGACGGGCTCCGGCGACACGGCGAAGAGCTGAGGTATTCGCCCGTTCCGGCGAAGCCGGGCCCCGGAGGCTCCCTCCCGGGCCCGGCGGCTGGGAGTCTGCCCCCATGGCGCAGACCCAGTGGACGGATGAACGGCTCGGGCAGTTCGTGGCGGTCGACCCCGTCGTGGACCGGATGCGGTCGCTGCGCGCGGCCTGGCACCCGGGCGACGGGGTCGCCGTCTTCAACCGGGTGTACCTGACGGTCACCGAGGAGATCGGCCACGCCATCGGGGCGGGCGCCTTCCAGGACCGGCGAGCGGCGACCACCCTGGACGTGCTCTTCGCCGAGCGCTATCTCGCCGCCGTCGAGGCGCACGCCGCGGGCCGCCGCGGTCCCGCCTGCTGGCGGCCCCTCTTCCACTACCGGCGGCACCCCGGCGTGACCCCGCTCCAGTTCGCGCTCGCCGGGATCAACGCCCACATCGGCCACGACCTGGCGCTCGCCGTCGTCGACAGCTGCGCGGCCCTGGAGTGCGCGCCGGCCGACCTGGAGGACGAGTTCGACCGGGTCGGCGACGTCCTCCTCCTCCTGGAGGAGCGGATCCGGGAGGAACTGATGCCGGGCCCGGACCTCCTGGAGATCGCGGACCCGCTGACGCATCTGCTCGGCTGCTGGAGCCTGGAGCGGGCCCGCGACGGGGCCTGGCTCGCCGCCCGCTCGCTGTGGCAGCTGCGGGCGCTCCCCGGCATCGCCGCCGAGTTCACCGAGCGGCTCGACCGCTCGGTCGGCTTGGTGGGGCGCATGCTGCTCACGCCCCTGGCCAGGCCGTAGGCCTCCGGGGATCAGTCCTCCGGCAGCTCGACCGGGGCGATCTCGTCGTAGACGTCGCCCGGGCCCGGGTTGGTGGCGTCGGTGGCGCCGCCGAAGTGGTGCATGACGCCCCACACGGCGTTGAGCGCCGTCTGCACCGCGCCCTCGGCCCAGCCGGCCGTCCACGAGATGTCGTCGCCGGCGAGGAAGATGCCGCGCTTGTCCTCGGGCAGGCGGTCCTGCATGAAGTGGGTGAACAGGCGCCGCTGGTAGCGGTAGTGGCCCGGCAGGTTGGCCTTGAAGGCGCCCATGAAGTAGGGCTCGTTCTCCCAGGAGACCGTCACCGGGTTGCCGATGATGTGCTTCCGGATGTCGACCTTGGGGTAGATCTCGCCGAGCGACTTCAGCATGACCTCCATGCGCTCGTTCGCGGAGAGCGGCAGCCACTTCAGGCTGTCGTCGCACCACGTGTACGAGAGGCAGATGACGGCCGGCTTGTCCGGGCCGTCGTCCAGGAGGTACGTGCCGCGGGTCATCCGGTCGGTCAGCGTCATCGACATGACGTCCCGCCCGGTCTCCTCGTCCTTGTCGAGCCAGAACGGCCGGTCGACCGGGACGAAGAGCTTGCTCGACTCCATGTAGTGGGTGCGCTCGATCGCCGTCCAGTGGTCGATCGGGAAGAGCGAGTCGTCACAGGCGATCTTCGAGAGCAGCATCCAGGACTGGGCGGTGAAGATCGCCGCCTGGTAGGTGCGGATGTCGCCCGAGGCGTCGGTGACGGTGATCCGGTTGCCCGCCGTGCGGTTCAGCCGGGTGACGGCCGGCTTCGGCTGCCCGCCCTCGTGCAGGGAGGCCAGCGAGGTGCCCTGCGCCCAGTGGACGATCTTCTCCGGCTCGCGCTCCCACAGGCGCAGCGGCAGCTGCTGCGAGCCGCCGACGATGCCGCGGTGGTGGTCGTCGGCCTCGGTGTAGACGACGCGGAGGATCTCCAGGATGGAGTTGGGGAAGTCGGTGTCCCAGCCGCCGGTGCCGAAGCCGACCTGTCCGAAGATCTCGCGGTGCCGGAAGGACTTGAAGGCCTCGGAGTCGCAGAGGAAGCCGTAGAAGGTCTGGTTGTCGAGCTTCTCGACGAGCTTCGACCAGATCTCGCGGATGCGCGGGACGTCCCGCTCGCGCATGGCGCGGTTCATGTCGGAGAAGTCGGCGCCCTCGTCGAGGCACTTGCCCCAGGCCTCGGCGACATCGCGGTAGACCTGCGGCAGGTCGTCGATGGTCTCCGCGTAGTGCGACTCGCCCTTGAGGTCGACGACGGTCGAGGGGGTGGCCTCGGCGAGCGGGTTCGGGAACGGCGAGGTCGTCAGGCCGACCAGGTCGATGTAGTGCTGGAGGGCGGTGGAGGAGGGCGGGAAGCGCATGGCGCCCATCTCCGCCGTCAGCCCCTCGGTCTCCGGCCCCTCGAAGCCCACCGTGCGCAGCCGGCCGCCGATCTGGTCGGCCTCGTAGACGACGGGCTTGAGGCCCATCTTCATCAGCTCGTACGCGGCGATGATGCCGGACAGGCCGCCGCCGACGACCGCCACCTCGGCGCCGTGCTCGGTCGCGGGTATCTGGCCGAGGCCGGCCGGGTGGGCCAGGAAGTCGTCGTACGCGTACGGGAAGTCCGGGCCGAACATGGTGATCGGCGGCTGCTGCTCGTCGACGTGCTCGACGGCGTTGGGCACGGTGGACGTCATGGGGTACGGACTCCTTGCACGGGGGTGGGGCGGGAAGCGGAAGGGGGCGGCTCAGACGAGGGAGCCGTACAGGCCCGGCCTGCGGTCGCGGAGGTAGGGGTTCTCCGCGCGGGAGGCCGCGAGGGCCTCGGGGTCGACGTCGCCGAGGACGAGGTCCTCGCCGCGGCCGGCGCGGGCCCGGGCGGTGCCGTCGGGGCCGGCGAGCACGGAGAGCCCGACGAACTCGAAGTCGCCCTCGGCGCCGGCGCGGTTGGCGTACGCGATGTACATCTGGTTCTCGAAGGCGCGCACCGGGACGACGGAGAGCGGCACGATCTCGGCGGGGTGCATGAGGGCGGTCGGCACGAGGAGGAGGTCCGTGCCGGCCAGCGCCTGCGCCCGTACGTTCTCGGGGAACTCGACGTCGTAGCAGATCATCAGGCCGACGGTGAGGTCGCCGATGCGGGCCTGGACGAGCGGCTCGTCGCCCGGGGTGAACCACTTCAGCTCGAAGTCGCCGAAGAGGTGGGTCTTGCGGTAGTGCGCGAGGCGGGCGCCGTCGGCGCCGAAGAGCGCGGCCGCGTTGTAGATCACGCCGTGCCGCTCGGTGTCCCGCTCCGGGTAGCCGTAGCCGACGGCGAGGCCGTGGCGGGCGGCGATCTCCGCGACCGAGCGGGCCGAGGGGCCGTCGGACGGCTCGGCGAGGCGGGCGATGTCGGCGCCGATCGCGTAGCCGGTGAGGAAGAGCTCGGGGGCGAGCAGCACGTCCGCGCCGGCGGCGGCGGCCCGGCCGGCGGCCTCGTCGAGGATCCGCAGGTTGGCGGTGACGTCACCGAGCCGTCCGGAGCTCTGGAGCAGGGCGGTGCGCACCGTGGGCATGCTGGTCCTCGTGGGGGCGGAGGGGAGGGAGGGGCGTCTCCGGGAGACGTTCAAAACGGTACGGTTCCGGGCTCGGCCGGGACAAGACGGGACCGTTGCGGACCGACCGTCGAACCGTTGCGCGATCGCCGACCGCGGCGGCGATTCATTGCGCGGCGAGGAGAGCGGGTCGGTGCGCGCTCCGCGACCGTCGGGGCCGGGGCGGGTCCGCGCGTCGCCGACGGACGGGGTGCCGCCGGTTCGACGCGACCGCCCCGCACGAGGGGGTCGTGCGGGGCGGCGGGGACTGCCGGGCGCCGTCGTGGATCTCCGGCGGCGGGCCGGTGGCGCGTCAGGCGGGCGAGCCGGAGGAGAAGCGCCGCAGCAGCGGGGAGAGCACCAGGACGGACTTGGTGCGCTCCACGAAGGGCTCGCCCGCGATCCGCTCCAGGACGCGCTCGAAGTGGCGCATGTCGGAGGCGAAGACCTGGACGACGGCGTCCGCGTCACCGGTGACGGTCGACGCGGACACCACCTCCGGGTACCGCTCCAGACCTCGGCGGATGTCGTCCGGCGAGGTGTTGTGGCGACAGAAGATCTCGACGAAGCCCTCCGTCTCCCAGCCGAGCGCCGCCGGGTCCACCCGCACGGTGAAGCCGGTGATGGCGCCCTCGGCCCGGAGCCGGTCCACGCGCCGCTTCACGGCGGGGGCGGAGAGGCCGACGAGCGAGCCGATGTCGGCGTAGCTGCGGCGGGCGTCTTCCGCGAGGGCGTGGACGATGCGTTCGTCGAGGTCGTTGAGTCGCACTACGGGTGGATCACTTCTCTGCGTCGGTGGTCACGGGCTCGGTGACCAGGCGGGAGCGGCGCATGCCGTACAGGAAGTAGAACACGAGACCCGCGGCCATCCAGGCACCGAAGTACACCCAGGTGATCAGGTCGAGGCTGTACATGCTGTAGCCGCAGCAGAGGAAGCCGAGCACGGCGAAGACCGGACCGAAGGGCACCTTGAAGGAGCGCTCCATGTCGGGGCGGGTGAAGCGGAGCACCACGACGGCGATGTTGACCAGGGCGAACGCGAAGAGCGTGCCGATGCTGGTGGCGTTGACCAGCTCGCCGAGCGGGACGACGGCCGCGAGGCCGCCGCAGAGCAGCGAGACGATGAGGGTGTTGGTGCGCGGGGTGCCGGTCTTGGCGTCGACCTTGCCGAAGACCTTGGGGACGAGGCCGTCGCGGGCCATCGCGAAGAGGATGCGGGTCTGGCCGTACAGCACGGTGAGGACCACGCTGGCGATGGAGATCACGGCGCCGGCGGCGAGCAGGGTGCCCCAGAAGCTCTGGCCGGTGACGTCGTTCATGATCGCGGCGAGGGTGGCGTCGGCGCCCTCGAACTTCTTCCAGTCCCAGGCGCCGACGGCGACGGCCGCGACGAGGACGTACAGCGCGGTGACGATCACCAGCGAGAGCATGATCGCCCGGGGGAGGTCGCGCTTGGGGTTCTTCGCCTCCTCGCCGGCCGTGGAGGCGGCGTCGAAGCCGATGTACGAGAAGAAGAGGATGGCCCCGGCGGCACCGACGCTGCCCATGCCGAGCGGCATGAAGTCGGAGTAGTTGCCGGACTTGAAGCCCATGAAGCCGACGGCGCAGAAGAGGACCAGGGCGGCGATCTTCACCGCGACCATGATCGTGTTGGCCCGGGCCGACTCCTTGGCGCCGCCGAGCAGGAACAGCATCGCGAGGACGACGACTATCAGCGCCGGCAGGTTGAAGACGCCGCCCTCGCCGGGCGGCGCGCTCAGCGCGGCGGGGAGGGTGACGCCGATCGTGCCGTCGAGCAGCTCGTTCAGGTAGTCGCCCCAGCCGACGGCGACGGCCGCGACGGAGACGCCGTACTCCAGCATCAGGCACCAGCCGCAGACCCAGGCGACGAGCTCACCCATCGTTGCGTACGCATACGAGTAGCTGGAGCCCGCGACGGGGATGGTGCCGGCCAGCTCGGCGTACGAGAGGGCCGAGAAGAGCGCGGTGAGGCCGGCGAAGACGAAGGCGAGCGTCACGGCCGGACCGGCCTCGGGGACCGCCTCGCCGAGGACGACGAAGATGCCCGTGCCGAGCGTGGCACCGATGCTGATCATGGTCAGCTGCCACATGGAGAGCGAGCGGCGAAGACTGCCGCCCTCGCCCTGCCCACCCTCCGCGACCAGGCGTTCCACCGGCTTACGGCGGACGAGGGCGGTCAGGAGGGACGTCTTGGGGACGGTCGGGGACTCGACCGGTGGGGCTGCGCCGTGATCCAGCACTGCGGAGGCTCCTTATCGCTGCCTGTCGGTACGACGGGGATCGCGACGGCCGCGTGCCGGTCCGGGGGCATGCCGAAGCAGTCCACGGGGGCAGGAAGTCCGCCGAGCAGGCGGTCCCCGCCACTCCTGGTACGAGGGATGAGCCTAGCGCTCCGCTTCGCATCCGTAATGCAGTGTTGTTGCGCAGTGGCGGATGATCATTGCGCACTTCCGGCCCGGCCGGGGAAACATTGCGCGCCCCCGCATGAATCGACACACCAGGGGACAGGACGGAACCTGAACGCATGCCGTGACTCCTCACCGCCCGTGGCACCCCGCCGCGGCCCGATCGGAGGTACCGAGTGAGCTGGCTGGAGCCCGACCCCTTCCTCCGGGGCACGGCCTGGCGCGACGGCGACCGGGTGGTCCGCGCCGACCCGGCCGACCTGGACCGGCTGCCCTGGGACGTCGCGGAACGGGCCGCGCTGCCGATCGGGGTGCGGGTCGAGTTCCTCGCGCAGCCGGGCACGTCGGCGGTGGAACTCCGCTACCGGGCGGACGTTCCGCCGGCCGGCGACGCACTGGGCGCGCTGCGTCACGTGTTCGCGCTCTGGCAGGACGGACGGTGTGTGCGGGAGGTCTGCGCGGAGCCCGCGGAGGAGGCCACGGTACGACTCCGACTCCCGCCGGGCGGAGGGGAGTTCACCGTCCATCTGCCGGAGGCGCAGGCGCCCGTCGTGCGCGGCGTACGGGGCGTCGGCGGGGCGCTTACGCCCGCGCCCGCGCGGCCCCGGTGGCTGGTCCACGGCGACTCCATCACCGAGGGCTGGTGGTCCACCCGGCCGGCCCACGCCTGGCCCGCGGCGGCGGGGCGCGCGCTCGGCCTCGACCCGGTGAACCTCGGGTACGCGGGCGGGGCGCGCGGCGAACTCGTCCTGGCCGAACACCTGGCCCGGCTGCCGGGCGACCTGATCACCCTGGCGTTCGGCACCAACTGCTGGGACCGGGTGCCGGCGACGCCCGAGTGGCTGCACGCGACGGTGCGTTCCTTCGTGGGCCTGGTCCGGCGCGGTCACCCCCGGACCCCGATCCTCCTGGTCTCCCCCGTGCTGCGCCCGGCCGCGGAGCACACCCGCAACGCGCTGGGCGCGACGCTCACGGAGCTGCGGCGGGCGATGGAGCGGGCCGGCCGCGAGCTCGCCGCGGAGGGCGACCGCCACCTGACGGTGCTCCCCGGCCGCCCGCTCCTCCGTCCCGAGCATCTGGCCGACGGCCTCCACCCCGACGACACCGGCCACGCGGCCCTGGCGGAGGCGGTCACGAAGGCCCTGTCCCACCACGGCCGCCCCGGCCCCGCGGGAGACGCCCTCGGGCGCTCCCCGTCGCGAGCACCGCGCCTCCCCTCCCCGCACGACTGAACCCGCACCCGTACGGAGCCGTACAGCGGGTGCGGGTTCAGGAGCGGGAGCAGGGGCCGGCAAGGGGGCACCGTCCCGGGTGCCTCTCCCCGGCCCCCCTTGGCGGGACGGCTGCCCGCCCGGGCGCGCGGCGAGGCGCCGACCGGGTGGGGTGCCCGCCCCGGGCGGATACGCCCGGCCGCCCGGGGGGGGATGGGCCGGAGGGTCAGCTCCAGCTGGCGTGGAGGGGCTTGCCCTCGGCGTAGCCGGCGGCGGACTGGATGCCGATGACGGCCTTCTCCTCGAACTCCGCCAGCGTGCTCGCCCCCGCGTACGTGCAGGACGACCGCACGCCCGCGATGATCGAGTCAATCAGGTCCTCGACGCCCGGACGGGCCGGGTCGAGGAACATCCGCGACGTCGAGATGCCCTCCTCGAAGAGCGCCTTGCGCGCGCGGTCGTAGGCCGACTCCTCGGACGTCCGGTTCCGGACGGCCCGCGCCGACGCCATGCCGAAGGACTCCTTGTAGGCACGGCCCTGCGCGTCGTGGTGGAGGTCGCCGGGGGACTCGTACGTCCCGGCGAACCAGGAGCCGATCATCACGTTGGACGCGCCGGCGGCGAGCGCCATGGCGACGTCGCGCGGGTGCCGGACGCCGCCGTCGGCCCAGACGTGCTTGCCGTACTTCTTCGCCTCGGCGGCGCACTCCAGGACGGCCGAGAACTGCGGGCGGCCGACACCGGTCATCATGCGGGTGGTGCACATGGCGCCGGGGCCCACGCCGACCTTGATGATGTCCGCGCCGGCCTCGACGAGGTCCTTGACGCCCTCGGCGGAGACGATGTTGCCCGCGACGATGGGGACCTGCGGGTCGAGCGCCCGCACCGTCCTGATCGCGGCGATCATCGACTCCTGGTGCCCGTGGGCGGTGTCGATGACGAGGGTGTCGACGCCCGCGTCGAGCAGCAGCTTGGCCTTGCCGGCCACGTCGCCGTTGATACCGACGGCGGCGGCGATCCGCAGCCTGCCGTTCGCGTCGACGGCCGGCGTGTACAGGGTGGCCCGGAGGGCGCCCTTGCGGGTGAGGATGCCGGCCAGCTTGCCGTCCGCGTCGACGGCGGGGGCGTAGCGGCGGTTGGCGCCGTCGAGGACGTTGAAGGCCTCGCGGGGGTCGATGTCCGCGTCGAGCAGCAGGAGGTCCTTGGACATGACCTCGGAGAGCTGGGTGAAGCGGTCGACGCCGGCGAGGTCCGCGTCGGTGACGACGCCGACGGGACGGCGGTGCTCGTCGACGACGACGCCGGCCTCGTGCGCCCGCTTGGGCAGCAGCGCCAGGGCGTCGGCGACGGTCTGGTGCGGCTCCAGGACGATGGGGGTGTCGAGGACCAGGTGGCGGCCCTTCACCCAGGAGACGACCTCGGTGACGACCTCGATCGGGATGTCCTGGGGGATGACGACGATGCCGCCCCGGCGGGCGACCGTCTCGGCCATGCGGCGGCCGGCGATCGCGGTCATGTTGGCGACGACCAGCGGGATCGTCGTGCCGGTGCCGTCCGGCGCGGAGAGGTCCACGGCCTGTCGGGAGCCGACGGCCGACCGGCTCGGCACCATGAACACATCGTCGTACGTGAGGTCGTACGGCGGCTTGACGTCATTGAGGAAACGCACGTGCTGACATCCCAGTCGTTCGGATCGGCCCCTAGGCATTTCAGCCAGGGGAAAAAGCACGTAGTTCATTGTCCCACGCCGGTACGGATACCAGCCCCGGTCGAATCCTCCGAGCCTCACGACCGCCCTTTCGGAGGATCGACCGAACGCTTTCGGTCATCCACCGCTCTCGGCGGTGTGGCCCGGCCGGATCAGCCCCGTCTCGTACGCCAGCACGACGAGCTGGACGCGGTCGCGCACGCCGAGCTTGGTGATCGCCCGGGTGACGTGGGTCTTGGCGGTCAGGGGTGAGATCACCAGGCGTTCGGCGATCCGGTCGTTGGAGAGCCCGGCGGCGACCAGGGCGACCACCTCGCGCTCCCGGGCGGTGAGCGCCGTGAGCCGCTCCGCGGCGACCGTGGCGGCGGGCGCCCGGTGGGCGAACTCCGCGACGACCCGGCGGGTCGCGCTCGGCGAGAGCAGGGCGTCGCCCGCGGCGACCGCCCGGATCGCCTGGCGCAGGTCGTCCGGCTCGATCTCCTTGGTGAGGAAGCCGCCGGCGCCCGCGCGCAGCGCCGCGAAGACGTACTCGTCGGTCTCGAAGGTGGTCAGCACGATGACCCGGGTGCCCGAGAGTTCCGGATCCCCGGTGAGGGTCTCGGTGGCGGTCAGCCCGTCCGTCCCGGGCATGCGGATGTCCATCAGGACGACGTCGGGGCGCAGCTCGCGGACGGCGCGCAGCGCCTCGTCGCCGGTGGCCGCCTCGCCGACCACCTCGATGTCGCGGGTCCGCCGGAGCAGGCTGCGGAAACCGGCCCGGACGAGGGCCTGGTCGTCGGCGAGCAGTACCGAGATCGTCATGATCGTCAGCTTGGCACAGGAATCACGGCCCTGACGGTGTGTCCGCCGTGCTCCCCCGGCCCGGAGGCGAACTCACCGCCGAGGACGGTGACCCGCTCCCGCATCCCGGCGACCCCGTGCCCGCCACCGCCCGTCCCGGGGACCCCGCCCGCCTCCCTGCCGGCCCCGTCCTCGGACCGGTCCTCAACCCGGGCCCCGGCCCCGGCCCGCGCCCCGGCCCCTGCGCCGTCGTCGGCGATCTCGACGCGGACGGCCTCGGCGCCGTACCGCAGGCGGACGTCGACGCGGGTGCCGCCGGAGTGCCGCACCGCGTTGGTCAGCGACTCCTGGACGATCCGGTAGACGGCGAGCGCGACGGGAGCCGGGACCCCGGCCGGGTCTCCCTCGGTCTCGACGGCCGCCCGGAGTCCGGCGGCCCGTACGCCCGCCACCAGGTCGTCGAGGCCGTCGAGTCCCCGCCCCGGGGCGAGCTCCATGGCACCCGGTTCCTCACCGGGGTCCCGCAGGACGCCGATGAGGGCGCGGAGGTCGGCCACGGCGGTCGCGCGGACCTCCTGCGCGGTTCGCAGCGCGGCCCGCGCCTCCGCCGGCTCGTCGTCGAGGGCCTCGACGGCCACCCGCAGCTGCACGCCGACCACGGTCAGGGTGTGCGCGACCACGTCGTGCAGTTCGCGGGCGATCCGGAGCCGCTCCGCCTCGGCCCTCCGCCGGGCCTCCGCCGCCCGTTCCCGGGCGGCGCGTGCGCGACCGGCCGCCTCCTCGCGGCGCCAGTTGCGGCCGTTGCGCCAGGCGGTCGCGGCGGCCAGGACGAGGGCGAGCCAGAGGGTCTCGGCGCCGAGTTCGGCGACGACCTCCCGGCCGTCGAGCCCGGCGACGTACCGCTCCCAGTTCGCCGCGAAGACGACCTGGAGGACGCCGACGGCGACGGCGAGGGCCGGCCCGCGCCGCGGCAGCGCGCCGCGCCGCTTCCCCGACCCGTCCGGTACGGCTCCGTCCCCCGCCGCGACCAGGAAGTACGCGGCGGAGGCGGGCCAGAGCCAGCCCACGTCCGACATCCCGGCGGCGCGGAAGGCGATGACGGTCTGGACGCTCGCCAGGAGGGCGGCGCGCGGCCACCGGCCGGCCACGAGGACCAGGACGGCGAGCCCGAGCCCGTACGGCACCGCGCCGACCAGGAGCGGGCCCTCGCCCGCCAGGGCCTCGGCGGTGACCACGGCGACCGCCGTGACCGCGGCCGCGGCGACCCGTACGGCCCCCGGGGCCGCCGGTCCCCCGCCCGACAGCGTCCGCCCGCTCCGCCCGCCCCTGACGACACGCTCTTCGCTCACCGGCTCATTCTGCCCAACGCCCGCCCTCGGCCGGGGCTGTTCGGGCCTCACGCCCGCTCCCGCGGGGACGCGGCGGCGACGGCGGCGAGCGCCACCCAGGCCAGGGCGGCGCCAAAGGCGACCCGCTCGACCAGCCCCACGAAGGTCGGCACGGCGGCGGTGCCGAGCGAGGGCCCGTCCATCACGTCCACCAGGCAGACCAGCAGCACGGCGGTCGAGACCCACGAGGCGACGAGCGCGGCCCGCAGGAGCCGGGCCGCGCCCGGCCGGCGCCGGGCCAGCCACCGGTGCAGCAGCAGCGCCGCCACGGGCAGGGCCAGGAAGGCGGGGGCGGCGGCGGTGCCGTGGACGAGGTCCGAGGTGGACGGCCTGCTCCACCGCCCGGGCGGATCGGCCGGGAACACGCCGGCGACCAGGACGCCGACGGTCCACACCGCCACCGCCCACCGGCCGGCCCGCGGTGCCCCGGCGCGCCGCAGCAGGGCGAGGAGGAGGCCGGAGGCGCCGGCGACCAGCAGCAGGGCGGTGGTCACCAGCCAGCCGGCGGTCCCGTTGACGTACCGGCTGATCACCTCGGTGACCGGGCTGTAGCCGGGGTTCAGGAGGTCGGCGGCGACGATCCCGGCCACCGCGGCGCCGATCCCGGTGACGACGACGGAGGAAGGAGGGATGAGGGAGGAGGGGGAAGTGGTGGAGGACGGGGAACGGGTCTGCACGAGGAGCCTCCGGACGGTACGGGGCGGCGCTTCCGCCCGACGGCCCTCACGCTAGGAACCCGCCTCGCGGGGCCGCGTCCGCCGCCCGCCGTCATCCTGGCGTACTCCCCCGGCGCACGCCGTACTCCCTCCGGTGTACGCGCCGCCTCACTCCGCCTCCTCTCCCTCCGGTCCCAGGGCGACCAGCACCGAGAGCCGCTCACCGGACTCCTCGACGGCCGTCGCGAAGACCTCCCGGGCGAGGTCCCAGTCGCGCGGGGCGCGGCGCGCGTACGCCTGCCAGTGGGTCACCACGACCGCGACGGGCCGGGGCAGCTCGCCCAGGCTCTCGGCCAGCGCGTCCCAGTTCCGGCCGAACCAGTCCGGCAGTCCGAGCGCGTCCGCGCAGCGGTCCATGAAGCCGGCCTTGTCGGTGACGCCGCGCAGATCGAGGACGACGGGGTCATCGAGTCTCATCGCCGACCACCACCTCTCGGAAGCTCTCGTAGTGGTCGTCGGTGTAGTACCGCTCCCCGTCCCCGCCGGTGACGACGCGGCGGGCGCCGCGGTCGCGTTCGCCGGGGGTGGGGACGGTGTACTCGCGGTAGTGGCCGCGTTTCCTCGGCGGCAGGATCCGCTCGAAGTTCGAGAAGACGCTGCCGTCCTTGGCGTACGGGAAGGGCCCGCCGGCCCGGATCAGCGCGAGGGTCCGGCGTGCCTCGGGCGGCAGCTCCGACTCCTGGACGGTGGGGAGGTCCGAGACGGGCGTGGCGATGGCCCGCCCCGAGGACGTCGGCCCGGCGGTCGCGGCGGTACGGGACGGGGCCGCGGTGGCGGCCGGCGTGGCGGTCCCACCCGAACAGCCGGTGAGGAGCAGCGTCAGTCCGACCAGGACGCCGAGCCCCGCCCGAAGAGAGCGAGCGATCATCCCCCGATGCTGCCACCGGCCCCCGTCGAGGCCCGTCGGACGCGCCAGGCAGAGCCGAAAGGGGGCCGGGGAACGACCACGACCGACGGCCCGGGGGCCGGGAGACGCGCCCCCTCCCGTGCCGCGGCCGAAAGACACGCCCAAGCCCCGGGGCCCGCAGGCGCAACCCCCGCGACGGCGGGTCCGGGTGTGCCGGAGGGCGCCGACCAAGTGGTGGTCGGCGCCCTCCGTCGGGGTCAGCGGGCGTCGGTGCCCGTGTCGGGGTCCTTGCGGTCGAGGGCCGGGCGCGAGCCGGGGCTGAACTCGGTGAGGAGGCGGTCGGCGGCCGAGCGGTCGGTGACGAGGCTGGTGACGAGGCCGGAGCGGAGCACCGCGCCGATCGCCGCCGCCTTGCGCTGGCCGCCCGCGATGGCGACGACCTCGGGGATCCGGCGCAGCCGGTCCGCCTCGACGGTGATGCACCGCTCGCCGAGGTCGCGGCCGATGCGGCGGCCCTCGGCGTCGAAGAGGTGCGCGGACATCTCGGCGGCCACGCCGAGGGTGGCGTAGTGGGCCCGCTCCTCCTCGGTGAGCATGTCGTGGACGGTCGAGATGCCCGGCTCCCAGGAGCCGATGGAGACGCAGGCGACGGTGACCTTGTCGAAGTACTCGAAGGCGCGGGCGATGCCGGTCTGGCTGCGCAGCGCGGCGGCGGTGGCCGGGTCGGGCAGCAGCATGGGGGCGTAGATCGGGTGGGCCTCGCCGCCGGATACCTGGGCGGCGCGCCGGACCGCCTCGACGGAGCCGCGCTCGGCGGTCCCGGCGTCGTACACGCCGGTCAGCTGGACGACCGTGCACGGGGGCAGCCGGTCGAGGGCGGCCGCCATGTGGATGGTCGAGCGGCCCCAGGCCAGGCCGAGGACGTCGCCCTCGGCGACCAGCTCGCCGAGGAGGTCGGCGGCGACCTCGCCGAGGTTCTCCGGGTCGGGCGACTCGTCGTCCTCGGCCGGGGACTCGACGACGACGGCGTGGCGGAGCCCGTAGCGGGCGCGCAGCGCGTCGGAACGTTCCGCGTCCAGCTCGGCCGGTACCCGGATCTCGATGCGTACGAGATCCCGCTCCAGAGCGGTCTCCAGGACCCGGGCCACCTTGAAGCGGCTCACGCCGAACTCCTCGGCGATCTGGATCTTGGACTTCCCCTCCAGGTAGAAGCGGCGCGCCATGGCCGCCGCCTGCACCAGCTCCGCGGGGCCCATCCGCAGGGCCGACCGTCCCGCCGACATTCCCGCCACCGCGATCTCCTCACTGCTGTTCACGTACCGCTGTCCACGATCCGTGTTCGTTCACACTCTGGACCCGCTGTTCATCCTGTCAGAAACGGCGGGCCTTGATCAGTCCTGTCGGCGGCCCGTCGGACCGCGTTCACCAGCCGGAGGCTCAGTGGCCACATGCCCAGGCGGCACCGGCCGTGGCGGCGTCCGCCTTGGCCCGCAGCGCGGCCACCGCGGCGGCCGGATCGGCCGCTCCGTAGACCGCCGAACCGGCCACGAAGACGTCGGCGCCCGCCTCGGCACAGCGCTCGATGGTCGCCTCGGAGACGCCGCCGTCGACCTGGAGCCACAGTTCCAGACCGTGCTTGGCGATCAGCTCACGGGTGCGGCGGATCTTGGGCAGCATGATGTCGAGGAAGGCCTGGCCTCCGAAGCCGGGCTCGACGGTCATGATGAGGAGCATGTCGAGCTCGGGGAGCAGGTCCTCGAAGGGCTCGATGGGGGTGGCCGGCTTGAGCGCCATGGAGGCCCTGGCGCCCTTGGCGCGGATCTCCCGGGCGAGCCGGACCGGCGCGGCGGCCGCCTCGACGTGGAAGGTGACCGAGCCCGCGCCGGCCTCCACGTACTGCGGCGCCCAGCGGTCGGGGTCCTCGATCATCAGGTGGCAGTCGAGGGGGGTGTCGGTCGCCCGGCTGAGCGACTCGACGATCGGCACGCCCAGCGTCAGGTTGGGCACGAAGTGGTTGTCCATGACGTCGACGTGCAGCCAGTCGGCTCCGTCGACGGCCTTGGCCTCGTCCGCGAGGCGGGCGAAGTCTGCGGAGAGGATGCTGGGATTGATCTGCGCCATGAGCCAAGCCTGCCACGTTCTTGGGGACTTCTTTGCCGCGAACCGATGCGCGGCCCTTCCGGCACCGGACGTACTGGTACGGACCAGCAGAAACCGTCAGGCCGTCCGGCGGATGAGCGCCAGGTACATGGCGTCGGTACCGTGCAGATGCGGCCACAGCTGGACGTCGGGACCGTCGCCGAGCGGCTCGACGCCGGGGAAGAGCGGCCGGGCGTCGATCAGCTCGGCGCCGCCGAGCCTCTTCATGACGTCGTCCACGACGACCCGGGTCTCGGCGAGGTGCGGCGAGCAGGTCGCGTAGCCGACGACGCCGCCGACGCGGACGGCCCGGAGCGCCTCGGTGAGCAGCCCGCGCTGGAGCGGGGCGAAGCCGTCGAGGTCCTCGGGGCGGCGGCGCCAGCGGGCCTCGGGGCGACGGCGCAGGGCGCCGAGCCCGGAGCAGGGCACGTCGACCAGGACCCGGTCGAAGGAGCCCTCGCGCCACGGCGGGCGGGTGCCGTCGGCGGCGATGACCTGGTACGGGCCGGGGTTGCCGGCCAGCGCGCGCTCGACGAGGCGGGCGCGGTGCGGCTGCTTCTCGGAGGCGAGCAGGGCGGCGCCGCGCTCGGCGGCCAGCGCGCCGAGCAGGGCGGCCTTGCCGCCGGGCCCCGCGCAGCCGTCGAGCCAGCGGGTGTCGGGGCCTTCGAGCGGCGCGTCGGCCAGCGCGATCGCGACGAGCTGGCTGCCCTCGTCCTGGACGCCGGCCCGGCCGTCCCGGACGGCCTCGATGGCGCCCGGCTCGCCGCCGTCGCTCAGCCGCAGGGCGTACGGCGACCAGCGGCCGGGCTCGGTCTCGGCGGCCGCGGCCAGCTCCTCGACGGTGGTCCGGCCGGGGCGGGCGACGAGGGTGACCTCGGGCCGCTCGTTGTCGGCCTCCAGGAGCGCCTCGATGCCGGCCCGGCCGCCGCCGAGCGCGTCCCAGAGGGCGGAGACCACCCAGCGGGGGTGGGAGTGCACGACGGCGAGGTGGTCCTCGGCGTCCTTCTCGTACGGCGGGGCGACCTCGGCCACCCAGGCGTCGAGGTCCTGCCGCGTGATCTTCCGAAGGACGGCGTTGACGAACTTGGCGCGTCCCTCGCCCAGCACCGCGCGAGCCAGCTCGACGGTGGCGGAGACGGCGGCGTGCGGCGGGATCCGGGTCCCGAGCAGCTGGTGCGCGCCGAGCGACAGCACGTCCAGGACCGGCGGGTCGACCTCGCGCAGCGGCCGGTCGACGCAGGCCGCGATGATCGCGTCGTACGTGCCCTGCCGGCGCAGCGTCCCGTAGACCAGCTCGGTCGCGAGGGCCGCGTCCCGGGCCTCGAAGCCCTCCTTCTCGCGCGCCTTGCGCAGCAGCGGGGGCAGCACGAGGTTGGCGTACGCGTCCCGCTCGTCGACCGCCCGGAGCACCTCGAAGGCGAGCATCCGCACGGGATCCTTCTTGGGCCGGCGGTGGGGCTTGGGGGGACGGCGACGTGCCTGCTCGCTCAAAGGTGCTCCGCGTGACGAAATGAGGGGTCGAACCCACCCAGCCTACGTCCGCGCGCCGCTACCGGGGAAAACGCCCCTGCCGGACGACCAGGTCCTCGGCGGCGAGGAGGCAGGTCACCGGCGCGGTGCCGCCCCCGTCCGCCTCGAAGGCGAGGAGCACGGGCGGCTCCTCGCCGGTGATCCGCAGCACCTCGGCCCGTTCCCCGGCGGTGGGCTCGCGGAAGAGGGGGTCCATGAGGCCCGTCGGGAACCGGACGTACGAGACGTCCACGAGCTCCACCTCCAGGCCGTGGTGGTACGTGAGGTCGTACCCGGCGACCAGGGTGAGCCGGCTGCCGTCGAAGCGGCGCAGCTCCCAGGCGTCCCACGGCCCCTCGGGGAGCGGCGGCGGGGTCACGCGCCCAGGCGCTCGCCGGCGGCGATGCGGACGCCGCGGGCCCAGTCGGCTGCCTTCATCGGCTTCTTGCCCTGGGGCTGGACCCACAGGAGCTCCACGGCGTGCGATCCGGTGCCCGCGTACACGTTGTTCTTGCCGACCGCCAGCTCGCCGGGGGCGAGGTCGGTGCGGTCGGCGAGGGGGGTGACCTGGATGAGCTTGAGGCGCTCGCCGCGGAAGAGGGTCCAGGCGCCGGGGGCGGGGGTGCAGCCGCGGACGACGCGGTCGACGCGGAGGGCGGGGGCGGCGAAGTCGACGTGGGCGTCCTCGACCTCGATCTTCGGGGCCAGGGAGATGCCGTCGGCGGGCTGCGGGACGGCCTTCAGGGTGCCGTCCTCGATGCCGTCCATGGTCGCCGAGAGCAGCCCCGCGCCGGCGAAGGCGAGCCGGGTGAGCAGGTCGCCGCTGGTGTCTGTGGGGCGGATCTCCTCGGTGACCACGCCGTAGACCGGGCCGGAGTCCAGGCCGCGCTCGATCTGGAAGGTGGAGGCGCCGGTCACCTCGTCGCCCGCCATCACCGCGTGCTGGACGGGGGCGGCGCCCCGCCAGGCCGGCAGGAGGGAGAAGTGCAGGTTGACCCAGCCGTGGGCCGGGATGTCGAGGGCCTTCTGCGGGAGCAGCGCGCCGTAGGCGACGACCGGGCAGCAGTCGGGGGCGATCTCGCGCAGCCGGGCGAGGAAGTCCTCGTCGCGCGGGTGGGCCGGCCGCAGGATCTCGATGCCCTCCTCCTCGGCCCGCTGCGCGATCGGACTGGCGACGAGCCGCCGCCCGCGCCCCGCCGGCGCGTCCGGCCGGGTGACCACGGCCGCCACCTCGTGCCGGCCCGAGGCGAGCAGGGCGTCCAGGGCGGGAACGGCGACCTCGGGGGTGCCTGCGAAGACCAGCTTCATGGGTGGCGACTGCCTGTCTGTCCGGGGGCGTTGCGAGCGACGCACCAGTCTAGGCGCTGTCTCCGACACCGTTCGGAGGGGACGGGCCGGGCCCCGCGGCAGAGGGCCCGGCGGTCCCGGGCGGGTGGGCGCGGCGGCCGTGCCGCGGGCCCTCCGGCGGCGGCGGGGACGGCCACGGCGGCGCCGGAGGGAGGCGGCGACCGTGGGCGGAGGGAGGGGGCGGCGGCGCGCGGAGGGAGGGGGCGTGCGCGGCGGTGAGCGCCCTGCGCATATGCGTGTACGCCCCCGCAGCGTGACCCAACTCCCGGTGGCGCGTTGGTCAAGAGAGATTGACCTCATCGGGCTGCCGTCCCCCTGCGGCCGCCCGCCCTTCCATCGCCGGTTCGAGAGGCTTTCACATGGCCGACCACGCAACCCACGACGCCCAAGCCCGGGCGAGTCTGCACCTGTTGGTGCGGGACATCGAGCGGGTCCGGCGGCAGGTGGACGCACTGCGCACGCTCACGGCCCAGCTGGGCAATGTCTACCGCCCTCGCCGCTCCGGCCCGTCCACGGGCTTCGTCGTCTACGGCCGCGCCCCCGCCCCCACCGTTCGGCTCGCCCAGGAGCTCCGCGACAGCGTCGAGACCCTGGTGACCGCGGCCGTCGAGTTCGACCGCTCCCTCGGGTTCTCCTGGGACGCCGTCGGTTCCGCACTGGGTGTCACCAAGCAGGCCGTCCACCGCCGTTACGGTGCCCGCCGGGCGCCCCAGCAGCCTTCGGTGGAGCCGGAGCAGCACGGCGCCGAGCCGGGCGTGACGCGCACCCTGCCGTCCGTGCCCGCCGCCCGAAGCATGCCGCCGCAGCCGACCTCGGGCAGCGCCGCCCTCCGCGAGGAGCCCCGCTCCCCCGCCTTCCCCAGCCCGCGCCACGGCTGACCCCTCGGGGCCGACGACCGGCCGCCGTCCCCTGGCCGAAGGGGGCGGCGGCCGTCGTCGTGCCCGCTCCCGCGCCGCCGGGCCCCGCACCCGTCCTCGGTCGCGGGTCGCCGATGCCCGTCAGCCGATGTCCGGCGGGTCGACCCTGACCCAGACGGGGTCGCCGGTGCCGCGCGCCTGACGGCTCGCCCGGGCGTGCTTGAGGGCCTGCGCGAGCGCCGCGCCGCTGCCCGGCGGGACCCGGACGAGCGCCCGGTCCCACTGCTCGCCGGGCGGCGGGTCGCCGGGCCGGCGGGCGGACCCGGGGCGGACCACCGGCAGCGGCACCGGTCCCAGCACCTCCGCGTCCATGGGCAGCGCGGCGCCCGCGAGGAAGGTCTCCACCGACTCGGGGGGCCCGGTCACCGCCGCCATCCGGGAGACCGGCGGGAAGCCCAGTTCGGCCCGCTCGGCCAGCTCCCGCCGGGCGTGCCCGGCCGGGTCCCAGCGGACGAGCGCCTGCACGGGCCGGAGGGTCGGCTCGGCGACCACCACCACGGTTCCGCCCTCCGCCTGGCCCCGGACCAGCGAGGCCGCGTCCATCCAGCGGCGCAGCGCCTCCTCGCCGGCCCGCAGGTCGGGACGGCCGAGCAGCGCCCAGCCGTCGAGCAGCAGCGCCGCCGCGTAACCGCCGTCGGCGACCGGTTCGGCGCCGGGGGTGGAGACGACGAGGGCGGGTCGGTCCGGGACCCGGTCCAGGACGTGATCGCGGCCGGAGGTGCGGACCGGGACGGCGGGGAAGGCGCGGCCGAGCTCCTCCGCCGTCCTGCGGGCGCCGACGACCTGGGCGCGCAGCCGGGTGGACCCGCACGCCTCGCAGTGCCAGTCGGGGGCCTCGCGCCCGCACCAGGCGCAGTGCAGCTCGCGCTGGTCGGGGGCTTCCAGCGGCCCGGCGCAGTGCCGGCAGCGGGCGGGCGTCCGGCACTGCTGGCAGGCGAGCCGGGGGACGTAGCCGCGGCGCGGGACCTGGATGAGGACCGGGCCGGCGCGCAGTCCGTCCCGGAGCGTCTCCCAGGCCAGCGAGGGCAGCCGGGCGGCCCGCGCGGCGCCGTCCCGGGCGAGCAGGTCGTCGCCGACGGTACGCACCAGGGGCGCGGCCGCGCGGACCTCCTCACGGCTCGCGGCGAGCGGCCGGGCCCAGCCGGACTCGACGAGCTGCGCGGCCTCCACGGTGCATCCGACGGCCCCGAGCAGGAAGGCGCACCGGTCGTGCGCGGCGCGGAGCAGCAGCACCTCGCGGGCGTGCGGCTGCGGGGCGTGCGGGTCGCTGTGGCTGCCGTCGCCGTCGTCCCAGATGACGACGAGACCGAGGTCGCGGACGGGAGCGAACATGGCGGCCCGGGTGCCGACGACGGCCCGCACGGAGCCGCGCCGCACGGCGAGCCACTGCCCGTACCGCTTCTCGGGCCCGGCCTCGGCGGTGAGCACCGCGTGCCGCCCCTCCCCGAGGACGGCGGTCAGCGCCGCGTCGACCCGGCCGACGGCCCGCCCGTCGGGCACGACGACGAGGGCGCCGCGTCCGGAGGCGAGCGTGGCGGCGACCGCGCGGGCGATCTCCTCGGCCCAGTGGGGTCCCGGCAGCGCGGTCCAGACCGCCCGGGGCGTCCCGCCGCGGGCCAGCGACTCCAGGAACGCCGGCCCCTGCTCGTACCGGCCCCAGGTGGCCGGCTCGGGGGGCGGGGGCGGCGGCAGCGGCGCGGGCGAGGTCCGGCGCTCGGCGGCGGCGTTGCGCGGCGGGACGGCGAGCTGGAGCACGTCGGCGAGGCTGCCCGCGTACCGGTCGGCGACGGCCCGCGCGAGGCCGAGGAGCTCGGGCCCGAGCACGGGCTCGGGCGACACCACGTCGGCGAGCGCGGCCAACGGCCCGGAGTAGTCCGAGGCGGCCCGCCGCTCGACGAGGAACCCGTCGATCAGCCGTCCGCCCTCCCGGCGGCCGCCCCGCACCTGCCCCGAGCCGGCCCCGAACCGCACCCGCACCCGCACGCCCGGCCGGGCGACCTCGTCGAGCTCCTCGGGGACCGCGTAGTCGAAGAACTGGTCGAGGTGCAGCACCCCCTTGTTCACCACGACCCGCGCGACCGGCAGCTCCTTGGCGAGGGCGGCCCCCCGCCACGTCCGCGGCTTCGCCTTCGGCACCTTCGCCTTGCGCACGGTCTCCCGGATGAGCGCGAGCTGCTCGGGCCCCTCGCCGCTCTCGCCGTTCCCCTTCTCGCTGCTCACAGCCCCATACCTACCAGACGGCTCGGACAGCGGGAGGACGCCGGAAGCCCGGCGCCCCCTCGGGGGTGCCGGGCTTCCGGACGGTGGTGCGGGTGGCCTACAGGCCCGCGGCCTTCTTGAGGGCGTCGACGCGGTCGGTGCGCTCCCAGGTGAAGTCGGGCAGCTCGCGGCCGAAGTGGCCGTAGGCGGCGGTCTGCGAGTAGATCGGGCGGAGCAGGTCGAGGTCGCGGATGATCGCGGCCGGGCGGAGGTCGAAGACCTCGCCGATGGCGTTCTCGATCTTCTCGGTCTCGACGGCGTTGGTCCCGAAGGTCTCCACGAAGAGACCGACCGGCTCGGCCTTGCCGATCGCGTACGCGACCTGGACCTCGCAGCGGGAGGCGAGGCCCGCGGCGACGACGTTCTTGGCGACCCAGCGCATCGCGTACGCGGCCGAGCGGTCCACCTTCGACGGGTCCTTGCCGGAGAAGGCGCCGCCGCCGTGGCGGGCCATGCCGCCGTACGTGTCGATGATGATCTTGCGGCCGGTGAGCCCGGCGTCGCCCATCGGGCCGCCGATCTCGAAGCGGCCGGTCGGGTTGACCAGCAGGCGGTAGCCGTCGGTGTCGAGCTTGATGCCGTCCTCGACGAGCTCCTTCAGGACGTGCTCGACGACGAACTCGCGGATGTCGGGCGCGAGCAGCGAGTCGAGGTCGATGTCCGAGGCGTGCTGCGAGGAGACGACGACCGTGTCGAGGCGGACGGCCTTGTCGCCGTCGTACTCGATGGTGACCTGGGTCTTGCCGTCGGGGCGCAGGTACGGGATGGTGCCGTTCTTGCGGACCTCGGTCAGCCGGCGGGAGAGCCGGTGCGCGAGGTGGATCGGCAGCGGCATCAGCTCGGGGGTCTCGTCCGAGGCGTAGCCGAACATCAGGCCCTGGTCGCCGGCGCCCTGCTTGTCGAGCTCGTCCTCGTCGCCCTCGACGCGCTTCTCGTAGGCGGTGTCCACGCCCTGCGCGATGTCGGGGGACTGCGACCCGATGGAGACCGAGACGCCGCAGGAGGCGCCGTCGAAGCCCTTCTTCGAGGAGTCGTACCCGATCTCGAGGATCTTGTTGCGCACCAGGGTGGGGATGTCCGCCCACGCCTTGGTGGTCACCTCGCCCGCGACGTGCACGAGGCCGGTGGTGATCAGCGTCTCGACGGCGACGCGGGAGGTGGGGTCCTCCCGGAGCAGCGCGTCGAGGATGGTGTCGCTGATCTGGTCAGCGATCTTGTCGGGGTGTCCCTCGGTGACGGACTCCGAGGTGAACAGACGACGGGACACAACGCTCCCTGGGGTTGCAGCGGCTGCTGGCTATCTCTTCGCGGACCGGCAGGGGGCTGCGCCCCGCGACGTTCCACGGACAGTCTATCGGGCCAGGTCGCCGGATGGACCAGGTGTCTCGCCTGACGAATGTGATCAGGTCGGGCGAACCGGCCGCGGAGGGGGCCCGGGGGGCACGTTCCGTAGGGCGGAGATCACTCGCGCCCCGGCGTTTCGCGTGCCCCGCCGCTCCCCGCGCTCAGGCGGAGCGCTCCCGCAGGCGCGGCAGGACGAGGTCCCAGACGGTCTCGGCGAGGGCTTCCTTCGGGCCGTACGGGACCGGGGTCTCGGTGCCGTCGGCGGCGAGGACCACGGCCTCGTTCTCCTCCGAGCCGAAGGTCTTGCGCTCGCCGACCTCGTTGACGACGAGGAGGTCGCAGCCCTTGCGGGCGAGCTTGGCGCGGCCGTTGGCGAGCACGTCGTCGGTCTCGGCGGCGAAGCCGACGACCACCTGGCCGGGCACGGCGCGGTCGGCGGAGAGCTCCGCCAGGACGTCGGGGTTGCGGACCAGCTCGATGGTGGGCGCGCCCCCGTCGTCGGTCTTCTTGATCTTGCCGGTGGCGTACGTGGCCGGGCGGAAGTCGGCGACGGCGGCGGCCATGACGACCGCGTCGGCGTCGGCGGCGGCCTTGAGGACGGCCTCGCGGAGCTGGACGGCGGTGCCGACGTGGACGACGTCGACGCCGGCCGGGTCGGGCAGGCCGGTGTTGGCCTCGACGAGGGTGACCCGGGCGCCGCGGGCGGCGGCGGCCTTGGCGAGGGCGTAGCCCTGCTTGCCGGAGGAGCGGTTGCCCAGGTAGCGGACCGGGTCGAGGGGTTCGCGGGTGCCGCCGGCGGAGACCACCACGTGACGGCCGGCGAGGTCCGGGGCGGTGACGCCGCGGGCGAGGATCCTGCGGCAGACCTCGAAGATCTCGCCGGGGTCGGGGAGCCGGCCCTTTCCCGTGTCGACGCCGGTGAGGCGGCCCACGGCGGGCTCGATGACGACCGCGCCGCGGCGGCGGAGCGTGGCCACGTTCTCCTGGGTGGCCGGGTGCTCCCACATCTCGGTGTGCATGGCGGGGGCGAAGACGACCGGACAGCGCGCGGTGAGGAGCGTGTTGGTGAGGAGGTCGTCGGCGAGGCCGTGGGCGGCCTTGGCGAGCATGTCGGCGGTGGCGGGGGCGACGACGACGAGGTCGGCGCCCTGGCCGATGCGGACGTGCGGCACCTCGTGGACGCTCTCCCAGACCTCGGTGGAGACGGGGTTGCCGGAGAGCGCGGACCAGGTGGCGGCGCCCACGAAGTGGAGCGCGGAGTCGGTGGGGACGACGCGGACGTCGTGGCCCGACTCGGTGAGCCGGCGCAGCAGCTCGCACGCCTTGTAGGCGGCGATGCCGCCGCTCACGCCCAGGACGACCTTCGGCTTGGTCACGACTGCCTCTCCCCACGCGGGTGCGCGCTCTCGGATGACGTACGACTCCATGAGACACCACAGGCCCGGCGGAAGAACCGCCGGGCCTGGAGTGATGTACGGACGCCTACTGGACGGGGCCCTCGACGGCCTCGGAGGTCAGCAGGCCCGCGTTGATCTCGCGCAGGGCGATCGAGAGCGGCTTCTCGTGGACGTGGGTGTCGACGAGGGGACCCACGTACTCCAGCAGGCCCTCACCGAGCTGCGAGTAGTACGCGTTGATCTGACGCGCGCGCTTGGCCGCGTAGATCACGAGGCTGTACTTCGAGTCCGTGGCCTCGAGCAGCTCGTCGATCGGGGGGTTGATGATGCCCTCGGGCGCGGTGATGGAAGAGGACACGCTCTACCTTCCGAAGATGGATAAAAGATCAGAAAGATCAGAAAGATCAGACTACGTGCATCAACGTTAGCAGCTCGCGTGCGACGTCCTCGACGGAGGTGTTGACGAGCGTGGTGTCGAACTCCGACTCGGCGGCGAGTTCGATCTTGGCGGCCGCCAGGCGGCGCTCGATGACCTCGGGCGACTCGGTGCCGCGGCCGGTGAGCCGGCGGACCAGCTCCTCCCAGCTCGGGGGGGCCAGGAAGACGAGGCGGGAGTCGGCCATGGACTCCTTCACCTGGCGCGCGCCCTGGAGTTCGATCTCCAGGAGCACGGGCTCGCCCTTCTCCAGGCGTTCGACGACCGCGCCGCGAGGGGTGCCGTAGCGGTTGCCCGCGAACTCGGCCCATTCGAGGAGCTCACCGTTGGCGATCAGCTTGTCGAACTCGTCGTCCGAGACGAAGAAGTACTGGACGCCGTGCTTCTCGCCGGGGCGGGGCTTTCGTGTCGTGGCCGACACCGAGAGCCAGACCTCGGGGTGGACCTTGCGCATATGAGCGACGACCGTGCTCTTGCCGACCCCTGAGGGGCCGGAGAGCACGGTCAACCGCGGACGTACCTCTGCTGCCATGCAGCGATTATTCCAGTATCGCCGGGGTGCCCGGGACGCGTGTCCCGGATCGGGCACCCGCCGGGGCGCCGGGTCAGGCGCCCGCGCCGCCGAACTCGCGCTCCAGGGAGGCGATCTGGTTGGAGCCGAGACCTCGGACACGGCGGCTCTCGGAGATGCCGAGCCGCTCCATGATCTGCTTGGCGCGGACCTTGCCGACGCCGGGCAGGGACTCGAGGAGGGCGGAGACCTTCATCTTGCCGATGACGTCGTTCTCCTGACCCTGCTTGATGACCTCGTGGAGGGAGGCGCCGGAGTGCTTGAGTCGATTCTTGACCTCGGCCCGCTCCCGGCGAGCCGCGGCGGCCTTCTCGAGCGCGGCTGCGCGCTGTTCAGGGGTAAGGGGCGGAAGAGCCACGCCTACGTCACCTCGGATGTCGATCTGTCGGATACGGACCGGTGGGGACCTGGTCGACCCACACCAGTGGAGCAACGCCCGACGACGTGGCCGTCGGACGCCTGCCCTGCCCCGGAGACTAGCGGCCATGGCCGCTCCAGTCAGCGAGAACAGCGGAAAAGTCCTGGTCAGCCTCCGTCGACCAGGACTTTTCCGGCATAACGCCCCGGTTTTCTGCCAAGATTTCGTCAAGTGGCACGGCGGGACGCGCTCCCGGCCCGCCGTCCGCTCCCACCTGCGGGGATGGCCCGGGGGCGGGCCGGCGGGGTCAGCCGGCGACGGCGGCCCGGATCTCGTCCGCGTAGCGCGTCGCCGCGTCCCGCAGGGCGGACGCGTCCGGTCCGGCGCGCAGCACGCCCCGGCTCACGTTGGGGACCACGTTGCGGACCGCGTCCCCGAAGACGACCGGGAGGTCGGCCGGGGTCGCGCCCTGGGCGCCGATGCCCGGGGCGAGCAGCGGGCCGTTGATGTCGAGGTCGAACGAGGAGAGGTCGCCGAGGGTGGCGCCGACGACCGCGCCGAAGGAGCCCATCGGGGTCTCCCCCGCGTTCTCCTCCGCCAGGTGGGCGAGCATGGTCGCGCCGATCGTCCGGCCGTCGGGGTCGTCGGTGCGTACCGCCCGCTGGACCTCGGCGCCCTCCGGGTTGGAGGTGAGGGCGAGCACGAAGAGGCCGGCGCCGGACTCCCGGGCCAGGTCCACGGCCGGCTTCAGGGAGCCGTAGCCGAGGTACGGGGAGACCGTGAGGGCGTCGGAGAAGAGCGGGGCGTCCTTCCGGAGGAAGGCCTCCGCGTAGGCGGCCATGGTGGAGCCGATGTCGCCGCGCTTGGCGTCCATGACGACCAGGCCGCCGGCGGCCCGCAGATCGGCGGTGGCGCGCTCCAGGACGGCGATGCCGCGCGAGCCGAAGCGCTCGAAGAAGGCGGCCTGCGGCTTGAAGACGGCGACGGTCTCCGCCAGCGCCTCGACCACGGTGTACGTGAAGCGCTCCAGGCCCGCGATGTCGTCGCCGAGGCCCCAGGAGGCGAGCAGGGAGGCGTGCGGGTCGACGCCGACGCAGAGCGGGCCGCGCTCGTCCATGGCGGAGCGCAGGCGGGTGCCGAAGGAGGGGGTCACGAGGTGGCGGCCTTTCGGTGGTCGGCGCCGACGGCTTCGGCGATCGTGGCGTACGGGGAGGCCGCGAGGCGCGCGGCGAGGCCCTTGTGGATCGCGCGGGCGTAGAACGGGCCCGCGTAGACGAAGGCGCTGTAGCCCTGGATCAGGGTGGCGCCGGCGAGGATCCGCTGCCAGGCGTCCTCGGCGTCCTCGATGCCGCCGACGCCCACGAGGACGATCCGGTCGCCCACGCGCGCGTACAGGCGGCGCAGGACCTCCAGGGAGCGCTCCTTGAGCGGGGCGCCGGAGAGGCCGCCGGTCTCCTGCACGAGGGCCGGGGCGGAGCGCAGGCCGAGGCCCTCGCGGGCGATGGTGGTGTTGGTGGCGATGATGCCGTCCAGGCCGAGCTCGACGGCCAGGTCGGCGACGGCGTCCACGTCCTCGTCGGCGAGGTCGGGGGCGATCTTCACCAGGAGCGGGACGCGGCGGTCGGTGACCGTGCGGTCGGCGGCCTCGCGGACGGCGGTGAGCAGCGGGCGCAGCGACTCGGTGGCCTGGAGGTTGCGCAGTCCGGGGGTGTTGGGCGAGGAGACGTTGACGACGAGGTAGTCGGCGTGGGCGGCGAGCCGCTCGGTGGACTTCACGTAGTCGGCGGCCGCGTCGGCCTCCTCGACGACCTTGGTCTTGCCGATGTTGACGCCGACGACGGTCCTGAAGACCGGCACGCGCGCGTGGAGGCGGGCGGCGACGGCGGCGGAGCCCTCGTTGTTGAAGCCCATGCGGTTGATCAGCGCCCGGTCGGGGACGAGGCGGAAGAGCCGCTTCTTCGGGTTGCCGGGCTGGGCCTCGCCGGTGACCGTGCCGATCTCGACGTGGTCGAAGCCGAGCATGGCCATGCCGTCGATGGCGACGGCGTTCTTGTCGAAGCCGGCGGCGAGCCCGAAGGGGCCGTGCATGCGGAGGCCCAGGGCCTCGGTGCGCAGCTCCTTGTACCGGGGGGCGAGGACGGCGGCGACGAAGGTCCGCAGGACCGGGACGCGGACGATGAGCCGGATCCAGCGGAAGGCCAGGTAGTGGGCCTTCTCGGGGTCCATGCGCTGGAAGACGAGCTGGAAGAAGAGCTTGTACATGGTGGTGTCCTCATGAAGAGGGGGACACCGTTTCCGGTGTCCCCCTCGGTGGCTGCTAGTCGCGGGCCGCGGTCAGGTGTTCGGCGTGTTCCTGCAGGGAACGGACGCCGACGCCGCCGTGGCCCAGTGCCTCGATGCCCTGGACGGCCGCGGCGAGCGCCTGGACCGTGGTGAGGCACGGGACGCCGCGGGCCACCGCCGCCGTACGGATCTCGTAGCCGTCGAGGCGGCCGCCGGTGCCGTACGGGGTGTTGACGATGAGGTCGACCTGGCCGTCGTGGATGAGCTGGACGATGGTCTTCTCGCCGCCGGGGCCCTCGCCCTCGCTGAGCTTGCGCACGACGGTGGCGTTGATGCCGTTGCGCTTGAGGACCTCGGCGGTGCCGGAGGTGGCGAGCAGCTCGAAGCCGTGGGCGACCAGCTCGCGCGCCGGGAAGATCATGGAGCGCTTGTCGCGGTTGGCGACCGAGATGAACGCGCGGCCCTTGGTGGGCAGCGGGCCGTAGGCGCCGGCCTGCGACTTGGCGTAGGCGGTGCCGAAGACGGCGTCGATGCCCATGACCTCGCCGGTGGAGCGCATCTCCGGGCCGAGGACGGTGTCCACGCCGCGGCCGTGTACGTCGCGGAAGCGGCTCCACGGCATCACGGCCTCCTTGACGGAGATCGGCGCGTCGAGCGGCAGGGTGCCGCCGTCGCCGTTCTTCGGCAGCAGGCCCTCGGCGCGCAGCTCGGCGATGGTCGCGCCCAGCGAGATGCGGGCGGCGGCCTTGGCGAGCGGGACGGCGGTGGCCTTGGAGGTGAAGGGCACGGTCCGGGAGGCGCGCGGGTTGGCCTCCAGGACGTAAAGGATGTCACCGGCCATGGCGAACTGGATGTTGATCAGGCCGCGGACGCCGACGCCCTTGGCGATGGCCTCGGTGGAGGCGCGCAGCCGCTTGATGTCGAAGCCGCCCAGCGTGATCGGGGGCAGGGCGCAGGCCGAGTCGCCGGAGTGGATGCCGGCCTCCTCGATGTGCTCCATGACGCCGCCGAGGTAGAGCTCCTCGCCGTCGTAGAGGGCGTCGACGTCGATCTCGATGGCGTCGTCGAGGAAGCGGTCGACCAGGACCGGCCGGGTGGGGCTGATCTCGGTGGACTCGGCGATGTACGCCTCCAGGCGCGCCTCGTCGTAGACGATCTCCATGCCGCGGCCGCCGAGCACGTACGAGGGGCGGACCAGGACCGGGTAGCCGATCTCGTCGGCGATCTTCTTGGCACCGGCGAAGGTGGTGGCGGTGCCGTGCTTGGGGGCCGGCAGGCCGGCCTCCTCCAGGACGCGGCCGAAGGCGCCCCGGTCCTCGGCGGCGTGGATGGCCTCCGGGGAGGTGCCGACGACCGGCACGCCGTTGTCCTTGAGGGCCTGGGAGAGGCCGAGCGGGGTCTGGCCGCCGAGCTGCACGACGACGCCGGCGATGGGGCCCGCGAGGGACTCGGCGTGGACGATCTCCAGCACGTCTTCCAGCGTCAGCGGCTCGAAGTACAGGCGGTCGGAGGTGTCGTAGTCCGTCGAGACGGTCTCGGGGTTGCAGTTGACCATCACGGTCTCGTAGCCGGCGTCGCTCAGGGCGAAGGAGGCGTGGACGCAGGAGTAGTCGAACTCGATGCCCTGGCCGATGCGGTTCGGGCCGGAGCCGAGGATGATCACGGCGGGCTTCTCGCGCGGCGCGACCTCGGACTCCTCGTCGTAGGAGGAGTAGAAGTACGGCGTCTTGGCGGCGAACTCGGCGGCGCAGGTGTCGACGGTCTTGTAGACCGGGCGGACGCCGAGGGCGTGCCGGACCTCGCGGACGACGTCCTCGCGCAGGCCGCGGATCTCGGCGATCTGGGCGTCGGAGAAGCCGTGGCGCTTGGCCTCGGCGAGGAGCGCGGGCTCCAGCTTCTCGGCGCCGGCGAGCTCGTCGGCGAGCTCCTTGATCAGGAAGAGCTGGTCGACGAACCACGGGTCGATCTTCGTGGCGTCGAAGACCTCCTCGGGGGTGGCGCCGGCGCGGATCGCCTGCATGACGGTGTTGATGCGGCCGTCGGTCGGGCGGACCGCCTCGCGGAGGAGCTCGGCCTTGTCGCCGGGCTCGCCGGTGAAGGTGAACTGCGAGCCCTTCTTCTCCAGGGAGCGCAGGGCCTTCTGGAGGGCCTCGGGGAAGTTCCGGCCGATGGCCATGGCCTCGCCGACCGACTTCATGGTCGTGGTCAGCGTGGAGTCGGCGGAGGGGAACTTCTCGAAGGCGAAGCGCGGGGCCTTGACCACGACGTAGTCGAGCGTGGGCTCGAAGGACGCCGGGGTCTTCTCCGTGATGTCGTTCGGGATCTCGTCCAGGGTGTAGCCGACGGCGAGCCGGGCCGCGATCTTGGCGATCGGGAAGCCGGTGGCCTTGGAGGCGAGGGCCGAGGAGCGGGAGACGCGCGGGTTCATCTCGATGACGATCACGCGACCGTCCTCGGGGTTGACCGCGAACTGGATGTTGCAGCCGCCGGTGTCGACGCCGACCTCGCGGATGATCGCGATGCCGACGTCGCGGAGGATCTGGTACTCGCGGTCGGTGAGCGTCATCGCCGGGGCGACGGTGATGGAGTCGCCGGTGTGGACGCCCATCGGGTCGAAGTTCTCGATGGAGCAGACGACCACGACGTTGTCGTGCTTGTCGCGCATGAGCTCCAGCTCGTACTCCTTCCAGCCGAGGATGGACTCCTCCAGGAGCACCTCGGTGGTCGGGGAGAGCGTGAGGCCCTGGCCGGCGATGCGGCGCAGCTCCTCCTCGTCGTGGGCGAAGCCGGAGCCGGCGCCGCCCATGGTGAAGGAGGGGCGGACGACGACGGGGTAGCCGCCGAGCGTCTCGACGCCCTTGAGGACGTCGTCCATGGAGTGGCAGATGACCGAGCGGGCGGACTCGCCGTGGCCGATCTTGGCGCGGACGGCCTCGACGACGCCCTTGAAGAGGTCGCGGTCCTCGCCCTTGTGGATGGCCTCGACGTTGGCGCCGATGAGCTCGACGCCGTACTTCTCCAGGACGCCCTGCTCGTGCATGGAGATCGCGGTGTTGAGCGCGGTCTGGCCGCCGAGGGTGGGCAGGAGGGCGTCGGGGCGCTCCTTGGCGATGATCTTCTCGACGAACTCGGGGGTGATCGGCTCGACGTAGGTGGCGTCGGCGATCTCCGGGTCGGTCATGATCGTGGCCGGGTTGGAGTTGACGAGGATGACCCGCAGGCCCTCGGCCTTGAGGACCCGGCAGGCCTGGGTGCCGGAGTAGTCGAACTCGGCGGCCTGGCCGATGACGATCGGGCCGGAGCCGATGACCAGGACGGACTGGATATCGGTGCGCTTAGGCACGCTCGGCCTCCATGAGGGTCACGAAGCGGTCGAAGAGGTACGCGGCGTCGTGCGGGCCCGCGGCCGCCTCGGGGTGGTACTGGACGGAGAAGCCGGGCTGGTCGAGCAGCTGGAGGCCCTCCACGACGTTGTCGTTCAGGCAGACGTGCGAGACCTCGGCGCGGCCGAAGGGGGTCTCGGAGACCTTGTCGAGGGGCGCGTCGACGGCGAAGCCGTGGTTGTGCGCGGTGACCTCGACCTTGCCGGTGGTCCGGTCCTGGACGGGCTGGTTGATGCCCCGGTGGCCGTACTTCAGCTTGTAGGTGCCGAAGCCGAGCGCGCGGCCGAGGATCTGGTTGCCGAAGCAGATGCCGAAGAGCGGGGTCTTCCGCTCCAGGACGGCGGTCATGAGCGCGACCGGGCCGTCGGCGGTGGCCGGGTCGCCCGGGCCGTTGGAGAAGAAGACGCCGTCCGGGTTCACCGCGTACACGTCGTCGGCGGTGGCGGTGGCGGGCAGCACGTGGACCTCGATGCCGCGCTCGGCCATCCGGTGCGGGGTCATGCCCTTGATGCCGAGGTCGATCGCGGCGACGGTGAACTTCTTGTCACCGTGGGCGGGGACGACGTACGGCTCCTTGGTGGCGACCTCCTCGTAGAGGCTGGCGCCCTTCATGTGCGGCTGGGCCTGCACGCGGGCGAGCAGCTCGGCCTCGGGGGCGAGGGCGTCGCCGGAGAAGACGCCGGCGCGCATGGAGCCGCGCTCGCGCAGGTGGCGGGTGAGGGCGCGGGTGTCGATGCCGGAGATGCCGACGACGCCCTGGGCGACCAGCTCGTCGTCGAGGCTGCGCTTGGCGCGCCAGTTCGACGGGATGCGGGCGGGGTCGCGGACCACGTAGCCGGAGACCCAGATGCGGCTCGACTCGTCGTCCTCGTCGTTCCAGCCGGTGTTGCCGATCTGGGGGGCGGTGGCGACGACGATCTGTCGGTCGTACGAGGGGTCGGTCAGGGTCTCCTGGTAGCCGGTCATGCCGGTGGAGAACACGGCCTCGCCGAAGGTCTCCCCCACGGCCCCGTAGGCGCGGCCGCGGAAGGTGCGGCCGTCCTCCAGGACGAGTACGGCGGGAGCCTGGGCTCCCCTTGTGGAGGTCGTCATCGTGCGATGCCTTCCGTCGTGTTGATCATGGAGTTGAGGGTGTCGACCCAGGCGGTGTGCTCGGCGGCCCGGTCGGAGCGGAAGCCGGAGTCGACGAGGGTGGTGCCGTGCTCCCAGGTGACGATCAGGAGCCCGCCCTCGGCGAGGACCTTCCCGGCGATGCCCTTGTCGAGGCGGGCCTCGCGCAGGGCGGCGGCGGGGATCAGGAAGTCGTTCGCCCCGGGGCGGACGACCGAGATCCCCGCCTCGGTGAGCGTGAGCTCGGCGCGGCTGCGGGTGCCGAGACCGTGGGCGACGATCCGGTCGAGCCACTGCCCGGCGGTGGTGGAGCCGTGGTAGCGGCCCTCCATCGTCAGCTTCGCCGCACCGGGCGCCCGCGGCACCTCGGGGAGCTCGGGGAGGTCCGACTGGAGGCTGCCGCGCCACTTCCAGCCCTGGCGCATCAGCCAGTAGACGAAGGCGACGAAGAGCAGGAGTCCGACGACCCAGCCGACGCGGCCGGCCCAGTCGGTCACCTCGGCCGACTTCTGCTCCGCGGCGAGGGCCGCGCTTGCGATGGTGTGTGTCACGCCAACTTCCCGTCCATGACCGTTGCCCGGCCCCGCAGGAAGGTGTGGGTGACGCGACCCGGCAGCTCGCGGCCCTCGTAGGGGGTGTTGCGGCTGCGGGAGGCGAAGCCCGCGGGGTCCACCGTCCCACGGTAAGCCGGATCGACCAGGACGAGGTTCGCGGGCTCACCAGCCGAGACGGGTCGTCCGTGGCCGGTGGCGCGGCCGATGCGGGCCGGGGCGAAGGACATCCGGTCGGCGACGCCGGCCCAGTCGAGGAGGCCGGTCTCCACCATCGTCTGCTGGACGACGGAGAGCGCGGTCTCCAGGCCGACCATGCCCATGGCGGCGGCGGCCCACTCGCAGTCCTTGTCCTCGTGCGGGTGCGGGGCGTGGTCGGTGGCGACGATGTCGATGGTGCCGTCGGCCAGGGCCTCGCGCAGGGCCAGCACGTCGCGCTCGGTGCGCAGCGGCGGGTTGACCTTGTAGACCGGGTTGTACGTGCGGACCAGCTCGTCGGTGAGGAGGAGGTGGTGCGGGGTGACCTCGGCGGTGACGTCGATGCCGCGGGACTTGGCCCAGCGGACGATCTCGACGGAGCCGGCGGTGGAGAGGTGGCAGATGTGGACGCGGGAGCCGACGTGCTCGGCGAGGAGGACATCGCGGGCGATGATCGACTCCTCCGCGACGGCCGGCCAGCCGCCGAGGCCGAGCTCGGCGGAGACGATGCCCTCGTTCATCTGGGCGCCCTCGGTGAGGCGGGGCTCCTGGGCGTGCTGGGCGACGACGCCGCCGAAGGCCTTCACGTACTCCAGGGCGCGGCGCATGATCACGGCGTCGTCGACGCACTTGCCGTCGTCGGAGAAGACGGTGACGCCGGCGGCGGAGTCGTGCATGGCGCCGAGCTCGGCGAGCTTCTTGCCCTCCAGGCCGACGGTGACCGCGCCGATGGGCTGCACGTCGCAGTAGCCGGCCTCCTTGCCGAGCCGGTAGACCTGCTCGACGACGCCGGCGGTGTCGGCCACCGGGTGGGTGTTGGCCATGGCGAAGACGGCGGTGTAGCCGCCGGAGGCGGCGGCGCGGGTGCCGGTGAGGACGGTCTCGGAGTCCTCGCGGCCGGGCTCGCGCAGGTGCGTGTGGAGGTCGACGAGGCCGGGGAGGAGGATCTGCCCCTCGGCCTCGATGACGGTCGCGCCCTCGGCGGACAGGCCGGTGCCGACCTCCGCGACGGTCTCGCCGTCGAGGAGGACGTCCTGCGGCTCGCCGCCCAGCACCTTCGCACCGCGGATCAGGATCTTGCTCATCTTTACTTGCTCTCCTCGGTACGGGCGGTGGCGGGGGCGACGGCGGGCTCGGAGCCGCCGAGCAGCAGGTAGAGGACGGCCATCCGGACGGAGACGCCGTTGGCGACCTGCTCGACGACCGTGCAGCGGTCCGAGTCGGCGACCTCGGCCGTGATCTCCATGCCGCGGACCATGGGGCCGGGGTGCATGACGATGGCGTGCTCGGGCATCTTCGCCATCCGGTCGCCGTCGAGCCCGTAGCGGCGCGAGTACTCGCGCTCGGTCGGGAAGAAGGCGGCGTTCATCCGCTCGCGCTGCACCCGCAGCATCATCACCGCGTCGGACTTCGGCAGCACGCTGTCGAGGTCGTAACTGACCTCGCAGGGCCAGGTCTCGACGCCGACGGGGACGAGGGTGGGCGGGGCCACCAGGGTGACCTCGGCGCCGAGGGTGTGCAGCAGGTCGACGTTGGAGCGGGCGACCCGGCTGTGCAGGACGTCGCCGACCAGGGTGATCCGCTTGCCGGCCAGGTCCTTGCCGAGTCCGGCGTCGCGGCCGACGAGGCGGCGGCGCATGGTGAAGGCGTCCAGGAGGGCCTGGGTGGGGTGCTGGTGGGTGCCGTCGCCCGCGTTGATGACGGGCGCGTCGATCCAGCCGGAGGTGGCCAGGCGGAAGGGGGCGCCGGAGGCGCCGTGCCGGATGACGACGGCGTCGACGCCCATCGCCTCCAGGGTCTGGGCGGTGTCCTTCAGCGACTCGCCCTTGGAGACGCTGGAGCCCTTGGCCGCGAAGTTGATGACGTCGGCGGAGAGGCGCTTCTCGGCCGCCTCGAAGGAGATCCGGGTGCGGGTGGAGTCCTCGAAGAACAGGTTGCAGATCGTCCGGCCGCGCAGGGTCGGCAGCTTCTTGATGGGCCGGTCGGCCACCCGGGCCATCTCCTCCGCGGTGTCGAGGATCAGGACGGCGTCGTCGCGGGTGAGGTCGGCGGCCGAGATGAGGTGACGCATCATCGGGGTTTCTCTCCGGGGTGGGGAGGCATCAGGGCATGCGGGGGCGCGGGCGGGGTGCCCGGGCTCCGCGGGGTGGCCGGTCCGGCTAGGAGGCGGACTTGCCGCCGAGCAGGACGGTGTCGCGACCGTCCTCCTCGGCGAGCTGGACCTTGACGGTCTCCCGCAGCGACGTGGGGAGGTTCTTGCCGACGTAGTCGGCGCGGATCGGGAGCTCGCGGTGGCCGCGGTCGACGAGCACGGCGAGCTGGACCGCGCGGGGGCGGCCGATGTCACCGAGGGCGTCGAGGGCGGCGCGGATGGTGCGGCCCGAGAAGAGGACGTCGTCGACGAGGACGACGAGGCGGCCGTCGACGCCTTCTCCGGGGATCTCGGTGCGGCCGATGGCGCGCGCCGGCTTCATCCGGAGGTCGTCGCGGTACATGGTGATGTCGAGGGAACCGACCGGGATCTTGGCACCGGTGATCGATTCGAGCTTCTCGGCGAGCCGGCGGGCGAGGTAGACGCCGCGGGTGGGGATGCCGAGGAGGACCACGTCGTCGGCGCCCTTGGCGCGCTCGACGATCTCGTGGGCGATCCGGGTCAGGACCCGGGCGATGTCGGGGGCCTCCAGAACGGGCCGTGCCTCATCGGTGTGCTCGTGCGTGTGCTCGTGCGTGTCCATGAAGAAAGGACCTCCTTCTCCGCCTCACGGGACGGTTCTTAAAGGACGTCGGATGTACGGCGTCCACTCTAGCAGGACGCTCGCACAGGCTTTCCGGGGGCTCCCCCTCCCCCGCTCCGACCTGCGGCGGACCGTCCCCCGGGAGGGGGCGGCGAGCCCCTTTCGGCTTGACGGGAAAGAGTAACGCTGCGTAACCTCACAGTGAGTTACCAGCCGCGCGGCGCAGCCGCATGTCGTCACAGCGTCCGGGAGCGTTATGTCCAGCGAATACGCAAAGCAGCTCGGGGCCAAACTCCGCGCGATCCGCACCCAGCAGGGCCTCTCCCTCCACGGGGTGGAGGAGAAGTCCCAGGGCCGCTGGAAGGCCGTGGTGGTCGGCTCGTACGAGCGCGGCGACCGCGCCGTGACCGTGCAGCGTCTGGCCGAGCTGGCGGACTTCTACGGCGTTCCGGTGCAGGAGCTGCTGCCCGGTACGACCCCCGGCGGCGCCGCCGAGCCCCCGCCGAAGCTGGTCCTGGACCTGGAGCGCCTGGCCCACGTCCCGCAGGAGAAGGCCGGCCCCCTCCAGCGCTACGCGGCGACGATCCAGTCGCAGCGCGGCGACTACAACGGCAAGGTGCTGTCGATCCGCCAGGACGACCTGCGCACCCTGGCCGTCATCTACGACCAGTCCCCCTCGGTCCTCACCGAGCAGCTGATCAGCTGGGGCGTGCTCGACGCGGACGCGCGCCGCGCGGTCGCCGCCCACGAGGAGAACTGACCTCCTCCGCGCCTTCTGCAGAAACGTGCCGCCGGGCCCGTGGACGTCATCCGACGCCACGGGCCCGGCGCTTTTCCGCGTCCGGGATCCTTCTCACCGGTTCTCGCGGGTTCTCACCCGTTCTCCCCCGCTCTCACCCGTTCGGGGGAACGCGAAGGGGCCCGCGGCACCGGACGGTGCGGCGGGCCCCTTCGCAGGGCGGTGCGGGACTAGGCGTCCACGTCGCGACGGAGTCGGGGCTTCAGGTCCTTGAAGCGCCCGAGGAGACCGTTGACGAAGGCCGGGGAGTCGTCCGTGGAGAACTCCTTGGCGAGCTGTACGGCCTCGTCGATGGCGACCGCGTCCGGCGTGCCGTCCTCCCAGATCAGCTCGTACGCGCCGAGGCGCACGATGTTCCGGTCGGTGGCCGGCATCCGATCGAGGTCCCAGTCCACCGCGTAGGTGGCGATGAGCTCGTCGATCCGGGCCACGTACCGGGCGTACCCCTCGACCAGCTGCATCGTGAAGTCACCGACCGCGGGCTGACGCTCGTCGGCGCGGTGGAGCCGGATCTGGTCCGCGAGGACCTCCTGCACCGAAGTGCCGCGCTGGTCGGCCTCGAACAGGATCTGGAAGGCCCGCCTGCGGGCCTTGCTCCGGGCGGCCACGGTTAGCTGTTCACCCGGCCGAGGTAGTCGCTGGTGCGGGTGTCGACCTTGACCTTCTCACCGGTGGTGATGAAGAGCGGGACCTGGATCTCGTGGCCGGTCTCCAGCTTGGCGGGCTTGGTGCCACCGGTGGAGCGGTCGCCCTGGACGCCCGGCTCGGTCTCGGCGATGACCAGCTCGACGGCGGCCGGCAGCTCGACGTAGAGGACCTGGCCCTCGTTCTGCGCGACGAGCGCGGTGAAGCCCTCGATGAGGAAGTTGGCGGCGTCGCCGACGACCTTGCGGTCGATGTGGAGCTGGTCGTAGGTGTCCAGGTCCATGAAGACGAAGTAGTCGCCGTCCATGTAGGAGAACTGCATGTCGCGCTTGTCGACGTTCGCGGTCTCCACCTTCACGCCGGCGTTGAAGGTCTTGTCGACGACCTTGCCGGACAGCACGTTCTTGAGCTTGGTGCGCACGAAGGCCGGGCCCTTGCCGGGCTTGACGTGCTGGAACTCGACGACGGACCAGAGCTGGCCGCCTTCGAGCTTGAGCACCATGCCGTTCTTGAGGTCGTTCGTGGAAGCCACGGTTGCGGAATCTCCTGGACTGACGTGGGACCGAGGAGGCGTACGCGCCTCACAGCGCGAGCAGCTCCTTGGTCGTGATGGTGAGTAGCTCGGGTCCGCCGTCCGCCTCCTGGCGCACGACGAGCGTGTCATCGATCCGGACTCCGCCCCGGCCCGGGAGGTGGACCCCCGGTTCGACGGTGACCGGCACACAAGCGTCCAGTTTACCCATGGCCGAGGGCGACAACTGCGGGTCCTCGTCGATTTCGAGTCCCACACCGTGTCCGGTGAGCGGAACGGCGGTCTCCGCATGGCCCGCGGCGTCGAGGATCTGGCGGGCCGCGCGGTCCACGTCACGGTACCCGGCACCGGGCACGAGGGACTCCCGGCCGGCCCGCTGGGCGGCGAAGACGAGCTCGTACAGCTCGATCTGCCAGTCGGCGGGCGCGGTGCCGATGACGAAGGTCCGGCCGATCTCGCAGCGGTAGCCGTGGTAGTCGGCGCCGAGGCAGACGGAGAGGAAGTCGCCCTCCTCGACCCTCCGGTCGGTGGGCCGGTGGCCGCGCCGGCCGGAGTGCGGCCCGGTGGCGACGGAGGTGGGGAAGGCGGCGCCGTCGGCGCCGTGGTCGACGAGCCGCCGCTCCAGTTCGAGGGCGAGGTGGCGTTCGGTGCGACCGACGAGGATGGACTCCAGGAGCTCGCCGAGGGCCTGGTCGGCGATCTCGGCGGCGATCCGCAGACAGCCGATCTCGTCCTCGTCCTTGACCACCCTGAGCTGTTCGACGGCGCAGGCGAGGTCGGCGAGGCGGAGACCGGGAGCGGCGGAGGCGAGGCTGCGGTGGCGGGCCACCGTCAGGTCGTGTTCCTCGACGGCGAGCCCGTCGGCGCCGGAGCGGCGGGCGAGTTCGGCGGCGGCGACGGCCGGGTCGCCGCCGCCGAGGGGCAGCTGCTGCTGCCGGAGCAGTTCGTCGAGCCGTCCGTCGGAGGGCTCGCCCTCGGCCGCGAGCGGCCGGATCAGCAGGTCCGCGCCGGGCTCGGGGCCGACGAGGAGGACGGCCCCGGGTGGGGCGCCGCCCGCGAGATAGCGGACGTTCGCGGGACGGGACACCAGGGCCGCCGCGCTGCCCGCTGCCGCGACCCGGTCGCGCAGCCTGATCCGGCGGTCCGCATACACCTGTGACATGCCTCCGAGCCTACGAGCCCGGCCCCGGCCCGGCCTGTCGGCGGCGCCCGACCGGGGACCGCCCGCCGCTCAGCCGGCGGGCGGCGCGGCTATCGCCCGGGCCAGGGCCTCGTCGATGAGCCGGGCGGTGGAGTCCACGTCGAGCGCGGAGTTGTCGATGATCGGCAGCCCGGAGCCGTACCAGCCGGCCATCCGGCCGTGGATCGCGGCGACCTCCTCGTCGGAGAGCCGCCGGTTGCCGGCGCGCTGGGCGTTGCGCTCCAGGACGACCTCCAGGCCGGGGAGGAGGACGACCGGGAGCAGGCCGGGGCCGACGTGCCGCTTCCAGCCGCCGAGGCCGACGGCGGGCCGGTCGGGGAAGACGGCGTCGTCGACGATGCAGGAGATGCCGTTGGCGAGGAAGTTGCGGGCGGCGAAGCCGCAGGTGCGGCGGGCCAGCCGGTACTGCGCCTCGGAGTGCTCGTTCCACCCCGACTGCGGGTCGGCGAAGCCGGAGCAGACCCATTCCCGGACGTCGTCGAGGCTGATGTGGGCGGTGGGGACGGGCCGTCGGGTCGCCCAGTGCCGGGCGACGGTCGTCTTGCCGGCGCCGGCGGGCCCGATGAGCAGCACGGCGAGCGTGGCGCCCCCGGTGCCGGGCCGGTGCTCGACGACCGGCACGGGCGGGGCGAGCGGCACGGCACCTGTGGTGTGCGCGGAGCCCGCGGCGTGCGGAGGCAGGGTCGCGCCGGGGGCGACCGGCGGCACGGCGCCGCCGGGAGGGGGCGGTACGGCTCCGGGGGCGGCGCCCCAGCCCGCGCCGCCGGGCGCCGGAGGCTGCCCCGGGCGCACGGCGGGGTGCACGCCGAGGCGGCCGCCGGGCGCGCCGGACGGCGGCCCCGGGTAGGGCGCGGTGTGCGGGGGCGGTGGTACGGGGCCGTGGCCGCCCGCCGGGCCCTGTCCGGGCACGCGGCCCGGCCCCTCGGGCGGTGGCAGCGGTGCCCCCACTGCGTGCTGCATCCGGTGCCACTCCGTCTCGTCGGCCTGGTAGGTCGGTGCGGGCGGCCGGACACGGTGCCGCCGCCGGCCCCGCTCCGGTCCCCCGGGGATGCCAAAACGTTACCGCCCCGTCCCCCCGCTCGGGGAACGGGCCGGACCCCGCCGAAAGTGCCCGGCCGGAAGTGACCGGTCGCCGCCGGGCCGGGCCCACGCGAAGGGCGGTCGCGGTGGGGCGACCGCCCCCGGGGCGCGTCTTTCCGGATCAGGCCGGATCAAGCGGGGTGAGGCTGGATCGAGCCGGATGAAGCCGGATCAGGGAGCGGCGTCCCGGTCGTGCGCGCCGGGCGCCGCGGGCCCGCCGGGACGCGCGGGACCCGCCCTCGGTCCCGCGGAACCGCTCGGGAGCCGCTCAGACCTGGGCGTCGAGCTCCTCGGCGAGGGCGCGCAGGGCGAGCCGGTAGGAACCGATGCCGAAGCCGGCGATGGTGCCGGTCGCGACCGCGGCCACCACCGAGGTGTGCCGGAACTCCTCGCGGGTGTAGGGGTTCGAGATGTGCACCTCGATCAGCGGGGCCGTCCGCTGCGCGGCCGCGTCCCGCATCCCGTACGAGTAGTGCGTGAAGGCGCCCGGGTTGAGCACGACGGGGACGCGTCCGTCGGCCGCCTCGTGCAGCCAGCGGATCATCTCGCCCTCGTCGTTGGTCTCGCGGACCTCGACGGCGAAGCCGAGCTCGGCGCCGAGCTCCCGGCATGACTCCACGAGCCCCTTGTAGGAGGTGGCGCCGTAGATGTCGGGCTCCCGCGAGCCGAGGCGGCCGAGGTTCGGCCCGTTCAGCACGAGGACGCGCCGCGTTCCGCTCATGCGGAGATCTCCCCGTAGGCGGCGACGAGGACGGCCGGGTCCGGGCCCTCCAGGACGGACGGCTTGGCGAGCCCGTCGAGGACGATGAAGCGCAGCAGGTCGCCGCGGGACTTCTTGTCCACCTTCATCGTCTCCAGGAGCTTGGGCCACTGGTCGCCGCGGTAGGTGAGCGGCAGGCCGACGGACTCCAGGACGGCGCGGTGCCGGTCGGCGGTGGCGTCGTCGAGGCGGCCGGCGAGGCGGCCCAGCTCGGCGGCGAAGGCCATGCCGACGGAGACGGCGGCGCCGTGGCGCCACTTGTACCGCTCGTTCTTCTCGATGGCGTGCGCGAGGGTGTGCCCGTAGTTGAGGATCTCGCGGCGGCCGGACTCCTTGAGGTCGCCGGAGACCACGTCGGCCTTCACCTGGATCGAGCGGACGATCAGCTCTGCGGTGTGCGGCCCCGCGGGCGTACGGGCGGCCTGCGGGTCCTCCTCGATCAGGTCGAGGATCACCGGGTCGGCGATGAAACCGGCCTTGATGATCTCGGCGAGCCCGCTGACGAAGTCGTGGACGGGCAGCGAGTCCAGGGCGGCGAGGTCGCAGAGGACGCCGGCGGGCGGGTGGAAGGCGCCGACGAGGTTCTTGCCCTCGGCCGTGTTGATGCCCGTCTTGCCGCCGACGGCCGCGTCGACCATGCCGAGGACGGTGGTCGGCACGGCGACCCAGCGGACACCCCGGAGCCAGGTCGCGGCGACGAAGCCGGCCAGGTCGGTGGTGGCGCCGCCGCCGACGCCGACGATGACGTCGGTGCGGGTGAAGCCGGTCTGTCCGAGCGCCTTCCAGCAGTACGCGGCGACCTCGGCGGTCTTCGCCTCCTCCGCGTTCGGCACCTGGATGGCGACGGCCTCGTACCCCTGCTCGGCGAGGTCCTCGCAGAGCGCCTCACCGGTCTCGGCGAGCGCCTCGGGGTGGATGACGGCGACCCGCCTGGCCTTGTCGCCGATGAGGGAGGGCAGTTCGCCGAGCAGCTGCCGGCCGACCAGCACCTCGTACGGATCCGTGCCCGCGCTGCCGCCGACGTGGATGCGGGTGACTTCCTGGTCCGTGGTCATGCGTCCTTCAGCTCCAGTGCGTCGAGGACCGCCGCTGCGACCTCTTCGGGGGTGCGCGCGTCGGTTGCGACCACGACGCGGGCGACTTCTTCGTACAGGGGGCGCCGGGCGTCCATCAGCTCGCGCCACTGCCGGCGCGGGTTGACGGCGAGCAGCGGCCGGGCCGCGCCGAGCCCGACCCGTCGCACGGCCTCCTCGACGTCCATCGAGAGGTACGCGACGGGCTGCCCGGCCAGCAGGGCGCGGGTGTCGGCGTCGAGGATCGCGCCGCCGCCGAGGGCGAGGACGCCCTGGTGCTCGGCCACCGCCCGGGCGACGGCGGCCTTCTCCAGGGCGCGGAAGCGCTCCTCGCCGTCCTCGACGAAGATGTCGGAGATCTCGCGGCCCTCGGCGGCGACGATGTCGGCGTCGGTGTCCCGGTAGGGCGCGCCGAGCCGTTCGGCCAGGAGCGCGCCCACCGTGGACTTGCCGGAGCCCATCGGGCCGACGAGGACGACCAGCGGGCCGCCGGTCACCGGATGCGCAGGTTGTCGAGGTACGACCGGACGTTGCGCCGGGTCTCGGGGACCGAGTCGCCGCCGAACTTCTCGACGACGGCGTCCGCGAGGACGAGGGCGACCATGGCCTCGGCGACGATGCCCGCGGCCGGGACGGCGCAGACGTCGGAGCGCTGGTGGTGGGCCGCGGCGGCCTCGCCGGTGGCGACGTCGACGGTCGCGAGGGCGCGCGGGACGGTCGCGATCGGCTTCATCGCGGCGCGGACGCGCAGCAGTTCGCCGGTGGTGAGACCGCCCTCGGTGCCGCCCGAGCGGCCGGAGGTGCGCTTGATGCCGTCCTCGGTCCGCACGATCTCGTCGTGGGCCCGGGAGCCGGGCACCCGCGCGAGGTCGAAGCCGTCGCCGACCTCGACGCCCTTGATGGCCTGGATGCCCATGAGCGCGGCGGCGAGCCGGGCGTCGAGGCGGCGGTCCCAGTGGACGTGCGAGCCGAGGCCGACGGGCACGCCGTAGGCGAGGACCTCGACGACGCCGCCGAGGGTGTCGCCGTCCTTGTGGGCCTGGTCGATCTCGGCGACCATCGCCTTCGACGCGTCGGCGTCGAGGCAGCGGACCGGGTCGGCGTCGAGCCGCTCGACGTCGCCGGGGACCGGGTAGACGCCGTACGGGGCCTTGGCGGCGGCCAGCTCGACCACGTGGCTGACGATCTCGATGCCGGCGGCCTCCTTGAGGAAGGACCGGGCGACGGCGCCGAGGGCGACGCGGGCGGCGGTCTCCCGGGCGCTGGCGCGCTCCAGGATCGGCCGGGCCTCGTCGAAGCCGTACTTCTGCATGCCGGCGAGGTCGGCGTGGCCGGGGCGGGGCCGGGTGAGCGGCGCGTTGCGGCCGGTCTCCTTCAGCTCCGAGGGGTCGACCGGGTCGGCCGACATGACCTTCTCCCACTTGGGCCACTCGGTGTTGCCGACCATCACGGCGATCGGCGAACCCAGCGAGAGCCCGTGCCGGACGCCACCGAGGAAGGTGACCTCGTCCTGCTCGAACTTCATGCGGGCGCCGCGCCCATAGCCGAGGCGCCGCCGCGCGAGGTGGTCCGCCACCAGCTCAGTGGTGACCGGGACGCCGGCGGGAAGACCCTCCAGCGTCGCGACCAGCGCGGGTCCGTGGGATTCCCCAGCGGTCAGCCAACGCAACCTGCTCAACGATGCTCCTCATGCTCGCGCCTGGGCACTGCGACGGCAGGACCGGGCGCGCGGTCCTGACCCGCCACCCCCGATCCTCCCACGTCCGGGCCCTGGCCCCGGCCTCCGGTCCAGCTATCGGACGCGCGCCTCGTCCTCCTCGACGTCGGCGGTGGACGCGGGCGCGTCGGCGGACCGTTTCCGCAGCCGGCCGACGAAGCCGTACACCACGGTCAGCGCGAAGAGCGCGAGCACCGTGTACCGCGCCCACGCGGGCACCGAGCTGAAGAAGCCCACGTACAGAAAGCGCAGCGCGTCGAAGGCGAGGTCCGCCTTCGACGCGAGCGTGATGTCCCCGTCCATCCCCGTTCCCCCTGGGTGTCATGGCACCCCGGGGCGGCCGCGCGGGGTCAGCGCGCGGCGAGCGCGGCCTCGCCGGCGGCGCGCATGGCGGCCAGCGGGGCCTTCGGGGCGCCCGTCATCTGTTCGACCTGGAGCACCGCCTGGTGGACCAGGAGGTCCAGGCCGCCGATGATCTTACCGGCGCGGTCGGACCAGGCGGCGGCGAGCCGGGTCGGCCAGGGGTCGTAGAGGACGTCGAAGAGGGTGCCGGGGCGGTCGGGGACCGCGTCCGCCAGCGCGTCCGTGGCGCCCGCCGGGGTGGTGGCCACGACCAGCGGCGCCGCGAGGGCCTCCGCCGCGTCGTCCCAGGCGGCGGTGCGGACCTCGACGCCGAGGCGCTCGCCCCAGCCCCGCATCTCCGCGGCCCGGGCCTCGCCGCGTACGTAGGCGGTGACCGGGCCCGCGCAGACGCGGGCCAGGGCGGCGAGCGCGGAGGAGGCGGTGGCGCCGGCGCCGAGGATCGCCGCGGACTCCACCTTCTCGACGCCGCGCTCGCGCAGCGCGGCGATCATGCCGGGGATGTCGGTGTTGTCGCCGACCCGGCGACCGTCCTCGCGGAACACCACCGTGTTCACCGCCTCCACGGAGGCGGCCGTCCCGCTGACCTCGTCGAGCAGCGGGATGATCGCCCGCTTCAGCGGCATGGTCAGCGAGAGGCCCGCCCACGAGCCGTCGAGCTCCGCGACGAAGCCGGGCAGCGCCGCCTCGTCGACCTCGAAGCGCTCGTAGGACCAGTCGTCGAGGCCGAGCTCCGCGTACGCGGCCCGGTGCAGGACCGGGGAGAGCGAGTGGGCGATCGGCGAACCGAGGACGGCGGCGCGGCGGCCCGTCTCACTGGTTCGTGGTGGCATTGAACTTGTCCTTCAGCTTCAGGAACTCGGCGTGCGTCTTGGCGAACTCGGTCTTGCTCATGCCGTCCGTGGCGACGAAGTAGATCCAGCCGTCCTTCGTCGGGTCGAGCATCGCGCCGAGGGCCTCGTTGCCGGGGTTGCCGATCGGCCCCGGCGGCAGTCCCTTGTGCTTGTACGTGTTGTACGGGTCGGTGTTCGAGTTCGCCTCGTCCTCGGAGATCTTGATCTCGCTCTGACCCTTCAGGTAGTTGAGGGTCGAGTCGAACTGGAGCAGCTGGAAGGTCTCCTGGTTGTCCGGCTGCAGGCGGTTGTAGACCACCTCGGCCATCTTGCGGAAGTCGTCGTGGGTCTTGCCCTCCGCCTGCACGAGGCTGGCGACCGTGACGAGCTGCCACGCCCCGTCGACGCCCAGCGCCTTCGCCTTCGCGTCGAGGTCGAGCTTCGCGTACTCCTGGTTGGCGCGGTTGACCATCTTCTTGAGGGCCTCCTCGGGCTTGGAGCCCTTCGCCACGGGGTAGCTCGCGGGGAAGAGGAAGCCCTCCAGGGGGTCCTTGACGTTCTTGTGGTTCTTGGCCCAGTCCGGCAGGCCCAGGGTGTCGGCCTTGGAGACGGCGATCTCCTTGGTGCTGCCGGCCGGGAGGCCGAGGCGGGTGTCGATCTGCTCGTACACCCAGGCGTTGCGCTTGCCCTCGGGAATGATGAGGTTGGCCTGGCTCGCCGGATCCAGCATCAGCGCGACCGCGCTCTCCGCCGACATCTCCTTCTTCAGGGTGTAGGCGCCGGCCTGGATCGTGTTGCCCTTCTCGTTCTTCTTCTGGGCCGCGACGAAGGCGTCGACGCTCTTCACGACGCCGGCCTGCTTGAGGATGTTGCCGATCTCGTTGCCGAAGGCGCCCTTCGGGATCTCGACCTGGACCTCGCCGGTGCCACCGCCCGCGAAGTCGGGCGCCTCGCCGAACTGGCCCTGCCAGAACTGGTAGCCGAAGTAGCCGATGCCGCCGACGCCGCCCACCAGGACGGCGGCGACGACGAGGCAGGCCATGCCGTTCTTGCCCTTGCGTTTGCGCTCCTTGCCGCGGCGCTCCCGGTCGCGGTCGTCGCCGCCCCGGCCCCGGCGCGAGGCCGGCGCGTCGTCCTCGGGGGACTCGTCGTCGTCTCCGCCGAAGAAGGGGTGCGACTCCTCCGGCTCCGGCTCGGCCTCCGGTTCCGGGTGGGCGGGCTCGGGCCGCGGCGGCTGCCGGCGGCGGCCCGGCGGCTGCGGCGGCGGGTAGGCCTCGGGCGTGCCGTAGAGGTCGGGCTGCTGGCCGCCGTACGGATCGGCGGGCGGCGCGTTGTAGGCCATGGCGGCCTGCCCGGTCTCCCAGTTGCCGTCGTACACCTGACCGGAATGCCCGGGCGTGTCGTACCCCTGCTCCGGGTACGCCTCGTGCCCCTGGGAACCCTGGTCCGGGTACGCCTCATGTCCCTGGGAACCCTGCTGCGGGTACGCCTCGTGCCCCTGGGGACCCTGGTCCCAGCCGGCCTGCCCGTACGCCTGCGGCTGCGCCTGCTGCGGGTCGGCGTACCCCTGCTGCTGGTACTGCTGCTGGTACGCGGCCTGCTGCTGGGCGTACGGGTCGGTCCCGTAGCCCTGCTGGGCGTACGGGTCCTGGTAGGCCTGGCCACCCTGCGCGTACGGCGTCGCCTGGTGCGGCTGCTGCTGACCTTCCCACCCCTGGTCCCCGTACAAGGGGTCCGCGGGGTGCCACGGTTCGGAGCCAGGGCCCCGGCCATACTCAGTCATCGATCCCCAAACAGCCGCGAGGCTTCCGGACGATCCGCCTCTACGTAGTGCGGCAGCTGTTCGAACACCGCCGCATCGCGCGGAACGTTACCGTATCGCGATCAGATGACCACTTCGACGCCCTCACCGGGCGGATTACCTGATACCCGTTCGGACTCAAGAGCGTTCTGAAGGATGATCACGGCGGCGGCCTGGTCGATGACGGACCGCCCCTTCTTGGACTTCACGCCGGAGGCCCGCAGCCCCTGCGTGGCCGTCACCGTGGTCATCCGCTCGTCGACCAGGCGGACCGGCACCGGGGCCACGCCCTTCGCCATCTCCCTCGCGAAGGCCCGGACCTTCGTGGCCGCGGGGCCCTCCCGCCCGCTGAGCGAGCGGGGCAGGCCCACGACGACCTCGATCGGCTCGTACTCCTCGACGATCTGGCGGAGCCGCCGGTGGGCGGCCGGGACGTCGCGTCCCGGCACGGTCTCCACCGGCGTGGCGAGGACCCCGTCGGGGTCGCACGAGGCGACCCCGATCCGGGCGTCCCCGACGTCGACCGCGATGCGGCGGCCGCGACGCATCGTCACGCCGTCTCCACCACGAGGCGCTCGACGGCGGCGATGGCCTCGCCGACGGCCTCCGGGTTCTGGCCGCCGCCCTGGGCGACGTCCGGCTTGCCGCCGCCACCGCCGCCGAGGGTCTTGGCGGCGGCGCGGACCAGCTCGCCGGCCTTGAGGCCGCGCTCGCGGGCGGCCTCGTTGGTGGCGATGACCGTCAGCGGCTTGCCGTTGGCCGTGGTGAAGAGGGCCACGACGGCCGGGCGGTCGGACGGGATGCGGCCGCGCACGTCCAGGACGAGCTTGCGCAGGTCGTCGGCGCCGGTGCCGTCCGGGACCTGGCCGGTGACCAGGGCGAGACCGCGGATGTCCTGGGCGGAGTCGACCAGGCCGGCGGCGGCCTGGAGGACCTTCTCCGCGCGGAACTTCTCGATCTCCTTCTCGGCGTCCTTCAGCTTGCCGAGCATGGAGGAGATCTTCTCCGGCAGCTCCTCCGAGCGGCCCTTGACCAGCTCCTGGAGCTGGGCGACGACCGTGTGCTCCTTGGCGAGGAAGTTGTACGCGTCGACGCCGACCAGGGCCTCGATGCGGCGCACGCCGGAGCCGATGGAGGACTCGCCGAGGAGCTTCACCAGACCCAGCTGGGCGGTGTTGTGGACGTGGGTGCCGCCGCACAGCTCCTTGGAGAAGTCGCCGATGGTGACGACGCGGACCTGCTCGCCGTACTTCTCGCCGAACTCGGCGATGGCGCCCTGACGCTTGGCCTCGTCGATCGGCATGACCTCGGCGTGGACCTCCAGCTCGCGCGCGAGGACCTCGTTGATCTTCTGCTCGACGTCCATGAGGACCGTGCCGGGGACGGCGTTCGGCGAACCGAAGTCGAAGCGGAAGCGGCCGGGCTGGTTCTCGGAACCGGCCTGGGCGGCCGTCGGGCCGAGGGCGTCGCGCAGGGCCTGGTGGGTGAGGTGGGTGGCCGAGTGGGCGCGGGCGATGGCCCGGCGGCGGCGCACGTCGATGGTGGCGTAGGCGGTGGAGCCGACGGTCACCTCGCCGACCTGGACCGAACCCTTGTGCACCGAGACGCCCGGCACGGGCTGCTGCACGTCGCGGACCTCGATGACGGCACCGGAGTGCAGCCGGATGCGGCCCTGGTCGGCGATCTGGCCGCCGCCCTCGGCGTAGAAGGGCGTGCGGTCGAGGACGACCTCGATCTCGTCGCCCTCGGAGGCGGCCGGCGACGGGACGCCGTTCACCAGGAGGCCGACGACCGTGGACTCGCCCTCGGTGTTGGTGTAGCCGGTGAACTGGGTGGCGCCGGAGGTGTCGGCGATCTCGCGGTAGGCGGAGACGTCGGCGTGGCCGGTCTTCTTGGCCTTGGCGTCGGCCTTGGCCCGGTCCCGCTGCTCCTGCATCAGGCGGCGGAAGCCGGCCTCGTCCACGGAGAGGCCCTGCTCGGCGGCCATCTCCAGGGTGAGGTCGATCGGGAAGCCCCAGGTGTCGTGGAGCAGGAAGGCCTTCTCACCGGCGAGGACCGTGCCGCCGGCGGCCTTGGTCTCCGTGACGGCGGTGTCGAGGATGTTCGTGCCGCCCTTGAGGGCCTTCAGGAACGCGGCCTCCTCGGCGAGGGCGACCGTCTCGATGCGCTTGCGGTCGGTCTCCAGCTCCGGGTACTGCTCGCCCATCGTCCTGATGACCGTGTCGACGAGCTCGCCGACGACCGGGCCGGTGGCACCGAGCAGGCGCATGTTGCGGACGGCGCGGCGCATGATGCGGCGGAGCACGTAGCCGCGGCCCTCGTTGCCCGGGGTGACGCCGTCGCCGATGAGCATGACGGAGGTGCGCATGTGGTCGGCGACCACGCGCAGCGAGACGTCGCTGTCGTGGGTCTTGCCGTAGGCGACGCCGGTCAGCTCGGTGGCCTTGTCGATGACGACCTTGAGGGTGTCCGTCTCGTACATGTTCTGGACGCCCTGGAGGATCATCGCCAGGCGCTCCAGGCCGAGGCCCGTGTCGATGTTCTTGGCGGGCAGGTCGCCGAGGATCGGGAAGTCGTCCTTGCCGGAGCCCTCGCCGCGCTCGTACTGCATGAAGACGAGGTTCCAGATCTCCACGTACCGCTCGTCGTTGACGGCCGGGCCGCCCTCGACGCCGAACTCGGGGCCGCGGTCGTAGTTGATCTCGGAGCAGGGGCCGCAGGGGCCGGGGACGCCCATGGACCAGAAGTTGGGTCCCATGCCGAGGCGCTGGATGCGCTCGGCGGGGACGCCGACGACGTCGCGCCAGATGCGCTCGGCCTCGTCGTCCTGCTCGTAGACGGTGATCCAGAGCTTCTCCGGCTCGAGCCCGTAGCCGCCGTGCTCCACCGGGGTGGTCAGCAGCTCCCAGGCGAGCTTGATGGCGCCTTCCTTGAAGTAGTCGCCGAAGGAGAAGTTGCCGCACATCTGGAAGAACGTGCCGTGGCGGGTGGTCTTGCCGACCTCTTCGATGTCCGGGGTGCGGACGCACTTCTGCACGCTGGAGGCGCGCGTGAAGGGCGGCTTGACCTCACCCAGGAAGTAGGGCTTGAAGGGCACCATGCCGGCGGGGACGAGCAGCAGAGTCGGGTCGTCCGCGATGAGCGACGCCGAAGGGACGACGGTGTGCCCGCGCTCCTCGAAGAAGCTCAGCCAGCGGCGGCGGATTTCAGCCGACTCCATCAGTGGTCCTCATTCCGGTTGTACGAGATCGTGCGCGACGAAAACGTGGTCGTGGTCTTGTGCGGGGTGGGGCCGAGGGCGGCCCGGCGGCGGTGCTCGGGAAGCTCCGGGTCACCGGGAGGCGCTGCGTCGAGGCCGAGGGCCTCGCCCAGTTCGGCCTCCCGCTGGACCATGCCCGCCCTCACGTCGAGGGCGAAGTCCTTGAGCCGGTGGCCCGCCTCGACCGCCTTGTTCGCGGCCTGCGCCGCGAGGCTCTCGGGGGTCAGCTGCTGGATCTTGCGGTTGACCTTCGTGGTGGCCCAGACGCCGGCGGCTGCGCCGGCCGTGAACCAGAACGTACGGCGGAACATCGCGGCTATCGGCCCTTCTGCTTCCGGCGCCGTGCGACCGGCACGGTACGGCCGACGATCACAGTGCGACGCCCGGTGCCGAGCGCCTTGCGGACCCCGTAGCCGAAGGCGGCGACCTTGACGAGCGGGCCCCCGAAGGTGGAGGCGACGGTCGTCGAGAGCGCGGAGGCGTTGGCGGTGACCTCCTGGACGTCCGACGCGATGGCGTCGACCCGGTCCAGCTGGGTCTGCGCCGAGCGGACCGTCGCCGACGCGTCGGCGAGCAGCGGCACGGCCTGCTCGGTCACCTCGGCCACGAGCCGGGTGGTCGCCCTGAGCGTCTGCGCCAGCCTGCCCAGCACCACGGCGAGGAAGGAGACGAGAATCGCCCAGAACACGGCCACCAGGATCCCGGCAACCTCTCCACCGGTCACTCCGCACCGCTCTCTGCTGTCGTCATCAGTCGTTGGGGTCCTGCGAAAAGTCGTCCCCCGAGCCTATCGCGCCGGGGCTGGGACGCCGTACCGCATTAGCGTCCGCGTGGCCGCCCCTCGCACGGGCCCCGCGGGAGCGGATTGTACGGAGCGCGCGCGGGTGAGTACGCTCCGTGTCCCATGCGACGCAGCAACCTCCCGGCGGAGCTCAACCGGTTCGTGGGCCGGGCCGGGGAGCGGGCCGAACTGGCCGCGCTCCTGGCCGAGTCACGGCTCGTCACCGTCCTCGGCGTGGGCGGGGTCGGCAAGACCCGACTCGCCCTGAAGACCGCCGCCGAGGTGCAGAAACGCTCCGGCGAGGAGGTCGCGCTCGCGGAGCTGGCCCCGCTGCGCGACCCCGGGCTCGTCGAGCACGCCCTGATCGAGGCGCTCGGCCTGACCGACCACACGCGCCGCGCGCCCCGCGAGGTGCTGAGGGAGCACCTCGCCGAACGCCGCCTGCTCCTCGTCCTCGACGGCTTCGAGCACCTCGTGGAGGCCTGCGCCCCGCTCGTCCGCGAGCTGCTCGCCGCCGCCCCCGGGCTGACCGTGCTCGCCGCCGGACGCCGGCCGCTGCGGCTGCCCGGCGAGGCCGTCCTGAGGCTGGCGCCGATGACCGAGCCGGACGCCCTCGCGCTGCTCACCGCCCGGGCGGCCGGGGCCGGCGCGCCCGCCCTCGACGACGACGCGTCGGTACGGGAACTGTGCCGGCGGCTCGACGGGATCCCGCTCGCCCTCGAACTGGCCGCGGGCCGGCTGCCGCTGCTCTCCGTCGAGCAGCTGCTGGCCCGGCTCGACGACCGCTTCCGGCTGCTCGGCGGCGGATGCGGGGTCCTCCCCCGCCACCAGACGCTGCGCACCGCGATCGGCTGGAGCCACGAGCTGTGCACGCCCGAGGAGCGCCTGCTGTGGGCGCGCCTCTCGGTCTTCGCCGGCCCCTTCGACCTGGAGGCCGTGGAGTACGTGTGCGGGGGCCCGGACCTGCCGCAGGACGCGGTCCTCGACGTGCTGGGCGGACTGCTCGCGCAGTCGCTGGTGACCCGGGAGGACACGGCGGCGGGCCCGGGCTACCGGATGCTCGACACGGTGGCGGCGTACGGGGCGGAGTGGCTGGCGCAGCTCGGGGACACCGAGCGGATGCGGCGGCGGCACCGGGACTGGTACATGGGCCTGGCGACCTGGTGCGAGCTGGAGTGGTTCAGCCCCCGGCAGGCGGAGGTGGCGGCGCGGACCGCGGCGGCGCTGCCGAACCTGCGGGCGGCGCTCGACCTGTGCCTGGAGCTGCCGGAGGACGCGCACCTGGCCCAGCACCTGGCGGGGACGCTCTGGTTCGCGTGGGTGGGGTGCGGGCGGCTCGCGGAGGGGCGGCACTGGCTGGACCGGGCGCTGGCCCTGGAGTCGGGACACGAGGAGGCGCGGCTGAAGGCGCTGTGGGTGCTCGGCTACGTGGCGGTCCTGCAGGGTGACCCGACGGCGGCGGTGGCGGCCCTGCACTCCTGCCGGGAGCGGGCACGGGCCTCGCGGAACCGGCTGGCGGAGGCGTACGCGACGCACCGGATGGGCTGTCTGGCGCTGCTCACGGACGACTTCCCGCGCGCCGAGGAGCTGCTGGGCCGGGCGCTCGACGCGTACGGCGAGCTGGGCGAGCTGAACAGCAATGTGCTCATGGGGCGGGTCGAGCTGGCGATGGCGCGGGCCTTCCGGGGCGATCTGGAGGGCGCGACGGCGATCTGCCGGGAGGTGCGGGAGGTTTGCGAGGAGCGCGGGGAGCGGTGGACGCGGGCGTACGCGCTCTATGTGCTCGCCTACTCGGCCTGGACGCGGGGCGCGCCGGCGCGGGCGCGGGAGCTGCTCGTGGAGTGCGTGACGATCAACCACCTCTTCCGCGACCTGGTGGGCGTGGTCCTCGCCGTGGAGCTGCTGGCGCTGGTCACGGTGAGCGAGGGCGACGCGGTGGAGGCAGCGGTGCTCCAGGGGGCGGCGCTGTCGCTGTGGGACGCGGTGGGGATCCAGCTCTTCGGCTCCGCCTCCTTCGACGGGCCGCGGGCGCTGTGCGCGGGGCGGGCAGCGGAGGAGCTGGGGGCGGAGCGGTACGCGGAGGCGCTGCGGTTCGGCCGGGGGCTGTCGCTGGACGAGACGGTGGAGCGGGCGGTCGTGGACCGGCGGGCGGAAGGGGAGGGCGGGCGGCCGGAGGAGGCGGCGCCGCGGCCGTTCCGCTCCGCGCGTCCGCCGGTGGTCCCGGGAACGCGGAAGCCCGCCGGCTCCCCCACCGGCAAGGGCGGGGAAGCGGCGGGCTGAACACCGCGGGGGTGAGTCCTGCGCGCTGCTGAAATCAGCGGGCGTAGTACTCGACGACCAGCTGCTCGTCGCAGATGACCGGGATCTCCTTGCGGTTCGGCTCGCGGTCCAGGCGGAAGGCCAGGGCCTTGAGGTTGACCTGGAGGTAGCGCGGGGTCTCGCCGTCGGGGGCGAAGCCACCCTCGCGGGCGACCTGGAACAGGGTCTTCGCGCGGGACTTCTCGCGGACCATCACGACGTCGTCGGGACGGACGCGGAAGGACGGCTTGTCGACCTTGCCACCGTTGACCTGGATGTGGCCGTGGACGACCATCTGACGGGCCTGGTAGATGGTGCGGGCGATGCCCGAACGCAGGACCAGGGCGTCGAGGCGGCGCTCGAGCTCGACGACCAGCGCCTCGCCCGTCTTGCCCTCGGCCTTCTTGGCACGGTCGTAGGCGCGCGCCATCTGGCGCTCGCTGATGTCGTACTGGGCGCGCAGACGCTGCTTCTCGAGCAGACGGACCTTGTAGTCCGAGTTCTGCTTGCGACCGCGGCCGTGCTCGCCCGGCGGGTAGGGGCGGGCCTCGAAGTACTTGACGGCCTTCGGCGTCAGCGCGATACCGAGCGCACGGGACTTCTTGACCTTGGGGCGGGCCTGGTTCGGCATGAACCAACCTCTCTGTCTGAACGAAAACGGCTTCACCAGTGGTTAGGGAGGTCGCAATCCGCAGCCGGAAAAACCCTCCGGGCCCCACGAGGGACCTGTCGGGCAGCCGCTTCCCGGTCTGGGCACGTACGTGCAGCACGCGAACGACCCACCGCCGGTCCCGGGAACCCGGGGGGTGGTGGGTGGCACGCGACACCTTCGAGGTGCGCGACGCTCCTGGAAACCCTGCCCGGGGGCCGGGTCTCCTGCTGACTGTCCCGCTCTGGTGGCGCCGACCTGGGGCCGGACACGGGACGCAGCGATCCCGACCAGTGTACCGGCTCCCCGGAGCGCCGCCGCCCGCGGTCCCGGCCAGCCCGGGAGGGCGGGTCAGGCGTCGCCCCGCAGGCGCCCGCGGACCTTCTCCACGACGTCCGCGTAGCGGGCCTCCGCGCCGTAGCGGGTGGGTTCGTAGTAGCGCTTGCCGTGCAGGGCGTCGGGGGCGTACTGCTGGGCGGCGATCGCGCCGGGCACGTCGTGCGGGTACACGTACCCCTGGGCGTGCCCGAGCTTGGCGGCGCCCTTGTAGTGGCCGTCGCGGAGGTGGGCCGGGACGGGCCCCGCGAGGCCGTTCCTGACGTCCTCGCGGGCGGCGGAGATCGCGGTCGTCGCGGCGTTGGACTTCGGGGCCAGCGCCAGGGCGATGGTGGCGTGGCTGAGGGTGAGGGCGGCCTCCGGGAAGCCGATCATGGCGACGGCCTGGGCGGCGGCGACCGCGAGCGGCAGGGCCTGCGGGTCGGCGAGGCCGATGTCCTCGCTGGCGGAGATCATCAGGCGGCGGGCGATGAAGCGGGGGTCCTCCCCGGCCTCGATCATGCGGGCGAGGTAGTGCAGCGCCGCGTCCACGTCGGAGCCGCGGATGGACTTGATGAGGGCGCTGGCGACGTCGTAGTGCTGGTCGCCGTCCCGGTCGTACGTCACGGCGGCCCGGTCGACGGCCTCCTCCACGGTCCGCAGCGTGATCTCCCGCTCGCCCTTGGCGAGGGCGCCGCCCGCGGCCGCCTCCAGGGCGGTGAGGGCGCGCCGGGCGTCGCCGCCGGCGATCCGCAGCAGGTGGGCGCGGGCGTCGTCCTGGAGCTCGACGGCGCCGCCGAGTCCGCGCTCCTCGGTGACGGCCCGGTCCATGAGGCCGCTGAGGTCCTCGTCGGTGAGCGGTTCCAGGGTGAGGAGCAGGGAGCGGGACAGGAGCGGGGAGATCACCGAGAAGTAGGGGTTCTCGGTGGTGGCGGCGATGAGGGTGACCCAGCGGTTCTCCACGGCGGGGAGCAGCGAGTCCTGCTGCGCCTTGGAGAAGCGGTGGATCTCGTCGAGGAAGAGGACGGTCTCCTTGCCGTAGCCGCCGGAGGCGCGGCGGGCGCCGTCGATGACGGCCCGGACCTCCTTGACGCCTGCGGTGATCGCGGAGAGCTCCACGAAGCGCTTGTCGGTGGCCTTGGAGACCACGTACGCGAGGGTGGTCTTGCCGATGCCCGGCGGGCCCCAGAGGATCACGGAGGAGGCGCCGGCGGGGCCGCCGCTCTCCCCGACGAGCCGCCGCAGCGGCGAGCCGGGCTTGAGCAGGTGCCGCTGGCCCACCACCTCGTCGAGGGTGCGGGGGCGCATCCGGACCGCCAGCGGGCTGCTGGTCGGGTCCTTCTCCTGGCGTTCTTCGGCGGCTGCGGTAAAGAGGTCGGGCTCCACGTCCATGAAGCCTAGGTCACGCCACCGACAAGCCGGGTGCCGCCGGTCAGCTCGTCCAGAAGTCCCACCAGCGGGTCAGGATCAGCATGCCGATGATCCCGATGTGCAGGGCGGGCAGGACCCAGGTGAACTCGGCGAAGAAGGTCCGCAGGCCGGCCGGGGCGGGGAGGACGCCCGCGCGGACGTTGTGCGAGGTCACGTACCAGAACATGACGATGGTGGCGACCCAGGCGAGGCAGCACCAGAGGCACAGCGAGTTGATCTCGTACAGGGACTGCTGCATGAGCCAGGTGCAGAAGCCGACGCCGAAGAGGGTGCCTGCGTTGAGGCCGAGCCAGTACCAGCGGCGGTGGCGGGCGCCCGCGAGGAGCCCGGCGCCGATGGCGACCACCATGCCGTAGGTGACCAGGCCGAGCATGGGGTTGGGGAAGCCGAAGACCGAGGCCTGCTCGCTCTTCATGATGTTCCCGCAGGACACGATGGGGTTCAGGCTGCACCCGGGGACGAAGGTCGGGTCCTCCAGGAGCTTGAACTTGTCGAGGGTGATGACCCAGGCGGCGAGGAGCCCGGCGGCTCCGGTGATCACCAGGAGCCAGGCGAGGCCCTTGCTCGCGCCGATGGTCCCCGGCGTCCCCGTCGTCTCCGCAGCGGCGTCTCTCATCTGCCCTTTTCTCCCGCTTTCCCTCGCTCGCAAGCCTGGCGGCCCCCGCCATTCTGCAACACGGCGTACGCCGTCGGGCGTGCGCCGGGCATGAGGGAGGGCCCGGCCGCGCGTGGCGGACCGGGCCCTCTCCCGGGATGCGGCCGTCAGCCGAGCAGTTCCCGGACGGCGTCGAGGATCCCGTCCGTGGGGACCGCGCGCTGCTCGCCGGACTCCATGTCCTTGAGCTGGACCACGCCCTCGGCGAGGTCGCGCTCGCCGGCGACGAGGGCGAGGCGGGCGCCGGAGCGGTTGGCGTCCTTCATGGCCCCCTTGAGGCCCTTGCCGCCGAAGGAGAAGTCGGCCGCGATGCCGGCCCGGCGCAGCTCGGTGACCTTGCCGAAGAGGATCCGGCGGGCCTCCTCGCCGATCGCCACGGCGAAGACGCTGGTGGGGGCCGGAAGGTCGAGCTCGACGCCCTCCGCCTCCAGGGCGAGGACGGTGCGGTCGACGCCGAGCGCCCAGCCGACGGACGGCAGCGCGGGGCCGCCGATCATCTCGGAGAGGCCGTCGTAGCGTCCGCCGCCGCCGACGGCGGACTGGGAGCCGAGGCCGTCGTGGACGAACTCGAAGGTGGTCCGGGTGTAGTAGTCGAGGCCGCGGACCAGCTTCGGGTCGTCCTCGAAGACCACGCCGGCGGCGGTGATCAGCTCGCGGACCTGCTCGTGGTACGCCGTGCAGGCGTCGCACAGGTGGTCGCGGAGCAGCGGGGCGTCGACGAGCTGCTTCTGCACGTCGGCCCGCTTGTCGTCGAGGACCCGCAGCGGGTTGATCTCGGCGCGCCGCAGGGTCTCCTCGTCGAGGTCGAGGCCGCGCAGGAAGGTCTGCAGGGCCTCGCGGTAGGCGGGGCGGCACTCCTTGTCGCCGAGCGAGTTCAGCAGGATGCGGTACTGGCGCAGGCCGAGGGAGCGGTACGCCTGGTCGGCCAGGATGATCAGCTCGGCGTCGAGCGCCGGGTCCTCGGCGCCGATCGCCTCGGCGCCGACCTGCGAGAAGTGGCGGTAGCGGCCGGCCTGGGCGCGCTCGTAGCGGTAGTACGAGCCGGAGTACCAGAGCTTGACCGGCAGGTTGCCCTGCTTGTGCAGGTTGGCCTGGAGGGCCGCGCGGAGCACGGAGGCGGTGCCCTCGGGGCGCAGGGCGAGCTGGTCGCCGCCCTTCGTGGTCAGGGTGTACATCTCCTTGGTGACGATGTCGGTGGACTCGCCGACGCCGCGCGCGAAGAGGTTCACGTCCTCGAAGCCGGGGGTCTCGACGTAGCCGTAGCCGGCGTTCCTCGCCTGGGTGGAGATGGCGTCCCGGACCGCCAGGAAGACGGCGGAGCGCGGGGGGATCAGGTCGTACGTGCCCTTGGGGGCCTGAAAGGTGCTCACGGAGGTTCTCGTCACATTCCTCGTCGGGGAGCGTCCGTGCTCCCGAGGCCGGAGGCCACCTGCCGCAGATACGGGTTGGTGGCGCGCTCCTGGCCGATGGTCGTCTGGGGACCGTGGCCGGACAGGACGACGGTCGAGTTGTCGAGCGGCAGGACCACGCGGGTCAGCGACGCGAGCATCTCGTCCATGTCACCGCCGGGCAGGTCGGTGCGGCCGATGGAGCCGGCGAACAGCAGGTCGCCGGAGAAGAGGACGGAGGGGATCTCCGTCGTCTCCGGCGTCCGGAAGGTCACCGACCCCTTGGTATGACCGGGCGCGTGCGCGACGGAGAACTCCATGCCGGCGAGCTTCAGCGCGGCGCCGTCGGTGAGCTCGTGCACGTCGTCCGGCTCGCCCACGGTCAGCTCGCCCATGAGGGGCATCCCGATGGAGCGGCCGAGGGCGCGCTCCGGATCGCTCATCATGTACCGGTCGGCGGGGTGGATCCACGCCGGTACGTCATGGGCGCCGCAGACCGGGACGACGGAGGCGACGTGGTCGATGTGGCCATGGGTGAGGACCACCGCGACGGGCTTGAGCCGATGCTTCTTCAGCGTCTCCTCGACTCCCTGGGCGGCCTGGTGGCCCGGGTCGACGATGACGCACTCCTCGCCTGCGGCGGGGGCGACCACGTAGCAGTTGGTGCCCCAGGCCCCGGCGGGGAACCCGGCAATCAGCACGATCGTCCTTCTGTGTCGTCCGGCAGATGACTGCGGCCTTGCGGAATGCAGCAGATCAGAGCCTACCGGCGCTGCGTATTCCACAGCCAACCCGTATACGGTACGGGCACATCCGGCCAGGACAGGAACACACGACCGACAAGGAGCGGACCCGGTGGTCACCAGCGATCAGCGGCGGCGGCAGCTCGCCAGGGACAAGTACGCGCGCCAGCAGCAGCGACGGGCGGAGGCGCAGCGCAAGGCCAAACGCCGCACCGCGGTGATCGCGGCCTCCCTCGCGGTGGTGCTCGCCGCGGGCGGAGCGGTGTACGCCTCGGTGCAGTTCCTGGGGGACGACTCCAAGAACACCGAGGCGGAGGCCCCGGCCGGCGAGCCGAAGATGGGCATCGAGGCCAAGGGCGCGTACGCCATGGCCCTGAAGACCAACGAGGGCGACATCACGATCACCATGGACGCGGCGAAGACCCCGCGCACGGTGAACTCGTTCAAGCACCTCGCCGACAAGAAGTACTTCGACGGCACCAAGTGCCACCGGCTCACCACCGCCGGCATCTTCGTCCTCCAGTGCGGCGACCCCGAGGGCACCGGCATGGGCGGCCCCGGCTACACGATCCCGGACGAGAACCTCGACGCCCTGGGCAAGGCCGGCGCCGACGGCAAGGTGACCTACAAGGCCGGCACGGTCGCCATGGCCAACACGGGACAGCCCGGCACCGGCGGCTCGCAGTTCTTCCTCGTCTACAAGGACTCGAAGCTGCCGCCGCAGTACACCCCCTTCGGCACGATCGACGCGGCCGGTCTGGCGGCGGTGCAGAAGGTCGGCGCCGCGGGCGTCGAGGGCGGGCAGGGCGACGGGGCCCCGAAGAAGCCGGTCACCATCGAGAAGGCGACCGTCTCCGCGAAGTGACGCCGGGGGCGGCGGCGGACGGCGGCCCGGAGGTCGGCACCCGCGTCACCGTGGAATTTCGGTGGCGCCGAGTGCGGACAGCCGGGCCGCCGTTCGCCTAGATTGGCGTTGTGCGGCGCGGTCCGATCGTCGGCCGCGCGGCGAAGGCGGGCGAGGCCCGCCCAGGAACTGTGGACGATGCCCGGGGGTCACCACCCCGACGAGGGCATCATGGTGAGGAGGCGCTGTGAGCAGCGACCCGTGGGGCCGTGTCGACGAGACGGGCACCGTGTACGTGCGGACGGCCGAGGGTGAGAAGGTCGTCGGATCCTGGCAGGCGGGCACCCCCGAGGAGGCGCTGGCCTACTTCGAGCGCAAGTACGAGGGCCTGGTTGTCGAGATCGGCCTCCTCGAGAAGCGGGTGAAGACCACCGACCTCTCGGCGAAGGACGCCCAGACGGCGATCGAGCACATCCGGCAGCAGATCGACGAGCACCACGCCGTCGGCGACCTGGCCGCGCTCTCCGCCCGCCTGGACCAGCTCGTGGCGACGGTGGACTCCCGCCGCGAGGAGCGCAAGGCGCAGAAGGCCAAGCAGGCCGACGAGGCCCGCTCCGCCAAGGAGGCCCTGGTCACCGAGGCCGAGGAGCTGGCGCAGAGCGAGCAGTGGCGGGTCGCCGGCGAGCGGCTGCGGGCGCTCGTGGACACCTGGAAGGGCCTGCCCCGGCTGGACCGCAAGTCCGACGACGAGCTGTGGCACCGCTTCTCGCACGCCCGCTCGGCCTTCTCCAAGCGCCGCAAGGCCCACTTCGCCCAGCTCGACGCGCAGCGCGAGGAGGCCCGCAAGACCAAGGAGCGCCTGGCCGCCGAGGCCGAGGCGCTGCAGAACTCGACCGACTGGGGCGCGACCGCGGCCCGCTACCGCGAGCTCATGGCCGAGTGGAAGGCCGCGGGGCGCGCGCAGCGCGAGCACGAGGACGACCTGTGGAACCGCTTCCGCGGGGCCCAGGACGTCTTCTTCGCGGCCCGGTCCGGGGTCTTCGCCGAGCGGGACGCGGAGCAGACCGAGAACCTGGCGCTGAAGGAGGAGCTCGCCGGCGAGGCCGAGAAGCTGCTGCCGGTGACGGACCTCAAGGCCGCCCGCGCCGCCTTCCGCGCGCTCAACGAGCGCTGGGAGGCCATCGGCCACGTGCCGCGCGACGCCCGCCCGAAGGTGGAGGGCCGGATGCAGGCGGTGGAGCGGGCGATCCAGGAGGCCGAGGAGGCCGAGTGGCGCCGCACCAACCCGGAGGCACGCGCGCGTGCCGCGGGTCTCACCGGCCAGCTCCAGGACGCCGTCGAGAAGCTGCGCAAGCAGATCGACGCCGCCCGGGCGGCGGGCAACGACGCCAAGGCCGACAAGCTCGCCAAGGAGCTGGAGGGCCGCCAGGCCCTGCTCGACCAGGCCCTGAAGGGCCTGCAGGAGTTCGGCGGCTGATCCGGCGGGAGACAGCGGTACGAGGAAGGGCCCCCGGCACGCGCCGGGGGCCCTTCCTCGTACGTACCGGGCGAACGGCTACGGGCGCCGCGCGCTGGTCACGCGGTAGACGTCGTACACGCCCTCGACGCCCCGGACCGCCTTGAGGACGTGCCCCAGGTGCTTCGGGTCGCCCATCTCGAAGGTGAAGCGGGAGGTGGCCACCCGGTCGCGGGAGGTCTGGACGGCCGCCGAGAGGATGTTGACGTGCTGGTCCGAGAGGACCCGCGTGACGTCCGAGAGGAGCCGGGAGCGGTCCAGCGCCTCGACCTGGATGGCGACCAGGAAGACCGAGGACTGGGTCGGGGCCCACTCGACCTCCAGGATCCGCTCCGGCTCCCGGGACAGCGAGTCGACGTTGACGCAGTCGCTGCGGTGGACCGAGACGCCGCTGCCGCGGGTGACGAAGCCGATGATCGGGTCGCCGGGCACCGGGGTGCAACAGCGGGCGAGCTTGACCCACACGTCCTCGACGCCCTTGACGACCACGCCCGGGTCGGCGTTGGAGCGCCGCTTGGAACGTCCGCGGGTGGGCGGCGCCGTCTCGTCGATGTCCTCGGTGGCGGCCTCCTCGCCGCCGAGCGCCTGCACCAGCTTCTGCACGATGGACTGGGCCGTGACGTGGCCCTCGCCGATCGCCGCGTACAGCGAGGAGATGTCGGTGTAGCGCAGCTCGTGGGCGAGGGTGACGAGGGAGTCGCCGGTGAGGATCCGCTGGATCGGCAGGTTCTGCTTGCGCATGGCCCGCGCGATGGCGTCCTTGCCCTGCTCGATGGCCTCGTCGCGGCGCTCCTTGGAGAACCAGGCGCGGATCTTGTTGCGGGCGCGCGGGGACTTGACGAAGCCGAGCCAGTCGCGGGAGGGCCCGGCACCGGCGGCCTTGGAGGTGAACACCTCGACCAGGTCGCCGTTGTCGAGGGTGGATTCGAGCGGCACGAGGCGGCCGTTCACCCGGGCCCCTATGGTGCGGTGCCCGACCTCGGTGTGGACGGCGTAGGAGAAGTCGACCGGGGTGGCGCCTGCGGGCAGCGCGATGACGTCGCCCTTGGGCGTGAAGACGAAGACCTCGTTGCGGGAGAGGTCGAAGCGGAGGGACTCCAGGAACTCGCCCGGGTCCTCGGTCTCCTTCTGCCAGTCGAGGAGCTGGCGCAGCCACGCCATGTCGTTGAGGTGGTCGTCCTTGCCCGTGTTCCTCGGGACGTCGGTGCGGACCTTGGAGGCGCCGGCGACGGCCTCCTGCTTGTACTTCCAGTGCGCGGCGATGCCGTACTCGGCGCGGCGGTGCATGTCGAAGGTGCGGATCTGCAGCTCGACGGGCTTGCCGTTGGGGCCGATGACCGTCGTGTGCAGCGACTGGTACATGTTGAACTTCGGCATCGCGATGTAGTCCTTGAACCGGCCGGGGACCGGGTTCCATCGCGCGTGGACGGTGCCGAGGGCCGCGTAGCAGTCGCGGACGGTGTCCACGAGGACGCGGATGCCGACCAGGTCGTAGATCTCCGCGAAGTCACGGCCGCGGACGATCATCTTCTGGTAGACGCTGTAGTAGTGCTTGGGGCGGCCGGTGACGGTCGCCTTGATGCGGGCGGCGCGCAGGTCGGTCTGGACCTCGTCGGTCACTATCGCGAGGTACTCGTCCCGCTTGGGGGCGCGCTCGGCGACGAGCCGGACGATCTCGTCGTACATCTTGGGGTAGAGGATCGCGAAGGCGAGGTCCTCCAGCTCCCACTTGATGGTGTTCATGCCCAGCCGGTGGGCCAGCGGGGCGTAGATCTCCAGGGTCTCGCGGGCCTTCTTCTCCTGCTTCTCCCGCTTGAGGTAGCGCATGGTGCGCATGTTGTGCAGGCGGTCGGCGAGCTTGATGACGAGGACCCGGGGGTCCTTCGCCATGGCGACGACCATCTTGCGGACGGTCTCGGCCTGCGCGGCCTCGCCGAACCTGACCTTGTCGAGCTTGGTGACGCCGTCGACGAGCAGCGTGACCTGGTCGCCGAAGTCGCGGCGCAGGTCCTCCAGGCCGTACTCGGTGTCCTCGACGGTGTCGTGCAGGAGGCCGGCCATCAGCGTCGCCGGGTCCATGCCGAGCTCGGCGAGGATGGTGGTGACGGCGAGCGGATGGGTGATGTACGGGTCGCCGCTCTTGCGCTTCTGGCCCCGGTGCCAGCGCTCCGCGACCTGGTAGGCGCGCTCGATCTGGCGCAAAGTGGCCGTTTCGATCTTCGGATCGTTGGAGCGGACGATCCGCAGCAGGGGTTCGAGCACCGGGTTGTACGGAGACGAGCGCTGCACCCCGAGCCGGGCGAGGCGGGCGCGCACCCGGTTGGAGGACCCGCCGGAGCGGGTGGGCGCGGGGGTCGGCGCGGGAGCGGGCGCAGCAGGCTTCGGCCTGGTCTCCGCGGGCTTGTCCTGGGGCGTGCCGGTTCCCTGCGCGGCCTGCTGGGCCTCGGGGTCGGGCTGCGCGGCGGAGAGTGACTGGGCCTCGTCTGGCAAAGAGCGCTCCTCTGGGATCTCCCCGGACGCGATCCGGGGGAGGTTCCGGGTCCCCCGGTCAGGCCCGGAAAGGCCATCGTATCGAGCCACGGGGCCCCGTGCTCACGCACCCGGGTGACGGAACGCGGCCGGGAACCCCTTCTCCGGGCCCCTTCCGCGAACGTACCCGCGCAAACGCCGAGGGCGGCCCCGGGAATTCCCGGGGCCGCCCCTGGTCCGGAATCCGTCGGATCCGGGCGGGCCGTCTCTCAGACGGTGATCAGCGCGGTGAGCGGAGCGCCCTTCAGGGCGGGTTCCAGGCGGCTGCGGCCCGGGAGGAAGCCCAGTTCCATGAGGACCGCGACGCCGGCGACCTCGGCGCCGGCGCGGCGGATCAGCTCGATGGAGGCCTCGGCGGTGCCGCCGGTGGCGAGGACGTCGTCGATGACCATGACGCGGTCGCCCGCGGCCAGGTCCTCGGCGTGCACCTCGATCTCGGCGGTGCCGTACTCCAGCTCGTACGCCTGCCGGAGCGTGGCCCCGGGGAGCTTGCCGGCCTTGCGGACCGGGACGAAGCCCAGGCCCGCGCGGACGGCGACCGGCGCCGCGAGGATGAAGCCGCGGGCCTCCAGGCCGACGATCTTCGTCGCGCCGTGCGCGGAGCACAGCGCGGCGAGGGCGTCGGTGAGGGCCGTGAACGCCTCCGGGTCCGCGAGCAGCGGCGTGATGTCCTTGAACAGCACGCCCGGCTTCGGGTAGTCGGGGACGTCGCGGATCCGGCTGAGCAGCAGGCCGGTCACGTCCTGGGCCTCGGCGGTCATCCTCGGCGCTCCCCGGCGCGGCCCCGGCGGGCGGCGGTGCGCGGTCCGACGACCGCGGCCTCGCCGGCGTCGGTGCCGTCGTCCAGGCCGTCCTCGCCGCGGGCGGCGGCGGTGGCCCGCTTGGCGAGGATCCGCTTCTTCAGGGCCTTCATCGCCGGCTCGCGCTCCTTGAGGTCGGCGACGAGCGGGGTGGCGATGAAGATCGAGGAGTAGGCACCGGCGGCCAGACCCACGAAGAGCGACAGCGAGATGTCGTTCAGCATGCCGGCGCCGAGGACGCCGCCGCCGATGAAGAGCAGGCCGGCGACGGGCAGCAGCGCCACCACGGTGGTGTTGATCGAGCGGACCAAGGTGCCGTTGATCGAGCGGTTGGCCAGCTCGCTGTAGGTGAAGCGGGTCTGCTTCGTGATGTCCTTCGTCTGCTCCTTGAGCGAGTCGAAGACGACGACGGTGTCGTACAGCGAGTAACCGAGGATGGTCAGCAGACCGATCACCGTGCCGACCGTGACCTCGAAGCCGACGAGCGAGTAGATGCCCACCGTGATCGTCAGGTCGTGGATCAGCGCGATCAGTGCCGCGACGGCCATGCGCCACTCGAAGGCGATCGCCAGATAGATCACCACGAGGATCATGAAGACGCCGAGGCCGGTCCACGCCTTGTTGGCGATCTGCTCGCCCCAGCTGGGGCCGACCAGCTCGGCGGCGATCTTGTCCTCGGCGACGTTCAGGTCCTTGGCCAGCTCGGTGCGGACCTGGTCGGACTGCTCGGTGTCGAGCCCGCCGACCTGGATGCGCAGGGAGCCGTTGCCGAGCTGCTGGACGATCGCGTCGTGGCCCGAGGCCTCCTCCGCGTACTCGGTGGCCTGGCTGACGGAGACGGCCGTCTTCGGGGTGGTGAAGACGGCGCCGCCCTGGAACTCGATGCCCATGTTGAGGCCGCGGACGGCCAGGGCGGCGATGGCCGTGATCGTGATCAGGATCGACAGGCCGTACCAGATCTTGCGGTTGCCGATGAAGTCGTAGCCGACCTCACCGCGGTGGAGCCGGGCGCCGAGATCTCCGAGCTTCGACATCTCACGCCTCCTTCGGGTCGACGGGGGCGGTCGTACGGCGGGTGCGGCGCAGCGGCGGCTTGGCGCCGAGGCTCTTCGGGTCCAGGCCGGACAGCTTGTGGCCGTTGCCGAAGAACGTGGTGCGGGCGAGCAGGGTCATCACCGGCTTGGTGAAGAGGAACACCACGACGACGTCGAGCAGGGTGGTCAGGCCGAGCGTGAACGCGAAGCCCTGAACCTTGCCGACGGTGACGATGAAGAGCACCGCGGCGGCGAGGAACGACACGAAGTCGGAGACCAGGATGGTGCGGCGGGCGCGCGGCCAGGCGCGCTCGACGGCCGGCCGCAGGGTGCGGCCCTCGCGGATCTCGTCGCGGATGCGCTCGAAGTACACGATGAACGAGTCCGCGGTGATGCCGATGGCGACGATGGCGCCGCAGACGGCCGGCAGGTTCAGCGCGAAGCCGATGGCCGGGCCGAGCAGGGCCATGATCACGTAGGTGAGCAGGGCGGAGACGCCGAGGCTGAGGATCGCGATGAACGACAGACCGCGGTAGTAGACCACCAGGTAGATGATGACCAGGGCGAGGCCGATGGCGCCGGCGATGAGACCGGCCTCCAGCTGCTCGCCGCCGAGGGCGGCGGTGACGGTGTCGACGCTCTGGGTGTCGAAGGAGAGCGGCAGGGCGCCGTAGGCCAGGATGTTGCCGAGGTCCTGGGCGGACTGCTGGTTGAAGCTGCCGGAGATCTGGGCGTTGGCGCTCAGCGTGGTCTGGACGCGGGGCGCCGAGACGACCTCGCCGTCGAGGACGATCGCGAACTGGTTCTGCGGCTCGGTCTGCTGCGAGAGCTTGCCGGTGATCGACTGGAACTTCTTCGAGCCGGCGTCCGTGAACTCCATGTCCACGATCCACTGGCCGGTCTGCTGGTCGATCGCCGCCTTGGCGTCGTCGACGTCACGGCCCTCGACCTCGGCGGGGCCGAGGATGTACTTCTCCCACTGGTCGATCGCGTTCTTGCCGCAGGCGACGATCGTGTCGGCGGGCTTGGTACCGGCCGCGGCGGCGGTGCGCTGCTTGGGGTCCAGGCAGTTCAGCGTGGCGAACTTCTGCTGGAGGGCGGCGGTGCCGGCGTCCGCCGACGGGGTCGGCTGCGGGGTGCCGCTCGCCTTCGGCGTGGCGCTCGCCTTCGGCGCGCCGGAGGCGGAGCCGGTGGGAGTGGGGGTGCCGGTGGCGCCCGGGGCCTTGAGGGCCTCGGAGAGGGCACGGCCCTGGGTGGAGGCGGTGGCGGTCGGCGTGGCCGACTTCTTCTCGCCCACCGAGGCGGAGGCGGAAGCGGAGGGCTTCGGCGTCGCCGATCCCGAAGGGGTCGCCGTCGGCGCGGCCTCGGGCGCGGCGGCCGCGACCGCGAGGACGGGCCGGAAGTAGAGCTGGGCGGTGGTGCCGACCTGCTCGCGGGCCTGCTTCTCGTTCGTCCCCTTGGGGATGTTCACGATGATGTTCTCGCGGCCCTGCGTCTGGACCTCGGCCTCGGAGACGCCGAGACCGTTGACACGGCGCTCGATGATGCCGACCGCCGTGTTCATGTTGGTCTCGTTGACCGCGGACTCCTGGCCGGGCTCCGCCTTGGCCTTGAGCGTGATCGACGTGCCGCCGGCGAGGTCGATGCCGAGGCGCGGGGTGGTGTGCCCCGACCAGAACATGCCGCCGGTGAGCGCGACCATGGCGATCAGAATGAGCGCCAGGGCGCGGCCGGGCCGGCTCTGTCCCCCCGCCGGCCTTCGGCCCTTCTTCGGTGCTGCCACCTGTCGTTTCTCCCTGTCCAAACCGTCCGTGCGCCGGGTGGGCGCACGGAGGCCACGAAGTGTGTGTGGGGACCATCCCCCGCAGACGTCGGACCGTGTCCGGCCGCGGCCGCGCCGGTGGGCGTGGGGCCGCGGTGCCGGTCGCGGCTTACTTCGCCTCGGTCTCGCCGTCGCCCTTGCCGTCCTTCTCGACCTCGGCCGGGTCCGACTTCTTCGTCAGATCGGCCTTCGGCGCCTCGTCGGCGGCCTCGGTCAGCGAGGAGGCGTCGTCCGGGACGACGGTCTCGGAGTCGTCGGCGGCGTCCTCGTCGGTGTCGCCGTGGACGATCCGGTTGTACTCGGCGTCGTCGAGGACCGCGCCGATGGCGTTCTTCGCGTAGACGGCGTGGACGCCGGGCGCGACCTCGAGCAGGACGGTCTCGTCCTGGATCTCCTTGACGGTGGCGTACATTCCCCCGATCGTGCGTACGCCGGTGCCGGGCTGCATCTGGTTGCGCATCTCCGCCGCCTGCTGCTGCTTCTTCTTGGCAGAGCGGGTCATCAGGAACATCGCCCCGATGAGCACGATGAACGGGAGGAGCATGCCGATGTTATTCACGGGACGGAAATCCTTCGCACGGTCACGGAGAACCCGCGGCCTGGTCTTCGGGGGTGGGTACGCCGACCAGAAAGGGCGGCATCGGCGGAGTCTAGGCGAGTCCGCATCGATGGAACAACGCCCAGCATGGCACCGTGGTTCCTCCTCGGGCGAGACTCCGCGCCGTCACCCACCCGTCACAGCGACCTCAGGCGCCGAAGAGCCCCTGTTGTCCGGAGCCCGCCGCTCCGCCGGCGCCCGCCGGGCCCGCTGCCTGCGGGGGGACCAGTCCGAGGTGGGTCCACGCGGCCGGTGTGGCGACCCGGCCGCGGGGCGTGCGCGCCAGGAGTCCCTCCCGTACGAGGAAGGGTTCGGCGACCTCCTCGACGGTCTCGCGCTCCTCCCCCACGGCGACGGCGAGGGTGGAGAGGCCGACGGGGCCGCCGCCGAAGAGCTTCAGCAGGGCCTCCAGGACGGCCCGGTCGAGGCGGTCGAGGCCGCGGTTGTCCACCTCGTACACGCCGAGGGCGGCGCCGGCGATGTCGCGGGTGATCACTCCGTCGGCCCTCACCTGGGCGTAGTCGCGGACCCGGCGCAGCAGCCGGTTGGCGATGCGGGGGGTGCCGCGGGAGCGGCCGGCGATCTCGGCGGCGCCGGCCGGGTCGATGACGACGTCGAGGAGGCCGGCGGAGCGGGTCACGACCCGCTCCAGCTCGTGCGGCTCGTAGAACTCCATGTGGGCGGTGAAGCCGAAGCGGTCGCGCAGCGGGGGCGGCAGCAGGCCGGCCCGGGTGGTGGCGCCGACGAGGGTGAAGGGCGGCAGGTCGAGGGGGATGGCGGTGGCGCCGGGGCCCTTGCCGACGATGACGTCGACGCGGAAGTCCTCCATCGCCATGTAGAGCATCTCCTCGGCGGGCCGGGACATCCGGTGGATCTCGTCGAGGAAGAGGATCTCGCCCTCCTGGAGGGAGGAGAGGATCGCGGCGAGGTCGCCGGCGTGCTGGATGGCGGGGCCCGAGGTGATCCTGATCGGCGCGTTCATCTCCGCGGCGATGATCATCGAGAGGGTGGTCTTGCCGAGGCCGGGGGCGCCGGAGAGCAGCACGTGGTCGGCGGTGGCGCCGCGCTGGCGGGCCGCCTTGAGGACGAGGTCGAGCTGCTGGCGGACCTTCTCCTGGCCGATGAACTCGCCGAGGTCCTTGGGGCGCAGGGCGGCCTCGACGGCCTGGTCGTCGCCCTCGGCGGCGGCGCCGACGATCCGCTCCTCGGCCGCGGTCGCCGTCTCGTCGTCGTCCCAGTTCACGGTGGTGTCTTCCTTCGTACGGGCGGGGTCGGCCGCGGTCAGCGGGCTCGGTTGAGCGTCTGGAGGGCGGCGCGCAGCAGCTGGGGCACCGGCGCGGAGCCGGTCTCGGCGAGCGCGGCCTCGGCCTGCGGGGTGACGGCGGCGACGGCCTCCTCGGCCTCGCGGCCCGCGTAGCCGAGGCCGACGAGGGCGGCGGTGAGCTGTTCGGTCCAGGGGGCCGGGCCGGTGGCGACGGCACGCTGCTGGCCGACGAGGCCGCTGCTGCCGAGGGGCTGGCCGAGCTTGTCCTTGAGCTCCAGGAGGAGCTTCTGGGCGCCCTTCTTCCCGATGCCGGGGACGGCCGTGAGGGCCTTCTCGTCGCCGGTGGAGACGGCGAGGCGGAGCGCGTCGGGGCTGTGGACCCCGAGCATGGCCTGGGCGAGCCGGGGGCCGACGCCGCTGGCGGTCTGGAGCAGCTCGAAGACCTGGCGCTCGTCGTCGTCGGCGAAGCCGTACAGGGTGAGGGAGTCCTCGCGGACGACGAGGGAGGTGGCGAGCCGGGCGTGCTCGCCGACCCGGAGGCCCGCCAGGGTGTTCGGCGTGCACTGGACGGCCATGCCGACGCCGCCGACCTCGACGACGGCGGTCGTGGGGGCGAGGGCGGCGACCGGGCCGCTGACGAAGGCGATCATGACGTGCGGCCTTTCGAGGCGTGCAGGGCGACGGCCTGCTGGAGGCGGTTCTGGGCGGGGGCGCGCCAGATGTGGCAGATGGCGAGGGCGAGGGCGTCGGCGGCGTCGGCCGGCTTGGGCGGGGCGGCGAGCCTCAGCACCCGGGTGACCATGGCGCCGACCTGGGCCTTGTCGGCGCGTCCCGAGCCGGTGACGGCGGCCTTGACCTCGCTGGGGGTGTGCAGGGCGACGGGGATGCCGCGCCGGGCGGCGCAGAGCATGGCGACCGCGCTGGCCTGGGCGGTGCCCATCACCGTACGGACGTTGTGCTGACTGAACACCCGCTCCACGGCGACCAGTTCGGGCTGGAAGCGGTCGATCCACTCTTCGAGGCCGCGCTCGATGCCGACGAGGCGGTGGCCGATGTCGGCCTCGGCGGGGGTGCGGACCACGCCGACCCCGAGCATGGTCAGCGGTCGTCCCGCGACGCCCTCGACGACGCCGACGCCACACCGGGTGAGCCCGGGATCCACCCCCAGTACGCGCACGCCCGCCCCTCCCTCGGATCCTTCGATCAGCTATTCGTGCAGGCTATCGGGTGCCACCGACAACGCAGCGGGCCGACGGGGGTGTGTTCCCCGTCGGCCCGCTGTCGGGAAGGCCGCGCTCAGGCGTCGACCTTCTCCATGACCTCGTCGCTGACGTCGAAGTTGGCGAAGACGTTCTGCACGTCGTCGCTGTCCTCCAGCGCGTCGATCAGCTTGAACATCTTGCGCGCGCCCTCCTCGTCGAGCTCGACCTGCATGGTCGGGACGAAGCTGGACTCGGCCGAGTCGTAGTCGATGCCGGCCTCCTGGAGCGCGGTGCGGACCGCGACCAGGTCGGTGGCCTCGCTGACGACCTCGAAGGACTCGCCGAGGTCGTTGACCTCCTCGGCGCCGGCGTCGAGCACGACCTCCAGGACGTCGTCCTCGGTCCGGTCGCCCTTGGGGAGCACGACGACGCCCTTGCGGTTGAACAGGTACGAGACGGAGCCCGGGTCGGCCATCGAACCGCCGTTGCGGGTCATGGCGACGCGCACGTCGGAGGCGGCGCGGTTGCGGTTGTCGGTGAGGCACTCGATGAGCACCGCGACGCCGTTCGGGCCGTAGCCCTCGTACATGATCGTCTGGTAGTCGACGCCGCCGGCCTCGAGGCCGCCGCCGCGCTTGACGGCCGAGTCGATGTTCTTGTTGGGAACGGACGACTTCTTGGCCTTCTGGATGGCGTCGAAGAGGGTCGGGTTGCCGTCCGGGTCGGCGCCGCCCGTGCGGGCCGCGACCTCGATGTTCTTGATCAGCTTCGCGAAGAGCTTGCCGCGCTTGGCGTCGATCACGGCCTTCTTGTGCTTCGTCGTAGCCCATTTAGAGTGGCCGGACATCTGCCTGTCTCCTTCGCGTAACCAACTTCTTGAACGAACCCCAGTGATCCTACCGGGACTCGTTCACCGCTCGGCGCGCACCATGTCGACGAAAAGCCCGTGGACGCGGTGGTCGCCGGTGAGCTCCGGGTGGAACGAGGTCGCGAGCGCGTTGCCCTGCCGGACGGCCACGATGTGGCCCTCGTGCTCGGCGAGCACCTCGGCCCCGGCCCCGACGGACTCGACCCACGGGGCGCGGATGAAGACGCCCTCGACGGGCGTGTCTATCCCGGCGACGGTGACGCCCGCCTCGAAGGACTCGTTCTGCCGTCCGAAGGCGTTGCGGCGCACGATCATGTCGATCCCGCCGAAGGTCTCCTGGCCCGAGCGCGGGTCGAGGATCTTGTCGGCGAGCATGATCAGGCCGGCGCAGGTGCCGTAGACCGGCATGCCCGCGGCGATCCGCTCGCGGACCGGCTCCATGAGGCCGAAGAGGACGGCCAGCTTGGAGATGGTGGTGGACTCGCCGCCGGGGAGGACCAGGCCGTCGACCTCGGCGAGCTCTTCGGGGCGCCGAACCGGCCTGGCCACGGCGTCCGCCGCGGCCAGGGCGATCAGGTGCTCCCGTACGTCGCCCTGGAGGGCCAGGACTCCGATCACGGGGGTGGTGCTCATCGGTGCTTACCAGCCCCGGTTGGCGTAGCGCTCGGACTCGGGGAGGGTGTCGCAGTTGATGCCGACCATGGCCTCGCCGAGGTTGCGGGACGCGTCCGCGATGACCTTCGGGTCGTCGTAGAAGGTGGTGGCCTTCACGATGGCGGCGGCGCGCTTGGCCGGGTCGCCGGACTTGAAGATGCCGGAGCCGACGAAGACGCCCTCGGCGCCGAGCTGGCGCATCAGCGCGGCGTCGGCCGGGGTGGCGACGCCACCGGCGGAGAACAGGACGACGGGGAGCTTGCCGAGCTCGGCGACCTCCTTGACGAGCTCGTACGGGGCGCGCAGCTCCTTGGCGGCGGCGAAGAGCTCGTTGTTGTCGAAGCCGCGCAGCTTGGCGATCTCGTTCTTGATCTGGCGCAGGTGGCGGACGGCCTCGACGACGTTGCCGGTGCCGGCCTCGCCCTTGGAGCGGATCATGGCCGCGCCCTCGGCGATGCGGCGCAGGGCCTCGCCCAGGTTGGTGGCGCCACAGACGAAGGGGGTGGTGAAGGCCCACTTGTCGGAGTGGTTGACCTCGTCGGCCGGGGTGAGGACCTCGGACTCGTCGATGTAGTCGACGCCGAGGGACTGGAGGACCTGGGCCTCGACGAAGTGGCCGATGCGGGACTTGGCCATCACCGGGATGGAGACCGCGCCGATGATCTCCTCGATCATGTTCGGGTCGGACATCCGGGCGACGCCGCCGTCCTTGCGGATGTCCGCGGGGACCCGCTCCAGGGCCATGACGGCCACGGCGCCGGCGTCCTCGGCGATCTTCGCCTGCTCGGCGTTGACCACGTCCATGATCACGCCGCCCTTGAGCTGCTCGGCCATGCCGCGCTTGACGCGCGCGGTGCCGGTCTCGGGGGACTGGGGGGTGGTGGAGCTGGACACGGGAACCTCACTCGTGACAACGGGTTCAACGGGACGTTGACGACTAGAGCGAGGAAACAGTCCACGAGGGGTCCACATCAAGGGCCAATGTGCAGCCTGTGGATCGTTTTCGGTTGAATCGGAGGCCGGAGTGGATCACGAAGGGCGATCTGCGAGGGCCACCGGCGGCTCGTCGTCCATTTCGAAGGCCATCGGGAAGGGCGCGTGGCCCGCGAGGCGGAACCAGCGGACCTTGCGGTGGCGGCGCAGCGCGCGGGCGGCCCGGACGGTGTCGTTGTGGAAGCGGCGGGCCATGGGGACGCGGCGGACCGCGGCGGCCAGTTCCCCGGCCGCCTCCTCGCCGCCGGGCGCCTCGCGGACGACCTCCACCTGCTCCGGCTCGCCGAAGACCGCGCGCAGGGCCTGGCTCAGCTCGCTCTCGGCGACCTCGCGGTGGTCCTCCTCGGCCTGCCGGGCCGCGTGCGCCGCCTCGTACAGCACGATCGAGGCGGCCGGATCGAGGACTCCGGAGGTGGCCAGTTCCTGGGTGACCGAGGCGCGGCGGAGCAGCTGGGCGTCGAGGGCGGCGCGCGCCGCGTCGATGCGGGTGTGCAGCCGGTCGAGCCGACCGGCGGTCCAGCTGAGGTAGACGCCGATGAGGATCAGCGCGGCGACGGTCCAGATGAGGGTTTCGGTCACGGGCGCACAGGCTACCCGGGCGGTGGCAGCACCCCTTCCCGGACGGCGTGGTCGTGGGCGAACAGGACGCGCACCGGCCGGCCGTCCGCGAGCGCGGCGAGCCGGTCGAGCCAGGGCCGGTACGGCGTCCCGAACTCGGCCTCGGTGTCGTACGCCTGCCCCGCGAGGACCGTCACGCGGTCGCCGTGGTCGAGGACGAGCGACTGGTGTCCGTCGACGTGCCCCGGCGTCGGCACGATCCGTATACCGGGGGCGAGTTCGTGCTCCCCGTCGATCTCCGTCCAGGCGACGCCGGGCAGGAGGCTGTCGATGGTGTACGCGCCCGCCCGCGCGGTGGCGAGCTCGCGGCGCTGCACGAAGGCGGGGGTGCCGGGGAAGCGCTGGTTGCCGCCGATGTGGTCGAAGTGGAGGTGGCAGTTGACGATCGCGTCGACCTCTGCGGGTGGCACGGTGAGCGGCCGGCGGGCGATCTGGTAGTGGGCGTCGGCCTCCGGCGAGCCCTCGCCCATTCCGGTGTCGAACAGCACGGTGCCGGCGGGGTGCCGGACGAGGTACGCGAGGGCGGGCTCCTCGCGCGCGTGGGGGCCGTCCCACTCGTCGGCGGGGCGGACGAAGCGTCCGAGATCGAGCCGCGTGACGTGAATCATGCAAGCAGGGTGCGCCACGGCCCCCGCGGTGGGCGTGGGTTCCGCCAGGGGCGGAACGGGCGGACACGACGGAACGGCACCTCTGCGGGTGCCTCCGCACCCGTTGCCCGCACCCGCACCGGATGTGCGCCGTGCTCGTGGTGCGGGTTCAGGCGCGGAGAGCCCGGGCCCGCGGAGGGGCGCCGTCCCGGAGCCCACCCGCCCCGCCCTCGCGGACGTACGCCCACGGGGACGGCGGCGCGCGGGTCTACAGACCCAGGCGGGCGCGGAGGCCGGTGGTCTTCTCGTCCGTGTCGACGGCGGCCGCGCCGTCCGTGACCGTCTCGTACACCGCCAGGATGTCCGCACCGACCGTCGACCAGTCGAACCGCCGCACGTGCGCCGAGCCGCGCGCGCTGAGCGCCGCGCGGCGGGCGGGGTCGGCGAGCAGCCGGATCGCCGCGTCCGCGAGCGCGTCCGCGTCCTCGTTGGCGAACAGCTCCCCCGCCGCCCCCTGGTCCAGGACCTGCGCGAACGCGTCCAGGTCGGCCGCGAGGACCGGCGCCCCGGCGGACAGCGCCTCGACGAGGATGATGCCGAAGGACTCTCCGCCGGTGTTGGGCGCCACGTACACGTCGACGCTGCGCAGCAGCCGCGCCTTGTCCTCGTCGCTGACCATGCCGAGGAACTCCACCCGGGAGCGCATCTCGGGCGGCAGCGTCGCCACCGCCTCCTCCTCGTCGCCACGCCCGGCGACCAGGAGGCGGGCACCGGGGCGCTCGGTGAGGATCCGGGGCAGCGCCTTCATCAGGACCGGCAGGCCCTTGCGGGGTTCGTCGATGCGGCCGATGAAGCCCAGCGTCTCCCCCTGCCACTCCGCCTTCGGCTCCGCGCCGGCGAAGAAGCCGACGTCGACGCCGTTGGGGATGACGACGGCGTCGCCGCCGAGGTGCTCCACCAGCGTCCGGCGGGCGTACTCGCTGACCGCGATCCGGGCGCTGATCTTCTCCAGCGCCGGCTGGAGGATCGGGTAGGCGGCGAGCATCGCCCGGGAGCGCGGGTTCGAGGTGTGGAAGGTGGCGACGATCGGGCCCTGCGCCGCCCAGCAGGTGAGCAGGCCCAGCGAGGGCGAGGTCGGCTCGTGGATGTGGACGACGTCGAAGGTGCCGTCGTGCAGCCAGCGGCGGACCCGCGCGGCGGAGAGGAAGCCGAAGCTGAGCCGGGCGACCGAGCCGTTGTACGAGACGGGCACGGCGCGGCCGGCGGAGACGACGTACGGCGGCAGCGGGGTGTCGTCGTCGGCGGGGGCCAGCACGGAGACCTCGTGCCCCAGCCGGATCAGGTGCTCCGCGAGGTCGCGGATGTGGAACTGGACGCCGCCCGGTACGTCCCAGGAGTAGGGGCAGACGATTCCGATCCTCACGAAGTGCGCTCCTCCAGGTCGGCCGCCCAGAGGCGCTGGAGCATGTGCCAGTCCTCCGGGTGGTCCGCGATGGCCCCGGCGAAGGTGTCGGCGAGGGCCTGTGTCATGAGGGACGCCTTCTCGCCGCGGGTACCTGACTCGGGCACCTCCACGGGCGCGTGCACCTCGCCGCGCATGAGGTCGTCGTCGTACCAGAGGGTCACCGGCATCAGGAGCGCGCCGGTCCGGAGGGCCAGCATGGCCGGCCCCGCGGGCATCCGGGCGGCCTCGCCGAAGAAGGAGACCTCGACGCCGGAGGCGGACAGGTCGCGGTCGGCGACCAGGCAGACCAGGCCGCCGCCGCGCAGTCGGCGGGCGAGGATCCCGAAGGCGGCGCCGCCGGTGTGCGGGAGCACCTCCATGCCGAGGGACTCGCGGTAGGCGACGAAGCGGTCGTACAGCGACTCCGGCCTGAGCCGTTCGGCGACGGTGGTGAAGGGGACGCCGAGGGCGCGGGTCACCCAGACGCCGGCCAGGTCCCAGTTGGCCATGTGCGGCAGGGCGACGATCACGCCGCGGTCGGACGCCAAGGCGTCCTTCAGGATGTCCTCGCCCTTGATCGTGACGCTGTTCGCGGCCCGCTCGCGGCTCCAGGCGGGCAGCCGGAAGGACTCCATCCAGTAGCGCATGTACGAGCGCATGCCGGCCCGGGACAGCTCGGCGAGGCGCTCGGGCGTGGCGTCGGGCACCACGCGCGCGAGGTTGGCCTCCAGGCGCAGCACGCCCTTGCCGCGCCGCTTCCAGGCGAGGTCCGCGATCTTCCGGCCGAGGCCCCTGGCCACCGGTTCCGGGAGCTTCTTGACGGTGGCCCAGCCGAGGCCGTAGAGCCCGTCGGCCACCTTGTCCTTGAGCGCGCTCACGTCGCCGCCGCCCCGTTTCCCCCCGCGGCCGCGGCGGCGTCCGCCTCGGCCGACTCCCTGCGTACCGTCACGACGCGCTGCCCCAGGGTGACGGCCGAGCCGGCGGCCACGATCCACAGCGCGATGGGCAGCAGCACGTCGATCCCCGGCACGCCGAAGGCGTGCAGCCCGGCGAGACCGGCGGCGACCAGCGAGATCACGAGCCGTTCGGCCCGCTCGATCAGGCCGTTCACCGCGACCGGCAGGCCGATCGACTCGCCGCGCGCCTTGGTGTACGAGACGACCTGGCCGCTCGCCAGACAGAAGATCGACACCGCGCACAGCACGTTGTCGTCGCCCTTGCCCGCGTACCAGAGGGCGAAGCCGCCGAAGATCGCCCCGTCGGCGACCCGGTCGAGGGTCGAGTCGAGGAAGGCGCCCCAGCGGCTGGAGATCCCGGCCTGCCGGGCCATGTTGCCGTCGACGAGGTCGGAGAAGACGAAGAGGGTGATGACGATCGTGCCCCAGAAGAACTCGCCCCTGGGGAAGAAGACCAGCGCACCGGCGACCACTCCCGCCGTGCCGATCAGTGTCACGGCGTCGGGGCTGACGCCCCGGCGGAGCAGAAACGCGGCGAACGGTGTGAGGACACGCGTGAAAAACGCACGCGCGTACTTGTTCAGCATGGCCTTCCCGAGGTTTCGGCGGGCCGCGCGGTCCCATGACCACCGGCTCACCCATCGTAGCCACGCGCGCGGCGCCGCACGGGAGCGCACCCGCCCCGACGCGTCACGGTACCCCCGGGGGCCCACCGGTGTACGACGGATGGACGCGTCACGGTGTCAGTGCAAAGCTCGAAGGAGCACCCCGCGGGCACCGCCGGGGCCGCACCGCGAAGCCGCTCCCCCGCGCCCGCTCCCCTCACCGCCCCGCAGCCGGGAGGACATCATGGGCGACAAGGCGCACACCCCCGCCGGAGCCGCCGGCAGGGCACCGACGGCCGACCGGCCCTCGGACGTACGGAACGTGGTGCTGGTCGGCCACAGCGGCTCGGGCAAGACGACGCTGGTCGAGGCGCTCGCCCAGACCGCCGGGGCGCTCGGCAGGCCCGGCCGGGTCGAGGACGGGGCGACCGTCTCCGACTACGACGAGATCGAGCACCGCCGGCACCGCTCCGTCCAGCTCTCCCTCGTGCCGGTCGGATGGGACGGCATCAAGATCAATCTGCTCGACACCCCCGGATACGCCGACTTCGTCGGAGAGCTGAGGGCCGGTCTGCGCGCGGCGGACGCGGCCCTCTTCGTCGTGTCGGCCGCCCAGGAGGCGGACGCGATCGCCGCCTCCACCCGGATGGTCTGGGAGGAGTGCGCGGCCGTCGGCATGCCGCGCGCGATCGTCGTCACCCACCTCGACACCGCCCGCACGGACTTCGGGGAGCTGACCCGGGTCTGCGCGGAACTCTTCGGAGGCGACGACCCGGACGCCGTGCTGCCGCTCCACCTGCCGGTGCGCGGCCCGGAGGGCGCCGACGGCCACGCCGCCGCCACCGGCCTGATCGACCTCCTCGCCGAGCGGGTCTTCGACTACACGACCGGGGTCAGGAGCGAGCGGCCGCCCGGGGACGACGAACGGGAGACGATCGCCGCGGCGCGGTCCCGGCTCATCGAGGGGATCATCGCCGAGAGCGAGGACGAGACCCTGATGGACCGTTATCTGGGCGGCGAGGAGATCGACGTCGGCACCCTCGTCGCCGACCTGGAGAAGGCGGTCGCCCGGGGCGGCTTCCACCCGGTGCTCGCGGCGGCCCCCGCCGCCGAGGGCGCGGGACAGGGCCTCGGCACCGTCGAACTCCTGGAGCTCGTCACCCGCGGCTTCCCCTCCCCGCTGGAGCACGAGCCGCCCGCCGTCACCACCCCGGACGGCGAGCCCCGCCCGCCGCTCGCCTGCGACCCCGACGGGCCGCTGGTCGCCGAGGTCGTGAAGACCGCCACCGACCCCTACCAGGGCCGGATCTCCCTGGTCAGGGTCTTCTCCGGCACGCTCCGCCCCGACGACACCGTGCACGTCTCCGGCCACGGCCTCGCCGGGCGCGGCCACGAGGACCACGACGTCGACGAGCGGATCGGCGCCCTCACCTCCCCCTTCGGCAGGCAGCAGCGGCCGATGGCGCACTGCGTCGCCGGGGACCTCGCCTGCGTGGCACGGCTCGGCCGGGCCGAGACCGGCGACACCCTGTCCGCGAAGGACGATCCCCTCCTGATCGAGCCGTGGCCGATGCCCGAACCGCTGCTGCCGATCGCCGTCGAGGCGCACGGCAAGGCCGACGAGGACCGGCTCTCGCAGGGCCTGGCCAAGCTGGTCGCCGAGGACCCGACCCTGCGCCTGGAGCAGAACCAGGACACCGGCCAGGTCGTCCTCTGGTGCCTGGGCGAGGCGCACCAGGACGTCGTCCTGGAGCGGCTGCGCGGGCGCTACGGGGTGCGGGTGGACGCGGTGCCGTACCGCGTGCCGCTGCGCGAGACCTTCGGCGCCCCCGCCTCCGGCCGCGGACGGCACGTCAAACAGTCCGGCGGACACGGCCAGTTCGCGATCTGCGAGATCGACGTCGAACCCCTCCCTCCGGGCAGCGGCGTCGAGTTCGTCGACAAGGTGGTGGGCGGCGCGGTACCGCGCGCGTTCATCGGCTCCGTGGAGAAGGGCGTACGGGCCCAGGCCGCGCGCGGGGTCGCCGCCGGGCATCCGCTCGTCGACGTCCGGATCACCCTCAAGGACGGCAAGGCCCACTCGGTGGACTCCTCCGACGCCGCCTTCCAGACGGCCGGCGCGCTCGCCCTGCGCGAGGCGGCGGCCGAGGCCCCGGTGCACCTCCTGGAGCCGGTCGCGGAGGTCCGGGTGCTGGTGCCCGACGAGTACGTGGGCGCCGTGATGGGCGACCTGTCCGGGCGGCGCGGCCGGGTCGTCGGCACCGACCGGGCGGGGCCGGGCCGCACGGTGGTCAGGGCCGAGGTCCCGGAGATCGAGATCGGGCGGTACGCGATCGACCTGCGGTCCGTCTCGCACGGCACGGGCCGCTTCGACCGGAGCTACGCCCGGCACGAACCGATGCCCTCCCAGATCGCCGAACGCCTCCGCCAACAAGCCGGCAAAGCCGCCTAGTCAACCCGGCGACAGCGGTCCCGTCCGCCCGGCACCGTACCGGGCGGACGGGTTCCGGTCAGGGTCGTCCACAGGTTCCGGCCGGGGTTGTCCACAGCCGGTGACGCATACCACGCCGCCCGGTTACGCTGTGGTGCCCGGCTCGGCGGCTGTGCCGGGCGAGGCAGTCGGGAACGGCCCGCACAGGTAATCGCGGTGATGGGGGCGGAAGTGGCGATCGACGGTTTCGGACCGGGGGCACAGATCCCGCTCCAGGGCGGCAGCGGCCTGACCGGCGCGACGAACGCGCTGGCCTCGGCCGCCTACCGGGACAGCCCCCTGGAGACCATCCAGGAAGCGGACAACGAGCACTACAAGACCGGGGTCAAGAAGGGCAAGTGGGAGAAGCTCTTCCGCCCCGACCTCGGCGAGGCCTTCTCCCGCGCCGTGCAGGCCCGGATGCTCGGCGGCGGCCGCAAGGCGCTCATCCAGTCCTTCGGCGCCGAGCCCCAGCCGGTCGTCGAGCACTGCCTGGCGGCCACCCACATCCGCCGGCGCCGCGACATCAAGCTGACCGTGATCACGGTCGTCTGCGGCGTCCTCTTCCTGCCCGGGCTGCTGCTCTGGCTCGGGGTGATCCAGCTGCGCCGCATGGCCGCCGGGAAGGCGAGCAGGAGGACCAGCCTCGTCGGCACCGTCCTGATGTGGGCGATGGGCATCGTCGCCGTCCTCTTCCTCCTCAAGCTGCCCTTCGACGGCCTGCTCCCCAACTATCTGCGGGCGATGGTCGTCGCCCCGGTGATCGGCTGGTACCTCGCGAGCCGGATCTGCCTCAGCGCCGCCGTGGACCTCCGCGAGCGGTGGACCGGACTGCTGAGCGGCGGCGGCGTCAGCGCCCACGTCCCCAAGTCCGTCCCCACCGACCCGGGCGAGAAGGCCGCGGAGGAGCTCCGGCTCAATCTGGAGAAGCTCTCCGCCGAGCAGCAGTCCAACGTGGTCTTCTACGCCGGCCCCAAGGGCATCCTCGGCCTCGGCACCCGCTGGGGCAGCTGGACGCTCGCCGAGGAGCTGGTCCCGGTGGCGGGCAAGGAGATGCACGACTTCCGCGCCTGGGACCTGATCCGCAAGATCCACGACCAGCTCACGCTCCTGGAGCGCGGCTCCCTGAAGTCCGGCTTTCCGAAGCCGACGGTCAAGCACTGGATCGTCTCCCCCGTCGGCGAGGGCGCCGACGAGGTCAGTCGGCCCGAGGGCGACAACATCGTCCACTACCAGGTGAAGCCGCACGAGATACAGCGGATCTGCAACGAGCAGCAGTTCGGCGCGGGCAACCGCCACTACCTGGGCGTCCAGTTCACGCTCTGGGACGGGAACGTGGTCCTGACGATGATGGTCACGGTGACCTCGCTCCACCACACCCTGCGCATCGAGGTCACCGGCCACGCCCTGGGCCCCGTCCACGGCCTGTTCACCACCAAGCCCAAGGCGAAGACCAAGGAGGTCTCCAAGACCGTCCGCTTCTGGGAGACCAAGGAGATCGCGCAGCCGCTGCTCGGCACCGACGACATCGTCCGGCTCGCCGTCCGCGCGCCGCTCACCTGGTACCCGCCGGTCCTGGACTTCCTCGGCGGCAAGATGACGCTGCCCGAGCCCTTCGGCCTGCGGCACGTGTGGGCCGGACCGCTCTGGAAGAACCGCTTCATGGCCGACGACGCCATCCGCATGGCCACGCCCGTGCTCCGCGCCGTCCACTCCGCGACGATCCGCTTCCTCGACGAGCACAACGTCGACACCGAGCGCTTCACCAACCGCGCCCTCGTCCTCGGCGGGAACGTGCAGGAGCCCGGTCCGAAGAAGGCCGACGTGTACGACGCCTGAGGCCCCCGCGCGGGACGCGTACGGCCCCGGGGCGCGCGCCCCGGGGCCGTACGGAGACGGAGCCGGCTCAGACGGTGGCCGGCCAGGAGTCGGCCAGCATCTTGCGGGTGTCGGCGAGCAGCTGCGGCAGGATCTTGGTGTGGCCGACGACCGGCATGAAGTTGGTGTCGCCGCCCCAGCGCGGCACCACGTGCTGATGCAGGTGCGCGGCGATCCCCGCGCCCGCCACGGCACCCTGGTTCATGCCGATGTTGAAGCCGTGCGCCCCGGAGGCCGCCCGCAGTGCGATCATCGACCGCTTGGTGAAGTCGGCGAGCTCCGCCGTCTCCGCCGCGTCCAGGTCGGTGTAGTCGGCGACGTGCCGGTACGGGACGACCATGAGGTGCCCGCCGTTGTACGGGTACAGATTGAGGACCGCGTACACGCTCGCGCCCCGGGCGATCACCAGCCCGTCCTCGTCCGACTTCGACGGGATCGAACAGAACGGACAGCCGTCGTCGGCGCCCGGCCCGGTCGGCTTGTTCTCGCCCTGGATGTACGCCATCCGGTGGGGCGTCCACAGACGCTGGAACGCGTCCGGCGCCCCCACCCCGATCTGCTGCTCCGGCTCAGTCGTCATGCTGTGCAGCATATTGCGTCGCCCGTTCGGAACGTGTCGGCGGGGCGAGCGAGGCCACCTCGGGTGATCCTGATCGGATGAGCGAAAGGCCCCCGAACCCACGCCGCCAGGCACGCTGGGACCACCGCATGGCGACCCCGCTCGCCGTGGCCTCCGTCGCCTTCCTCTCCGGCTACGCGGTCCGGGTCCTCGCCCGCGACCACCTCCCGCAGCTCGGCGTCGACCTTTGCATGGGGGTCATCCTGGCCGCCTGGACGGTCTTCCTCGCCGACTACCTGGTCCGGCTCCGGCTCAGCGGCCTGCACCCCCTCCGCTTCGTCCGCACCCACCTCCTCGACACGGTCGTCCTGCTGCTGCCGCTGCTGCGCCCGGTCCGGATGGTGGCGGTCTACGAGCGCGTCCAGCGGCGCCGCGGCCGGCCGCGGCTCAGCCTCTACGCCCGGGTGATGGTCTACTCCGGCCTCTCGGTCTCCCTGCTCGGGTTCACGGCCGCGCTCACCGTCTACCACCACGAGGCCGACGCCCCCGGCGCCTCCATCCGCACCTTCGGGGACTCGGTGTGGTGGGCGTGCGCGACCCTGGCGACGGTCGGTTACGGCGACGTGAGCCCGGTGACCCCGATCGGCCGGACGGTGGCGGTCGGCCTGATGGCCTGCGGCCTGGCCCTGCTCGGCGCGGTGACGGGTTCGTTCTCGTCCTGGCTGATCCAGGCGTTCACCCGCGAGGACGAGAAGGCCGGGAACCCCGGGAACGGGGAGAGGCCCCCGGGGGATCCCCCGGGGGCCTCCTGAGGTCGCGCCGCGCGCGGTCCGGGCCGTCAGACCTGGACGCGCTCCTCGACGATCTTGGCGATCTTGGCGATGGCCTCGTCGGCGGGGATGCCGTTCTCCTGCGAACCGTCGCGGTAGCGGAAGGAGACCGCGCCGGCGGCCATGTCCTCGTCGCCCGCGATGATCATGAAGGGGACCTTCTGCTTCTGCGCGTTGCGGATCTTCTTCTGCATCCGGTCCGAGGAGGAGTCGACCTCCACGCGCAGGCCCTGCTTCTTCGCCTTGGCGGCGAACTCCTGCAGGTACTCGACGTGCGCGTCGCCGATCGGGATGCCGGTCGCCTGGACCGGGGCCAGCCACGGCGGCATGGCGCCCGCGTAGTGCTCCAGGAGCACCGCGAAGAACCGCTCGATCGAACCGAAGAGCGCGCGGTGGATCATGACCGGGCGCTGCTTGGTGCCGTCCGGGGAGGTGTACTCCAGGTCGAAGCGCTCCGGCAGGTTGAAGTCGAGCTGGACGGTCGACATCTGCCAGGTGCGGCCGATGGCGTCCCGCGCCTGCACCGAGATCTTCGGGCCGTAGAAGGCGGCGCCGCCCGGGTCGGGGGTGAGCGGGAGGCCCTGCTTCTCGGCAACCTGCTGGAGGACGGCGGTGGCCTCCTCCCACGCCTCGTCGGAGCCGACGAACTTCTCCGGGTCCTTGGTGGACAGCTCCAGGTAGAAGTCGGTCAGGCCGTAGTCGCGGAGCAGGTTGAGGACGAAGGTGAGGGTCTTGTCGAGCTCCTCCGCCATCTGCTCGCGGGTGCAGTAGATGTGCGCGTCGTCCTGGGTGAAGCCCCGGGCCCGGGTCAGGCCGTGCACGACGCCCGACTTCTCGTACCGGTACACGGTGCCGAACTCGAACAGGCGCAGCGGCAGCTCACGGTAGGAGCGCCCGCGCGCGTCGAAGATCAGGTTGTGCATCGGGCAGTTCATGGGCTTGAGGTAGTAGTCCACGCCCTCGTCGAGCTGCATGGGCGGGTACATGCCCTCGGCGTACCAGTCGAGGTGACCGGACTTCTCGAAGAGCTTGCCCTTGGTGGCGTGCGGCGAGTAGACGAACTCGTAGCCCTCCTCCTCGTGCCGCTTGCGCGAGTAGTCCTCCATGACCCGGCGGATGATGCCGCCCTTGGGGTGGAAGACGGCGAGGCCGGAGCCGATCTCGTCCGGGACGGAGAAGAGGTCGAGCTCGTTGCCGAGCTTGCGGTGGTCGCGCTTCTCGGCCTCGGCGAGGAAGTCGAGGTGGGCCTTCAGCTCGTCCTTCGACGGCCAGGCGGTGCCGTAGATGCGCTGGAGCATGGGGTTCTTCTCGCTGCCGCGCCAGTAGGCGGCCGCGTTGCGCATCAGCTTGAACGCCGGGATGTTCCGGGTGGTGGGCAGGTGGGGACCGCGGCAGAGGTCCTTCCAGCACAGCTCGCCGGTCTTGGCGTCGAGGTTGTCGTAGATGGTCAGCTCGCCGCCGCCCACCTCGACGTTCGCGCCGTCGGCGCCCTCCTCCAGGGCCGCGGAGCCCTTGATGCCGATGAGCTCCAGCTTGTAGGGCTCGTCGGCGAGCTCCTCGCGGGCGGCCTCGTCGGTCACCACGCGGCGGGCGAAGCGCTGGCCGCGCTTCTGGATCTCCTGCATCTTCTTCTCGATGGCCTTGAGATCCTCGGGCGTGAACGGCTTCTCGACGTCGAAGTCGTAGTAGAAGCCGTCCCGGACCGGCGGGCCGATGCCCAGCTTGGCCTCGGGGAAGAGCTCCTGCACGGCCTGCGCCATGACGTGCGCGGTCGAGTGGCGCAGGATGTCGAGACCGTCCGGGGAGGAGATCTCGACGCCCTCGACGAGGTCGCCGTCGGCGAGCTCGTACGAGAGGTCCTTCAGCTCGCCCGCGACACGGGCGGCGATGACGGTGCGGTCGTCGGCGAACAGGGCGCCGGCCGTGGTGCCCGCGCTCACCGTCCTCTCCTCAGGTCCCGAGGCGGTCTGGACGGTCACACGGACTTCGGACACGGGTACTCCATGCATCGGGGCGCTGGCAGACACGAGGTGCCGGCGCCGGCGGCGCGCGGCAGAGACGAGGTGCCGCGTCCCCTCGATCTTACGGGCCCGGCCGCGCCCCGCTCACCGCTCCTCCTCCGGCCCGTCCGGCTCCTCGAAGAAGCCCGCGTCCTCGCCGCTCCCCTGGAGCCACTTCATCAGCCGGTCCCGCTCCGCCTCGTCCACCTGCACCGGGACCACGCCCGAGGGATCCGTGAGGCGGCGGAAGCCGCCGCGGCTCTCCAGCCGGCCGGCGACCCGGATCGGGAGGCCGACGAGGTGGGCGTGGCCCGCGGTGCGGTACGCCTCCTCGTCGAGCGCCACCCGCACGTGGCCGACCTCCGCGCCGCCGAGCACCCGGAGCTTGACCGTGCCCTCGCCGCGCGGCCCCGACCGGCGCAGGCGGACCACGGCACCGGTGATCCGCACCGGGACGGCGGGCTCGTCGGTGAGGTAGCGGGCGCCGGCCTCGCGCAGCGCGGGCAGGTCGCCGGGCGAGAACTCGACGGGCTCGGGGCGGGCGGCGCAGCCCTCGGGGACGCCGGCGGCCGGGGCCCACGCGAGGGCGATGCGGGCCCCTTCGGTCCCCCGGACGAGGGCGACGAGCGCCTCGGTGAGCTCGCGGCTGACGCCGGCCTCGACGGCGGAGTCGAAGGCCTCCATGCCGCCGGTGGCGCGCTGGTAGTCGACGGCCTCGCGGGCAGCGTGCAGCGCGTGGTGGAGCCGCACGGCCACGGGGCGGCCGGGCGGGACCGGCAGGAAGGCGGTGAGGACGCGGCCGGCGGGATCGGTGGCGACGGTGACGGGTTCGAGGGCGGCCCGGGCCGCGGAGCGGTGCCGGGAGCCGTGGTAGCCGGCCCGGCCGCGCACGGCGAGGGCCCCGGCGAGGAGGATCCCTCGGGCGGCCGAGCGGAACCTCTCCTGGGCGGGCCAGGGGACGGTGCCGGCCGGGCCCGGGGGCGCCTCGCGCCACCAGCGGACCTCGTCGCTGGGGACGGCGAGGCCGGTGAGGACCTCGCGGGCGGAGGGCGCCCCGCTGCGGGCGAGGGCGGTGAGGGCCTCGCCGATGAGATCCTCGCAGTCGGGGAAGGCGCGGCTGTCGGGGACGAGGAGGCTGACGCCGCCGCTCGCCCGCCCGCCGGGCGGGGTCCAGCGGCCGTAGCGGCCGGCGGCCCCGCCGCGGCGCTGCCAGCCGTGCCGGGCGAGGAGGGCGCCGAGGACGCGCGGGTCGACCCGGCCGGGGTCGGGCACGCCGTCGCCCGGGGAGGACCAGGAGCCGGCGGGTTCGGCGGCCGGGACGGGGTGGGGCCGGTACGGCGACGGGGCGGACCCGGGTCCGCCCCGGTCGCCCGCCCCGTACCCGTACCCGGTCCCGTGCCCGTCCCCCGCGCCGTGTCCTGGGTCGTCGATCGGTCGGTGCATCAAGGTCTCCCTCCCCGGCCGACCCGGGTCATGATCTCGCAGAGCGCCCGGTCGTCGAAGATCCGCGCCGTGGGGACGCGCACGGTGGTCCGGCGGCGTCCGGTGACCGGGTGTCCGGCCAGGTTCGTCCAGTAGCAGCAGTGCCTCAGGTCGAGCCGGTCGTGGCTCGCTCGCAGCCAGTCCTCGGGATCCCTCGGGACGATCATCACCACCAGGATCTTGTGCACCGCCACGGGCGTCCGGGCGAGCTTCACCAGGTGGTCGTTGTCGAGGGTGAAGGGGAAGGTGCTCCCCGTCGGGTGCGGTGGCAGTTGGTAGGTGCACTTCAGCTGCACCTTGATGGTGACCTCGTCGTCGACGGTGTGTCCGGGTGAGCCGTGGCTCACGTGCCAGTCGACGCCGCTGTCCGGGAAGGGCTGCGCGAGCGAGCAGCCCGCCGCGGCGGCGACGGCGTGCAGGTATCCCACCTGGAGTGTCTCCATGCAGGCGGTGGTGGCGAGCGAGCCGCGTGCCGGGGCCGCCCGCTGGGGCGGCAGCCCTCCCGGCTCGGCCTGGCCGAGCGACATGTGAACGTCCTTCCCCGTCACCAGTGTTGTGACCGGTCCGCGTACGCCGCAAACAGGGCGGGTATCACCGATTCGGGGCAGGGGGTTGGCCATCTGCCGCGCGGGTGCGAGGAGTTCGGGTATGACGACGAACTGGTACGAAGGGCCCCTGGCCGCTTTCGACACGGAGACCACCGGAGTGGACGTCGAGGAGGACCGGATCGTGTCCGCCGCGCTCGTCGTCCAGGACGCGGCCGGGGCGCGGCCCCGGGTGACCCGCTGGCTGGTCAATCCGGGGATACCGGTGCCGGAAGGGGCCACGGCGGTGCACGGCCTGACGGACGATCACCTCCAGCGCAACGGCCGGTGGCCGTCGCCGGTGATGGAGGAGCTGGGGCGCGCCCTGGCGGAGCAGAGCGCGGCCGGGAGGCCGCTGGTGGTGATGAACGCGCCGTTCGACCTCACCATCCTGGACCGGGAGTTGAGGCGCCATCGGGCGTCGACGCTGGGCCGGTACCTGGAGCACACCTCGCTGTGCGTGCTCGATCCGCGGGTCCTGGACAAGCACCTGGACCGGTACCGCAAGGGCCGGCGGACGCTGACGGACCTGTGCGCGCACTACGAGGTGGAGCTGGAGGGGGCGCACGACGCGGCGGCGGACGCGACGGCCGCGCTCCAGGTGGTGCGGGCGGTGGGGCGGCGGTTCGCGTCCCGTCTGGAGCGGCTGTCCCCGGCGGAGCTGCACACGCTCCAGACGGTGTGGCACGCGGCACAGGCGCGGGGGCTCCAGGCGTGGTTCACCCGGCAGGGGACGCCGGAGCTGGTGGATCCCGCGTGGCCGCTCCGCCCGGAGCTGCGGAAGGCGGCGTGAGCGGTGCCGGAAAAGGCCGAGGCCGGTCCGTCGTGACGACGGACCGGCCTCTCCCGGTGGGCGATACTGGGATCGAACCAGTGACCCCTTCGGTGTGAACGAAGTGCTCTCCCGCTGAGCTAATCGCCCGGGAACGGGTTGAACCATACAGGGCTTCCGGGCCGGGCTCCAAATTCATTCGGAGCGCAGGTGCGCGGCGAGCCCGCGCCGCCCGCCGCGCATCATCAGGGCGTGGTTGGCGCGGAAGAACGGGCGGCCGGGGACGGCGAGGAGGCGCATCAGCCGGGCGCGGACCTCGACCTCCTGCTCGTAGAGGGCCCGGGTGCCGGCCCCGTCGGGCGTGAGGGTCCAGCGGGCCCAGCCCTCCAGGTCGCCGTCGAGCCGGACCTCCAGGACACCGGCCCCCGGGTCGTGGCGGAGGGTGCGGAGGGCGACCTCGATGTCGTACGGGAGCAGGGAGCGGAAGCGGGCGGTGCCGGTGGTGTCGTCGAGGGGGACGACGGCGCGGACCTGGCGCCACCAGAGGGGGTAGTCCTCGGCGCGGGCGAGGACGGCGAAGACCCGGTCGGGCGGGGCGGCGAGCCGCCAGACACTGCGGAAGCGGTACCGGCACCAGTCCATGGGTCCAGTGTGGGTACTCGGGCGGGATCTGAGTAGCAGCGCGCATTCCCGGGGCGGGCGCCCGGCGCGACACTCCGGGCATGGACATGAACCTGCCCCCGGTCGAGGAGCTGCGGCGCGTCGACGCCGAGCTGGCCCGACTCGACGCGCGCCGCGCGGAGTTGCTGGCCCGGCGGGTGTGGCTGCTCGGTGTGCTGCGCTCCCCCGCCGGTCCGGCCGCGGCCCCGCCGTTCCCCGGCGCGCGGCCGGCGGCGGAGACCTCGCCGCGCGGCGCGCAGAACGTGCTGCTGACGCTGGGCGGGACGCTGCTCGCGGTCGCCGCGCTCGCGTTCACGCTGGTGAGCTGGGGCTCGATGGGCATCGCGGGGCGTTCGGCGGTGCTGCTCCTGGTGACCTCCGCGGCGCTGGCCGCGCCGGCGGTGCTGCTGCGCCGGGGGCTGACGTCGACGGCGGAGGCGGTGGGAGCGCTGGGCCTGGCGCTGACGGTCCTGGACGCGTACGCCCTGCACCGGGTGGCGCTGCCCGCGACGGACGGACTCGGCTACGCGGCGGTCGCCGCCGGACTCCTCGCGGGTCTGTGGGCCGGGTACGGCGGGCTGCTGCGAGGACTGCGGCTGCCGTTCCCCGCGTCGGTGGCGGCGGCGCAGCTGCCGCTGCCGCTGGGGGTGCTCGCGGCCGGCGGGGGTCCGGCGGCCGTGGCGTGGGCGGCGGCGCTGACGGCGGCGGCGGACGTGCTGCTGCTCGCCCGCCGCGCGGGCGTGGCGGTGCGGACGACAGCGGGGGTGTCGGCGGCGCTCCTGGCGGTGTGGGCGCTGCCGGTCGGCGGCACGCTGTCGCTGACGGGTCCGTGGGCGGGCGGTCCGCTGCTGCTCGGCTGGGCGGCGGTCCTGCTGGGCGCGGCACGGGTGGTCCGTCCGGCCGCGCGGGTGCTCGCGGCGGTCGCCGCCCTGGCGGGGGTGGCGGCGGTGGCGGGCCCGGTGCGGGCCGCGCTGCCGGCGGAGTGGACGGTGCCGGTGTACGTGGTCTGCGGTCTGGCGGTGGCGGCGCTGTGGCGTCCGGTACGGGTGGCGCGGATCCCGGCGGAGGTGCGGGCCGGGTTCGGGCTCGCCGGGGGCGGGGTCGCGGCGCTGGGCCTGGTGTGGGCGCTGCCGCCGGTGCTCGGCGGGCTGCTCGGTCCGGCCGCCCGCACCACGGCCGTCTGGTCCGGGACGCACACGGCGCCGGTGCCGGCGCAGTGGCCGGCGACGGCGCTCCTGGTGCTGCTGCTCGGTGCGGGCGCGGCGGCCGCGGTGCGCGGGCCGTGGGGCCGGTGGAGCGCGGTGCTGCTCGGGTGGGCGGTGCTGACCGCGCTGCCGGTCGCCCTGGGGCTGTCGTACGCGGCGGGGATCGCCGTCCGGCTGGTGGCGACGGGCGCGGCACTGGCGCTGGCGGTGCGGCCGGGGGTGCTCACCCGCGGCCTGCCCGAGCCGGCCGCCGTGCCGGAGCGGCCGGAGCCGTCGACGCGGCCCGGAGGGGGCTGGGGCGCCTCGTGGCCCGTCGGGGCGCCGGTGGCGGCGGGGGCGCTGCTGTCCCGGACCGGGCTGGTGACCGGGCTCGCCTCGGCGGGTTCGGCGCTGCTGCTGGCGCTGGACGTGCGGGCGGCGACCTTCGTGGTCCTGGGCGTGCTGCTGGGGCTGTGCGCGGCGGCGGCCGTGCTCGGCGCCGGCGCGGTCCGCGAGACGGCGGCCGGTGGCGCGGTGCTCACGGCGGCGGGTCTGGTGGGGGCCGGAACGGCGGCGGCGGGGCTCTCCGCGGCCGCGGCGGGCCTCGTGCTGCTGCTCGTCCCGGCGGGTACGGCGGCCCTGGCCGTGCGGTTCCGGTCGCTCGCCTCGGAGCTGTCGGGGGTGGCGGTGGGCGCGCTCGCGGTGGCCCTGACGGCGCCGCGTCCGGCGGTGCTCGCCCTGGCGCTGGCGCTGGGCGGGGTGATCGCGGCGGCAACGGCCCTGCGGCCGGAGCGGCGGCGCGCGGCCTCGTGGACGGCGGGCGCCCTCTTCCTGGCCGCGGCCTGGCTGCGGCTCGGGGTGTGGGGCGTGACGGTCCCGGAGGCGTACACGCTGCCGGTGACGGTGCCGGCGCTGGTGGTGGGCCTGCTGCGGCGGCGCCGGGATCCGGCGGCCTCGTCCTGGGGGGCGTACGGCGCCGGGCTCGCGGCGACGCTGGTGCCGGGCCTGGTGGCGGTCTGGTCGGACCCGCACTGGGCGCGGCCGCTGCTGCTGGGGACGGGCGCGCTCGCGGTGACGCTGCTGGGGGCGCGGTTCCGGCTCCAGGCGCCGCTGGTCCTCGGCGGGGCGGTGCTCGCCCTGGTGGCGGTGCACGAGCTGGCGCCGTACGTGGTGCAGCTGGTCGGCGCGCTGCCGCGCTGGCTGCCGCCGGCGGCGGCCGGGCTGCTGCTGCTCGCGGTGGGGGCCACGTACGAGCGGCGGCTGCGGGAGGCGCGGCTGGTGCGGGAGCGGCTGGCCCGGATGCGGTGATCCGGGCGGGGAAGCGCCGAGGGCCCGGAGACGATGTCGTCTCCGGGCCCTCGGACCGGGGTGGGCGATACTGGGATCGAACCAGTGACCCCTTCGGTGTGAACGAAGTGCTCTCCCGCTGAGCTAATCGCCCCGGCGCACCGCCAACATTACCGCATGTCAGCGGGGCTTCCGAACCACCCCCGGGTCACTCTTCGATCTTCCAGGGCATGACGAGGCCGAACTTCCAGAGGTACCAGCCGAGCAGCGCGGCGATGATCACCAGGCCGATGGCGGTGAGGGTGATGTTGCGGCGCCGGACCTTGGGGTCGAGGGCGCGCTGGGCGGCCTCGGTGACCTTGCGCTTGGTCCAGCGAAGGACGATCTGCGCCCAGACGAACTCGGTGGCCCAGATCGCCATGCCGGCGAAGATGACCAGCCAGCCCGGTCCGGGGAAGACGAGCATCAGGATGCCGGCCACGATCACGGCGAGTCCGACGACGAAGACGCCGACCTGCCAGCTGAGGTGGAGGCCGCGGCGGGCCTTGATGAACTCCGGTGCGCGGGATCCCAGTTCGGCCTGCTCGGTGGGCTGGGGCTCGGACGCGCGCTCGTCACTCTCCGCATTCATGATGCCAATTTACCCGACTCACCAGCCCCACCGGTATGGCGGTATTACCCAAAGTTACATGCGGCCGTACGAGCTACCTGAACGATCACAAAACCGACAGAGGGGTTTACAACGGCACCGGAGGTGGCATGTCGATTTCGCCGACGTGCGAATCCCCGAGCGCACACTGAGCGAAAGGCCCTGGCGCTTATGAACACCGTGGTGAGCTGCGAGCTGCACCTGCGCCTCGTTGTGTCGAGCGAGTCCTCACTGCCTGTACCCGCGGGCCTGCGGTATGACACGGCGGATCCGTACGCCGTGCACGCCACCTTCCACACCGGAGCCGAGGAGACGGTCGAGTGGGTCTTCGCCCGCGACCTTCTCGCCGAGGGGCTGCACCGGCCCACCGGCACGGGCGACGTCCGGGTCTGGCCTTCCCGTAGTCACGGCCAGGGAGTCGTCTGCATCGCGTTGAGCTCGCCGGAGGGCGAGGCCCTGCTGGAGGCCCCCGCGCGGGCCCTGGAATCGTTCCTCAAGCGGACCGACGCCGCGGTGCCACCCGGCACCGAGCACCGGCACTTCGACCTCGATACGGAGCTGTCCCACATCCTGGCCGACAGCTGAGCCAGGCCCCAGACCGCACGGCGCCGTCCGACTCGGGGCGACGGCGCCGCGCGGGCGGTCGCATCCGCTCGACCTCCGGCGTCCTCACCGCGCAGCCGGCGCGGCGAGGGCGCCGTCGCGCTTTTCCATGGCGCGCTAGAGTCGACGGCAGTCCACGGGCGCCCGCCCGCGGCCGGCCAGGGAGCGAAGCGTGCTCATTCCCCACGACACCCGGATCGCCCTCGACACCGTCGTCGATCTCATGAACACCGCCGCGCAGGGCGACCGCGAGGACACGCTCGCGGACCTCGACGCGCTCGGGGTGTTCGTCCGCGAGCACCGGATCAGCGACGTGGGTGAGCTGGACGCCGAGGACCTCCGGGCCGTCCGCGAGGTGCGGGACCGCTTCGCCGCCGTCTTCACCGCCCCCGACGCCAGGATCGCCGCCCCGCTGATCAACCAGCTGGTGGCCGCCGCGGGCACCACCCCGCGGCTCACCGACCACGACGGCTACGACTGGCACGTGCACTACTTCGCGCCGGGCGCCTCGGTCGCCGACCACCTGGCCGCCGACTGCGGGATGGCCCTCGCCTTCATCGTGGTCTCGGGCGAGCGCGAGCGGCTGCGCCGGTGCGAGGCCCCGGACTGCGGCCGGGCCTTCGTCGACCTCTCCCGCAACCGCTCCCGCCGCTACTGCGACAGCCGCACCTGCGGCAACCGGCTGCACGTCGCCGCCTACCGGGCCCGTCGCAAGGAAGCCGCCGGCTGACGCCTCGGAGCACGTGGGAGCACGTGGGAGAGCACGTTTCAGAGCACGTAGAGGTCGTGCAGGGCCGCCATCAGGAGCAGGGCCCCGATCACCGCCAGGAAGATCATCAGCGGTGGCTGCGACAGCGCGAAGAGACAGCCCCTCGGCTCGTCGGCGGGGGGATCGGCGGCGGGCGCGGACTCGGCGGAGGCGGGGGCGGGGTCCCGCGAGGTATCGAGCATCTCGGGGGGATGATCGCGCACCCGCTGCCCCCGGAAGGGCGGAATGCGCGCCTGGGCGGGGCGGTTCATCCCTTCCCGTGGATCTCCGGGTCATCGCCCGGTCGCGGCCCGGCAGGCAACGGCCAGAAGCGGTCAGATTCCGTGCTTCTTCAGAATCGCCTCGATGTCGCTGAAGTCCTCGGCGTCCCCGCCCCGGGCGGGCGCGCCCGCCGCCGTGCGGGCCGGCGCCACCCGTGCGGACCCGGCGGCCGGGGACGAGGCGCCGGGCGCGACCGCCGCGGGCCGCGCTCCCCCGTCCACCGCCTGCCGGCCGCTCCGGCGGCGCTCGACGCCCCGGGTCGTCAGGAGCAGCAGCCAGGCCGCGCCGAGCACGCCGAAGCCGGCCCAGGCGACCGGGCTGAAGACGGTGTCGAAGGCCCACTCGACCGCACCGGTCATCACGAGGCCGAGCGGGACGAGCGACCAGCCGGCGATCCGCGCCGCGCCCAGGTACTTCTTCCGGTACGCCGTGAGCGCGGCGATGCCCAGGCCCGCCGCGGACACCGCGGAGCAGATGGTCTCGGCCAGCATGCGGTCCTCCAGGTCCCGGGTGATACGTCCCTTCCATCCTGCACCGGCCCGCCCGCCGGAGGCCACGCCCCCGGGCCGGTCTCAGGGAGATCTCCGGGTCGTCCCGGCCGGGATCTCCTCCTCAGGTCCCGGTGTCGTGCCGATGCGGGCCCGGCGCCGACCTGCTGGAAGACTGCCGTCCATGACTGACTCCACCACCACCCCCTCCCCCGTCGTCCTGGAGGCCTGGTTCGACCTCCAGTGCCCCGACTGCTTCCGGGCGCTCGACGACGTCCGCGCGCTGCGCGCGGCGTACGGCGACCGGCTCGACGTCCAGCTGCGCCACTTCCCGCTCGCCAAGAACAAGCACGCCTACGCCGCCGCCCAGGCGGCCGAGGAGGCGGCCGACCAGGGGCAGGGCTGGGGCTACGCGGAGGCGCTGCTCGCCAGGACCGCCGAGCTCGCCGAGCGGGGCGAGCCGGTGCTGCTGGAGGTGGCGACCGGACTCGGCCTGGACGCCGAGGAGTTCGACACGGCGCTGATCGACGGCCGGCACCTGCTCACGGTCGACGCCGACCAGGCCGAGGGCCAGGCCCTCAAGATCACCGGCACCCCGACCTACGTCATCGACGGGGAGCGCCTCGACGGCGGTCAGAGCCAGGAGGGGCTGCGCGCCCGGATCGAGGAGATCGCCGACCGCCTCCTGGCCGGCTGACCCTCCCCGGTCCTCAGATCAGCCGCTTGGCGCTGTTGACGTGGGTCGTGCGGTAGCCGAGCGACTCGTAGAGGCGGATCGCCGGGGTGTTGCCCGCGAAGACGTGCAGTCCGAGCCGGCTCTCCCCGGCCTCCCGCGCCACGCGCTCGGCCAGCAGCATCAGCGCCCGGCCGTACCCCTGGCCGCGCCGCTCCGCCGCGACCTCGATGTCGTAGACGTATCCGGCACTCACCCCGGGCTCCAGTTCGCGCGTCCCGGTCCAGACGGTGCCGACGACCACGCCGTCGACGAGGGCGACGCTGATCGCCGTGCCGGGGCTGGCGAGCCCCTGGGGCAGCAGCTCGCGGTGGCTGGCCTCCGCCTTGGCGCGGGCCTGGTCCTCGGGGACGCCCCGGTCGATCCAGCTCCGTGCGAAGGCCTCCTGGGCCGCCGCCGCCCAGGCCGTGAACTCCTCCTCGGTCATGGACCGCGCCTCGATGCCGGACGGCGGCGCGGGCGGCGGGTCCGCGAGCTCCTTCAGCATGTTCCGGCTGCGCTCGGTGTAGCCGAGCGCGCGGGCCAGGCCGAGGGCGGCCGTCGCGTCCGCGGGGACCGATATCCGCACGTCCGCGCAGCCCCAGCCGCGCAGCACCTCCTCGGCGGCGAGCGCCGCCACCGTCCCCCTTCCGCGGCCGCGGTCCGGCTCGTCGACCCAGAGGCGGTCGACGGTCCCCGCCGCGGCGCCGAAGTCCGGGTCGGTGGCGACGCGGACGGAGCCGACCCGGCGGCTGTTCACGCAGATGTCGTAGACGCGGGAACGGCCGCCGGCCGCGGAGTGCTGGAGCGGCTCGGTCGGCCGCAGGGTGGTGGTCATCAGGGGTGTTCTACCCATTCGGGAGGGCCCCGTCATCCGGATTTCAGCCGAGCCTCGGATCCCGGTCGGCGGCGGCCCGCTCCTCGAAGACCCGCATGGCCTTGGCGGTGACCGGGCCCGGGGCGGCGGCGAGTTCGCGGCCGTCGACGCGGTGGACGGCCTGGACGTCGCGCAGGGTGGAGGTGAGGAAGACCTCCTCCGCGGTCTCCAGGACATCGAACGGCAGGTCGGTCTCGACGGCGCCGGTCCACTCGACGGCGAGCGCGCGAGTGATGCCGGCGAGGCAGCCGGAGGAGACCGGCGGGGTGTGGATCCGGCCGTCGAGCACGACGAAGACGTTGGAGCCGGTGCCCTCGCAGAGCCGGCCGGCGGTGTTGGCGAAGAGGGCCTCGGTGGCGCCGGCCTCCTTCGCCCGGGCCAGGGCGACGACGTTCTCCGCGTAGGAGGTGGTCTTCAGGCCCGTGAGGGCGCCGCGCTCGTTGCGGGTCCAGGGGACGGTGACCACGGCCGTGGTGTCGGGGCGGCGGGAGGTCCCGCCGACGGCGACGACGAGGCTCGTACCGGCGTCTCCCCGCTCCGAGCCGAGCGGGGAGAGGCCGCCGGTGTAGGTGATGCGGAGCCGGCCGAGCTCCACCGGGTTCGCCGAGAGGACGGCGGCGCAGGCCCGGCGGACCTCGTCGAGGTCCGGGTCGGGCAGCCCGAGACCGCGGGCGGAGCGGGTGAGCCGCTCCAGGTGGAGGGTGAGAGCAAACGTTTCTCCACGCTCGGCCTTGACCGTCTCGAAGACGCCGTCGCCGACGGTCAGTCCGTGGTCCAGGACGGAGACCCGGGCGGCCTCCTCGTCGTACAGCCCGCCGTTGACCCAGATTTTCATCGAGAGATGGCCTTTCCGCTCGCCCCTGGGACCTCGTCGGCCGGGGCGCCCGACTCGTAGGCGCCCGACGCTATCGCGACCAGCCGGGCCGCCTTCAGCTCGGTCTCCTCCCACTCCCGCTCGGGGTCGGAGCCCCAGGTGATGCCGGCGCCGGTGCCGAAGCGCAGCACGCCGAACGGCCGGTCGATCCAGAAGGTGCGGATGCCGACGGCGAGCTCGCCGTGGCCGCCGTCGGCGTCCACCCAGCCGATGCCGCCGCAGTACGGCCCCCGGGGCACGGTCTCCAGCGCCTCGATGATCCGCAGCGCCGAGGACTTGGGGGCGCCGGTGACGGAGCCGGGCGGGAAGGTGGCGTCGAGCAGCTCGGGCCAACCGGCGTCCTCGCGCAGCACCCCGCTGACGGTGGAGACGAGGTGGACGAGACCCGGGTGCTCCTCGATGTCGCAGAGCGCGGGGACGGCGACGGAGCCGGTCTCGCAGACGCGGCCGAGGTCGTTGCGGACCAGGTCCACGATCATCACGTTCTCGGCGTGGTCCTTGGGCAGCAGGTCCGCGGCGGTCCTGCCGGTGCCCTTGATGGGCCCCGACGAGACCCGCGCGCCCTCGCGCCGCAGATACAGCTCGGGCGAGGCGGTGGCGATCTCCACGCCGTGCGCGGGCAGCCGGATCGTTCCGGCGTACGGGGCGGGGTTGCCGGCCGCGAGCAGCGCGGTGAGGGCGTCCACGTCGGCGGCGGCCGGATCGGGCAGCGGCGCGGTCATCACCCGGCAGAGGTTCGCCTGGTACACCTCGCCGCGCGCGATGTGCTCGCGCACCGCCCGTACGCCCGCGGTGTACGCGGCGCGGTCGAGCGACGACGTCCAGTCGTCCGGGCGCGGGCCGCGCCACGCCCCGGGGACGGCGGCGGGCACCGGCGCCCTGCGGACGTCTCCGAAGCGGGCGCAGGTGAGCCGGCCCTCGAAGTCGGCGCAGACGGCCCAGAAGCCGGTGGAGTCGAGCGCCTCGGGATCATGGGTGACGTCCCGCAGGTCGGTCGCGACGAGGCCGCCGAAGCGGGCCAGGGGAGGTAGGTCGTACACGTGTCGAGTCTAGGTCGGGCCGCCCCGGAGGAGGGGGTGCGCGGGCGGCGGGGGCTCCGCGCGACGCCGGGGACACGGCGGGTGAACACCGCTCGAACCCTCCGGGAGCCGCCACCCGGGCGCGCCGAAGGGCCCGCAGGTCAGCACGCTGCGGAAACGCGTTTTTGTACTGGCCCGGGAATCCGCTAGAGTTCAACACGTCGCCGGGACGCGCAAGCGGACCGGAACCGACAAGCGGACGTGGCTCAGTTGGTAGAGCATCACCTTGCCAAGGTGAGGGTCGCGAGTTCGAATCTCGTCGTCCGCTCGATGTGGGGGATCTTCCCGAACCCCCGTTATCACTCCTGGTGGAGTGGCCGAGAGGCGAGGCAACGGCCTGCAAAGCCGTCTACACGGGTTCAAATCCCGTCTCCACCTCCAAGGACGATTAGCTCAGCGGGAGAGCGCTTCCCTGACACGGAAGAGGTCACTGGTTCAATCCCAGTATCGTCCACTGGACCTTCGGGTCCTGATCTTCGGATCCCCGCGCGATTAGCTCAGCGGGAGAGCGCTTCCCTGACACGGAAGAGGTCACTGGTTCAATCCCAGTATCGCGCACCACTTCACCTGCACCCTCGGGTGCGTCCCGCGCGATTAGCTCAGCGGGAGAGCGCTTCCCTGACACGGAAGAGGTCACTGGTTCAATCCCAGTATCGCGCACCACATCTCCTGCACCCTCGGGTGCGTCCCGCGCGATTAGCTCAGCGGGAGAGCGCTTCCCTGACACGGAAGAGGTCACTGGTTCAATCCCAGTATCGCGCACAGAAGGACGAAGCCCCCGGCCGCGGTTCGCGGCCGGGGGCTTCGTCGTCGTGCGGGCCGAGGGCGCTCCGGTCCCCGGATCCGTGCGAAGGACCCGGGGGCCGGAGCGCCGCGGACGGCTCAGGAGGAGAAGAGCATCCGGCCGAAGCCGCGCTGGCGGTAGTGACCGCCGTGGTGGCCGCCGTGCGGGGCACCCCAGGCGGGAGCGGCCGGGGCGGGCTGCGCCGGGTAGCCGGCCGGCGGGGCGGGCGGCGCCGGCGGGGCCTGCCACTGCGCCTCCAGGCGGGTCAGGGCCTCCAGCTCGCCGTAGTCCAGGAAGATCCCGCGGCAGCCGCTGCACTGCTCGATCTGGACGCCGTTGCGGTTGTACGTGTGCATCGCCGCGTGACACTTGGGACACTGCATGCTCGGCTCAACTCCCCTGCCGTTGCCGTTCGAATGACTGCTTCAGCTTATGAGGACGCGGCGGAGCCCGGGACGGTTCGGGACATCGGGATCCTGGCGCAGGTGCCGATCATCACGCCCTCGACCTCGTCGAGCCCCCGACCCTCGGCCGTGGACTTGGCGAGCGCGAGCGCCGCGGTCTGCACCGTCAGGGCCCGGGCGGGCAGATCCAGGCGGGCCCACGGGTCCGGCGCCGTGGCCGGGCCGCCGGCGGCCTCGTAGGCGCCGAGGAACCGCGCCCACACCTCCGCCGGGAGCAGCCCGGCGGCGAACCACGCGGCGGGGCGGGCCAGGTCCCAGGCGGGGTCGCCGAGCCCGGCGTCGTCGACGTCGATGAGGCGCCAGTCGCCGCGGAGGTCCCGGACGAGCTGGCCGAGATGGAAGTCCCCGTGGCACAGGTACGCGCGCGTGCCCCCGGTCCCGTCCCCGCCGAGGTCCTCCGTGACGGTCCGCCAGGCCGCGAGGACCGTGGCGGTCGCCGGGTGGTCCGGCACGGCGCGGAGCATCCGCCCGACGGCCAGCGCCGCCTTCGCGGGGGCCCGCATCGCGGGCAGCGGGCCGGGCGGGGGCGGGGTGCGGTGGAGCAGGGCGAGCAGCCGGGCCGCCTCCTCCCAGGGCGCCGCGTCGGGGTCGCCCGGGTCGACCGGAGGCCCGTACGGCCACACCGTCACCGGCCGTCCCGCGACCCGCTCCGCGCACTGCCCGGGAACCGGCGGCAGGAACACCCCCGTGAGGGCCGGGTCGCCGGCGAGGGCGACCCGCGCCGCGTGCGGAACGTCCTCGGTGTTGGGGGCGTGCGCCTTGGCGACGATCCCGCCGTGCCGCACGACGGCCCCGTCCTCCCGGTCCGCGAGCACCCGCACCGCCCCCGGATCGCAGGCGCAGTCCGCCGTGCCGTGCACGGCCCCGCGCGCGATCAGGGCCAGCGCCGCCAGCACGTCGCCGTCGTTCTCGCCACACTCCATCCGGCGAGCGTACGCGGCGCGGGCGTGCGGCGGAGAGACGGTGCGCCGACGCGCGGAGGGGCCGGTCGGCTCCCCGGCCGACCGGCCCCTGCGCTGTCGTCCGCCGCACCCCCGTCCCCACGGGGCTGTCGGCCGATGTCCCCGACCCGGGCCGCTCACCCGGGTCCGGGGCGCCGCTCAGCGCCCCAGCATCACGCCCACGGACGACGCCTGTGTGACCACCGCTTCCCAGCCGCCGAAGACGACCACGAGCAGGGCCGCGAGGGGGAGGACCATGGCGGTGGCCACCAGGGGATGACGGCGCCCCGCGGGGCGGGGGGTCGGCCGGTGTGCCGTGTGGGCCATGGTCCTCTCCTGTCGCTTCTCTTGCCGGTTCTCGGTGCGGTGGGCGCGTGTTCCTCGGGGGACGAGAGTCGCGCCCACCGCATGACCTCAACAGTAGGGAGCGGGACCGCCCGCGGCGTCATGCCCGCGTACCGGCTTCCGGGCCTACGGGAGGATGACGCCGCTCCCCCCGGCGTACTCCCCTGGGTGGAGGCGGGGGCGCGCGGGTGGGGGTCTTCCCGGAGGGGACGCGCCCCCGGGTGACTTGGGTCACGTCCGGCGGGGAGCGGGGTGCGCCGGGGTGCGCGGGGCGGTCGGGGGTACCCGGGGCGGGGCGGCGGGAGTTGTCCCGGGGCGGTGTCAAGTGGGCTGGACGACAAGGGGGGTTGGCGGGGAGAGTCGGTGCGGCACGGGACCGTCGTCCCCCTCAGCACTGACAATCGAAGCCGGTGGGAGGGCGCGGCCTATGAGCGCGCGGGGGCGCCACTACGTAAGCTGTGCCACGTCGAACGGACGAGGGGACGGACATGGCGATGATGCGGCTCCGGCGCGAGGACCCGCGGATCGTCGGGGCGTTCCGGCTCCACCGCAGACTGGGCGCCGGAGGGATGGGGGTCGTGTACCTCGGCTCCGACCGGCGCGGGCAACGGGTGGCGCTGAAGGTGATCCGCCCGGACCTGGCCGAGGACCAGGAGTTCCGCTCGCGGTTCGCCCGTGAGGTGTCGGCGGCCCGGCGGATCAGGGGCGGCTGCACCGCCCGGCTGGTCGCGGCCGACCTGGAGGCCGACCGGCCCTGGTTCGCCACCCAGTACGTGCCCGGGCCGTCGCTGCACGACCGGGTCGCCGAGGAGGGTCCGCTGCGGGCCGCCGACGTGGCCTCGATCGGCGCCGCCCTCTCGGAGGGCCTGGTCGCCGTCCACGAGGCCGGGGTCGTGCACCGGGACCTGAAGCCGTCGAACATCCTGCTCTCCCCCAAGGGCCCCCGCATCATCGACTTCGGGATCGCCTGGGCCACCGGGGCCAGCACCCTCACGCACGTCGGCACGGCGGTCGGCTCCCCCGGCTTCCTCGCGCCCGAGCAGGTCCGGGGCGCGGCCGTCACCCCGGCGACGGACGTCTTCTCGCTCGGCGCGACCCTCGCGTACGCCTCGATGGGCGACTCCCCCTTCGGGCACGGCAGTTCCGAGGTCATGCTCTACCGGGTCGTGCACGAGGAGGCACAGCTCCAGGGGGTGCCGGACGCGCTCGCCCCGCTGATCAGGGCCTGTCTGGCGAAGGACCCGGAGGACCGGCCCAGCACCCTCCAGCTGTCCATGCGGCTCAAGGAGATCGCGGCCCGCGAGGCGCAGGGCCTGCCGTCCGCGCGGCCGCCCGCCCCGCGCGAGCGGATGGAGGAGCGCGGCACGCTGCGGCCGACCGAGCGGTACACGGAGCGGGACGCGCCCGGCCGCGAGGCGGAGCGGGCGGTGGCCCGGGGACGCGGTTCCGGACCCTCCTCTCGCCCCTCGGCGCCGCCGCGGACCGGCGGTTCCCGCAATCCGCAGTCGCGGCCCGGGACCCGGCCGGGAGCGCGGTCCACGTCCACCGGCCGCCGCCCGGCCAACCCCCGGCTGCTGCGCCAGCGGCTCGTCGTCTTCGTGGTGGTGACCCTCCTGGTGGCGCTGGGCATCGCCGCCGCCCAGGCCCTCCAGGGCTGACCCGGCCCGCACGGAGAACGCCCCCGGTGCACGCGAGGCACCGGGGGCGTTCTCCGTGGACGGGCCGGGAGCTACGCCTCGGGGCGGCCGGCCGTGACCGCGTAGAAGGCGACGGCGGCGGCCGCTCCCACGTTGAGGGAGTCGACGCCGTGGGCCATCGGGATGCGGACCCACTCGTCGGCGGCGCGCAGCGCCTGGGGGGAGAGGCCGTCGCCCTCCGCGCCGAGCATGAGGGCGACCCGGTCGAGGCGGTGCGGGGCGGCCTCGTCCATGGCGGTGGCCTTCTCCGCCGGGGTGAGGGCGAGGAGCTTGAAGCCCGCCTCCCGCACCGCCTCCAGACCGCGCGGCCAGCTGTCCAGGCGGGCGTACGGGACGGAGAAGACCGCGCCCATGGAGACCTTCACGGAGCGGCGGTAGAGCGGGTCGGCGCAGTCCGGGGAGAGCAGGACCGCGTCCATGCCGAGGGCGGCGGCGCTGCGGAAGATGGCGCCGATGTTGGTGTGGTCGTTGACCGCCTCCATGACGGCCACCCGGCGGGCTCCCGCGAGGAGTTCGGCGGGGTCGGGCAGCGGCTTGCGCTGCATGGAGGCGAGGGCGCCGCGGTGCACGTGGTAGCCGGTGACGCGCTCGGCGAGGTCGGGCTGGATGGCGTACACCGGGGCGGGCACCTCGTCGATGACGTCGCGCATGACGTCGACCCACTTGGCTGAGAGCAGCATCGACCGCATCTCGTAACCGGCCTGCTTGGCGCGGCGGATGACCTTCTCGCCCTCGGCGATGAACAGGCCCTCGGCGGGCTCGCGGCGGCGGCGCAGCTCGACGTCGGTCAGGCCGGTGTAGTCGTGGAGGCGGGGGTCGTCGGCGTCGGTGATGGTGAAGATTTCGGCCACGGGGTGATATTGCCTTGTCCGGGGTGGGGTGCCAATGCGCGGGGACGGGCGGCGGTCGCCGCCCGTCCCCGCGCCGAGAGGTGCGGGGCGCGTCAGCGGGTGAGCTTGTCGGGGCCCTCCGCGACGACCGGGCCGATGACGATGACGGCCGGCGGGCGGACCTCCTCGGCCTTCACCACCTCGGCGACGGTGGCGAGGGTGGCGTCGACCCGGCGCTGGGTCGCGGTGGTGCCCTCCTGGACGAGGGCGAGCGGGGTGTCGGGGGCCTTCCCGTGGGCGACGAGCGCCTCGGCGATCTTCCCTATCTTGTCGACGCCCATGAGGATCACCAGGGTGCCGGTGAGCTTGGCGAGCGAGGCCCAGTCGACGAGCGAGCGCGGGTCGTCGGGGGCGACGTGCCCGCTGACCACCGTGAACTCGTGGGCGACGCCCCGGTGGGTGACCGGGATCCCGGCGGCGCCGGGGACCGAGATGGAGCTGGAGATGCCGGGCACGACGGTGCAGGCGATGCCCTCGGCGGCGAGCGCCTGCGCCTCCTCCATGCCCCGGCCGAAGACGAAGGGGTCGCCGCCCTTGAGGCGGACGACGGACTTGCCGGCCTTGGCGTGCTCGATCAGCGCGTTGTTGATGGCCTCCTGGGCCATGAAGCGGCCGTACGGGATCTTCGCCGCGTCGATCACCTCGACGTGCGGCGGCAGTTCGTCCAGGAGGTCGCGCGGGCCGAGGCGGTCGGCGATGACGACGTCGGCCTCGGCGAGCAGCCGGCGGCCGCGGACGGTGATGAGGTCCGGGTCGCCGGGGCCGCCGCCGACGAGGGCGACGAAGGGAGTGCGGGCGCGCTGGGCGGGCGCCGCGAGGGAGCCGTCGCGCAGGCCCTCCAGGACGGCGTCGCGGACGGCGGCCGAACGGCGCGGGTCGTGGCCGGTGAGGACGGCGACGGTGACGCCGGCGCCGCGGCCGGTGGCCGGGGTCCAGGCGGTGGCGGCCTCGGCGTCGTCGGAGCGGACGCACCAGACGCGGTCCCGCTCGGCCTCGGCGGAGGCGGCGGCGTTGGCGGCCGCGTCGGTGGTGGCGACGAGCGCGTACCAGGCGTCGGTCAGGTCACCGTCCTCGTAGCGGCGGCGCACCCAGGTGATCTCGCCGGTCTCGGCCATGGCCTCGACGGAGGGCGTGGCGGACGGAGAGATCAGGGTGATGTCGGCGCCTGCGGCGATGAGGGCGGGCAGGCGGCGCTGGGCGACCGTGCCGCCGCCGAGGACGACGACGCGCCGGCCGGCGAGGCGGAGGCCGACGGGGTAGGCGGGGTGCTCGGCGGGCTCGACGTGCTGGGCCATGTGCGGGCGGCTCCTCGGACGGGGCTGGGGCCTGTCCGACCATGCGCGTCGGATCAGGCCGGGTCGTTCGGTGCGTGCGCTCGGCGTGCGGCGGGGCGCCTCCGTAGCGGAGCTACTCGGGCGACTCAGCCGTGCGGCGAGCGTGCGTGCCGGGCGGGCCGGACCCGACGCGCGTGGTCGGGCGGGTCCTGGGGTGCCGCTGCGGCGGTGAAGCGGCTGGTGGGGCGGGCGGGCGGCCCGGTGACCACGATATCGGTGACGTGGGGTGGGCACCTTGTGACCCTCGTCCCTCGGACCGGGGCGGTCCTGAGGGGGCGCGGCACATGGGGCGGCCCCGGTGCCGCCGCCCCCGTCGTGGAGGTGGGGGCACCGGGGCCGTACGGACTACTTCTCCGTGACGCCGGCGGAGTCGAAGGTCGCGACCTCGTGCATGGCGCGGGCCGCGCTCTGCACCAGCGGCAGGGCCAGCAGGGCGCCGGTGCCCTCGCCGAGGCGGAGGTCCAGGTCGACCAGCGGGCGCAGGCCCAGCTTGTTGAGCGCGGCCACGTGGCCGGGCTCGGCGCTGCGGTGGCCCGCGATGCAGGCCGCCAGCGACTCGGGGGCGATGGCGCGGGCGACCAGGGCGGCCGCGCCGGTGGAGACGCCGTCGAGGATCACCGGGGTGCGCAGCGAGGCGGCGCCCAGGATGAAGCCGACGAGGGCGGCGTGCTCCAGGCCGCCGATCTGCGACAGGACGGCGATCGGGTCCTGGGGGTCCGGCTTGTGCAGGTCGAGGGCGCGGCGGACCACGTCGACCTTGCGGGCGTGGGTCTCGTCGTTGATGCCCGTGCCCCGGCCGGTGACCTCGGCCGGGTCGACGCCGGTGAAGACGGAGATGAGGGCGGCGGACGCGGTGGTGTTCGCGATGCCCATCTCGCCGGTGAGGAGCGCCTTGTTCCCGGCCGCGACCAGGTCGCGGGCAGTCTCGATGCCGACCTCGATCGCGGCGATCGTCTCCTCGCGGGTCATCGCCAGGCCGGTGGTGAAGTCACCGGAACCGGCGCGGACCTTGCGGGGCAGCAGACCGGGGGTGGCCGGCAGCTCGCTCGCGACGCCCACGTCGATGACGCAGACCTCGGCGCCGACCTGGTTCGCGAAGGCGTTGCAGACCGCTCCCCCGCCGAGGAAGTTGGCCACCATCTGGCCGGTGACCTCCTGCGGCCAGGGGGTGACGCCCTGGGCGTGCACACCGTGGTCGCCGGCGAAGATCGCGACGGCGGCGGGCTCCGGGATCGGCGGCGGGCACATCCGGGAGAGGCCGCAGAGCTGCGCGGAGATGATCTCCAGCATGCCGAGCGCGCCGGCCGGCTTGGTCATCCGCTTCTGCCGCTCCCAGGCCTCGCCGAGCGCCTTGGCGTCCAGCGGGCGGATGGCGGCGACGGTCTCCTGGAGCAGGTCGTGCGGCTCCTCGCCGGGCAGGGCGCGGCGGCCGTACGTCTCCTCGTGGACGACCCAGGAGAGCGGGCGGCGCTTGGCCCAGCCGGCCTGCATCAGCTCGGGCTCGTCGGGGAACTCGTCGACGTAGCCGACGCACAGGTACGCGACGACCTCCAGGTGCTCGGGGAGGCCGAGCTCGCGGACCATCTCGCGCTCGTCGAAGAAGCTGACCCAGCCGACGCCGAGGCCCTCGGCGCGGGCGGCGAGCCAGAGGTTCTCGACGGCGAGGGCCGAGGAGTACGGGGCCATCTGCGGCTGCGTGTAGCGGCCGAGGGTGTGCCGGCCGCCCCGGGTGGGGTCGGCCGTCACCACGATGTTGACCGGGGTGTCGAGGATGGCCTCGATCTTCAGTTCCTTGAACTGCTTCGCCCGGGCCTTCGGCAGCGACTTGGCGTAGGCCTCGCGCTGGCGCTGGGCCAGCTCGTGCATCGTCTGCCGGGTCTCGGCGGAGCGGATGACGACGAAGTCCCACGGCTGCGAGTGGCCGACGCTGGGGGCCGTGTGGGCGGCCTCCAGGACGCGGAGCAGCACCTCGTGCGGGATCGGGTCGGAGCGGAAGCCGTTGCGGATGTCGCGGCGCTCGCGCATCACCCGCAGGACCGCCTCGCGCTCGGCCTCGGCGTAGCCGGGGGCGGCGGGGCGGGGCTCGGCCCGCTCACCGGCCTCCTCCGCCTCGGTCCGGGCCTCGGGGAGGGCCTGGGGAGCGTCCTCGGCGACGACCGGGACCTCCTCGGCCACGGCGACGACGGGGGCCTCGCCGGAAACCGCCGCGGCGGCGTCGGCGAACGCCTCGGTGGAGACCTCGGCGGCGGCCGGCTCGACCGGGGCCTGCTCGGCGGGCGCCTCGTCGGAGGGGGCCTGCTCGCCGGGGGCGTGCTCGACGGGGGCGTGCTCGGCGGGCGCCTCGTCGGAGGGGGCCGGCTCGACCGGGGCCTGCTCCGCGGTGGCGGGCTCGGCGGCGACGGGCTGGGGCTGGGGCTCGACGCCGGACTCGGGCTCGGCACCGGCCTCGGCGTGCGGCTGCGGCTCTGCCACGACGGCGGGCTCCGCGACGGCCTCGGGGGCGGGCTCGGCCTCGGCGGGGGGCGCCAGGACGGCGGGCTCCTCGGCGGCGGGCTCGGCCTCGGCGGTGACGGCCTCGGCCTCGGGCTGGGCCGGCACGGGCGCCTCGGGCTGGGGCTGGGGCTCGGCCGGCACGGGTGCCTCGGCGGCGACGGGCTCTGCCGCGGCCTCCGCGGCCGCGACGGCCTCGCCCACCGGCTCGGCGGCCGGCTCCCCGGGCTGTTCGGCGGCCGGGGCCTCCTCGGTCCGAGCCTGGTCGGCCGGGATCTCCTCGGCGGGGGTCTCCGGCACGGTCTCCGCCGGTACGTCGGCGGGCGCGGCGGTCACCACGGCCTCGGCCACGGGTGCCTCGGCGGGCCCCTCGGAGGCGGGCTCCCCGGCCACGGGCTCCTCCGCCGCCGGCGTCTCGGCTGCCGGGACGGCCTCGACGACGGCCTCGGCCTCGGGCGCGCGGGGCGCGGGGACGACCGCCTCGGGCGCCACGGTCTCGGGCGTCACCGCTTCGGGCGTCATCGCTTCGGGCGCCACGGCCTCCGGCGTGACGGCCTCCGGTGCCTCGGTCTCGGGGGCGACGGTCTCCGGCCCGGGGATCGGGGTCCCGGCCGGCGGGGTCGGGGCGGGCTGCTCGGCGGTCGGCACGGTGCCCTCGACCTGGACGAACTGTCCGCTCGGCGGAACGACCGTTTCTGCGGGGGTCTCGGCGGGCGCCGGGGCCTCCTGCGGCTGCGCGGTCCACGGCTCGGCGCCCTGCGGGGCCGTCTGCTGGTCCTGCGCGATGTCGAAGTACTCGGGACCGGTGGTCGGCGGCCCCGGGGTGCGTACGGGCACGGGCGCGGGACCGGTGGCCACGAGGGGCTCCGGGGCGGGCGCCGGGACCTGCGGGGCGGCGGGCGCCGGCGCGGCCGGGCCCCGGTCCGCGAGCGAGCGCACGACGCCGCCGGTGGCGGTGTCCGGTACCGGCGGGCCCATGTGGAGCGGGCGGCGCGCGGGGGCGGGCTGCGGGGCGGCGGCCGGCGGCACGCGGACGCCGCCGAGGTCGACGGAGCCGGAGTCGAGGCCGGCGGCCTCGTGGGCGCCGGTGTCGAGGATGCCGGGCTCGTAGCCGTGGGCGGTGGCGACGGGCTCCTGCGGGGCGACCGGGACGCCGTGCGCCGGAGTGCCGAGCGGCACGCCCTGCGGCGGGGTGGCGCCGGGCACCGGGACGCCGTGCGGCGGGGTGACCGGGGCGGTGAGCTGGTCGGCGAGGACCATGCCGTCCGGGAGCGGGCCGGTGAGCGGCCCCGTCAGCGGGTCCGGCAGGGGGTCGGTGAGCGGGTCGCCCGTGGGGGCGGCCTGCGCGGCGCCCTCGGGGCCGCCCTGCGGCGGGACCACGGGCGGGGCGGGGACGGCGACCGGCGGGGCGGGCACGGTGCCCGGGGCCAGCTCGCTCCAGGCACCCTGGGAGCCCGGCATCAGCAGCAGGTCGTCTTCCTCGGAGAGCTGCCCGGGGGTGGGGCCGGAGGGGTCCAGGTAGGTGTAGGCGCCCGGAGCGGGGATGCCCGGCTGCTCGACCATGCCTGAGTTCTCCGGCAGTCCCTCGCCCGGGACCTGGCCGGTGTCCGTCATGCGTACCCCTCGCCCATCGTTCGTCTTCGTTCAGATCCGCGCCCGCCAACGAGAACGAGCGCCCGTGCCGCGCGGCACGGAGACGCGTCGTCACCCGAGCATTGTCGCGGCCCGCGCCCATCGTGGCAGGCGGATCCACCACGGTGCGCTGTGGACTGCGCCACGTCGCGCCGTCCCCCCGGTGTCCCGCACACCGGTGACCACCGAGAACGGGTCAAGACGGTCATCGATTCGGGACATTGACGAACAACCTGCCGAACATCCCCGTGCGGTACAACAATCGGCCAGCCTACCTGCCCCGGCGCCCGGCCGGGGGTCAGGGGGCGCCGGTGGTCCTGCGGCCGGAGAGCAGGAAGACGACGGAGCGTTCGCGCTCGGTCCAGTCGGCCGGATCGAGGCCGACGGTCTGGAGGAGGAGGGTCTCGACGGCGTAGCCGCCGGCGGCGAGGGCGGTGCCGATCGCCTCGGCCTCGTCGCGGGTGGTGGCGTGGGCGGCGATCCGTTCGGGACGGCGGTCGACGCAGGCGGTGACGACGGGGACGCCGCCGGCGCCGACGCGTACGACGTCGGGTTCGGGGAGGCTGTCCAGGACGTGCGGGGCGCGCCCGGTGACGGTCTGGAGGAGGACGCCGTGGCGGCGGGCCGCGGCCTCGGTGCGGGCGCGGGCGGCCGGGTCGGCGTCGACGGCGATGACGGCGGCGCCGAAGCGGGCGGCCTCGACGGCGAAGTTCCCGCCGGCGCTGCCGACGTCCCAGACGAGGTCGCCGGTGCGGGGGCCGAGCCGGGCGAGCTGGACGGCGCGCAGGGTGGGGTCGTGGCCGATGCCGGGCCGGTCGTCGGAGTCGTGCTCCTCCGGGCGGTCCGCCCAGCCGCGGTCGGCTCCGGCGGCCGGGTCGCCGCCCATCAGCCAGGGGGCGGCGGAGGCCCCGGTGCCGCCGGCGCCGCCGATGACGAGGACGACGTTGGGGTCGCGCCAGGTGTGGTCGGCGGCCTTGTCGGAGGTGAGGACGGAGACCTGTTCGCGCGTGGTGCCGAGCTGCTCGCAGACGACGAAGGTGCGGTGGACGCCGTCGAGGAGGAGGGCGAGTTCGGCGGGGCCGGCGCCCGGGGAGGTGAGGACGGCGACCTTGGGGTGGGCGCGGCAGACGTTGACGGCGCGGCGCAGGGTCTTCTCGTGGGCGACGACGACGCGGGCGTCGTCCCACGGCATGCCGGCCCGGGCGAAGGCGGCGGCGACGGAGGAGACGGCGGGGACGACCTCGACCTCCAGGCCGTGCTCGGGGGCGCGCAGGGCGCGGACGACGCCGAAGAAGCCGGGGTCTCCGTCGGCGAGGACGACGGCGGTGCCGCGGTGGCCGGCGATCCGGCGGGCGGCCAGGCCGACGCTGCCGAGCCGGACGCGCTCGGCGCCGGCGGGTACCTCGGGGAGTGCCAGGTGGTGGGCCGCACCGGCCACCAGGGTGGCGGCCGAGAGCGCGGAGCCGGCCGCGGCGGTGAGGGGCGAGCCGTCCCAGCCGATCACCGTGACCCGATCGGCCATCGCGTCTGTCTCCTGTGGTGTCGTCGCAGGTCGGGGGCGGGTCGAGCGTACCCCGGGCCGGCGCCCGGAACACTCAGCTCCAGTCGGTGTACGAGGAGTATCCGGCCTCGGCCATGTGGTCGGCGACGCCGTCGAGGTCCTCGGGGAGGAGGCCCCACACGATGAGGTCGGTGCGGATGTCGGTCCACTCGCCGCTCTCGGTGAGGCTGCGCGCTATCCAGGCGTCGCGCAGCACGCCCTCGCTGATGCAGCCGATCTTCTGGGCGACCTGCTGGGAGGCGGTGTTGTCGGCGGCGGTGCGGAGCTGGAGGCGTTCGAAGCCCCGGTCGCGGAAGAGCCACTGGGCGACGGCGAGGACGGACTCGGTGGCGTAGCCCTCGCCGCGGGCCCAGGGGGCGGTGACGTACGCGACCTCGGTGGCCCGGACGCGCCAGTCGGTGGAGTGGAGGTGGACGGTGCCGACCAGACGCTGCGTCAGGAACTCGGTGACGGCGAAGACGATGCCGTGGCCGCTGGTCCGTTCGGCGGGCGCGATCCGGCGGACCCACTCCTCGGCGTGGGCGCGGGTGTACGGCTGCGGCACCGAGGTCCAGGCGGTGACGAGTTCGTCGTTCATCATCTCGACGAAGGCGGGGATGTCGGCTTCCTCGTACGGGCGCAGCACCAGTCGCTCCGTGTTGATGGAGACGTCCGGGAAGGTGGTAGTCATGCGCAGCTCCATACGTGAAGACCGTGAAGGCACAGCATGCAGCATGGCGTGGCCGACGCGCATGCGCGGGGGCGCACAAGGCCCCGCTCGCCGGACGGGGCGGGCGGGGCCTTGTGGTGAAGGACTGTACCGGGGGCCTTACTTGACGGCGCCGAAGGCGGGGATGACGGAGCCCTTGTAGGTGTCCTCGATGTACTTCTTCACCTCGGGGGAGTTGAGGAGCTTGGCGAGCTTCTCGACCCGGGGGTCGTTCTCGTCGCCCTTCTTGACGGCGAGGAGGTTGGCGTAGGGGTTGCCCTCGCCCTTCTCCAGGACGAGGGCGTCCTTCGCCGGGGACAGGTCGGCCTCGATCGCGTAGTTGCCGTTGATGACGGCGGCGTCGACGTCGTTCAGGGCGCGGGGCACGGTGGCGGCCTCCAGCTCCTTGAACTCCAGGCCCTTCTTGTCGGTGATGTCGGAGAGCTTGGCGTCGGTGCCGACGCCGTCCTTGAGGGCGATGAGGCCGTTGTCGGCGAGGAGGTGCAGCGCCCGGCCCTCGTTGGTGGTGTCGTTCGGGACGGCGATCGTCTGGCCGGCCTTGATGTCCTTGAGGGACTTCACGGACTTGGAGTAGAGGCCGAGCGGTTCCAGGTGGACGTTGACCACGGGGACGATGGTGGTCTTGTTCTTCGCGTTGAAGTCGTCCAGGTAGGGCTTGTGCTGGAAGAAGTTGGCGTCGACCTGGCCGCTCTGGGTGGCGGTGTTCGGCAGGACGTAGTCCGTGAACTCCTTCACCTCCAGCTTCAGGCCCTCCTTGGCGGCCAGGTTGTCCTGGACGAACTTGAGGATGTCGGCGTGGGGCGTCGGGGACGCGGCGACGACGAGCGCCTTGTCGGCGGAGCCGGCCCCGTCCTTGGCGGAGCCCGGGTCCGAGGAGGTGCCGCAGGCGGTGAGGCCGAGGGCGAGGGCGGTGACGGAAGCGAAGCCGGCGGCGAGCTTGATGTTCTTACGCACGAAGAGTGCCTCTTTCTTGTGGAGCGGTGGACGCCTGGACAACAAGTCCGGACTCAGGGGTGTGGTCTGGGGCCGTCAGGCGGTGCGGCCGCGGCGGGCGAGGAGCCGTACGACGCCGTCGCCGAGGAGCTGGACGATCGTCACGATGGCGACCAGGACGACGACGGTGACGAGCATGAAGGTGGTGTCGAAGCGCTGGTAGCCGTAGGTGACGGCCTTGGAGCCGAGGCCCTCGCCGCCGACCGCGCCGGCCATCGCGGAGTAGCCGATGAGCACGATGACGGTGGTGGTGACGGCGGCGACCAGGGAGGGCAGGGCCTGCGGGAGCAGCACCTTGCGGACGATGGTGGGGATGCCGCCGCCCATGGACTGGACGGCTTCGACGAGCCCGTGGTCGACCTCGCGGATCGCGGTCTCGACGAGGCGCGCGAAGAAGGGGATGGCGCCGATGGCGAGCGGCACGATCATCGCGGTCGGGCCGATGAAGGTGCCGACGACGAAGGTCGTGAAGGGGATCAGGGCGATCAGCAGGATGATGAACGGCAGCGAGCGGCCGATGTTCACGATCGCACCGACGACCTTGTTGACGGGCCGGTTCTGCAGCAGTCCGCCCTTGTCGGTGAGGACGAGGAGGATGCCGAGCGGGAGGCCGCCGACGATGGTGACGACGGTGGCCCAGAGGACCATGTAGAGGGTGTCGACCGTGCCCTGTTCGAGCAGGGGGCGCATCTCTTCCCAGGTCACTTGGCACTCTCCTTCACGAGCACGTGCGGCTGCTGTACGGGGACGGCGGGGGCGGCCTCGCCCTGGGCGTCGTCGACGGGCTCGACCTGGAGGCCGCGCTCGCGCAGGAAGCCGATCGGGACGACGTTCTCCTCGTACCGTCCCGGCAGTTCGATCCGCATCCGGCCGATCTGCTTCCCGCCGACGGTGTCCATCGCGGCTCCGAGGATGGAGATGTCGATGTTGTACGTGCGGGAGAGCTGGGAGATCACCGGCTGGGTGGCGGCCTCGCCGTGGAAGGTGACGTCGACGACGGTGCGGTCGGCGCCGGTGGCCCGGCCGCTGACGGGGAAGAGCTCGGCGGCCAGCTGGGAGCCGGGGGTGGCGAGGAGTTCGGCGACCGTGCCGGACTCGACGATCCGGCCCTTCTGCATGAGGGCGGCGGAGTCGCAGACGGTCTTGACGACGTCCATCTCGTGCGTGATGAGCAGGACGGTGAGGCCGAGCTGCCGGTTGAGGTCGCGCAGGAGCTGGAGGATCGAGCGGGTGGTCTCCGGGTCGAGGGCGCTGGTGGCCTCGTCGGAGAGGAGGACCTTGGGCTCGCCGGCGAGGGCGCGGGCGATGCCGACGCGCTGCTTCTGGCCGCCGGAGAGCTGGCCCGGGTAGTTCTTCGCCTTGTCGGAGAGGCCGACGAGGTCGAGGAGTTCGAGGGCCCGGCGGGAGCGCTCCGCGCTCGGCACGCCGAGGATCTCCAGGGGGAGTTCGATGTTGTCCTTGACGGTGCGCGAGGACAGCAGGTTGAAGTGCTGGAAGACCATGCCGATGCTGCTGCGCGCCCGGCGGAGGTCCTTGCCGGCGCGGCGGCCCTTGCCGGCGAGGGCGGTGAGGTCGACGCCGTCGACGGTCACCGTGCCGGAGGTGGGGCGCTCCAGGAGGTTGACGCAGCGGATCAGGGAGGACTTGCCGGCGCCGCTCTGGCCGATCACGCCGAAGACCTCGCCCTCACGGACGTGGAGGTCGACGCCGTCCAGGGCGGTGACCTGGCGGCCGCGTGACTCGTAGACCTTGGTCAGGCCCGAAGTGGTGATCACAGGGGTTTCCGTCACTGTCGAGTGCGCGACGCGTGGGTCCGCCGTGCACGGGGCATTCGTCAATCGGACAGTCAGGCGCACGGGGGCCGTACCGGCGGGGCCGGGCGGCGGTGTGCGCGGGGCGGGCACGCTCCGGCGCCGGTGGGGCGGTCGGATCGGCTCGGCCGTCGGGGTCTCGCTTCGGGGCGCGAGGCTCAGGCGGGGGCCCTCAGATGGCGCACATTCGACACATGCGAAGAGCACCGGGCGTCTGGATCGCCTCGGTCGCAAGGATGCGGCTGCTCGTCGTGGTCATGGCTGCAAGTAAAGCATGCGCACGTGCGAACGGAAGTCCGGTGTCCGCATTCCGGACGTCGCTGAGACAAGGGGCGGACGGCCCCGGGGGGCCGCCGCACCCTGTGCGGCCTGCTCGGGAGGCGGTTCGGCCGGGGTGGTCCGCGGGGTGCGGTGTGGCCAAGGCCACGGTCTCCGGAGGGCCCGCGGGCGGCGCACGGCGGCTTCCCGCCGGGGTGCGACGGGGCCGAGCGCATCGGGCCATTCGGCCCGTAATACCCTCGGGCGCATGCTTGACGCCCTCACGGTCGCGGTCTCGGTGGCCGCGCTCGCCCTCGCCGCCTGGTGCGGCTTCGCCGCCTACCGGGACCAGCCCACCAAGGACTGGCACTTCATCGGCATGGCCGTGGTGACCTTCCTGGTCCTGGTCCAGCTGATCGTCGGCATCGTGCAGCTGGTCCGCGGCGAGACGGCCGAGGAGGGGACGGTCGTCTTCGTCTCCTACCTGCTCGGCGCGGTGTGCGCGGTGCCGATCGCCGGCTTCATGTCGCTGGCGGAGCGGAGCCGCTGGGGTTCGGCGACGGTGGCGGCGGGCGCGGTCGTGCTCGCCGTCCTGGAGGTGCGTCTCTTCGACATCTGGACGGTGGGCTGACCATGGCGGAGACGGTGGGGACGACGGAGGCCGCGGAGCGGCGGACCCGGCTCGTCAAGGGTCCGGGCATGCTGCTCGTCTGGCTGTACGGCGTGATGTCGGTGGGCGCGGTCTCGCGCTCGATCTACCAGGTGTCGACCGAGTTCGACCGGGCCCCGCTGGCGTACGCGCTCTCGGCGGTGGCCGCGGTGGTGTACGTCTTCATCACGTACACGCTGGTGCGCGGCGGGGAGGCGGCCCGCAGGGCGGCGCTGGTGTGCTGCGCCGCCGAGCTCGCGGGCGTGCTCGTGGTGGGGACGTGGACGCTGGTGGACCCGTCCGCCTTCCCGGACGCCACCGTCTGGTCGGACTTCGGGTACGGCTACGTCTTCATCCCGGTGCTGCTGCCGCTGACGGGCATCTGGTGGCTCAGGCGGTCCCGTACCGCCTGAGCGGCGTCAGGCGGCCTTCTCCAGGGTGACGAGGGTGAGCCGGGGGCCGACCTCACGGACGCCGACCTGGGCGTAGCCCCGGGCGCGGTAGAGGCGGAGGCCGGCCTCGCTGCGGTGGCCGGTGAACAGCTGGAAGCGCTTGGGGGCGGTGTCCGCGCCGGCGAAGTGGCGCTCGATGGCGTCGAGGAGCCGGCCGCCGATGCCGTGGCGGCGCAGCCGCGGGTGGACGATGAGCTTGGCGATGTGGACGGTGCCGTCCTCGTCGGTGCGGGCGCGGACGGAGGCGACGACCTCGTCGCCGAGTCGGGCCACCAGGCCGTGGCCCTCCGCGAGCTCGGCGCGGACGGCGTCGAGCGGCTGGGTGAGCGGCTCGATGGACCAGTCGCCGTACAGCTCGGCCTCGCTCTGGTAGCAGAGGTACTGGAGCTTCAGGATCTGCTCCGCGTCGTCCGCGGTCGCCGCCGAGATGGTCACACTCAGGCCCATGTGCGCATGCCTCCCGCTCATCTGATCACCGATCGGTCCCCCGCACCTTTCCCCGTCGACCTGATGCGGGAACCTCTGCCGCGAGCATTCTGCGCAGGCATCCCAGGCAACGGGAACGCATCGGCCCCAGACTGCCTTGTGAGATACCCAACGTTCCTGCGATTTCCCGGTAGGTGGGGTCCGCGGGGTCGAGCATCGCGTGCAGGAGGCGGGGGCAGCGGCCGGGCGTCCGGGTGACGGCGGCGCGCAGGGTGCGGCGGCGTTCGGCGCTGAGGGCGGAGCCCTCGGGGCCCGGGGCCTCGTGGCGCGCGTCCGGCGGCGCGTCGCCGTGGTAGGGGCGCTCCCGGCCGCTGGTGCGGCGGGCCAGGCGGGCCTCGGCGCGGACGGCCCTGCGGAGCCAGTCGGCGGGGCGCTCCGGGGCGCCGTCGGCGCTGAGCCGCTCCAGGAGGCGGAGCCAGACGGCCTGTTCGAGGTCGGCGGGGTCGATCCCGGCCGCCGCGGCCTCGGCGCGCGACTCGGCGGCCAGCAGCGGGGTGAGGGTGGCGAGGAGGCTTTCCGGGGAGGTCATGCCCGCGACGATGCGGCGGTGCGGGGACGCGGTTGCGTCCCGGCGGGGGAACCACCCGGTCGGCGTACGGCGGCGCGGCGCCGACCGGGCGGTGGCCGGCTCAGCGGGCGCGGAAGTCCTCGGCCGCGAGCAGGGCGGTGTCGGGGTTGTCGGAGAAGATGCCGTCGATGCCGGTGTCGAGGTACCGCCGCAGGGCGCCGAAGGCGTCGCCGTAGGCGGCCGGGTCGGTGCCCTTGCGGAAGTCGGCCGGCAGGAAGGCGTTCTCGTTCCGCTGGGTGTACGGGTGGAGGATCAGGCCCTCGGCGTGAGCGTCGCGCACCAGGGTGGTGGGGGTGGTGAGGCGGCCCGCGGCGTCCTTGGGGATCACCAGGTCGAGGGTGGGGCCGATGCCCTGGGCGTACGAGGCGATCCAGCGCAGTCCGGCCGGGGTGACGAGGTCGGCGACGGTGCGCGGGTCACCGGACTCGACGAAGTCCCAGGGGCGGGTGTTCGCGCCGGAGAGCAGCACCACCAGCGGGGAGTCGACCAGCTTCGCCAGGCGCTGGATGCTGCCGGGCTCGAAGGACTGGAGGAAGACGGCGGAGTCCGCGCGGTGGCGGCCGTGGCGGCGGAGCAGCTTCGCCAGGCGCTCCTCCAGGCCGAGGCCGAGGGAGCGGAAGTAGGTGGGGTGCTTGGTCTCGACGTGGAGCCAGACCTCGCGGCCCCGGCGGCGGCCCTCCTCGTCGGCCCAGCGCAGGACCTCCTCGAAGGTGGGGACGGTCCAGCGGCCGTCGTAGAGCGTGTTCTCCTGGCGGGTGCCGGGGATGCGCTCCTCGGCGCGCAGGGTCTTCAGCTCGGCGAGGGTGAAGTCCTCGGTGAACCAGCCGGTGTAGGCGACCCCGTCGACGGTCTTGGTGGTCTTCCGGGAGGCGAACTCGGGGTGGTCGGCGACGTCCGTGGTGCCGGTGATGTCGTTCTCGTGGCGGCAGACCAGGTGGCCGTCCTTGGTGGGGACGAGGTCCTGCTCGATGACGTGGGCGCCGAGGTCCAGGGCGTGCCGGTAGGAGCCCAGGGTGTGCTCGGGGCGGTAGCCGCTGGCGCCCCGGTGTGCGATGACGGTGGGGACGGGGAGCGAGCGGAAACCGCGGCCGTGCCCGTGGCCCGGGCCGTGCGGGCGGCCGGTCTCGGCGGCCCGCGCGGTGCCCGCGCCGGCGGCGAGCCCGGCGGAGACGCCGAACGCGGCGGCGCCGGCCGCTCCGAGTACCGTGCGGCGGGCCGGGGTCCGGGGTGCGCCCTGGGTCATGGAGGTCCTCCTGTGTGATGTCCCGCACCTGTCGTCGGGTGGACCCGACGGTAGGCAGCGCCCCCCTACGGGCGGCAGACCTCGGCCGAACGTGGCGGAAACACGCGTCAACACCGTGTGTCCGTTCGGTGAACCCGATGTGCGCGCGGCGGTGACCCGCGAGTATCGTCCCGTGCTGCACCGTCGGCTCCCGGAGCCGCCCGCCCGACACCGGAGGAACCGTTGTCCCGTCACGCGATCGTCAAGGCCATCCTCGGTCCGATCCTGCGTCTGATGTTCCGCCCCCGTGTCGAGGGCGCCGAGAACGTTCCCGGGACCGGGCCGGTGATCCTCGCGGGCAACCACCTCACCTTCATCGACTCGATGATCATGCCGATCTGCCTGGACCGCCAGGTCTTCTTCATCGGCAAGGACGAGTACGTGACGGGCAAGGGCGTCAAGGGCCGGCTGATGGCCTGGTTCTTCACCAGCGTCGGGATGATCCCGGTGGACCGGGACGGCGGCCGGGGCGGTGTGGCGGCGCTGATGACGGGCCGTCGGGTCATCGAGGAGGGCAAGATCTTCTCGATCTACCCGGAGGGCACCCGCTCCCCCGACGGCCGGCTGTACCGGGGCCGTACCGGCGTGGCGCGGCTGACGCTGATGACGGGCGCGCCGGTGATCCCCTTCGCGATGATCGGCACGGACCGGGCGCAGCCGGGCGGCGCGGGCTTCCCGCGGCCGGTGCAGGTGACGGTCCGCTTCGGCGAGCCGATGGAGTTCTCCCGCTACGAGGGCATGGACCGCGACCGGTACGTGCTGCGCGCGGTGACGGACTCGGTGATGGCGGAGGTCATGCGGCTGTCGGGCCAGGAGTACGTGGACATGTACGCCACGAAGGCGAAGGAGGCCGCGTAGCGGTCGGCCGTACGCGACGAGGGCGCCCCCGGGATCGTTCCGGGGGCGCCCTCGTGCGTGGGGCGGGGTGCGTCAGTGCTCGACGGAGCCGTCCGCGAGCTTCTGGTCCCTGAGGAGGAACCAGGCGGCGACGGCGGTGGCGAGGAGGACGGCCGCGCCGACGCCGGCGGCGATCCGCAGGCCGTCGACGAAGGCCTCCTGGGCGGCCGAGACCAGGGCGCCGGCCCGGTCCGGGGCGAGGGCCGAGGACGCCTCGACGGCGCCGCCGAGCGAGTCGTGGGCGGCCGCGGCGACGTCCGAGGGGATGCCGAGCGGGGTGGGGAAGCCCCGGTAGACGCCGGTCACGATGGAGCCGAGGACGGCGATGCCGAGGGCGGCGCCGAGCTCGTAGGCGGTCTCGGAGACGGCGGACGCGGCGCCGGCCTGCTCCTTGGGGACGCTGGAGAGGATCACGTCGGCGGTGACGGTGAAGGCGAGGCCCGCGCCGACGCCGACGACGAGGAGGCTCGCGCCGAGGACCGGGTACGCGGTGGTCTGCCCGATGGCGGTCAGGACCGCGAGGGCGAGACCGATGGCGGCGAGGCCGCCGGCGACGACGGAGCGGACCGAGAAGCGGCGGGCCACCCGGCCGGCGAGCAGACCGGCGGTCACCGAGCCGATCGCGGCGGGCAGTTCGGCGAGGCCGGCCTCCAGCGGGGAGCGGCCCTGGACCAGCTGGAAGAACTGGGACAGGAAGAACACCAGGCCGGCGAGGCCGAGGATGGTCAGCAGGTCGGCGAGGACGGCGCCGGAGAAGCCGCGGTTGCGGAACAGGCGCATGTCCAGGAGCGGGGCCGGCAGGGTGAGCTGGCGGCGGACGAACCCGGTGAGGCCGCCGGCGCCGACGAGCGTGGCGACGGCCACGTCGACGGTGGGGCCGTGCGAGGCCAGCTCCTTGATCGCGTAGACGACGCCGATCATGCCGACGAGGGAGAGGGCGACGCTGGGGAGGTCCCACGGGCCCGGGTTCGGGTTCTTCGACTCCGGGATGAGCTTGACGCCGATGACGACCAGGACGGCCATGACGGGCAGGTTGATGAGGAAGACCGAGCCCCACCAGAAGTGCTCCAGGAGGAAGCCGCCGACGACCGGGCCGACGGCGGCGCCGGCCGCGGCCATGGCGCCCCAGACGCCGATGGCGAGGCTGCGCTCGCGCGGGTCGTGGAAGAGGTTCCGGATCAGCGCGAGGGTGGACGGCATCAGGGTCGCGCCGGCGACGCCGAGGAGGGCCCGGGCGGCGATCATCATCTCGGGGCTGGTCGCGTAGGCGTTCAGGACCGAGACGGCGCCGAACGCGGCGGCGCCGACGAGAAGGAGCCTCTTGCGGCCGATGCGGTCGCCGAGGCTGCCCATGGAGACCAGCAGGCCGGCGATGACGAAGGAGTAGACGTCGCCGATCCAGAGCAGCTGGGTGCCGGTCGGCTTGAGGTCCTCGGAGAGGAAGGGGGTCGCCAGGCCGAGCACGGTGGCGTCGACGGCCACCAGCAGCACGGCCAGGACGAGCGCGGCGAGGGCGAGCCACCGGCCGGGACGGCGCACGCCCTCGGTATGGCTCTCCTCGTTGCCCTTGTCGTGGCGGACGGTTTCGGTGGTCACTTCTCCACGCTCCTGCGCGCTCCGCCGAGCAGCAGCTCGGCGATCATGTACGAAAAGTCGTTGGCGGCGACCCGGCCGTCGGCGACGGCCCAGGCGCCCGAGCTGATCAGCCCGTAGAAGGCCTCGCAGAGCCAGGCGGGACTGAGGTCGATGCGGAAGGTGCCCTCCTCCTGGCCGCGCCGGAAGAGCGCGGCGAGGCGGGCGTCGAGCCGGGCCCAGCCCTCGTTCTGCCCGTCCCCCTCGAACAGTTGGTTCTCGGTGACGAGGAAGGAGAGCAGCGGGGCGGCGGGCTGCGTGGCGGCGACGAGGCGCCGGACGGCCTCGTCGGCCGGGCCGTCCTCGATCCGGGCCGCGTCGAGGGCGGCCTCCGCCTCCTCGATGCACCTCTGCTCCAGTGCCCGCACCAGCGCGTCCCGCCCGGCGAAGTGCCGGTGCAGCGTGGCCCGCCCGATACCCGCGGCCCGGGCGACCTCGTCCATGGTGGCGGTCGCCTTGCGGGAGAGCAGGGCGGCGGCGGCGCGGAGCACCTGGGTGCGGTCGACTGGCATGAGACAACCATACTCCGTGTGAGACATTTTTGTCTCACATGAAATTCTGATGCCCCTCCGCGGGGGCGGGCGGAATGCTGGGGGCCATGACGAAGCCGCTGCTGCTGATCGACGTGGACGGACCACTCAACCCCTATGCGGCGAAGGCCGAGCGCCGACCGGAGGGGTACACGACGCATCGGATGCGGCCGGGGGGCTGGTTCGAGACCAAGCCGCTGCGGGTGTGGCTGAACCCGGGGCACGGGACGGAGCTGCTGGCGCTGGCGGAGGCGTACGAGCTGGTGTGGGCGACGACGTGGAAGGGCGAGGCCAACGAGTGGATCGGCCCGCGCCTGGGGCTGCCGGAGCTGCCCTTCGTCGAATGGCCGAGCATGCACGGGGCCGCGCCGCACGGCACGTTCTGGAAGACCCGGTACATCCTGGAGTACGCGCGGGGGCGGCCGTTCGCGTGGGTGGACGACGACATCACGCCGAGGGACCACGCGTACGTGGAGCGGCACCACGACGCCGCCGCCCTGCTGCGGCACGTCGACCCCCGGATCGGACTCCTCCGGCCGGACTTCGACGCGCTCGCGGACTGGGCGGCGGCGCTGTGACCCGCTGAGGGGTGGCGCCCCCGTCGAGGGGCTACTTCTGCTTGGCGGTGGCCCAGGCGTGCTGGATGACCAGATCCGCCTTGACCTCGACGAGCTGGGCGGCGACGGCGGAGGGGGCGGTGCCGCCGCGGCCGTTGCGGGAGGCGAGGGCGCCGGGGACGTCGAGGACGGTGCGGACCTCGGGGGTGAGGTGCTCGGAGATCTTGGCGAACTGCTCGTCCGTGAGCTCGTCCAGCTCCTTGCCCTCGGACTCGGCGACCTTGACGCACTCGCCGGCGACCTCGTGGGCCACACGGAACGGCACGCCCTGCCTGACCAGCCACTCGGCGATGTCGGTGGCGAGGGAGAAGCCGGCCGGGGCCAGTTCCTCCATGCGCTCGCGGTGGACGGTGAGGGTGGCCATCATCCCGGTGAAGGCGGGGAGCAGGACCTCCAGCTGGTCGCAGGAGTCGAAGACCGGCTCCTTGTCCTCCTGGAGGTCGCGGTTGTAGGCGAGCGGCAGCGCCTTGAGGGTGGCCATCAGTCCGGAGAGGTTGCCGATGAGGCGGCCGGACTTGCCGCGGGCGAGCTCGGCGATGTCCGGGTTCTTCTTCTGCGGCATGATCGACGAGCCGGTGGAGAAGGCGTCGTGGAGGGTGACGAAGGAGAACTCCTTCGTGTTCCAGAGGATGACCTCCTCGGCGATCCGGGAGAGGTTGACCCCGATCATCGCGGTGATGAAGGCGAACTCGGCGACGAAGTCGCGGGAGGCCGTGCCGTCGATCGAGTTGCCCGCGCTGCCCCGCTCGAAGCCGAGGTCCTTCGCGACCGCCTCCGGGTCGAGGCCGAGGGAGGAGCCGGCGAGGGCGCCGGAGCCGTACGGGGAGACCGCCGTCCGGGTGTCCCACTGGCGCAGCCGCTCGGCGTCCCGGGAGAGGGCCTGGACGTGGGCGAGCACGTGGTGGGCGAAGAGCACCGGCTGGGCGTGCTGGAGGTGGGTCCGGCCGGGCATGGCGACGTCCGGGTGGGCCTCGGCGAGGCCGACCAGCGCGTCCTGGAGGTCGGCGATCAGCCCGCCGATGATCCGGGCGTGGTCGCGGAGGTACATCCGGAAGAGGGTGGCGACCTGGTCGTTCCGGGACCGGCCGGCTCGCAGCTTGCCGCCGAGCTCGGCGCCGAGGCGCTCCAGGAGGCCGCGCTCCAGGGCGGTGTGGACGTCCTCGTCGGCGAGGGTGCCGACGAAGGAGCCGTCGGCGACGTCCGCCTCCAGCCGGTCCAGGCCGGCCAGCATGCGGGTCAGCTCGTCCTCGGTGAGCAGCCCGGCCTTGTGGAGCACGCGCGCGTGGGCCCGGGATCCGGCGATGTCGTAGGGCGCGAGGCGCCAGTCGAAGTGGACGGAGGCGGAGAGCTTCGCGAGGGCCTCGGCCGGACCGTCGGCGAAGCGCCCGCCCCAGAGCCGGACGTCACCGTTGTTGCTGCTCACTTCTGGTTGCTCCTCGCCTCGATGATCCGAAACCCTTGATGCATGAGTATGCAGAACTCCGCATGATTCGTCAATCAAGCGTCGACTCGGGCGGCAGAACCCGAGGTCGGAGGGTGGACGCGGGGATGCGGTCCGCCGCATGACCAGCGAACGGCTTCCGGATGCCGCGCACCGCCTCCGCCGGGGAGAACGGCTCCCGCACGGCGAGGACACGGCCTCGGCCGCCGACGCCGGGGGCACTCACAGGAAAACCGGCGGCGGAAGGATTCGGGCCGCGCTTAGCCTCCCCGCATGGAGTACGAGACGGAAGTGCGGAAGGCGGCGGTGCGGCGTCTGGGGCGGGGGCTCCCCCTGTACCGGGTGCTGGACGTGACGCGGCCGAAGGCCTGGGCGGACCTGGACGAGGACGTGCGGCAGGCGGTCCGGTACGGCACCCTCGCGCCCTCCCACGGATGGCTCACCGGGGTCCGCGGCCCCGGGTGGCGGGGGCTGTGGGAACGGGCCGCCGACCTGGTGCGGGAGGCGCCCACCGAGGCGCGGCTCGCGCTCGCGCTGTGCGACCCGGACGGCCGGATCCGGGAGGCCGCGCTGGCGCACACGGTGGGGCGGCCCGAGCTGCTGCCGCTGGTCGCGGTGCGAGCGGCGGACTGGGCGGCGCCGGTACGCGCGCGTGCGCTGCGGCTGCTGCGGGAGGCGCTGCCCGGCGCCTCCGCCGGGACGCTCGCGGTCACCGCGCCGGTGATCCTGCGGCTCGACCGCCGACTGCGGGGCGGCGCTGCGGCGGAACTCCTCGACGGGCTGCTGCGGGACGCGGCCCCGGCGCGGGTGGACGGACTGCTGTCCGGCTGCCGCGACGGCGCGACCCGGCGGGCCGCGCTCTCCGTGGCCCTCGACCGCGGGTTGTACGACGGCCTCGGTCTCGCCCTGGTCGCCGCCGGGGACCACGACCCCCTGGTGCAGGAGCGGGCCGCCTCGGCCGCGGTGGCGGCGGACGAGCCGGACGTGACCGTGCCCGTCCTGCTGGGGGCCCGGTTCGGGCGGGTGCGGGCGGCCGGGGTCACCGCGCTGCGCGGGGCGGGCCGGCACGCGGAGGCGGAGCCGTACCTCTACGACCGTTCGGGGCGGACCCGGGCCTGCGCCCGCTGGGTGCTGCGGCAGGGTGGCGGGGATCCGGTGGCCGCGTACCGGACCGCCTGCGCGGGCCCCGACGTTCCGGACCGGGCGCCGCTCGGGCTCGGCGAGTGCGGGTCGCGGAGCGTGGACGCCCCGCTGCTGCGGGAGTTGACCGGCCATCGGAGCGGCCGGGTGCGGGCCTCGGCGGTGGCCGGGCTGCGGTTGCTGGACGCCGTGGAGCCCCGGCGGATGGAGGCGCTGCTCGACGACCCCGAACCCGCGGTCGTGCGGGAGGCTCGGCGGGCCCTGCGGTCCTGAGGCGCGGGCCCGCTCCCGGAACGGCTCGTCAGGAGCCGTCCCCACCAGGGAGGATGAGCCCATGGGAAAAACATATGACCGTATCGACGGGCGGCTTCGGGCCTTCATCGAGGACCAGCCCCTCTACTTCGTGGCCACCGCCCCGCTCTCCGGGGACGGGCACGTCAACCTTTCGCCCAAGGGCCGCCGGGGCACCCTCGTCGTCGTCGACGAACTGACCCTCGCCTACGTCGACTTCGGCGGCAGCACCGCCGAGACGGTCGCTCACCTCCGCGAGCCGGGCAACGGACGGATCACCGTCATGTGGACGTCCTTCTCCGGCCCGCCGACCGTGGTGCGGGTGCACGGCGAGGGCGAGGTCGTGCTGCGGGACGACCCGCGCTGGGCGGAGCTCTTCGCCCGGTTCCCGGAGGAGGCCGTCAAGGACCAGATCAGCGCGCGGGCGATCGTCCTCGTGCACGCGCGGCGGATCAGCGACTCGTGCGGGTTCGCCGTGCCGGTGATGGAGTACCGCGAGGAACGCTCACTGCACGCCGACTTCTTCAACCGGAAGACGGAGGAGGAGTTCAACACCTACTGCGAGGGCAAGGAGCACATCGGCACCAGTCTCGACGGACTGCCCGCCCTCCCGCTGCCGCTGCCGCCGCTCCCCCGGTCGGCCCAGTAGCCTCGCCGCGGCGGGAGCGGCGGCCTAGCGTCGCCGCCATGCGTACCCTCCTCGCGCTCGGCGCCGTGCTGCTCTCCCTCGCGTCCGCCCCGGCCCGTCCGCCCGCGCCGCTGCCCGCGCGGATGGCGGACACCGGTGGCGGCTCCCAGCTGATCACCGCCGTCGCCCCCGACGCCGCCGCCACCACCGGAACGCTGACCTGGTGGGACCGGCGGGGCGGGCGGTGGGTGCGGGCCGGCTCCGCGGCGGCCCGGTTCGGCGCGAACGGGCTGGCCGAGGGGGCCACCCGGCGGCAGGGCACGAACACCACGCCGACCGGCCTGTACGACCTCCCGTACGCCTTCGGGATCCGGCCCGCGCCGGCGGGGACCCGCTACCGGTACGTACGGGCCACCGAGGACTCCTGGTGGTGCCAGGACAACGCTTCGCGCTCCTACAACCGCTGGGTGGAGAAGCTCCCGGCGGACTGCCGCCCGGCCGAGGCGGAGCACATCGTCGCGTACGGGACGCAGTACGCCCACGCTCTCGTCATCGGCTTCAACTACGCCCGCCCCGTGCGGATGCGCGGCGCCGGGATCTTCCTGCACGTGAACGGCGGGGGCCCGACGGCCGGTTGCGTCTCCGTCCCGGCCGACGCGATGCGGGCGATCCTCGCCTGGGCCGATCCGGGACGGCGCCCCCACATCGCCGTCGGCACCCGGCGGGGTCCGACGGCGATCGTGCGGTACTGAACCGGCAGGACGGGCTCAGTTGCCCTTCTGCGCCAGCCGCAGCAGGTGGTCGGCGAGGGCCTGTCCGCCGGTGGGGTCGCGGGAGATGAGCAGCAGGGTGTCGTCGCCCGCGATGGTGCCGAGGATGGCGTGGAGCTCGGCCTGGTCGATGGCCGACGCGAGGAACTGGGCGGCGCCCGGCGGGGTGCGCAGCACCACGAGGTTGGCGGACGCCTCGGCGGAGATGAGGAGTTCCCCGGAGAGGCGGCGCATCCGCTCCTCCTTGGCGGACTCGCCGAGCGGGGCCTGCGGGGTGCGGAAGCCGCCCTCGCTGGGGACCGCGTAGATCAGCTCGCCGCCGGTGTTGCGGATCTTCACCGCGCCCAGCTCGTCGAGGTCGCGGGAGAGCGTCGCCTGGGTGACGCTCAGCCCGTCGTCCGCGAGGAGCTTGGCGAGCTGGCTCTGCGACCGCACCGGCTGCCGGTTGAGGATGTCGACGATCCTGCGGTGGCGGGCGGTGCGGGTCTGCGGGACCGACGGCCCTCCGGGCTCGTTCCCCTGCGCGTCGGTCATCGTCGCCTCATTCTCCGGTCGTTCCTTGCCCGTTCGCCTCGTACGCCTCGTACGCCTGCTGGAGGACGGCCGGGAACACCCGGAGGAAGGTGTCCGCCTCGGCGTCGGTGAGGACCAGCGGGGGCATGATCCGTACGACGTCGGGGGCGGGCGCGTTCACCAGGAGGCCGGCGTCCTGAGCCGCCTGCTGCACCTGGGGCGCGAGGGGCTCGGTGAGCACGATACCCAGCAGGAGCCCCGCACCACGGACGTGGGAGACCAGTGGGTGCCCCAGGGCCTCGGTTCCGGAGCGCAGGCGCTCGCCGACGGCCTTGACGTGGTCGAGGGCCGCGTCGGCGCCGAGGGTGTCCAGGACGGCGAGGCCGGCGGCGCACGCCACCGGGTTGCCGCCGAAGGTGGTGCCGTGGTGGCCGGGGGCGAAGAGCTCGGCGGCCGCGCCGAAGGCGACGGTGGCGCCGAGCGGCAGGCCGCCGCCGAGGCCCTTGGCGAGGGTGACGACGTCCGGGTCGACGCCTTCGTGGGCCTGGTGCTCGAACCAGTGGCCGCACCGCCCGATGCCGGTCTGCACCTCGTCGAGGACGAGGAGCGTGCCGGTGGCGCGGGTGATCTCCCGGGCCGCCTTCAGGTAGCCCGGCGGCGGGACGACGACGCCGTTCTCGCCCTGGACGGGCTCGATGATGACGAAGGCCGTCTCCTCGGTGACGGCGGCGCGCAGCGCCTCGACGTCGCCGTACGGGACGTGGGTGACGTCACCGGGCAGCGGCAGGAACGGGCCCTGCTTGCCGGGCTGGCCGGTGAGGGCGAGGGAGCCCATGGTCCGGCCGTGGAAGCCGCCCTCGGTGGCGACCATGTGGGTGCGGCCGGTGAGCCGGCCGATCTTGAACGCGGCCTCGTTGGCCTCGGCGCCCGAGTTGCAGAAGAAGACCTTCCCGGGGCGGCCGGCGAGCTGGAGCAGCCGCTCGGCGAGCGCGACGGGCGGTTCGGCGACGAAGAGGTTGGAGACGTGGCCGAGGCTCCCGATCTGGCGGGTGACGGCCTCGACGACGGCCGGGTGGGCGTGGCCGAGGGCGTTGACGGCGATGCCGCCGACGAAGTCGAGGTACTCGGTGCCGTCGGCGTCCCACACCTTGGCGCCCTCGCCGCGGACGAGGGGCAGGCGGGGGGTGCCGTAGTTGTCCATGAGCGAGCCCTGCCACCGCTCGGTCAGCCGCTGGTTGCTCATGCTTCCCCCTGTCCGTCCGGCACGACCATGGTGCCGATGCCCTCGTCGGTGAAGATCTCCAGCAGGATGGAGTGCTGGACGCGTCCGTCGATCACGCGGGCCGTGGTGACCCCGTTCCGTACGGCGTGCAGACAGCCCTCCATCTTGGGGACCATGCCGCTGGAGAGCTCGGGCAGCAGCTTCTCCAGCTGGCTCGCGGTGAGCCGGCTGATGACCTCGTCGCTGTTCGGCCAGTCCTCGTAGAGGCCCTCGACGTCGGTCAGGACCATCAGCGTTTCGGCGCCCAGCGCCGCAGCGAGTGCCGCAGCCGCCGTATCAGCATTGACGTTGTAGACATGTCCGTCGTCCTGGGAGCGGGCGATGGAGGAGACGACCGGGATGCGGCCGTCCTCCAGGAGCGCCTGGATGGCGCCGGTGTCGATGGCGGTGATCTCGCCGACGCGGCCGATGTCGACGCGTTCGCCGTCGATCTCCGGCCGGTGCTTGACGGCCGTGATGGTGTGGGCGTCCTCGCCGGTGAGGCCGACGGCGAGCGGGCCGTGCTGGTTGAGCAGGCCGACGAGCTCGCGCTGGACCTGGCCGGCGAGCACCATCCGCACGACGTCCATGGCGTCCTCGGTGGTGACCCGCAGGCCCGCCTTGAACTCGCTGACGATGCCGTGCCGGTCGAGGGCGGCGCTGATCTGCGGGCCGCCGCCGTGCACGACGACCGGCTTGAGGCCGGCGTGGCGCAGGAAGACGACGTCCTGCGCGAAGGCCGCCTTCAGCTCCTCGTCGATCATGGCGTTGCCGCCGAACTTGATGACGACGGTCTTGCCGTGGTGGCGGGTGAGCCAGGGCAGCGCCTCGATCAACGTCTGGGCCTTCGGGAGGGCGGTGTGCTTCCGCGTGGCGTTGGTCATGACGAGTACGCGCTGTTCTCGTGGACGTAGTCGGCGGTCAGGTCGTTGGCCCAGATCACGGCGGACTCGGAGCCGGCGGCGAGGTCGGCGGTGATGACGACCTCGCGGTAGCGCATGTCGACGAGGTCGCGGTCCTCGCCGACGGAGCCGTTGCGGCAGACCCAGACGCCGTTGATGGCGACGTTCAGCTCGTCGGGCTCGAAGGCGGCGGCGGTGGTGCCGATGGCGGAGAGGACGCGGCCCCAGTTGGGGTCCTCTCCGTGGATGGCGCACTTGAGGAGGTTGTTGCGGGCGATGGAGCGGCCCACCTCGACGGCGTCGTCCTCGGTGGCCGCGTTGACCACCTCGATGCGGATGTCCTTGCTGGCGCCCTCGGCGTCGCCGATGAGCTGGCGGGCGAGGTCGGCGCAGACCTCCCGGACGGCCTCGGCGAAGTCGTCCTGGGCGGGGGTGGCGCCGGAGGCGCCTGAGGCCAGCAGGAGGACCGTGTCGTTGGTGGACATGCAGCCGTCGGAGTCGACCCGGTCGAAGGTGAGCCGGGTGGCGGCCCGCAGGGCGGCGTCCAGGCCCTTGGCGTCGACGTCCGCGTCGGTGGTGAGGACGACGAGCATGGTGGCGAGGCCGGGGGCGAGCATGCCCGCGCCCTTCGCCATGCCGCCGACCGTCCAGCCGTCCCGAGAGACGACGGCGGTCTTGTGGACGGTGTCGGTGGTCTTGATGGCGATGGCGGCCTTCTCGCCGCCGTGCGCGGAGAGTTCGGCGGCGGCCTTCTCGACGCCGGGGAGGAGCTTGTCCATGGGGAGGAGGACGCCGATGAGGCCGGTGGAGGCGACGGCGACCTCGCCGGCGCCGACCTCGGCGCCCTGGCCGCTGAGGACCTCGGCGACCTTCTCGGCGGTGGCGTGGGTGTCCTGGAAGCCCTGCGGGCCGGTGCAGGCGTTGGCGCCACCGGAGTTGAGGACGACGGCGGTCAGCTCGCCGTCGGCGAGGACCTGCTGGGACCAGACGACCGGGGCGGCCTTGACGCGGTTGGAGGTGAAGACTCCCGCGGCGGCGCGGCGCGGCCCGGTGTTGACCACGAGGGCCAGGTCCGGGTTGCCGTTCTGCTTGATCCCGGCGGCGATGCCCGCCGCCGTGAATCCCTGCGCTGCGGTGACGCTCATGGAGCGACTCCAATCGTGGAGAGTCCGGTGTCCTCGGGAAGGCCGAGGGCGATGTTCATGCTCTGCACCGCGCCGCCGGCGGTGCCCTTGGTGAGGTTGTCGATGGCGCTGATCGCGATGATCCGGTGCGCGTTCGCGTCGTACGCGACCTGGACGTGAACGGCGTTGGAACCGTGGACGGACGCCGTCGCGGGCCACTGGCCCTCGGGGAGGAGGTGGACGAACGGCTCGTCCGCGTACGCCTTCTCGTAGGCGGCGCGCACGGCGTCGGCGGTCGTGCCGGGCCTGGCGGCGGCGGTGCAGGTGGCGAGGATGCCGCGGGGCATCGGGGCCAGGGTGGGGGTGAAGGAGACGGTGACCCGTTCGCCGGCCGGGCCGGAGAGGTTCTGGATCATCTCGGGGGTGTGCCGGTGGCCGCCGCCGACGCCGTACGGGGTCATGTTGCCCATGACCTCGCTGCCGAGGAGGTGCGGCTTGAGCGCCTTCCCGGCGCCGGAGGTGCCGGAGGCGGCGACGATCACGGCCTCCGGTTCGGCGAGCCGGTCCGCGTACGCCGGGAAGAGGGCGAGCGAGACGGCGGTGGGGTAGCAACCGGGCACGGCGATGCGCTTGGACGCCTGGAGGGCGGTGCGGGCGCCCGGAAGTTCGGGGAGGCCGTAGGGCCAGGTGCCGGCGTGCGGGGAGCCGTAGTACGTCTCCCAGTCGGCCGGGTCCTTCAGCCGGAAGTCGGCGCCCATGTCGACGACGAGGACGTCCGGGCCGAGCTGTTCGGCGACGGCGGCGGACTGGCCGTGCGGGAGGGCGAGGAAGACGACGTCGTGTCCGGCGAGCTCCTCGGCGGTGGTGGGCGCGAGGACGCGGTCGGCGAGCGGCAGCAGGTGCGGCTGGAGGCCGCCGAGCCTCTGTCCGGCGTTGGAGTGGCCGGTGAGCGTGCCGATCTCGACGTGGGGGTGGGCGAGGAGGAGGCGCAGGAGTTCCCCGCCCGCGTATCCGCTCGCGCCCGCCACTGCTGCTCGTACCGTCATCAATACCCTCCTCATGGATGGCATGACTATACGTGAGGCCGTAGTGTTATGCAACGAAGCGGTGGGGCCGGGGCGCGGTCCGCGTGACCGAGGTCGCAGTTGACGGGCGAAGACCCCATTGGCACAGGTCGTCGACAGGCGGAGGAAGCCGGTCGACGGGTCTTCAGGGCGATGATCGGCGGGGCCGGGCTTCACCTTGGTCACGGTGCGTGACTGGTGGTGACGACGACCCCTCTGCGCGTGTTCCTCGAGGGCCGTGCAGAGCCAGAAGGCGGGGACGGATGGTTCTCGCGATTCCCCACGCCCGAGATTCGTCAGGTCCACCATCACCATCAACTGCTCGTCCGTCGCCGTACCCGACGGCTCCCGCATCAGCTTCTCAGCGGGCCCGGACTCGACGACGGCCTCGGCCATCTCCGGCGTCTCCTTGATCACCGGATCAGTCGTTGATCAGACACTCCCGACATCTCGCTGAATTCGCATCGTTCTTGACGTGATCCGCACTCTTCGCAGGCAAATCGTCGTCCGGACCGTACTGCCGGTAGGCGACGCCCACGCCGTGCACGGACACGGCGCGGGGCGGCGCGTTCTCGTACGACGACGGGGTGGGCGCGGGGGAGCTGGACGGTGCGTTCGCGATCGGGTCCTGGTGCGGGAGAAAGGAGCGTGGGGCGGGTTCTTCTCGTTGTGGCGGGCGGCGTTCTCGACGCCGGGCAGGGCCGTTGCCCTGGGTTCACGTCATGGAGACGACGACCTTGCCGGCCTTTGCACGGCCCTTTTCGACGTACTCCATGGCCTGAAGGGTCTCGTCGAAGGGGAAGACCCGGTCGACGACGGGGCGGATCTTCCCGGCGTGGATGAGGGGGGTGAGTTCGCGCAGCTGGTCGCCACTGGCCCTCATGAACAGGAAGGAGTACGTGACACCGAGACGCTTGGCCTGGCGCCGGGTCTTGGCGCTGAGCGCGGCGATACCCAGGCGGAGCACCAGGTTCGAGCCGAGTTCGCGGGCGGTGGCCGGGTCGGGCGGGCCCGCGACGGAGACGGCCAGGCCGCCGGGCTTGAGGATGCGCAGGGACTTGGCGAGGTTTTCGCCGCCGAGGGAGTCCAGGACGAAGTCGTAGCCGGTGAGGAGTTCGGAGAAGTCCTGGGTGCGGTAGTCGATGACCTCGTCCGCGCCGAGGTCCTTGACGAGGTCGACCTTGGCGGTGCTCGCGGTGGCGGCCACGTGCGCACCCAGCGCCTTGGCCAGTTGGATGGTGACGGATCCCAGGCCGCCGGCGCCCGCGTGGACGAGGACCTTCTGGCCCGGCTGGACGTTGGCCCGCTCGACCAGGGCCTGCCAGGCGGTCAGCGCGACCAGGGGGAGGGAGGCGGCCTCGGCCATGGTGAGCGTGGCGGGCTTGGGCGCCAGGTCGTCCTGGCGGACGGCGAGGAGTTCGGCGAAGGTGCCGATGCGGTCCTTGTCGGGCCGCGCGTAGACCTCGTCGCCCACCGCGAAGCGGGTGACGGACGATCCGACGCGGACGACGGTTCCGGCGAGGTCGTTGCCCAGGACGAGCGGGAGACGGTAGGGCAGGATCGACTTGAGGTCACCGTCGCGGATCTTCATGTCCAGTGGGTTGATGCTCGCCGCGTGGATCCTGACCAGGACGTCGTCGGCGCCCACCTGGGGGCCGGGTATCTCGGCGGCGCGCACCCCGGTCGCAGCACCGTACTTCTCGACCATGAAGGCCTTCACCGTCATCTCCGTTCGTGCGGTCTCCCGTCCAAGCGGGAGGGGCGTTCTGTCCGTGAGGGGTTTGTCTCGTCACGAGACGGTTTGCGGTGCCTTCCTGTCCGCGCGCTCCGCGTCGGCACGACAGTGGCCGGTGCCTGCGCGGAGAACTCCGCGTCGGCCGCGTTTCCGGGCTCGGGCCACTGGCACGACCGAGGCGATGACACTGCTCGCGTCGCCGCCCCGGAGAAGTCCCAGCAAGCCCGCGATGCCCTCGTGCGGTACGCCGAGCGGCATGGCGCTGACCTCGTCAAGGCGCGCGTACTGCTCGTCGGTGAGCTGGACATCGAGGGTTGCGAGGTAGCTGTCGGCGCAGTCGAGGAAGGTGGCGCCGGCCTCGGCGAACCGGTCGAAGATCCGGCGGGCCTCGTCGGGCTCGGCGCCGGCGCCCCAGCCGGTGCCGAGTGCGCACTCCGAGACGCGCACTCCGGTCTTGCGGCGGAAGGCCGTGCGACGCATGGGAAGTCCTTGCGCCAAGAGGCCTGGAAGGCCGTCGTGCCGCGGTGGAGGGGGCGAGCGTCAGCCCGCGTTCGGCTGGGGCGCCGCGGACAGGCTCTGCTTGACGTACCTGCTGGTCTCGTCGGCGAGGATCTCGGGCAGGCCGGTCTCGATGCCGTAAAGGGCCTGGGCCGCGACGTCGGCGGCGGCGACCTTCTGATCGGCGGGCACGCCGGCGGCCATGTCGGTGTCCATGTAGCCGACGTGCAGCGCCGAGACGGTGATCCCCCGGGGCGCCAGTTCCTCGCGGCTCGCGTCGCTCAGCGCCCAGGCGGCGGCCTTGGAAGCCGCGTAGGAGCCGAGGCCTGCCGGGTGGAACCAGGACAGGGCGGACAGGACGTTGAGTACGGCGCCGCCGCCGTTGCCCTCGATGACAGGAGCGAAGGCCCGCGTGGCGAAGAGCGGGCCGAAGAAGTTGGTCTCCATCTCGCGACGTACCTCGTCCAGGTCGCCGCCGACCAGCGTCGCGCCGGTGGAGACGCCCGCGTTGTTGATCAGGAGCGTCGCGTCCGACGCGATGCGGGCGGCCTCCCGTATCGACTCCTGGCTCGTCACGTCGAGGCGCAGTGGGCGGACGCCCGGCAGGTCGACCGTCTCGGGACGGCGGGCCGCCGCGTAGACCTTGGCGCCGTGCTCGACGAGTTGGGCGGCCAGGTGCCGCCCAAGGCCCCGGTTGGCGCCGGTGACCACCGCGACCGCGTTCTTGAGTTCCATGCTCGCTCCTGTCCTCCGCAGGTGCCGTCGGAGCGCCCGCGCTGTTTAGATTGCAAGCACAATCTAAACACGGGGCTATGATAGATGCCAGTCGACATCCAAATGGGAGGTGGCCATGGGCCGCGTATCGCAGGCGCAGGCGGAGGCGAATCGCAGGCGGGTGGTGGACACCGCGTCGCGGCTCTTCCGGGAGCAGGGCACCCACGTCAGCGTCGCCGATCTCATGAAGGCGGCCGGCCTCACCCACGGCGCCTTCTACAAGCAGTTCGCCTCCAAGGAAGCGCTCGTCGATGAGGTCACCGCCCATGCCTTCGATGAGATCGCACGGCGCAATGCGGCCGGGCTCGAACGGCACGACGGGCAGCGGGATGCCGCTCAGCGGGCCCTGATCGACGCCTACCTCTCCGTCGAACACCGCGACAACGCGGCGGACGGCTGCCCGGTCGCGGCTCTCGCCACCGACATCGCGCGCGGACCCGAAGGCCGCGAGGCGCGCCGCACCTACGCGGAGGGCGTGGCCGACTTCGCCGCGTTCCTCGCCCCCGCCGAGGCCGTCGCGGACGGCGAGAGCGGCGGCGAGGGCGTCGGGGGCGGTGAGGGCGGCCTCGCCCGTTTGTGCACCCTGGTCGGCGCTCTGGTCCTGTCCCGGGCCACCCAGGGCTCCCCGCTCTCCGAGGAGATCCTCGCCGCCGCGCAGGCGGCCCTGACGGAAGCCGACTGACCGGGGGCCAGGCATCGGGCGCCGCGCGGCGTGTGCGCACCGGCCGCACCCGGCGCGCCGTCGACGTGGTCCAGGACCTGCTCCGGCAGCTGGTCGCCCCGCTCGGGGGCCCCGGCTCCCCGCGTGCGCGGCCTTCGCCGAGGAGCTGACGCCCCTGCTCGACGTACCGCTCGTTCCCTCACCGCCCGACGACACGACCGCTCAGGGGGCCACACCGTGACCACCACCGCACCCGCCGCCGACTCCCGCACGCTAGGCCTCGCCCACTACGCGGCCCGGGGCGTCCTGGCGCACGTCCTGACCCGGCACGGCCTCACCTTCACGCAGCAGATCGCGCTGCGCACGGCCGTCACCGCCGACGCCCCGCGCACCCCGGACGAGCTGGCCGCCACGGTCCTGACCGCCCTCAAGACGGGACCGGCCGAGGCCCGGGCCGCGTTCGACGCGCTGCGGGACCAGGGGCTGCTGCTCGCCGACGGTCCCCATCTGGTCCCCACGGACGCCGGCCGCGCCCTGCTCGCCGCCGCCGCCCCCGAGATCGCCCCCGTCACCGCCCGCGTCTGGGCCGGGATCGCCGCCGAGGACCTGGCCGCCGCCGGCCGCCTCCTCGCCCGCGTCACCGAGAACGCCGACCGGGAACTCGCCGCGCTGAAGCGCTGACCCCGCCCTCCCGCCCGGGCCCGCCGAGCCGTGCCGCGCCGTGCCGGGTGGAGGGCGGCCCGGCCACGCCGGTCCCCCTCGCGGCCTCGTGCGCGCCCGCGTTCCCGGAGCGGCGTCACAACGCCCGCGGACGGTCCGTCAAGCCGGTGTGAAGGCACCGGACGGAGAGAGGGACCCCATGGACGACGACGCCGCCGGAGGGGCGGGCCGGCGCGGGGACGCGGTGGCGGAGGGGCTGGACGCGGCCGTGCTCGGGGGCTTCCTCGCCGTGCTCGACCGGCTCGGGGCGCGGGACCGGGTCGCGTACCTGCTGCACGACGTGTTCGGGCTGCCGCCCGGGGAGACCGCCCGGGTCGTCGGGGGCTCGCCCGCCGAAGCGGCCCGGTGTGCGAGGCGGGCGCGGGAGCGGCTGCGCGGCGGGACGCCGGGCCACGGGGGTGGCGCTCCGGGGGCGCGGCGGGCGCTGGTGCGAGCCTTCCTCGCCGCGGCACGCGCGCGTGACGCCGTCGCGCTCGCCGCGCTCCTCGCCCCGGACGCCGTCGCGTACTCCGAGCGAGGCGCCGTGCACGGCGCCCCGGCCGTGGCCGCCGCGGTCGCCGCGTTCATCGGGCCGGGCACCCTGGTGCGGCCCGCCCGGGTGGAGGGCGCGGTCGGTGCGGTGGCCCACGTGGACGGACGACCGGTCGCCGCCGTGTCCTTCGCGTTCCGCGGCGACCGGATCACCGGCGTGGAGATCACGACGGGGACGGGCGGGCTCCGCGCCCTCGGGCCGGTGCTCCCCGAGGCGTGACGGGGTCAGCGCTTGATCGCGCGCAGCACCACGAACTTCGGGTCGCTCGCGACCAGTTCGCTGTTGCCGAAGATGCGGCGGAGGGTGCTGTGGTAGCCGAGGTGGCGGTTGCCGACGACCCACAGTTCGCCGCCGGAACGCAGGGCGCGGCGCGCGTCGGAGAACATGCGTCGGGCGGTGCGGTCGGTGGTGGCCTGGTGGCTGTGGAAGGGCGGGTTGTTGAGGACCAGGTCGAGCGAGTCGGCGGGGACGTCCGCGAGCCCGTCGCCGACCGTGAACTCGGCCTTGCGCCCCTCCCCCACGTGGGTGCGGAAGTTCTCCTCGGCGGAGGCGACGGCCTGGTACGACTCGTCGGTGAAGAGCAGTTCGGCGTCGGGTTCGGCGAGGGCGACCGCGAGGCCGACGACGCCGTTGCCGCAGCCGAGGTCGGCCACCCGTGCGTGGCCGAGGCCCGTCGGCAGGTTGCCGAGCAGGAAGCGGGTGCCGATGTCGAGGCGGTCGGCGCAGAAGACGCCCGCCTCGTTGACGACCGTGCGGCCGGCGAGCCCCGGCGCGGGCGTGTCGGCGGGGAGCGCGTACCGGTACGGCCAGGGGTTCGGACCGGGCGCGGCGGCCGGGCCGGGGGTGGTGTGGATCAGCCGGGCCTTCTTCACCGCGAGCGAGGTGCGGGTGGGGCCGAGGATCCGCTCGAAGAGGGTCAGGGTGGAGGTGTGGATCTCCTTGACCATGCCGGTGCCGACGATCACCGTGCCGTCGTGCACGGCGGGCGCGAGCCGGTGCAGCTGGTCCTCCAGGAGCGCCAGGCTCTTGGGGACGCGGACGAGCAGGACATCGATTTGGGCGGGCGGCGGGTCCTGGGTGGTGAGAAGCCGGACGGTGCCGGGGGCGGCGCCGGCCCGCGCGAGGTTGGTGCGGGTGGCCTCGCGGCCGAGGTACGAGTCGGAGATCTGCACGAGCTCCCCGGGCCCGGCGGCGGCCAGCGCGGTGACGAGCGCGCCCCAGCGGTCGCCGAGGACGGCGACGGTGCCGGAGAGGCCGGTGTCGGTCTCGGCGAGGTGGTTCAGCAGGTACTCGTCGGCCGCGTCCCAGGCGCGCAGCGGGTCGCGCGGGTCCTCGGGGTGGCGGGTGAGGGTGACGTCGCCCCATGGCGTGGTCAAACGGTTCATCGTGCCCCCAGGCTAGCCGCTCTGTCCCGGCGCGCCCGCCGGTCCCGGCCGGTCAGCGCAGCGCGGGAGCGTCCAGGTGGAGGTGCCAGGCGCCGGGGCGGCCGACGAGGGTGACGGTCGACAGGGGGCGGACATCGACGCTCCAGTAGGTGGCGGGGGCGGCGCGGAGCGCGTAGACGAGGGCGGCGCGGACGACGGAGGGTTCGGCGACGGCGACGACGGTGGCGTCGTCCGCGGGGCGGGTGTCGAGCCAGTTGCCGATGCGGGAGATGAAGGCGAGGAGGGGTTCCCCGCCGTGCGGGGCCGACCGGGCGTCGGCGAGCCAGGCGTCGACGGCGGCCGGTTCGAGGGCGGCGACCTCGGCGAGGGTGAGGCCGCGCCAGCGGCCCATGTCGCAGTCGCGCAGCGCGGGCTGGGCGAGCGGGGCGTAGCCGAGGGCGGTGCCGGTGGCGCGGCTGCGCGGCGTCGGCGCGCAGTAGCGGAGTTCGGCGGCGCCGAACGGGAGGAGCGCGGGCGCGGCCTGCTGCACCGCGTACCATCCGGCCTCGTCGAGCGGCCGGTCGTCGTCGAAGCGTTCGGCGAGCAGGGAGGAACTGCGCGCCGCCGCGACCAGCGTGACCCGAAGACCCATGGCCGCGATCGTGAGGCCGGTGGGGTCCCGGGTCAAGGGGTGCGGCGGGGGGACGGGGAGGCCCCGGTTCAGTCGTGTCCGAGAGACATCCACATGTCCGGATTCTTCAGTGGCGCGAATCCGACCTTCTCGTAGACGCCGTGGGCGTCGGCGGTGGCGAGCATGATCCGGCGGAGCCCGTACGGCTCCAGGTGGTCGCGGACGGCGGTGACGAGGGCGGTGCCGAGGCCGGTGCCGCGGGCCGGCCGGTCGACGTAGACGTCGCAGAGCCAGGCGAAGGTGGCGTGGTCGGTGATCACGCGCGCGTACGCGGCGATCTCGCCGGTGTCGCGGTGGTAGGCGCCGAAGTTGAGCGAGCCGGCGATGGCCGCGTCCTGCTTCTCCCGAGGTCGGCCGAGGGCCCAGTAGGCGTCGGTGGAGAGCCAGTGGTGGACGCGGGCGGGGTCGATGCGGGCGGGGTCGGCGGAGATCTCGTACGCCCCGTGGAGGGTGACGGCGGTGGTCTCGGTCATGGCCGGAGGATGCCAAAGCCGCGGGCAGGTGTCAGGCGGGTTTTCCGGGCGGCCGCGCGGGGCTCGCGCGGCGGCCCGGCCCGCCGGGCGTCACGGGAGCAGTTCGTCCATGGCGGTGCGGAGCCTGCGGACGCCCTCGGTGATCTCCGTGGGCCCGGCGACACCCGCGAAACTCAGCCGGATGTGGCCGGCCGGCGGTTCGGCGCAGAAGTAGGGCCGTCCGGGAGCGGCGGCGACGCCGGCGCGGAGGGCGGCGGCGAGGAGGGCGGCCTCGGGGAGGGCGTCGGGGAGGCGGAGCCAGAGGTGGTAGCCGCCATAGGGGACGTGGGGCAGGGCCAGTTCGGGGAGCCGGAGGGCGACGGCGGCGGTGAGGGTGTCGCGGCGGGCCTTCAGCTCCTGGGAGACGGTCCTGAGGTGGCGGGACCAGGCGGGGGCGCCGACGAGTTCGAGGGCGGCCTCCTGGAGGGGGCGGGGGACGAAGAAGCTGTCGACGACCTGGATGGCTCGCAGCCGCTCCAGGACGGGGCCGCGGGCGGCGAGCGCGCCGACCCGCAGGCTCGCCGAGGTGATCTTGGTGAGGGAGCGGACGTGGACGACGACGCCGTCGGGGTCGTCGGCGGCGAGCGGCGCGGGCAGCGGCGGGGCGTCCTCGTGGACGAGCCGGCGGGCGAAGTCGTCCTCGACGACGAAGGCGCCGGCGGCGCGGGCGATGCGGACGACCTCCCGGCGGCGCTCGGGCGGGAGGACGGCGCCGGTGGGGTTCTGGAAGAGCGGCTGGCAGACGAGGACGCGGGCGCCGGTGGCGCGGAAGGCGGCTTCGAGGAGGTCGGTGCGGATGCCGTCGGCGTCGGCGGGCACGGGCACCGGGCGCAGCCCGGCGGCGCGGGCGACGGCGAGCATGCCGGGGTAGGTGGGCGACTCGACGAGGACGGGGGTGCCGGGCGGGGCGAGCGCGCGCAGAGCGGTGGTGAGGGCGGACTGGCCGCCGGCGGTGATGAGGACCTCGGCGCCGGTGACGCCGCCGCCGATCTCGCGGGCGAACCACTCGCGGAGTTCGGCGAGGCCGTCGGAGGGCGGCCGGCCCCAGGCGCCGGGGCGGCGGCCGGCCCGGGCGAGGGCGGCGGCCAGGGCCCGCTCGGGCTGGAGGGAGGGGTGGAGGTAGCCGCCGTTGAACTCGACGACGCCGGGCGGGGGCGCGGCGAGGGTGACGAGGACGCCGGAGGCGTCGACGGCGCGGGGGACGAGTTCGGTGGCGGCGTCGGCGCTGAGGGCCAGTTCCTGCCAGGAGGTGTCGCCGGTGGCGGCGGGGGCGGGTGCCTCGGCCTTGAAGGCGCCGGCGCCGGGCCGGGTGACGACCAGGCCCTCGGCGGCGAGCTGGGCGAGGGCGCGGGAGACGGTCACCGGGGAGACGTGGTGGCGTTCGACGAGCGCCCGGCTCGATGGCAGCTTTCCACCGGGAGAGTAGCGGTCGAGCTCCGCTTTCAGGGTTTTCGCCAGTTCGGCCACGCTGCTACGCTCATGCATGAGAGCCAAGAGTAGCGCTACTGCCCCCATGACGATAGCGGTCAGCGACCGGACGGGCCCGGCTCCCACCTCGGTGGCGGCGCCGGGCGCGCAGGGCACCGTTCTCGCCCTCCTGGGCGTCGTCTCCTTCTCGCTGACCTTCCCGTCGACGGTGTGGGGCCTGGAGAGCTTCGGCCCCTGGTCGCTGGTGGCCGTGCGCTCCACGCTCGCCGCGGCGATCGCCGGCGTCTTCCTGCTCGCGGGCCGGGTCCCGCTGCCGGAGCGCCGCCACCTGGCCGGGCTCGCGGTGGTCGCCGGGGGCGTGGTGGTGGGGTTCCCGCTGCTGACCACGCTGGCCCTGCGGACCTCCACCACCTCGCACGCCGCCGTCGTCGTGGGCCTGCTGCCGCTCACCACGGCCGCCTTCGCCGCCGTGCGGACCGGTCGACGCCCGTCGCGCACCTTCTGGACCGCTGCCCTCGCCGGCGCCGCCGTCGTGATCGCCTTCACCGTCCAGCAGAGCGGCGGCGCGCTCTCCACCGGCGACCTCTACCTCTTCGGCGCGCTCCTCGTCTGCGCCGCCGGTTACACCGAGGGCGGCCGCCTGGCCCGGGTGATGCCGGGCTGGCAGGTGATCGGGTGGGCGCTGGTGCTCTCCCTGCCGCTGATGGCCCCGGCCTCGGTGGTGGCGCTCTCCCTGGAACCGGTGCGCCTCACCGCCCACGGCGTGATCGGCCTGGCCTGGGTGGCGGCCGGCTCCACCTTCTTCGGCCTGTACGTCTGGTACCGCGGCATGGCCACGATCGGCATCCCCCGCGCCAGCCAGCTCCAGCTCGCCCAGCCGCTGCTGACGCTGTTCTGGTCGGTCTTCCTGCTGGGCGAGTCCCTGCCCCTGGCCGCGCCGGTCGCGGCCGTCGGCGTGCTGGTCTGCATCGCGGTGACCCAGCGCGCGAAGAGCTGACGCGACGGGCGGCAGTGACCTGCGTCACAATGACAGACAAAGGCCCTACGCGCGCGAGGAGGTCATCCGATGCAGGCGAGTGTGGGCGACAGACTGCTGGTGCACGGCCGGACCGTAGGTCGGCACGACCGTACGGCCCAGGTCCTGGAAGTGAAGGGGGAGAACGGCGCTCCCCCCTACAAGGTGAGGTTCGACGACGACGGTCACGAGGCCCTGATGTCCCCGGGCCCCGACACCGTCGTCCGTCACGACGACAGGCCCTAGGAGGCCGGGCCCGCGGCGCGCGGCCCGCGGGCCCGCTCCCGGTAGTGGTCGGCCACGACGGCGGCGAGGGCGCCGGCGCGGTCCCGCGTGACCTCCCGCGCCGCGAAGTAGCAGTGTCCGCCGACGCCCGGGCGTTCGACGGCCAGTGCCAGGTGCCGTGACAGCTCACGCGGGTCCTGCCACGCCTCGGGCTGGGCCGGGTCGCCCGCCTTGTACAGCGCCTCGCCGACGTAGAGGCCCACGCCCGTCCCCTCCACCGTCGCGTCCCACCAGTCGAGGAGGGTGGCGTAGTCGGTGCCGGAGTGGCCGATGTGCCAGTACAGCTGCGGCACCACGTGGTCGATCCAGCCCTCCCGGACCCACTTGCGGGTGTCCGCGTACAGGTCGTCGTAGCTCGACAGCCCGCCCCGGGTGTCGGAGCCCGCGGGGTCATCGGCGCGGTTCCGCCACACCCCGAAGGGGCTGACGCCGAAGGCGACGCCCGGCTTGAGCTCCTTGATCCGGGCGGACATCTCCGAGACCAGCAGGTCGGTGTTGTGGCGCCGCCAGTCCGCGCGGTCGGGGAAGTCGGCGCCGTGGCGGGCGTACGAGCCGTCGTCGTCGAAGTCCTCCCCCGCCACCGGGTACGGGTAGAAGTAGTCGTCCCAGTGGACGGCGTCCAGGTCGTAGCGGCGCACCGCGTCGAGCATGGCGTCCTGCACGAAGCGCCGGACCTCGGGCTGCCCGGGGTCGTAGTAGAGCCTCCCGCCGTAGGGCACGGTCCACCCGGGGTGGAGCCGGGCCGGGTGGGAGGCCGCGAGCCGGGCCGGGTCCGTGTGGTTCGCCACACGGTACGGGTTGAACCAGGCGTGCAGCTCCAGGTCCCGCGCGTGGGCCTCGGCGACCGCCGTCCCCAGCGGGTCCCAGCCGGGGTCGCGGCCCTGCGTCCCGGTGAGGCACTGCGCCCAGGGCTCGTACGGCGACGGCCACAGGGCGTCGGCGGTGGGCCGCACCTGGAGGACCACGGCGTTGAGCCGCCGCTCCACCGCCTTGTCCAGGTGGGCGAGGAGCTCGGCCTTCTGCGCCCCGGCGGAGAGGCCGGGGCGGGACGGCCAGTCCCTGTTGGTGACGGTCGCCACCCACATCCCGCGGAACCGGAAGCTGTCCGCCGCCGCCCCTCCGGCCGGCCCCGCCGCGGGCTCCGCCCCGGGCGCCGTCGTCGGCGCCGGGGCGGGATCCCGTCCGCGCGCCCCGCGCCGCTCCGCGGCGGCGCCCGGAGCGCCGCTCCCCACGACGGCGAATGCCGCTCCCGTGGCGGTCGTCACAAACCCTCTTCTCCCGATAGGCCGCACTTGTACCCCTCCGCTGTCGGACACGTCACACCTCCTGGGACAGCATGCCCGCCTCCGACCGATCGATCATCGCGCGAATCGGAGTAACGTCATGGGGTCGAGGCGTGCGCACCGGAATCACACGGGGGCCCGCCGCCAGAGAAGAGCGAAAGGCACGAGGTGACGGACTCCATGGCCGACATTGAGCGCGTCGGAGTGGTGGGCTGCGGCCAGATGGGCGCGGGCATCGCAGAGGTGTGTGCCCGGAGCGGTCTCCAGGTGAAGGTGGCCGAGACCACCGGCGAGGCGCTGGAGATCGGCCGCACGCGGCTGCTGAACTCGCTGACCAAGGCCGCCGAACGCGGCAAGATCAGCGAGGAGGAGCGGGACGCGGCCCTGGCCAACCTGAGCTTCACGACCGACCTCGGGGAGTTCGCCGACCGCGACCTCGTCATCGAGGCGGTCGTCGAGAACGAGCAGGTCAAGACCGAGATCTTCCAGGTGCTCGACCAGGTCCTGACCCGGCCCGACGCCATCCTCGCCTCGAACACCTCCTCCATCCCGCTGGTGAAGCTGGCCGTGGCGACCTCCCGCCCCGACCACGTCATCGGCATCCACTTCTTCAACCCGGCCCCGGTGCAGAAGCTCGTCGAGCTGATCCCGGCCCTCACCACCTCCGAGGGCACCATCAGCCGGGCGCAGGCCTTCGCCGAGAAGCTGCTCGGCAAGCACGCGATCCGCGCCCAGGACCGCTCCGGCTTCATCGTGAACGCCCTGCTCGTGCCGTACCTGCTCTCCGCGATCCGGATGTTCGAGTCCGGCATCGCGAGCCGCGAGGACATCGACAACGGCATGGAGTACGGCTGCGCCCACCCGATGGGCCCGCTCAAGCTCTCGGACCTCATCGGCCTCGACACGATCGCCTCGATCGCCGACTCGATGTACTCCGAGTTCAAGGAGCCGCTGTACGCCGCTCCCCCGCTGCTCCAGCGGATGGTCGACGCGGGCCGGCTCGGCCGCAAGACGGGCTCGGGCTTCTACGTCTACGCCTGACCCCCCGACGCCCCGGGCGTCCCACGGTTGTCGCTCTCCGCGGCAGGAACGGCTCGTACCCCCGCACAGGTACGAGCCGTTCCGACTTTTCCGGGCGGCCCTGGGCCCCCGGGCCCGGGCGTCAGCCGAGCCGCAGGTGGTGCAGCATCAGCAGTCCGGCCGCCATGTTCGCCGCCGGGACCTCGCCGCGGGCGATCAGCTCCGGGACCTCCTTCAGCGGCACCCAGGCGCGCCGCGAGGACTCGAAGCCGTCGGCCGGCGGGCCGGTCCAGGTGGCCCGCTGGGCCCAGTAGAGGTGGTGCCGGGCGTCGCTGAGGCCGTTGGAGGGCTCGACGGTGAGCAGATGGCGCAGCGGCCCCGGCCGCCAGCCGGTCTCCTCCTCCATCTCGCGGGCGGCTGCCGCCTCGGGCGTCTCGCCGTCCTCGACGACGCCGGCGGCCAGCTCCCACCCCCAGCTGTCGGTGATGAAGCGGTGGCGCCAGAGCATCAGGACCTCCTCGGCGTCGTTGACGACGGTCGCGACGGCGACGGGGCGGAGCCGGATCAGATAGTGGTCGAGGTGGCGGCCGTCCGGGAGTTCGACGTCCGCGAGGTTCACTCGGAACCACCGGTTTTCATAGACGGAGCGTTCGCTCAGGTTCGTCCACTGCACGTTCTTGCCACCTTCCGACTGGTAGGCGCGTGTTCGGTGGCAATATCGCAGCAGGTGAACGGTCAGAGCGGAACGCGCAGCGCCCCGTCGATCAGCGCCGCCGCCTCGCGGGCGTCCCCCGCGCCGCAGGCGAGGAGGTGCTCCCGGGCCTGGCGCAGCCGGTCGCGCAGTCGGCGGGACTCCATCCCGCGTGCCCGCTCGGTCATCTCGACCGCCGTCCGCGCCGCCGATTCCGCCTCGCCCTGCCGCAGTTCGACCTGGCAGAGCAGCGCGAGCCGGTGCACCCGGCCCCGGTCGTGCGAGGGCGTCCCGACCGCCCGCGCCGCGTGCTCGTACGCCCCCGCGAGATCACCCAGACTGAGGAGGGCCTCCGCGACCTGTACGTTGACGAGCCCGGGCTGGACGTAGCCGGTCTCGGCCGGCTCCGCGGCCGGGGTGATGCGGTCCGCCGCCCGCTCGGCCCGCAGGATGCAGCCGAGCGCCGCCGTCCCGTCGCCGAGCCGGGCGTACGCCTTCGCCTGCATCGCCGTCAGGTCGGCGGCGAGCGCCGGGGTGATGGCCCCGTCCGCCGCCCGCAGCGCCGCCTCCGCGAAGGCCACCGCCTGCCGGAACTCCCCCAGGAGCAGCGACTGGTTGACCATCAGCGCCACCACGTAGGCACCGAAGGCCCGGTCCCCGCTGGCCTTGGCGAGGCGCAGCGCCTGGTGGAAGTAGCGCTGCGCGAGCCCGTGGGCGTCGGCATCGTAGGCGCAGATTCCGGCCACCGCCACGAGGCCGCCGGTGGCGCGGTGCAGGGAGCGGCCCAAGGCGTCGCTGTACGAGCCGCGCAGCCGGGGCGCGGCCTCGGTGGTGAGGAAGCCGACGATCCGGGCGCGGGTCGCGATACCGCCGGCCTTGCGGTACATCTGCTCGTAGTGGGCGCGGGCCGCGCTGAGCAGCGCGATGTCGGCGGGCTCGACCCGGGTCAGGCCGGTCCGGGAGACGTCGGTGTCCTCCGGCGGGTTCTCCCACTCCCACACCGGCATCACCGCGGGCGTGCCGGTCACCGCCGGCGCGCTGGCCAGGTACGGGCGCTGCTGTTCGTCCGACCGCCACAGCGCGGTGGCCCGATCGACGAAGCCGTTCAACGGCGTGCCGGGCGCGGGCGGGCCGCCGACGGGCACGCCGAGCCCGATGTCGTCGAGGGTGACGGGCCGGCGCAGCCGGGCCGCGAGCACCTCGCAGATCAGGTCGGGCACCTGGCCGCGTGGCCGCTGACCCTTCAACCACCGCGCCACGGCGGTGTGTTCGTAACGCAGGGCAAGGCCCCTGGCCCGTCCGGCCCGGTTCACGCGGTCGGCGAGCCCGGCGTGGGAGACGCCCGCCTCGTCCAGGAGGGCGTCGAGCAGGGTGTTGGGCTGCATGGCCCCTCCGGTCGCTCGGTGAACTCAGCCTAGCGGTGGCCGAATTCGCCCGGTGCGATTTCGCACGGGGTGTGAATGAAGTACCCGTTCTTCCGGTCCGCGCGCGCTGCCGCCGCCGCGGCCGTACCGCTTGACTGGGCTTCCTCGCCGGAAGGGCGAGGAACGACCGGGCCGCCGGCTCCCCCCTCGTACAGTGCGGCCGCCCGGTCCGCGCCGCCCGCCCCGCCGATCTGCCCGACACTCCGTGGCGGGGCGGGCGGCGCCCGTACCCCCGGGCCCTCCGCTCAGCAGTGGGTGGAGGGAGCGGGCCGGGGACGGCGCAGCCCGGGTTCGGCGGGCTGCGCCGGCACGCGGACCCGGTCGTTGCGGACGACGAGCAGGGCCACGTCGTCGTCGAGCCGGCCCCCGGTGTGGCGCAGCAGCGCCTCGTGCACCTGCCGGACGACGCCCGCGGGCGGCCGCCCGGAGCTCCGGGCGAGCGCCGCCTCCAGGCCGAAGAAGCGGCCCCGGTCGTCCCGGGCCTCCTCCGCGCCGTCGGTGTGCAGCACCAGCGTCTCACCGGGCAGCAGCCGCGCGCCGGTGTACGGGGCGAGCGCGGCGGGCAGCGGCAGCACGCCGAGCGGCGGCAGCGGCTCCCCCAGCGGCAGGCGCTCCACCCGGTCGCCGAGCCGGTACGGGGCGGGGTGGCCGCAGTCGAGGACGGCGAGCCGGCCGTCGGACCGGACCTCCAGGAGCAGCAGCGTCACGAACTCCTCGGCCACCGGGTGCTCGGGCGTGCCGTTCCCGGCGGCCGGGTGCTCGTCGCGCGCCCGCTCCCGCAGGTGCCGTTGCAGCGCCCGCTCCAGCCTGCGCAGCACCCCGCCGAGTTCGGCCTCGTCGTGGGCGGCCTCCCGGAAGCTCCCCAGGAGGGCGACGACCGCGCCCAGGGCGGAAAGCCCGTGGCCCCGTACGTCCCCGATCAGGATGCGCACGCCGTACGGCGTCGCCACCGCCTCGTACAGGTCGCCGCCCACCGATGCTCCCCGGGTGGCCGACAACTGCCCCGCGGCCAGGGCGAGTCCGTCGAGCCGGGCGGGCGGCGGGCGCAGCAGCACCCGCTGGGTGGCCTCGGCGACGGCCCGCACCCGCGCCAGCTCGCGCCGCAGCTGCCACCGCACCCCGAGGACCAGGCCCGTGCCGACGGTGAGGAAGACGACGCTGGTCGCGATCCGCATCGGCAGCCCCGGCTGCCGGGCCAGCGGACAGCCGAACTTCCAGGCCACCGCCACCGCCCCCCAGCCGACGGGGAGGGCGAGCGGGGCGGTCTCGCGGAGCCGCGCCCCGAGGGCGGTCCCGGTGCGGCCACGGCCGCCACGGCTGGTACGGAGCATATACGGCCCTTCCCGAGCCCCGACAGCGCCCGAAGGCCCTGCGGCACACAGGTCCGCCCCTGTGGCCGCGTCGATTCTGCCGACCGCGCGGACCACGGGGGAACACCGCCCGGTGATCTCACCCGAAGGAGTGAGCGCCCCCGGCGCGCCTCCCCACGCCACGGGCACACCACGCGCACGCGCTGCCGACGATCGACGGCCCGTACGAGCCGGGTGGGGGCGGGCTCCGTGAGGCCGGGCCGGGCGTGCCGGGCCGGGCGTGCCGGGTGCGCGGGGGCGCGGCGGGGCTGGGCGAGGCCGGGGGCGCGGCGGGGCCAGGCCGGGCGAGGCAAGGCCGGGCCGTGCAGGGCCGGGCCGTGCAGGGCCGGGCCGTGCAGGGCCGGGCCGTGCAGGGCCGGGGTAGGACGAGCCCGGGCCGGGCGGCCGGGCCAGGCCGGATGCGCGGGCCCCCCCGGGGGGTACGGCCTGGCCGGGCGAGGACGGACGGCGCAGGGTGTCCGGGCGCGGCCGGGCCCGAACACGGCGGAGGGCCGACCCGGGAGCTGGTCCCGGGGCGGCCCTCCGTGGTGTGGTGCCGTCGGCGTCAGGCGCCGCGCAGCACGGCGTCGGTGTGCTCGGCGGCCCGGGCGACCGCGGCGTCGCGGGCGGCGGTGGCCTCCTCGACGGTAAGCGTGCGGTCCGCGGCGCGGAACCGCAGCGCGTACGCCAGGGACTTCTTGCCCTCGCCGACCTGGTCGCCGGTGTAGACGTCGAACAGGCGGATGGACTCCAGGAGTTCACCCGCGCCCTCGGCCAGGTGGGACTCGACCTCGGAGGACGGCACGGCCTGGTCGACGACCAGGGCGACGTCCTGGGTGGCGACCGGGAAGGCGGAGATGCGGGGGGCCTTGACCGGTCCCTCGCTCGCCCGCTCCAGGACGTCCAGGTCCAGCTCCATCGCGCAGGAGCGGGCCGGCAGGCCCAGCGCCTTGACGACACGGGGGTGGAGCTCGCCGCCGTGGCCGGCGAGGGTCTTGACCCCGTCGACCATGACGTGGAACGCGGCGCAGCGGCCCGGGTGCCACGGGGCGTGCTGGTCGGCCTCGATCAGCAGCTCCGCACCGGCCTCGGCGGCGATGATGCGGGCGGCCTCGATCGCGTCGGCCCAGTCGGCCGGACGGCCCTTGCCCCACCAGCCGGACTGCTCGCGGGCGCCGGCGAGGACGACGGCGGCGCGGCGCGGCTGCCGGGGCAGCGCGGCGTTGACGCCGGCGATCTCCTCGGCGGTGGGACGGCGGTCCACCGGGAGGCGGACGGCGGCCTTCGGCTCGCCCTCGGGGCGGAAGACCAGACCGGTCTCGAAGAGCGCCAGGTCGTGGCTGCCGCGGCTGTCGTTCCGGCGCAGCGCCCCGAGCAGGCCGGGGAGCAGCGTGGTGCGGAGCGCGGGCTCCTCGTCGGAGAGCGGGTTGACGAGGGTGACGACCTTGCGGCGGGCGTCGTCCGCGTCGAGGCCGAGCTGGTCGAGGACCTGCTGCCCCATGAAGGGGTAGTTCAGGGCCTCGACGTAGCCGGCTCCGGCGAGGGCGCGGCCGACCCGGCGGTGGACGCGCTGGCGCTCGGTGAGGCCGCGGCCGGCCGGGGGCTTCGGCAGCGTGGAGGGCAGGTTCTCGTAGCCCTCCAGCCGGATGACCTCTTCGGCGAGGTCGTTCGGCTCGTTCAGGTCGGGGCGCCACGAGGGCACGGTGACGACGAGCTCGTCCTGGCCGTAGACGTCGCAGCCGACCTCCTGGAGGCGGCGGACGACGGTCTCGCGGCCGTAGTCCACGCCCGCGACCTTGTCCGGGTGGTTCGCCGGCATGGTGATGGTGCGGGGCGCGGACGGGGCGGCGATCTCGGTGACGCCGGCCTCCGCGGTGCCGCCCGCGAGCAGCACCAGCAGGTCGACGCAGCGCTGGGCCGCGGCGGCCGCGGCCTGCGGGTCGACGCCGCGCTCGAAGCGCTTGGACGCCTCGGAGGACAGCTTGTGGCGGCGGGCGGTGCGGGCGATCGAGATCGGGTCGAAGTGCGCGGCCTCGATGACGACCTCGCTGGAGCCGGTGACGGCGCCGGTCTCGGCGTCGGTGACCGGGTCGGCGATCTCGGTATCGGCGCCGCCCATGACGCCCGCGATGCCGATGGGGCCGCGGTTGTCGGTGATGACCAGGTCGGCGGCGTCGAGGACGCGGACCGTGCCGTCGAGGGTGGTGATCTTCTCGCCGGCCTCGGCGCGGCGGACCCCGATGGGGCCGTCGATCCGGGTGCGGTCGTAGGCGTGCAGCGGCTGACCGAGCTCCAGCATCACGTAGTTGGTGATGTCGACGGCGAGCGAGATCGGACGCATGCCCGCCTTCTGGAGGCGGCGCTGGAGCCAGATCGGCGACCGGGCCTCGGGGGCGAGGCCGACGACCGTGCGGGCGGTGAAGCGGTCGCAGCCGAGGGGGTCGGCGATCTGGACCGGGTAGCCGTAGGAGTTCGGCGCGGGCACGTCGAGGAGCGCCGGGTCGCGCAGCGGCAGCCCGTAGGCGATGGCGGCCTCGCGGGCGACGCCGCGCATCGAGAGGCAGTAGCCGCGGTCCGGGGTGACGGCGATGTCGAGGACCTCGTCGTACAGCTCCAGGAGGGCGGTGGCGTCCAGGCCGACCTCGTGCTCCGGCGGCAGGATGATGATCCCGTGGTTCGGGTCCTCGCCCATGCCGAGCTCGTCGCTGGAGCAGATCATGCCGCGCGAGACCTTGCCGTACGTCTTGCGCTCGGCGATCCGGAAGTCGCCGGGGAGGACGGCGCCGGGCAGGGCCACGACGACCTTGTCGCCGACGGCGAAGTTCCGGGCGCCGCAGATGATCTCCTGGGGCTCGCCGGTGCCGTTGGCCCGGCCGACGTCGACGGTGCAGAAGCGGATGGGCTTCTTGAACTCCGTCAGCTCCTCGATGGTGAGGACCTTGCCGACCACCAGCGGGCCGGTGAGGCCGGCGCCGAGCTGCTCGACGGTCTCGACCTCGAGGCCGGCGGTGATGAGCTTGGCCTGGACGTCGCGGCCGGTCTCCGTCGCCGGCAGGTCGACGTACTCCCGCAGCCAAGAAAGCGGGACCCGCATCAGATCTCCATCCCGAACGGCCGGGTGAACCGGACGTCGCCCTCGACCATGTCTCGCATGTCTTCCACGTTGTGCCGGAACATCAGCATCCGCTCGATGCCGAAGCCGAAGGCGAAGCCGCTGTACTTCTCCGGGTCCACGCCGCAGGCGATGAGCACCTTCGGGTTGACCATGCCGCAGCCGCCGAGCTCGATCCAGCCCTCGCTGCCGCAGGTGCGGCAGGGGCGGTCGGGGTCGCCGACGGACTCGCCGCGGCAGACGTAGCAGAGCATGTCCATCTCGGCGGACGGCTCGGTGAACGGGAAGAAGTTCGGGCGGAGCCGGGTCTTCATGTCCGCGCCGAAGAGCGCCTGGACCATGTGGTCGAGGGTGCCCTTGAGGTCGGCCATGGTGAGGCCCTCGTCGACGGCGAGCAGCTCGATCTGGTGGAAGACCGGGGTGTGCGTGGCGTCGAGCTCGTCGGTGCGGTAGACGCGGCCGGGGCACACCACGTAGACCGGGGGCTCCCGGTCGATGAGGGTGCGGGCCTGGACCGGCGAGGTGTGGGTGCGGAGCACGACGCCGGACTCGTCGCCGGTCGTGCCTTCCGGACCCTGGACGAAGAAGGTGTCCTGCATCTGCCGCGCCGGGTGGTCCGGCACGAAGTTCAGGGCGTCGAAGTTGAACCACTCGGCCTCGACCTCGGGGCCCTCGGCGACCTCGTAGCCCATGGAGACGAAGACGTCGGCGACGCGCTCCATCAGCGTGGTCAGCGGGTGGCGGGCGCCGGCCGGGACGCGGTCGTACGGCAGGGTGACGTCGACGGCCTCCTCGACGAGGACGCGGGCGTCGCGCTCGGCCTCCAGCTCGGCCTGGCGGGCGGCGAGCGCCTTGGAGACGACGCCGCGGGCCTGACCGACGAGCTTGCCGGCCGCGGCCTTGGCCTGCGGGGGCAGCGCGCCGATCTCGCGGTTGGCGAGGGCCAGCGGCGAGGTGCCGCCGGTGTGCGCGGTCTTGGCGTGCGCGAGCTCGTCGAGGTCGCCGGCGGCGGCGAAGGCGGCGACCGCCTCGTCCCGCATGCGCTCGATCTCTTCCGGTTTCAAGGCTTCGACCTCGACCGGGTCGTACGACTTATTGGGTGCCGACATTTCTTCCCGTGCTTCCGTTGGGCTTGGCTGGGGCGACCCCGGTTCGACGACAGACGACAAGGGCGCAAACGTGCCAAAGGTCGAGTCTAACGGGGTGGGGACACGCTGATGAGCCCGTGGGGGCCCCGGTGGCTCTGGATCCCGTCGGGTCTCGGTGGGTGAGACGTCAGACGAGATGGGCCGGGGCGCCGACGGGCAGGATAAATCGGAACTCGGCCCCACCGCGCGGGCCGCGTCCGACGGTGATGGTGCCGCCGTGGGCCTCGACGAGGCCCTTGACGATGTAGAGGCCGAGACCGGTGCCGCCGCGCTTGCTGCCCCGCCAGAAGCGGGTGAAGACGCGGTTCATGGATTCCTCGGGGATGCCGGGTCCCTCGTCGCTCACGGTGACCTCCGTCCCCTCCTCGCCGGTGCCGTCGTCGCCCGCGGTGCGGGGCGCCACCTCGATGGTGACGGTTCCGGCGCCGTGGCGCACCGCGTTTTCCAGGAGGTTGCCGAGGATCTGGTCGATCTTGTCGGGATCGGCCCAGAGCGGCGGCAGTCCGGGGCGGGTGCGGACGAAGAAGCGGTCGGGGGGCTGGCCGCCGGTGGTGTGCACCTGGATGTGGCGGCCGACGGCGGCGGTGATGTCGACGGGCTGGCGGCGGACCTCCAGGCGGCCCGCGTCGATCCGCGAGATGTCGAGGAGTTCGGCGATGAGCCGTTTGATGCGGCCGGCGTCGGCGTCGACGGTCTCCAGCATCAGCCGCTTCTGCTCGTCCGTGAACCGCTCCCACTTGCTGAGGAGGGTGGCGGTGAAGCCCTTGACGGAGGTGAGCGGCGAGCGCAGTTCGTGGGCGACGGTGGCGATGAGCTCGGCGTGGCTGCGCTCGGAGCGGCGGCGGGCCTCGGTGCCGCGCAGCGAGACCACGACCCGGCGGACGGGTCCGGTGGGGTGCTCGCGGACGTACCGGGCGGAGACGAGGACCTCGCGGCCGCCGGGCAGGAGCAGGTTCCGCTCGGGCTGGCCGCGGCGGGTGGCGAGGCCGCCGTACGGGTCGGTGAGGGGCCACCAGCGGTGCCCCTTGAGGTCCTCCAGGGGCAGCGCCTGGTCGAGCGGGCGGCCGAGCGCCTCGGCGGCCGGGACGGCGGTGATGCGGCTGGCGGCGGCGTTGAAGCAGACCACCCGGCCGTCCTCGTCGGCGACGACGAGCCCGTCGGGCAGGTCGTCGGGGTCGATCCCGGGCCAGGGTCCGGGCGCGCCCGTCCCGTCTCCGCCTCGTCGTGCGGTTCGCGCGGGACTGTCCGTGCCGACCGTCATCCCCGTCTCCCACCCCTCCGTGTACCGCAGTGGGCCCCGAGTGCGTCACTCTACTGGGCGAGGGTGACCTGCGGGAGCCGGAAGGACACTCCGAGTGGCCGAATCACAGCCATGGGACACGCCGCCCGGCGGGCCGGCGGGGTGGTTCAGGCGGTGCGGCGGGGGCGCTGGGCGCGGGCGGAGGCGTACAGGCAGACCGCCGCGGCCGTGGCGAGATTGAGGCTCTCGGCCTTGCCGTGGATGGGCACGCGGACGACGGCGTCGGCGAGGGCCCGGGTCTCCTCGGGCAGCCCCCAGGCCTCGTTGCCGAAGATCCAGGCGGTCGGGCCGCCCATGGTGCCGGCGTCGAGCTCGTCGTCCAGGTCGTCCTGGCCGGCGCCGTCGGCGGCGAGGACGCGGACGCCCGCGGCCTTGAGGCCGGCGACGGCCTGCTCGACGGGGACGCCGACGGCGACGGGGAGGTGGTAGAGGGAGCCGACGGAGGCGCGGACCGACTTGGGGTTGTACAGGTCGACGGAGGCGTCGGTGAGGATCACCGCGTCGGCGCCGGCGGCGTCGGCGCAGCGGAGCACGGTGCCGGCGTTCCCGGGGTCGCGGACGTGCGCGAGGACGGCGACCAGCTTGGGCTTCGCGGCGAGGATCGTCTCGAAGGGCGAGTCGAGGAAGCGGCATACGCCGACGAGGCCCTGCGGGGTGACGGTCTGCGAGACCTCGGCGAGGACCGCGTCGGAGGCATGGTGGACGCGGGCGCCGGCGGCGCGGGCGGCCTCGACGATGGCGGCGTACCGCTCGGCGGCCTCGACGGTGGTGAAGAGCTCGACGAGGGTGGGGGCGCCGTCCGGGCCCCGGTGCGCGACGGCCTCGCGGACGGCCTGCGGGCCCTCGGCGAGGAAGAGGCGGTCCTTGCCCCGGAAGTTGCGCTTGGCGAGCCGCCGGGCGGCGACGACGCGCGGGGAACGCGGGGAGATCAGCTCGGGGGTGGACATGTGCCTGCGGCTCTCTGTCTCTGTCTCGGTCTCGTCGGGGGTGCGGGTGCGCCGGTCAACGCACCGGACCCGCAGGCGCGGGGCCTGCGGGTCCGGTCGGAAGTACTGCGGCCTGAAGATCAGGCGGCGGCCTTCGGGGCGTTGACGTCGGCCGGGAGGGCCTTCTGCGCGACCTCGACCAGCGCGGCGAACGCGTTGATGTCGTTGACGGCCAGCTCGGCGAGGATCTTGCGGTCCACCTCGATGTTGGCGGCCTTCAGACCCTGGATGAGGCGGTTGTACGTCATGCCGTTCTGGCGGGCAGCGGCGTTGATGCGCTGGATCCACAGCTGACGGAAGTCGCCCTTGCGCTTCTTGCGGTCGTTGTAGTTGTAGACCAGCGAGTGGGTGACCTGCTCCTTGGCCTTGCGGTACAGGCGCGAACGCTGACCGCGGTAGCCGGAGGCCTGCTCGAGGATCGCCCGGCGCTTCTTGTGGGCGTTGACTGCCCGCTTGACGCGTGCCACTTCTTACTCCTTGTAGCGGGGCCGTGGTGTGTTCACACGACCCGGAAAACGGATGGGTCCCGGTCTTGGCCGGATGCCCTCGGGGGCCGAGGGCGGGAGATCAAGCTCAGATGCCCAGCATCTTCTTGATCTTGGCGGCGTCACCCGGGGCCATCTCGGCGTTGCCGGTGAGGCGACGCGTCAGCTTGGACGACTTGTGCTCGAGCAGGTGGCGCTTGCCGGCGCGCTCGCGCAGGATCTTGCCGGAGCCGGTGACCTTGAAGCGCTTCTTGGCACCGGAGTGCGTCTTGTTCTTCGGCATAGCGCCGTTATCTCCTCGTCAGTGGCGCTCCCCCGGTGCGGGCACCGGAGAACCGGGAGCGTCAATCCTTCGTGTGGTGGTCCGGGCGGGACCCGGGGGCTGCCGCGGGGGCAGCCCCCTGGGATCACGCCTCGGCGTTCTCGGCCGACGTGTCGGCCGAAGCCTCCTCGGCGTCGGCCGGGGCGTCGGCCTCGGGCGCGAGGCCCTGGCGCTCCGCCTTGCGCGCGGCCTGGGCCTCGCGCGCCTCGGCCATGGCCTCGGTCTTCTTCTTGTGCGGACCCAGAACCATGATCATGTTCCGGCCGTCCTGCTTCGGGTTGGACTCGATGAAGCCAAGCTCCTGGACGTCCTCGGCGAGGCGCTGCAGGAGGCGGTAGCCGAGCTCGGGCCGGGACTGCTCACGACCACGGAACATGATCGTGATCTTGACCTTGTCGCCCTGCTTGAGGAACCGGACGACGTGACCCTTCTTGGTGTCGTAGTCGTGCGGGTCGATCTTCGGCCGGAGCTTCATCTCCTTGATGACCGTGTGCGCCTGGTTCTTGCGCGCCTCACGGGCCTTCATGGCCGACTCGTACTTGAACTTCCCGTAGTCCATGAGCTTGCACACGGGCGGACGGGCGTTCGCCGCGACCTCGACAAGATCGAGGTCGTACTCCTGTGCGAGCTCCAGGGCCTTGGCAAGGGGGACGATGCCCACCTGCTCGCCGCTGGGGCCGACAAGACGCACCTCGGGAACGCGAATCCGCTCGTTGATGCGGGGCTCGGCGCTGATGGATCCTCCTCGGTAGCACCACGCGACCGCCTTGGCGGACGGACACGTCACGTGACATCACGGAGACCAACCGAACGGACGCGCAAAAAACGCCCCGAACGGGACACAGGCGGGGCTCCAAGGCGAACCGGAGCACCACCACGGTGAACCGCGGGGCGCACATCGGGCGGCTCCATCGTCCGTACGGAACGATGGGCGCCACCTGACCGGTGACCCGCCGCCCGTGAGGGCGGTCAGGTGGGAGATCGGAGCCTCCACTTGTGGGCCGGGCACACAGGTGTCCGGCCGGTCGTTACACAAGGTTAGCAGGACCCGGCGGTCGGCGCGAACCGTGCGCCCGCTTATCGTGTGGGGCATGAGCGAGACCCCCCAGAACGAGTCCACGACCGCCCCCGGCCAGACCGGCGACAACCCCGACTTCGAGGCCATGGCCCGTGACATCGCCGAGGTCCCGGCGGTCGAGGTGATCGTCACCGTCGCCGTCAACCTGATGAGCGCCGCCGCGGTCAAGCTCGGCCTCACCGAGGAGGGCGACGAGCACAAGGACCTCGACGAGGCGCGCAAGCTGATCCACGCGCTCGCGGGCCTCCTCGACGCCAGCACCACGGAGATCTCGTCCTTCCACGCCGCCCCGCTGCGCGACGGCCTGAAGTCCCTCCAGCTCGCCTTCCGCGAGGCGTCGATCGTCCCGGACGAGCCGGGCCAGGGCCCGGGCGAGAAGTACACCGGCGCGGTGTACGGCTAGTCCACCGGTCCGCGGGGCCCGGCGGGGTCCCGCGGAGTCGTCAGTCCCGCACGTAGAAGGGCTCGCCCGGAGGGGTGGCCGCGGCCGGCAGCAGTGCCAGGTCGAGGCCCCGCACCAGGCGGGCCCTCAGTGTCTCGTCGGCGGCCAGGGCCCGCGCCACCCGCTGGGCGGTCCCGGCCGGGGCGGCGTCCTCGGCGAGGACCAGCGCGAGGGTGCCGTCGGCGGAGCCGGGGCCGAGGTGGGCACGGAGGACGGCGGGCTCGGCGGCGAGCGCGGCGCGCACCGCCTCCCGGACCGCCGGGTCGTCCAGCGGGTCGGTGCTGGTGCGGCCCTCGGCGAGGGCCAGCAGCGCGGAGCCGCTCACCTGGTACGGCACGGGCCCGGCCATGTCGAGGACCAGGGTGTCGGCCTTCTCGTGGACGAGGGCGGCCAGCGCCTGCCGGAGCGGGACCGCGACGGGCCGGGCGGCCGGGTCCCACAGGGCGAGCGAGGCGATCGACGTGAAGGCGGGCAGCCCGCGCCGGTCGCCGGCGGTCAGCGTCGGCACCGCCATGTCGCTGGTCTTCTCCCGCTTCAGCCCGGTCTCCGGGTCGGTCTCCACCTCGCCGAGCACGGCGACGACGGGGACGAGGAGCCGGGCGCCGCGCAGCGCCTCCAGGACGGGGCCGTGGGCGGTCCGGTCCTCCGCCCAGGCCGCGAGGGCCGCGGCGAGCGCCGGGTCGGCGGTGCCGTCGTCGTCGGAGAAACCGGGGTCGGGGATGTTCTTGAGCTCCACGCCCCGAGCCTAACCGCCCGGGGGTCGGTCGCCGCGGCCGGTCCGGTGGAGGAGGACGGCGGCCACCAGCAGGAGCGCGCCGAGGCCGCCGGCGAGCGGGGCGAGCAGGCCCGGGGCACCGCTCTCCTCCTCGGCCGTGACGGGACCCTGGCCGAAGTACCGGCCCCGGTAGCCGGCGATGGCGCTCTTCGGGTCGCCGGGCGTCAGCGCCGCGCCCGCCTCGATGGCGGCGGCCGGGTCGACCGTGCCGTAGCCCTTGGCGTCGCTGCGGCCGCCCTCGGGCCGGTCGCGGGCGGTGTCCACGAGCAGCTTCTTCACCTGGGCGGGGGTCAGGTCGGGGTGTGCGGAGCGGACGAGGGCGACGGCGCCGGAGACGAACGCGGCGGCGGCGCTGGTGCCCCAGCCCTCGTAGTACTTGCGGTCGGGGTCGGCGATGACGATGTCGACGCCGGGCGCGCTGACCGTGGCGTACCAGCGGCGGGTGGAGAACGGGGCGCGGGTGCCGTAGCGGTCGACGGCGGCGACGGCGATGACCCCGGGGTAGGCGGCCGGGTAGGAGATGTGGTCGCCCTTCTCGCCGCCGTTGCCGGCCGAGGCGACCACGGAGACGCCCTTGGCGAGGGCGTACTGGACGGCCGCGTCCTCGCCGGGATCGGGGTGGGCGGACTCCGAGTCGTCGCCGAGGGAGAGGTTGATGACGTCGGCCCCGTGGTCGGCGGCCCAGCGGATGCCCTCGGCGAGGGCGGTGCCGCGGGTCTTGCGGGCCTTCTCCCGTGCCGCGTCCTTGCCTTCGAGGATGACCCGGACGGGCAGCACGCGGGCGCCGGGGGCGATGCCGAGGACGCCGCTGTCCTTGGCCCAGCCGTGGCCGTGGCCGGCGATGATGCCGGCCATCGCGGTGCCGTGGCGGGCCCAGTGGTCGTCGCCCTCGGCGGCGCCGAAGCCGATGAGGTCCTTGCCCGGCAGGACGGAGCCGGTGAGGTCGGGGTGGTCGGAGTCGACGCCCGTGTCGAGGACGGCGACGGTGACGCCCTCGCCCTTGGTGGTGCGCCAGGCCTCTTCCGTGCGGAGGGTGTCGAGGCCCCACTGGCGGTCGCGGATGGCGTCGGCGTGCGCGGGCGTCGCGGCGGGGAGCACGGAGAACGCGGCGGCGAGGAGGGCGGCGGCGGGCGCGGTGGCCGCCGTGCGGAGGCGGGTACGGGGCCGGGTGGGGGGCCGGTCGGGGTCGCGGGTGGGGGGCGGGGTCACCGCTGTTCCTCCTCCTTCGCCGCGTTCCGGGCGGTGGTGCGGAGCCGCTTCTCCAGGCCCTCGGCGATGCCGAGCGCCTCGTGGCCGAGGCCGGACTGGGCGACGGCGTCGGTGCGGTCCTTCTTCATGGCCTGGTCGGCGGGGACCGCGCGGTCGACGGCACGGCCGTCGGCGAAGCCGGAGACCGCCGTCACGACGACGGGCAGGTCGGCGGGGGCGGACACCCACCAGCCGGCCCGCTGGGCCGGGCCGAACCCGGCGGCGACGGTGCCCGGGCCGGGCAGCGCGGGAGGCACGTCGTGGCCGAGGCGGGCGGCGAGGCCGCGGCCGCCGAGGGCGCGCTGCGCCTCGACCTCGGCGCGGGTGAAGACGAGGCCGACCGTGAGGACGCTGCTGGCGGTGGCGTCGGTGTACGTGGCGCGCAGCACCCGCTCGCAGCCGAGCGGGCGCAGCGCGGTGAGCAGCTTGGGGGCGAGGGAGGCGGGGGCGCAGGGCGCGTCGGGCGCGACGACGACCCGCGTCCAGGTACGGGCGGAGGGCCCGGGCCCGGCCTGGGGGGCGGTGAGGGTGCGCGGGAAGAGCGTGTCGACCGGCGCGTTGTGCCAGAGCTCCTTGGCGACGGCGTACCCGGCGGGTTCGGCGGACTCCCCGCCGCGGTCGGAGGCGAGCCACACCCCGGCGAGCGCACCGCCGATCAGCCCGACACCGAGCACGACGCACGCCGCGGCGGCCAGGGCGCGCCCTCGCCGCCGCTCCCGTATCGGCCGCAGCCGCGTCGTCGTCTCGACGGCGGTCTCCTCCACCCCGTACGCCGGTACCCGCACGGGCCGCAGCCGCGTGGTCGTCTCGACGCCCGGCACGAGGTCGGCCGCACGCGGCGGCGGCACCGGCGCGGACCCGGCGCCCGCCGGACGCGGCGGGACGGCCGGGCGACGCGGCACGGCCCCGGGCCGTGCGGCCGCCGGCGGCCGCGCGGGGCGAGGCGGAGGCGAACCCGCCTGCCCCCCGACCGCACCGCCGACGGGCGGCGGCACGACGGGCGCGGGGCGCGGGGCGACACGGGTCTCGGGCCGCGGGGCGGTGCCCGACGCGGGGCGCGGGGTGGGGGCGGTCCCCGGTGCGGGGCGCTGAGCCAGACCCGGCGCGGGGCGCGCGGCCGGGGCCGTGCCAGGCGCGGGACGCGGGGCGGTGCCCGACGCGGGCCTCGGGTCGGGGGCGGTCCCCGGCGCCGGGCGCTGAGCCGGACCCGGCGCGGGGCGCGGGGCGGGGGCCGGCGCGGGCCTCGGGGCCGGTGCGGTACCCGACGCGGGGCGCGGGGCGGTGCTCGGCGCGGGGCCCGGGGCCGTACCCGGCGCGGGGCGCGGCTCGGGCCTCGGGACCGGGGCCGTACCCGGCGCAGGCCCCCGGGCCGGGGCCGTACCCGACGCGGGCCTCGGGTCCGGGGCCGGACTCGTGGTCGGGCGCGGGGCCGGAGTCCTGCCAGACTCGGGGCGCGGAGCGGCGCCCGACGCGGGGCGCGCCTCCGGCGCCGGGCGCGGGGCCGGAGCCCTCCCCGCCTCGGGGCCGGGAGCCGTGCCCGGGGCCGTGCCGGGGGGCGCGGGGGTGGGGCGGGGCGGCGCGGCCGGGGGCGGTGGGGCGAGGTGGGTGGTGAGGGACGAGAGGGCGCTCTTGGGGGCGGGGGCGGGGGCGCTCTGGGGAGGGGTGGCGGGGGGAGGGAGGATCTCCGTGGTGCGGGGCGCGCGGGGGTTCTGCTCGCTGGTCATCCCGCCCCCTGCTCCTGCCGACAATGCCCGTCACTCTACGGGCTGTTCCCCGCCGGACGGGAACGAGGGGTACCGGCCCCCCTGACGGTCTGGCAAGCTCGGGCCATGACTCCCCGTGCCGCCGACCGGGCCCGGTACGACCGGGCCACCGCCGCCCTGGACGCGCCGCTGGCGCTGGTCGATCTGGAGGCGTTCGACGCGAACGCGGACGATCTGGTGCGGCGGGCGGGCGGCAAGCCGGTCCGGGTGGCGAGCAAGTCCGTGCGGTGCCGGGCGCTCCTCGAACGGGTCCTCGCCCGCGACGGCTTCTCCGGGGTCATGTCGTTCACGCTCGCCGAGTCGCTGTGGCTGGCGCGGGCCGGGTTCGACGACGTCCTGCTGGCGTATCCGTCCGCCGACCGGGCCGGTTTCGCGGAGCTCGCGCGGGATCCGAAGCTGGCCGCCGCGGTGACGGTGATGGTGGACGACGTGGCACAGCTCGATCTCGTGGACGCGGCGCGGGCCGGCGGCGGCGAGGAGGTGCGGGTCTGCCTGGAGATGGACACGGCGCTGCGGCTGCTCGGCGGCCGGGTGCGGATCGGGGCCCGGCGGTCGCCGCTGCGGAGCCCGGCGGAGCTGGCGGAGCTGGCCCGCTCGGTGGTCCGGCGGCCGGGGTTCCGGCTGGTGGGTCTGATGGCGTACGAGGGGCACGTCGCGGGGGTCGGCGACGCGGTCGCGGGACGGCCGCTGCGGTCGCGGGCGGTCCGGGCGATGCAGGCGGTGGCCCGCCGGGAGCTGGCCGAGCGCCGGGCGGCGGTGGTCGGGGCCGTACGGGCCGTGGCGCCGGACCTGGAGTTCGTGAACGGCGGCGGCACCGGCAGCGTCCAGCACACCGCCGCCGAGGCCGCCGTCACCGAGGTCGCCGCCGGCTCCGGGCTCTATGTGCCGCGGCTCTTCGACGGCTACTCGTCCTTCACCGGCCGCCCGGCGGCGCTCTTCGCGCTGCCGGTGGTGCGGCGGCCCGGCGTCGGCTGCGTCACCGTGCTCGGCGGCGGCTACCCGGCGTCCGGCGCGGCCGGCCGGGACCGGCTGCCGGTCCCGTACCTCCCGGAGGGGCTGCGCTACGACCCGCAGGAGGGCCCCGGCGAGGTGCAGACGCCGCTGCTCGGCTCGCCGGCGGACGATCTGCGGATCGGCGACAAGGTGTGGTTCCGGCACGCGAAGGCCGGCGAGCTGTGCGAGCGGTTCGACGTGCTGCACCTGGTGGAGGGGAACCGCGTGGTGGACGCGGTCCCCACCTACCGGGGCGAGGGCCTGACCTTCCTCTGACGGCTACAGCGGGGTCACGTACGCGCCGGAGATGCCGCCGTCGACGAGGAAGTCGGAGGCGTTGACGAACGAGGAGTCGTCGCTGGCGAGGAAGGCGACGGCCGCGGCGATCTCGTCGGCCTCGGCGAAGCGGCCGACCGGGATGTGCACGAGCCGGCGGGCGGCCCGCTCCGGGTCCTTGGCGAACAGCTCCTGGAGCAGCGGGGTGTTGACCGGGCCGGGGCAGAGCGCGTTGACCCGGATGCCCTCGCGGGCGAACTGGACGCCGAGCTCGCGGGACATGGCGAGGACCCCGCCCTTGGAGGCGGTGTACGAGATCTGGCTGGTCGCCGCGCCCATGATCGCCACGAACGAGGCGGTGTTGATGATGGAGCCCTTCCCCTGGCGCCGCATGTACGGCAGGGCGGCCTTGCAGCAGAGGTAGACGGAGGTGAGGTTGACGTCCTGGACGCGCTTCCAGGCCTCCAGGCCGGTCTCCAGGATGGAGTCGTCGTCGGGCGGGGAGATGCCCGCGTTGTTGAAGGCGATGTCGACGGAGCCGTAGGTCTCGTAGGCGGTGCGGAAGAGCGCCTCCACCTCCTCCGGGTCGGTGACGTCGACCTTGACGAAGGTGCCGCCGACGGCCTCGGCCGCCGCCTTCCCGGCCTGCTCGTCGATGTCGCCGCAGACGACGTGGGCGCCCTCGGAGGCGAGCCGGCGGGCGGTGGCGAGGCCGATGCCGCTGCCGGCTCCGGTGATGACGGCGGTGCGGCCGACGAGCCGGCGGCAGATGATCTCTTCGGTGGTCATGGTCAGCCTTCCGTGCTGATGAAGACGTTCTTGGTCTCGGTGAAGGCGGTCAGGGCGTCGGGTCCGAGTTCCCGGCCGAGGCCGGACTGCCGGTAGCCGCCGAAGGGGGTCCAGTAGCGGACGCTGGAGTGGGAGTTGACGGACAGGTTCCCGGCCCGGACGGCGCGGGAGGCGCGCAGGGCGCGGCCGACGTCACGGGTCCAGATCGAGCCGGACAGGCCGTACGGGGTGGCGTTGGCGAGCCGGATCGCGTCGGCCTCGTCCTCGAAGGGGAGGACGACGGCGACGGGTCCGAAGATCTCCTCGACGGCGCAGGGGGCGTCCTCGGCCACGCCGGTGAGGACGGTCGGCGGGAACCAGAAGCCGGGTCCCTCGGGGGCCTTGCCGCGGAGGGCCTCGGCGTCCTCGGGGACGTAGGAGCGGACCCGGTCGAGCTGGGCGCGGGAGATCAGCGGTCCCATCCGGGTGCGCTCGTCGAGGGGGTCGCCGACGACGATCTCCTGGATCGCCGGGGCGAGGAGTTCCAGGAAGCGGTCGTAGGCGCCGCGCTGCACGAGGATCCGGGTGCGGGCGCAGCAGTCCTGGCCGCTGTTGTCGAGGAAGGCCATGGGGGCCGCGGCGGCAGCCGCCTCGATGTCGGCGTCGGCGAAGACGATGTTGGGGCTCTTGCCGCCGAGTTCGAGGGTGAGGCGCTTCACCTGGTCGGCGGCCTTGGCCATGATCCGCTTGCCGGTGCGGGTGGAGCCGGTGAAGACGATCTTGGCCACGCCGGGGTGGGTGACGAGGGCCTCGCCGGCGACGGGGCCCTCGCCGGGGAGGACCTGGAAGAGGTGCTCGGGGAGGCCCGCCTCCAGGGCGAGCGCGGCGAGGCGCAGGGCGGTGAGCGGGGTGGTCTCGGCCGGTTTGAGGAGGACGGCGTTGCCGGCGGCGAGGGCGGGCGCGGTGGCCCAGGCGGCGATCGGCATCGGGAAGTTCCAGGGCGCGATGACGCCGACGACGCCGAGCGGTTCGAGGAGGGTGACGTCGAGGCCGCCGGGGACCGGGATCTGGCGGCCGTTCAGGCGCTCGACTCCGCCGGCCGCGTAGTCGAGGAGGTCGCGGACGTTGCCGGCCTCCCAGCGGGCGTTGCCGATCGTGTGGCCGGCCTCGCGGACCTCCAGGAGGGCGAGTTCCTCGGTGTGGGCGTCGACGACGGCGGCGAAGCGGCGCAGCAGCCGGGCGCGGTCGGCGGGGGCGGCGGCGGCCCAGGCGGTCTGGGCGGCGGCGGCCCGGGCGACGGCGGCGTCGACGTCGGCGGGGGTGACGGCGGGGACGGTGGCGACGAGTTCCTCGGTCGCCGGGTTCAGTACCCGGAGTTCGGTGGGCAAGGGCTCGGTCCTCTCAGAGGCGTTCGAAGGAGCGGCGCAGTTCCCAGTCGGTGACCGCCGCGTCGAAGGCGGCGAGTTCGACGCGGGCCATGTTGCGGTAGTGGGCGACGACCTCGGCGCCGAAGGCCTCCTTGGCGATCTCGCTGGTCTCCCAGAGCTCGGCGGCCTCGCGCAGGGTGGTGGGGACGTGGGCGAGGTCGGCGGCGTAGGCGTTTCCCTGGCAGGGCGGCGGGAGTTCGAGGCCGCGTTCGATGCCGTGGAGGCCGGCGGCGATCATCGCGGCGACGGCGAGGTAGGGGTTGACGTCGCCGCCGGGGACGCGGTTCTCGAAGCGGGTGGAGGGGCCGTGGCCGACGACCCGGAAGGCGCAGGTGCGGTTGTCGTGGCCCCAGGCGACGGCGGTGGGGGCGAAGGAGCCGGGCTGGAAGCGTTTGTAGGAGTTGACGTTGGGGGCGAGGAGGAGGGAGAGGTCGCGGAGGCCCGCGACCTGTCCGGCGAGGAAGTGCCGCATGACGGACGACATGCCGTGCTCGTCCTCGCCGGCCATCGCGTTCCGGCCGGTGGCGGCGTCGGCGAGCGAGAGGTGGATGTGGCAGGAGTTGCCCTCGCGCTCGTTGTACTTGGCCATGAAGGTGAGGGAGTACCCCTCCTGGGCGGCGATCTCCTTGGCGCCGGTCTTGTAGACGGCGTGCTGGTCGCAGGTGACGAGGGCCTCGTCGTAGCGGAACACGATCTCGTGCTGGCCGGGGTTGCACTCGCCCTTGGCGGACTCGACGGTGAGTCCGGCGGCGGCCATCTCGTTGCGGATGCGGCGCAGCAGGGGTTCGACGCGGCCGCCGCCGAGGACCGAGTAGTCGATGTTGTACTGGTTGGCCGGGGTGAGGCCGCGGTAGCCGGAGTCCCAGGCCTGCTCGTAGGTGTCCCGGAAGACGATGAACTCCAGCTCGGTGCCGACGTGGGCGGTGAGGCCGTGGGCGGCGAGCCGCTCCAGCTGCCGGCGGAGGATCTGGCGCGGCGCGGCGACGACGGGCGAGCCGTCGGCCCAGGCCAGGTCGGCGGTGACCAGGGCGGTGGCCTCGTTCCAGGGGACGCGGCGCAGGGTGGCGAGGTCGGGGCGCATGGCGAAGTCGCCGTAGCCGTTCTCCCAGGAGGACATCGCGTAGCCGTCGACGGTGTTCATCTCGGTGTCGACGGCGAGGAGGTAGTTGCACCCCTCGGTGCCGTGGGCGAGGACCTCGTCGAGGAAGAAGGGGGCGGCGAACCGCTTCCCCTGGAGCCGGCCCTGCATGTCGGGAAAGGCGAGGACGACGGTGTCGATCTCACCGGCCGCCACGAGGGAGCGCAGTTCCTCGACGGCCAGCGGGGGTGTGCGGTCTGCCACGGGACGACTCTCCTCGTTCGGCTGACGGGAGTCATAAGGTATGGGCCGAGACCATTGCTTGGGAAGCGTCAGGGGCAGGGGTGACGAGAAGTGATCCGTACGGGTGAACCGGCGGGCCCGGTCGACCGGTTGACGCCGGTGCTGCGCCCGGTGCGGGCCGGCAACGGCTTCGAGGAGGCGCTGGAGCAGCTCCTCCAGGTGGTCCGCCTCGGTCTGGTCCCGGACGGCGGACGCCTCCCGGCCGAGCGGGAGCTGGCCGAGCGGATGGGGATCAGCCGGGTGACGCTGCGGGAGGTCCTGAAGGTCCTCCAGGAGCAGGGCCTGGTGGAGAGCCGGCGCGGCCGTTACGGCGGGACGTTCGTGCTGCCCCGACCGCAGGGCCCCGACGGGGCCGGGCCGCGCCGCCGGGTCGCCGCAGCCGAGCTGGAGGACGCGCTGCGCTTCCGGGAGGTCCTGGAGGTGGGCGCGGCCGGGCTGTGCGCCGGGCAGGGCCTGGACGCGGCGGGCGCGGAGCGGCTGCGGGCGGCGCTCACGGCCACCCGGGACGCGCCGCCCGCCGACTACCGCCGCCAGGACACGCTGCTCCATCTGACGCTCGCCGAGCTCGCCGGCTCCCCCAGCCTGACGGCCCAGTACGCGGCGGTCCGCGCGACCGTCAACGACCTGCTCGACCGCATCCCGCTCCTGGTCCGCAACCTGGAGCACTCCCAGCACCAGCACACCGCGCTGGTGGAGGCGGTGCTGGAGGGGCAGGCGGACGCGGCGCGCGAGGTGATGCGGGAGCACTGCGCGGGGACGGCGGCGCTGCTGCGCGGTTTCCTGGCCTGAAAGGTACGCAGCCGGTCCATTGGGGCCGCGCGGGGGGTCTCCGCGTCCTACAGTCGGCGCACCGGCCCCGACCGCCAGCCCTCCGGAGGAGTCCCGTGGACCAGCCGACCAAGCCGCTCATCGGCGTGACGACCTATCTCGACCGGGCGCGCTGGGGGGTGTGGGACCTGCCGGCGGCGCTGCTGCCCGCCCAGTACCCGCGGTACGTGCGGGAGGGCGGCGGCCTGGTGGCGATGCTGCCGCCGGACGAGCCCGCCGCCGCGGCGGCCGTACTGGCCCGGCTCGACGGCCTGGTGGTGGCGGGCGGGGCGGACGTGGAGCCGGTGCGGTACGGGGCCGAGCCCGATCCGCGGACCGGCCCGCCGGCGCGGGAGCGGGACGCCTGGGAGCTGGCGCTGATCGAGGCGGCGCTCGCCTCCGGCACCCCGCTGCTCGGCGTCTGCCGGGGGATGCAGCTGCTCAACGTGGCGCTGGGCGGGACGTTGACGCAGCACGTGGACGGGCACGTGGAGGCGGTGGGGGTGATGGGGCGTCACCCGGTGAAGCCGGTGCCGGGGACGCTGTACGAGTCCCTGGTCCCGGAGTCGGCCGAGGTGCCGACGTACCACCACCAGGCGGTGGACCGGCTCGGCGCGGGGCTGGTGGCCTCGGCGTACGCGGAGGACGGCACGGTGGAGGCGGTGGAGCTGGCGGAACCGGCCTGGGCGCTCGGGGTGCAGTGGCACCCGGAGATGGGCGAGGACCCGCGGCTGGTCCGGGGGTTCGTCCGGGCGGCGGCGGCCCACGGGGCCGGGGCGCGGGCGAGGCGGGGGCGCGGGGCGGTCGGGGTGGGCGGTCCGGCCGCCCCGCGGTTCGGGGGCCGCGCTCAGGCGGCGGGGGTGGTGGCGGCGATCGCGCGGCGGCCGAGGACCGTGTAGAGAAGCGTGGCGACGGCCATGCCGACGGGCAGCGAGAGGTCCATCCCGACGGCGGCGGCGACGGGCCCGGTGTAGACGCTGTCGACGCAGAGGGCACCGGCGGCGAGACCGCCGAGGAGGGCCGCCGTACCGGCCGGGTTGAAGCCGCCGGAGTACCAGAAGGGGCTGCCGGGGGTCTCGTCGGCGAGGGCGGCGGAGTCGTAGCGGCGGCGGCGCAGGACGATGTCGGTGGCGTAGACGCACATCATCGGTCCGGTGAGGACGGTGATCGCCTGGAGGGCGTTGCCGACGGTGTCCAGGAAGTCGGAGACCAGCAGCGCGTAGAGGGTGAGGGCGACGGCGACGGCCCCGTCGAGGAGGACGCTGACGGTGCGCCGGACGCGCAGGCCGACGGCCTGGAGGGCGAGGCCGGCGCTGTAGGCGGTGAGGGCGTTGATCGCGATGGTGCCGAGGACCAGGGAGAGCAGGAAGACCGGCACGAACCAGCCGGGCAGGATCCCCTGGAGCGCGGTCTGGGGGTCCGACATGTCGACGGCGGTCGCGGCGAACGCGCCGAGCGCACAGACCGCGACGCTGGGGACGAACGCGCCGAGCGCGGTCCACAGGGCGATGGCGCGCGGGGAGCTGTCGCGGGGCAGGTAGCGGGAGAAGTCGGCGCTCGTCGTGTACGAGAGCGGACCCGAGGCGATCATCGTGGTGCCGGCCAGGAGCACCGCCCACAGCGGGAGGCCGGAGAGCGGCTGGGCGGGGGCGTACCCGAAGTCGGCGTGCCGGAAGACGGCGAGGGCGACGACCGCGAAGGCGGCGGTCAGGGCGAGCGTGATCGGCAGGTAGAGCCGGACGATCAGCGCGTGGCCGTAGACGCTGATGGCCAGCGTGAGGGCGGCGATGACGACGACGACGGCGATCTCGACCGGGACGTTCACCGGGAGGCCGGCCTTCTCGACGAGGGCGAAGGCGGCGGCCGCGGCGGCCGCGAGGTTGAGGGCGAAGTAGCAGACGGAGACCAGCCAGCCGCCGACCGCGTTGTTCACGCGGTTGCCGAGGACGCCGTAGAGGGCGCGCGTGACGACCTCGCTGGGCGCGCCTGCGGCGGGTCCCGAGGTGGCGAGGACGCCGGTGAGCACCCAGAAGAGGTTGCCGACCACGATCACCGCGATCGCCTGCCAGAGGTTCAGCCCCATGAGGACGAGGGCGCCGCCGATGACGAGGCTGAGGTAGTTGACGTTCGCCGCGGCCCAGACGGAGAAGAGCTCACGGGGATGTCCGTGGCGCTCGGCGTCCGGGATGTGGTCGATGCCGTGGGCCTCGACGCGGGCGGGCCGGTCGGCGGCGGGCAGGGGTGCCCGCTCGCGCTCTGTCCCGGGGCGCGGGTCGGGGATCGTGGAAGCCATGCGGCCCTCCGGTGCGTGATTGCCCACCTGGTTGCTTATTGGTCGCACACTCAATAGCATCGCCGGTATGTCGTCAAGCGTTCAGCGCAAGCGGATCCGGAAGACCCCCGAGGCCCGGCGGGCGGAGATCGTCGCGACCGCCGCGCGCATCGCCCTCACCGAGGGCCTGGAGTGCGTCACGCTGCGGCGGGTCGCCGAGGAGCTGTCGGTCAGGCCCGGCCTGATCAGCCATTACTTCCCCTCGGCCGAGGACCTGGTGGCCGAGGCGTTCTCGGCCGCGGCCCTCGGCGAGCTCGACACGCTGCTGCCGGCCCGGCGCCCGGACGGCACCCCCGCGCAGTACCTGGCCCGCTACTTCGCCCTCTCGTCCGGCGAGGCCTACGACGACATCAGCCGCCTCTGGATCAACGCCCGCCATCTGAGCCGCTACCGCCCGGTCCTGCGGGAGCGGGTCACCCGCATGGAACTCGCCTCCGACGACCGGCTGGAGACCCTGATCCTCGACGGCGTCGCACGCGGCGAGTTCCGCACGGACGACGCGCGGTCGGCGGCCATCCAAATCCTCGTCGTCCTCGACGGCCTGGGCGCCCACGCCAACTCCGACCGCACCGACCGCCCCCCGGCCGTCGCCCGCCTCGCCCTCAGCACCGCCGAACGCGCCCTGGACCTCCCCCCGGGCACCCTCGACGCCCCCGGCGCCACCGGCACCCTCCCCCTGGAGTACTCCCCCACGGAAGCGGCCGAGGCGGCGGTGCCGCGGGGGACGGCGGGGGTGGGGACGGGGCTTGCGGCGGCGTCCGTGAAGGGCGCGGGCGCGTCGGCGTCACCTGCGTCGGCCGCGGCGTCCCCCGTCGACGCCGCGGGGGACGCGGACGGCTGACGGCTGGTGGCTGGCGCCTGACGGCTGTCGGCTGACGGCTGACGGCTGGCGCGGGCGGCTACGACGCACGGCAGCCGGACGGTAGACGGGGGCGGACGTCTCGACCTCGGCCCCTGCTCCCAGCTCCCTGCCCTCGGCCCCCGGCTCCCCGCTTCCGGCCCCCGGCTCCCGGCTCCCGGCTCCCCATCCTCAGCCTTCGACGACCCACGGCCCTACGCCCCCCAACCCCGCCCCCGCCCAGGCCGGGGGTCGGCTCGGACGCGACGCCACTGCGCGGTGGCCGCACCGCCGCGCACATCGGCCAACGTTCCCCCTCCCAGCCACCCCGGCCACCGCCCCTCCCGACCACGTCACTCCCCCTCCCGCACCACCCCCACCGCAAGGAGCGTCACCGTGTCCAGCCGACTCGTCATCCACTCCGCACGACTGCTCGACCCCGCCACCGGAGGGTTCCTCGCGGCGAGTGCGCTCGCCGTGGACGGGGACGGCAGGATCGCCGCGCTCGGCGACGACCGCGAGGTGCGGGCGCTCGCCGGGGCGGGGACGACCGTCGTCGACCTCAAGGGGGCGGTCGTCACACCCGGTCTCGTCGACGGGCACGTGCACCCCGTCACCGGTGCCGAGCTGACCGGCGGCCTCGACCTCTCCGGCTGCGCCGGGCTCGGAGACGTACGGGACGCGCTGGCGCGGGAGGTACGGACGCTGCGGCGCGGTGACTGGCTCTTCGCCTGGGGCCTGGACCCGAACGTCTTCGGCGGCGAGCCGGTCGGCATCGCGCCGTTCGACGCCGTCCTCGACGGCGTTCCCGCCTTCCTGCTGCTCTTCGACGCGCACTCCGCGCTCGCCTCCCGCCGCGCCCTCGCACTCGCCGGGATCGACGGTCCCCGCACCTTCTCCCAGGCGTCCGCCGAGATCGTCTGCGACGCCGACGGGCGCCCCACCGGGCTGCTCCAGGAGGACGCCGCCTGCGCGCTGGTGGAACGGGTCGCGCCCCAGCCGACCCGCGCCGAACGCCTGGAGCGCCTCGCCGCCGCGCTCGACGCGATGGCGGCGGCCGGACTGACCGGCGGGCACGTCATGGACGCCAACGGCGACAGCCTCGACCTCTTCGCCGAGCTCGACGCCGCCGGCCGGCTGCCGCTGCGGCTGCGCGTGGCCCCCTGGTGCCAGCCCGGCACCGACGACGACGGGGTGCGCGAACTGATCGCGCTCCAGGGCCGGGGCGGCGCACTGTGGCAGGTCGCGGGCGTGAAGCTCTTCATGGACGGCACGATCGACAACGGCACCGCCTGGCTTGAGCGGCCCGACTGCCACGGCGAGTCCACCCACGCCTTCTGGCCGGACCCGGATGCGTACACGGAGATCATCGGCGCGCTGCACCGCGCCGGGGTGCCGACCGCGACCCACGCCATCGGGGACGCCGCCGTCCGGCACGTCCTCGACTCGGTCGAGAAGGCCAGGGCGACCGGCGGCGACCCGGCCGTACGCCACCGGGTCGAGCACATCGAGACCGTCCCGGACGACACCCTGCGCCGCTTCGCCGAGCTGGGCGTGGTCGCCTCCATGCAGCCCACCCACTGCTGCGACTTCACCCGCGCCGACCACACCGACAACTGGTCGCGCCGGCTCGGCGAGGAGCGCGCCGGACGTGCCTGGCGCTGCCGCGACCTGGTGGACTCCGGGGCGACCGTGGTCCTCGGTTCGGACTGGCCCATCGCCCCGTTCCCGCCGCTGGGCGTGCTGGCCGGCGCCGTGCACCGCCGTCCGGCCCGCGACCTGTCGCAGCCGCCGCACGGCCCCGAGCAGGCGCTGACCCCGCTGGAGGCGCTGCGCGGCCTGACGACCGGCGCGGCGCACGCGGCGGGCGAGGAGCGGCTCTCCGGCCGCCTCGCCGTCGGCCACCGCGGCGACCTGACGGTCCTCGCCGCCGATCCGCTCACCACCCCGGCCGCGGAGCTCCCCGACGTCCCGGTCCTCCTCACCGCCGTCGACGGCCGCCTCACCCACCGCGCCCCCGGGTTGTGACGACGGCCTGCGGGTCTAGGACCTCGTCAGCGACAGCAGGTCGCGGGCCGGGCCGGTCGGGCGGTGGCCGGTGGGCCAGACGGCGCGCAGGTCGCGGGCGAGGCGTACGCCCTCGACCGGGACGGCGACCAGACGGCGCGAGGACAGTTCCTCGGCGATGGCCAGTTCGCTGAGGACCGCCGGTCCCGCGCCGCTGACCGCCGCCGCCTTCACCGCGGTGGTGGAGGCCAGTTCGAGCAGCGGGCGGGCGAGCCCGCCGTGCCCGGCGAGCGCCGCGTCGAGGACCTGGCGGGTGCCCGAGCCGTGCTCCCGCAGCACCAGCGGGGTCACGGCCAGCTCGGCCGGGTCGATCGGCTTCCGGCGGCGGGCCCACGGGTGGGCGGGCGCCACGACGACGGCGAGCCGGTCATGGGCGACGACCGTGCCGTCGAGCCCGTCGGGGACGGCCAGGCCCTCGACAAACCCGAGGTCCGCCTCCCCGGCGAGCAGCCGCTCCGCGACCACCGCCGAGTTCCCCGCCTGGAGCGACACCGCCGTGTCCGGCCGTTCCGCGCGCAGCGCGATCAGCCACCCGGGCAGCAGGTACTCGGCGATCGTCATCGACGCGACCACCCGCAGCCGCGAGTCCCGGCGGCCGCGCAGCGCCTGCACGCCCGCGTCGAACGCCTCCGCGGACTCCACGATGCGCCGCGCCCAGTCGGTGACCAGCACGCCCGCGTCGGTCAGCCGGGAGCCGCGCGGCGAACGGTCCACCAGCGCCACGCCGAGCTGCCGCTCCATCGAACGGATCCGGCTGCTCGCCGCCGGCTGGGTGATGCCCACCTCGCGCGCGGCGGCGCCCAGGCTGCCGTGCCGGGCGACCGCGAGCAGCAGTTCGAGGGCGCCGAGGTCGGGAACCCGGTGCGACAGGTGCGCGGTCCCGGCACCGGAGCCCGTACCGGATCCCCCGCCCGCGCCCGTACCCGTACCCCCACCGGCGCCCGCGCCCGCGCCTGTACCCGTACCGACGCCCGTCCCCATGCCCGCGCTCGCGCCCCTCCCCCTCCGGTCACCCGCCCGCGTGCCCGTCTCCGCCCCCGTCCGCGCACCCGCCCCCGCGCCGAAGTCCGCGCCCCCGGTGCCCCGCACCGGTTCCGCGCCGTCCGCGTCCCGCTCCCTGCTCATAAGGCCAGCTTATGACGTCATAGCCCCATGATCCCTGGTGGGGCGGCCGGACGCGGGCGACGGTGGAGCCATGGCAAGCCTCGCACCCCCCGGCACCCTCCTCGGAGCCACCACCCCCGGCCTCCGCGCGTCCTACACCGTCCGCCACCTCGGACCGAACTGGTACGCCTCCGTGATGGGCACCTCCGTCGTCGGCACGGCGGGCGCCGCGCTCCCGGTCGCCGTGCCCGGTCTCCGTACCCTCTGCACCACCGTCTGGGCCCTCTCCCTCGCGATGCTGCTGACCCTGCTCGCCGCCCGGGCCGCCCACTGGCGGCGCCACGGCGACCAGGCCCGCGCCCACCTCCTGGACCCCGCGGTCGCCCCCTTCTACGGCTGTCTGTCGATGGCGCTGCTCGCCGTCGGCGGCGGGACGCTGACGCTCGGCCGGGACTGGATCGGACTCCCCGCCGCCGTCGCCGTCGACACCGTCCTCTTCACCGCCGGCACCGCCGTGGGCCTGGCCGCGGCGGTCGCCGTGCCGTACCTGATGGTGGTCCGGCACCGGATCGAGCACGCCTCCCCGGTCTGGCTGCTGCCCGTCGTCGCGCCCATGGTCTCCGCCGCGCTCGGCCCGCTGCTCCTCCCCCACCTCCCCGAGGGCCAGGCCCGGCAGACCCTGCTGCTCGCCTGCTACGCGGGGTTCGGGATCAGTCTGCTCGCCACGCTGGTGATGCTGCCGCTGGTCTTCGGCCGACTGGTCCTCACCGGGCCGCTGCCGCTCGCGCTCACCCCCACGCTCTTCCTCGTCCTCGGCCCGCTCGGCCAGTCGACCACCGCCGCCCAGACCTTCGCCGACACCGCCGCCGGGGTGCTCCCCGGGCCGTACGCGCACGGCTTCGCCGCCTTCGCCGTCCTCTACGGCGTACCCGTCATGGGCTTCGCCCTGCTGTGGCTGGCACTCGCCGGCGCGATGGTGCTGCGGGCCCGGCGCGCCGGCATGGGCTTCGCGATGACCTGGTGGGCCTTCACCTTCCCGGTCGGCACCTGCGTCACCGGCGCCGAGGGGCTCGCCCGCCACACCGGGCTCGACGCCTTCCGCTGGCTGGCCGTCGCCCTGTACGCCCTCCTGGCGGCGGCCTGGCTGGTGGCCGGCACGCACACCGTGCGCGGCCTGGTCAGCGGAGCGCTGCTCGCAGGGCCCGGTGGAGCAGCCGCGGTGCCCGGGCCAGCGACGGCCCGTACCAGGTGAGCATCCGCCCGTCGACGAGCGCGGCCGCGGTCCCGGGGAACGCCTCGGGGCCGTCGTGCGCCGTGAAGCGGTACGGCTCGTCCGGCAGGACCACGAGCCGCGGACCGGCCGCCGTCAGCTCGGCGAGCGGGACCTTGGGGTAGCGCTCGGGGTGGTCGGCGTACAGGTTGCGGACGCCGAGCCGGGCCAGGAGGTCACCGGCGAAGGTGTCGCGGCCGAGCACCATCCACGGTCGCCGCCAGATCGGTACGACGGCGGTGACGCCGTCCCCGACCGGTTCGGCCGCCGTCCACGCCTCCTCCGCCTCGGCCAGCCAGCGCGGGCGCCGGGGCGCGCCGCAGGCGGTCAGGACGTCCCCGAGGGCGTCGAACCCCTGGTCGAGGGAGCGGACCTCCGTCACGAGGACCTCGGCGCCGCCGTCGCGGAGGGCGTCCAGGTCGGGGGCGCGGTTCTCCTCCTCGTTGGCGAGGACGAGGTCGGGGCGGAGCGCGAGGACCGCCGCCACGTCCGGGTTCTTGGTGCCGCCGATCCGGGCGACGTCGAGCCCGGCGGGGTGGGCGCACCAGTCGGTGGCGCCGACGAGCAGCCCGGGGGCGGTGACGGCGACGGCCTCGGTGAGCGAGGGCACCAGGGAGACCACGCGCGGGGACCGGCCCCTGAGCCGGGTCACTCCTCCTCCACCTCGACGTGGTCGGCGACCGCGACGACCAGCAGGCGGGTGCCGGGCTCGGTGGCGCGCCAGCGGTGCCGGACGCCACCGGAGAGGTACAGGGTGTCGCCCCGGCCGAGCCGGTGGGCGCGGCCCTCGGCCTCGACCTCGACGGCGCCGTCGGCGACGTACAGCAGCTCGTCGTTGCGGTGCTGGAACTCGCGGCCGGCGTCCTGCTCGCCGGTGAACTCCAGGGCGTGCAGCTGGTGCCGGGTGCGGACCAGGCGCCGGATCCCGGGCGGGAGGGCGGCGGTGCCCTCGTCGACGCGGACGACGTCGACGGTGCGGGCCGCCTCGGCGGCGGCGAGGAGCTCGGCGGCCGTGGTCTGGAGGGCCTCGGCGACCAGCTCCAGGGAACGGCGGCTGGGGCGGGCCCGCTCGTTCTCGATCTGGCTGAGGAAGGGCACGGAGAGGCCGCTGCGGGAGGCGACGACGGCCAGGGTGAGCTGGAGGGCCCTGCGGCGCCTCTTGACGGCCGCGCCCACGCGGGGTGCTTCCTTCTCGTCCATGGCGGCTCCCTCCCTCTGCCGGCTGCCCGCCGCCTCGTCGCGTACCTGCTGGTTACCTGCACCTTACGCAGCTTTGGGCCGGGGTTTCGCGTCGTGGCGGAAAGGAGCCCGGAAGGAGACGTCGAACACCCCCGGACCGCCCCCGGGAACGACCGGGATCGAGCGGCGGACGACCGGACGCCGAGCCGGAAACAACCGGGCGCCGAGCCGGAGAGGACCGGGCGCCGAGCCGGAGACGAGGCCGGGACGAATCCCGTACGAGCACGGGACGAGCGAGGGGACGGGGCCGGGACGAAGGGCGGGACGAAGGGCGGGACGAGCACGGGACGAAGGGCGGGACGAGGCCGGGAACAGGGGCGGCGCGGGTCCGGGAACACCGAGAAGGAACGGCGCGGGTCCGAGAGCACGGGGGAAGGAATAGCGCGGGTCCCGGAACACGGAAAGAGCACGGCCCGGGGGGGGCGCACGGCGGAGGGGTGGTGGGCCGGGGGGGGCCGGGCCCCCCCCCCCCCCCCGGGGGGGGCCCCCCCCCCCCGGGGGGGGGGCCCCCCCCCCCCGGGGGGGGGCGCCCCCCGGGCGCGCCCCGGGGC
>NZ_JBIBJV010000007.1:241459-426132 GCF_042958885.1 Streptomyces sp. NPDC007945
GCACCCCCCTCCGCGCCGGCCGGGGGGCCCCGGGGGGGGGGGGGGGGGGGGCGGGGGCCCCCCCCCGCGGCCCCCCCCCGGGGGGGGGGGGGCCCCGGGGGGGGGGGGGGCCGCGGGGGGGCCCGGCCCCCCACCCCTCCGCCTAGGGGTGAAACCCCCCGCTACGGGTGAAGACCCCCCGTCACTGCGGGGCGAGCCGCTCCGCGAGGCCCGGCTGGGCGTCCAGCCAGGTGCGGACGGCCTGCTGCTCCTTGCCCTTGCCGCTCTTCTGGATCTCCGCCTCGAGCCCGGTGAGCTGCTTCTCGCTGAGCTCGAAGTCCTTCAGCCAGGCGCCCACCTCGGGGTTCTCCGCGCTGAAGCCCTTGCGGGCCAGGGTGTGGACGCCGTCGCCCTTGCCCCAGACGCCCTTCGGGTCGGCGAGCTTCGTCAGGTCGTGCGCGGAGTACGCCCAGTGCGGGGACCACAGGGTGACGACGACCGGTTCCTCGCGGTCGTACGCGCGCTTCAGCTCGGCGAGCATGCCGGGCGTGGAGCCGTCGACGACCTCGTACTCGCCCTCCAGGCCGTACTCCTTCAGGACCTTGTCCTTGAGGATGCCCATCATGCCGGCGCTGGGCTCGATGCCGATGATGCGGCCCTTGAAGCGGTCGCCCTTGCCCTTCAGGTCGGCGAGGGACCTCACGTCCTTCACGTACGAGGGGACGGAAAGCTCCAGGGAGGTCGGGCCGTACCAGGAACCGAGGTCCTCCAGCTTGTTCCCGTACTTCTCCAGGTACGAGGCGTGGGTGACGGGCAGCCACGCGTCGGTCTGGAAGTCGAGCTGCCCGCCGGCGAGGCCGGTGTACAGCGCGCCGGCCTCCAGCTGCTTGGTCTCGACCTCGTACCCGCGGCGCTCCAGGAGCTCCTTCCACAGGTAGGTGGAGGCGATGCCCTCGTCCCACGGGATGTAGCCGATGCTGATCTTCTTGCCGTGGCCGGCGCCCGTGCCGGACGCGGCGGTCGAGGTGGCGCCGGAGCCGCCGAGGAAGCCGGTGCCGCCCGCGACGAGCGCGAGGACGACGATGCCGACGAGCGCGGTGACGGGCTGCGGGCGGTGCGCCCACAGCCGGGCGGTGCGGCGGCGGGCGACGGCGGCGCGGGCCTTCACGAGGGCGCGGCGGCCGAGCGGGGAGACCTGGCGGCCGAGCGCGCCGGTCATCCGGTCGAGGTACATGGCGAGGACGACGATGGAGACGCCGGCCTCGAAGCCGAGGCCGATGTCGACGTTGCCGATGGCCTTGTAGACGGCGCCGCCGAGCCCGCCGCCGCCGACCATGCCGGCGATGACGACCATGGACAGGCCGAGCATGATGACCTGGTTGACGCCGGCCATGATCGTGGGGACGGCGAGCGGCAGCTGGACGCGGAGCAGGGTGTTGCGCGGCGTGGTGCCGAACGCCTCGGCGGCCTCCACGAGTTCGGCGTCGACCTGGCGGATGCCGAGCTCGGTCATGCGGACGCCGGGCGGCAGCGCGAAGACGATGGTGGCGATGATGCCGGGGACCACGCCCACGCCGAAGAAGATGATGCCGGGGATGAGGTAGACCATCGCCGGCATGGTCTGCATGAAGTCGAGGACGGGCCGCAGCACGGCGCTGACCGTCGTGGACCGGGCCGCCCAGATGCCGAGCGGGACGGCGATCACCAGGGTGACGAGGGTGGCGACGAGGACCAGCGAGAGCGTCGCCATCGCCTCGTCCCACAGCTGTACGGAGTCGACGAGCGCGAGCCCGGCGAAGGAGAGCAGACCGGCGGCGAGGCCGCGCAGCCACCAGGCGACGACGGCGAGGATGCCGGCGAAGAGCAGCGGCTGGGGCGCCGACAGGACGGCGTCGATGCCGTCGTAGAGGCCGGTGATGCCGGAGCTGACGGCGTCGAAGAGCCAGGAGAACCGGGCCTGGAGCCAGTCGACGGACGCGTCGACCCAGGAACCGAGGGGAAGCTCAGGCACGAGCGGTCACCTCCTCGGTCGCGAGCCCGCCCATCACGGCGAGCAGCCTTTCCTTCTGTACGACTCCGAGGGCGGCCCCGCCGGAGTCCCGGACGGTCACCGGGTGCGGGCCCTCGGCGGCGAGGGCGCACAGGTCGGCGAGGAGCGTGTCGGGGCCCGCGACGGGGGCGTCCGGGTCGAGTTCGGTCCCGGCCTCCGGGGAGGTCATCACGGCGGAGGCGGTGAGCACCCGGGAGCGGTCGACGTCCTGGATGAAGGAGGCGACGTAGTCGTCGGCGGGCCGGACGAGGATGTCCTCGGCCGAGCCGAGCTGCACGATCCGGCCGCCGCGCATCACGGCGATGCGGTCGCCGAGGCGCATGGCCTCGTTGAGGTCGTGGGTGATGAAGACGATGGTCTTCTTCAGCTGCTTCTGGAGCACCAGGAGCTGGTCCTGCATGTCACGGCGGATCAGCGGGTCGAGGGCGCTGAAGGACTCGTCCATGAGCAGCAGGTCGGCGTCGGTGGCGAGCGCCCGGGCCAGGCCCACGCGCTGCTGCATGCCGCCGGAGAGCTCGTCGGGCCAGGACTTCTCCCAGCCGGCCAGGCCGCACAGCTCCAGCGCCTCCGCGGCGCGCTTCTCGCGTTCGGCGCGCGGGACGCCCTGGACCTCCAGGCCGTAGCCGGCGTTCTCCAGGACGGTGCGGTGCGGGAAGAGCGCGAAGTGCTGGAAGACCATGCTGACGCGGCGGGAACGGACCTCGCGCAGCGCGCGGGGGGAGAGCGCGGTGAGGTCGTCGCCGTCGTAGAGGACGCGGCCCGCGGTGGGTTCGAGCAGGCCGTTCAGCATGCGCAGCAGGGTGGACTTGCCGGAACCCGAGAGGCCCATGACCACGAAGATCTGACCCGGTTCGACCACGAACGACGCGTCGACGACGGCGGCGGTGACGCCGTCCTCGCGCAGTTCGTCGCGGTCGGCGCCGTTCACGAGCGCGCGGACGGCCGCGGTCTCGTCGGCGGGGCGTCTGGCGAACACCTTGAACAGGTGGTCGGCCTGGAGCCTGGACACATTCACCTCACGGATAGCAGGGAAAACGGCCCGCCACCCCCGCGACCGGGCCGTTGGAGCGGGACGGGATCTGCCCGCGTCACCCGTCGTGTACGGGGCCCACTGCTCGGGGCCCCTTACCGGGTCCGCTCCGCGCTCGCGCCTGCCCCGGCCCCCAGAGAGCAAACGCAAAGGTGACGGGGGTCACGGGGGGGGTACGGAGACCGCGGGGTGCGGCAGCCGACGCCCGGCGGGTGCTCCGGCCGGCGCCGGGCCGCGCCCGGAGCGTGCGGCCGCCGCCGGGGTGCGCGCCGGATCCGGGCCAGGTCCGGCCGGATCCGGGCCAGGTCCGGCCGGGTCCGGGCCAGGTCCGGCCGGGTCCGGGCCTGGCCCGGGCCGGGTCCAGGCGGGATCCGGGCCGGTCACGGTCGGGTGCGGGCCGGTGTCGGTCGGGTGCGGCATGATCGGGGTGTGACGCGACGCCTGATGCTCCTGGACACCGCCAGCCTCTACTTCCGCGCGTACTTCGGCGTGCCGGACTCGGTCCGGGCCCCGGACGGGACACCGGTCAACGCCGTGCGGGGGCTGCTCGACTTCATCGGCCGGCTGGTGCACGACCACCGGCCGGACGACCTGGTCGCCTGCTGGGACGAGGACTGGCGTCCGCAGTGGCGGGTGGACCTGATCCCGTCCTACAAGGCGCACCGGGTGGCCGTGGAGACGGAGACCGGGCCGGACGAGGAGGAGATCCCGGACACGCTCGCCCCGCAGGTGCCGGTGATCGAGGAGGTTCTCGCGGCGCTCGGCATCGCCCGGATCGGCGCGGCGGGCTACGAGGCGGACGACGTGATCGGCACGCTCTCGGAGCGGGCGAAGGGCCCGGTGGACATCGTGACCGGCGACCGGGACCTCTTCCAGCTCGTCGACGACGAGCGGGCGGTCCGGGTGCTGTACCCGCGCAAGGGCGTCGGCGACTGCGATCTGGTGGACGACGAGCTGATCCGCGCGAAGTACGGGGTGCGGCCCGACCAGTACGCCGACTTCGCGGCGCTCCGCGGCGATGCCAGCGACGGCCTGCCCGGGGTGAAGGGCATCGGCGAGAAGACGGCGGCACAGCTGATCACCGAGTACGGCGACCTGGCCGGCGTCCGGGCGGCGGCCGAGGACCGCACCTCGAAGCTCACCCCGGCCAAGCGGCGCGGGATCGTCGAGGCCGCGGCCTATCTGGACGTGGCGCCGACGGTGGTCCGGGTCGCGCGGGACGTGGCGCTGCCCGACTTCGACCCGGCGCTGCCCGCGGCCCCGCGCGATCCGGCGTCCCTGGAGGCGCTGGCGGCCCGCTGGAACCTCGGCGGCGCCGTGAGCCGACTGCTGCCGGTCCTCTCCGACCGCTGACGCGCCGAGCGCACGAGGGTGTTAACTTAGGCATACCTAACTCTCACTCAGGCAGTCAGGAGTGCCCACCGTGGCAGAGCAGCCGGCCCGCAAGGCCCCCCGGGCCACCGAAGCGCGTGTGGTGCGCACCGAGCGGATCACCCCGCACATGGTGCGGATCGTGCTCGGCGGCCCGGGCCTCGACGGTTTCGACGCCGGATCCTTCACCGACCACTACGTGAAGCTGCTCTTCGCGCCCGCGGAGGTCACCTATCCGGAGCCCTTCGACATGGAGCGGATCCGGGCCGAGTACCCGCGCGAGCAGTGGCCCACCACCCGCACGTACACGGTGCGCGCCTGGGACCCGGTGCACCGCGAGCTGACCGTGGACTTCGTGGTCCACGGCGACGAGGGCCTGGCGGGCCCCTGGGCGGCCCGCGCCCAGGCCGGCGAGACGGTCCGCTTCCTCGGCCCCGGCGGCGGCTACGCCCCGGACCCGGCCGCGGACTGGCACCTCCTGGCCGGCGACGAGAGCGCTCTCCCGGCCATCGCGGTCGCCCTCGAACGCCTCCCCGCCGGCGCGCGGGTGCACGCCTTCATCGAGGTCGAGGGCGCCTCCGACGAGCAGAAGTTCGCGACCGAGCCGGGCATCGAGGTGACCTGGCTCCACCGCGCCGGCCGCCCGACCGGCGAGGCCCTCATCGAGGCCGTACGAGCCCTGCCCTTCCCCGAGGGCGACGTCCACGCCTTCGTCCACGGCGAAGCCGGCTTCGTCAAGGAACTCCGCCGCCACCTCCGCATGGACCGCCAGGTCCCCCGCGAACGCCTCTCCATCTCCGGCTACTGGCGCCACGGCAAGACCGACGAAGCCTGGCGCGCCATCAAGCGCGAATGGAACGCCCAGGTGGAACGCGAACAGGAACCCACCACCCAGACCCCCTGACGCCCACCCCGGAGGCAGGAGGAGGCGGGCCCCTTACCCCTCCCCGCTCCCCCGTCTCCGGACGTGGGCCAGGACCTCGCGGTGGGGTTGGAGGGTGAGGCTGGGGACCGGGCGTATCTCTTCGGGGTCCACGCGCAGGTCGTAGCGGCGGGCGAGGACGGCGAGGACGAGGACCGCCTCCACGAGGGCGAAGCGGGTGCCGAGGCAGACGCGGGGGCCGCCGCCGAAGGGGTACCAGGCGTATTCGGGGATCTTCTCGGCCGGTGCGGCCGCGTCGTCGGTGAGCCAGCGCTCGGGGCGGAAGGTGTCGGCGTCGCCGTACCAGCGGGGGTCGCGGTGGGTGGCCCACTGGCTGGACCAGACGCGGGTGCCGGGCGGGATGGGGGTGCCGCCGAGGGTGGCGCCCTCCTTGGCGATGCCGGTGAGCAGCCAGATGGTGGGGTAGAGGCGGAGGGTCTCCTTGATGACGGCCTGGGTGTAGGTGAGGGAGGCGTAGTCGTCGTAGCCGGGCTCGTGGTCGGTGAGGACCCGGTCGAGTTCCTCGGTCAGGGTCCGGCGGACCCTCTCGTCGCGGGAGAGGAGGTACCAGGCCCAGACGAGGGTGGAGCTGGTGGTCTCGTGGCCGCCGATGTAGAGGGTGACCGTCTCGTCGCGGACCTCTCGGTCGGAGAGCTGGGCCCCGGTCTCGTCCCGGGCCGTCAGGAGCCGGCTGAGGAGGTCGGGGCGGTCCTCGTCGCCGTCCCGGTGGCGGGCGACGAGGCGGGCGACCTCGGCGTCGATGACGGCGGTGGCGCGCTTGACGCGGGTCCGGCCGGGGGTGGGGATCCAGTCGGGCAGGAGGGCGCCGATCCCGCTGAGTTCCGCGCCGATCTCCTGCTGGGCGATGTCCATGGCCCGCCCGATGGCTTCCGCGTCGGCGGCGGTGTCGGCCCCGAAGATGGTGCGGACGGCGATCAGTCGGGTGAGGTCCGCCATCTCCTTCTTGATGTCGATCCGCTGCCCTTCCGACCAGCGGTCGGCGAGGGCGACGGCGCACTCCGTCATGGTCGCCGCGTAGGAGCGGACCTGCTTGGGGCGGACGGACGGCTGCACGAGCGAGCGTTTGCGGCGCCAGTCCCGGCCTTTGGCGACCACGACGCCGTTCCCGAGCAGGGTGCGGAGGGCGATGCCCAGGTCAGGCTGGTCGAAGGTGGTCTCGACGCCGGTGAGGAGTTCGCCGATGTGGTCCGGGTGGGCGATGAAGAGCGCGGGGCTCGGGCCGAACCGCCAGCGGACGAAGTCGCCCCGGTCCCGCAGCTGTTCGAAGAAGGCGAGCGGGTCCTTGCCGAAGGCCGGCAGATTGCCGAGCACCGGCACTCCGCGCGGTCCCTCGGCGATGGTGATGGCGCTTCCCGCCTCCGCGCCGGTGTGCGTGGTCATGTACGGCCCCTCCCCCACTCGCTGTGCCCCTGTGTGCGTCCATGCAAGCGGATGGCTCGGCCGTCGCGCCACCCTGTGGACGACGGCCTGTGGACAACCGCGCCGAAGCGGCGGAGGGGAGCCGCGGTGCCCTCCAGAAGCGGCGAAGGGGCCCGCGGTGTCCTCCACCACGGGCCCCTCCAGCGGGATGTGAGGCGACGTCAGCCCACGGAGCTGTACGCCACCACTCCGCGCAGCAGCGCGTCCACGGCCTTGCGCGCGTTCTTCGCGACCGTGCTGTTCTCCTTGGGGGCGGCCGCGGCGATCTGGCCGAGGACGTCGATGACCTGCTTGCACCAGCGGACGAAGTCGCCGGCCGGCATCTCCGCCTCGCGCAGCACCTCGTCGAGGCTCTTGTCGGAGGCCCACTGGTAGGCGGCCCAGGCGAAGCCGAGGTCGGGCTCGCGCTGGCCGACGCCCTCCGCCTGGTTGATCTTGAACTCCTCCTCCAGGGCGTCGAGCCGGCCCCAGATGTGGACCATCTCGGCGAGCGCCGCCTTGGCCTGGCCGCCGGGCACCTTCGGCGCCACGGCGTCGTCGGCCTGTCGCGCCTCGAAGACGAGGGCGGAGACGCAGGCGGCGAGTTCGGCGGGGGCGAGCCCCTCCCAGACGCCCTCGCGGAGGCATTCGCTGGCGAGGAGGTCCAGTTCGCCGTAGAGGCGGGCGAGCCGCTTGCCGTTGTCGGTGACCTCGTCGCCGCGCAGGTAGTCGAGTTCGGTGAGGAGCGCGACGATCCGGTCGAAGGTGCGGGCGATGGTGTTGGTCCGCCCCTCGATGCGCCGCTCCAGCTGCTTGGTGTCGCGCTGGAGGCGGTGGTAGCGCTCGGCCCAGCGGGCGTGGTCCTCGCGCTCGTCGCAGCCGTGGCAGGGGTGTGCGCGGATCGCCGAGCGCAGCCGCGCGATCTCGCGGTCGTCGGCGGCGCCGGAGCGCTGCTTGCGGTGCCGCTCGGGGTTGATGTGTCCGGCCTTGGAGCGGAGCGCGGAGGCGAGGTCGCGGCGGGACTGCGGGGAGCGCGGGTTGAAGGTCCTGGGGATCCTCATGCGCTCCAGGGCCTCCACCGGGACCGGGAAGTCGATGGAGGCGAGGCGCTTGACCTGCCGCTCGGCGGTGAGGACGAGGGGCCGGGGCCCGTCGTGGTGCTCGAAGCCGCGGTGGCCGTTGGTGCGGCCGGCGGGGATGCCGGGGTCGAGGACGAGCGCGAGGCCGGCGAACTTGCCGGTCGGCACGTGGATGACGTCGCCGGGCTTCAGCTTCTCCAGGGAGGCGGCGGCCTGGGCGCGCCGCTGGGCGGCGCCCTGCTTGGCCAGTTCCGTCTCGCGGTCCTTGAGGTCGCGGCGGAGCCGCGCGTACTCCTCGAAGTCGCCGAGGTGGCAGGTCATGCCCTCGCGGTAGCCGTCGAGGCCCTCCTCGTTCCGCTGGACCTGCCGGGAGATGCCGACGACGGAGCGGTCGGCCTGGAACTGGGCGAAGGAGGTCTCCAGGAGCTCCCTGGAGCGGTGCCGGCCGAACTGCTCGACCAGGTTGACCGCCATGTTGTACGAGGGGCGGAAGCTGGAGCGCAGCGGGTAGGTGCGGGTGCCCGCGAGCCCGGCGAGGTGCTCGGGGTCGAGGCCGCGCTGCCAGAGGACGACGGCGTGGCCCTCGACGTCGATGCCGCGGCGGCCGGCCCGGCCGGTGAGCTGGGTGTACTCGCCGGGGGTGATGTCCGCGTGCTGCTCGCCGTTCCACTTGACCAGCTTCTCGAGGACGACCGACCGGGCGGGCATGTTGATGCCGAGGGCGAGCGTCTCGGTGGCGAAGACGGCCTTGACGAGGCCGCGGACGAAGAGCTCCTCGACGACCTCCTTGAAGGTGGGGAGCATGCCGGCGTGGTGGGCGGCGATGCCGCGCTCCAGCGCCTCCAGCCACTCGAAGTAGCCGAGGACGTGGAGGTCCTCGTCGGGGATGGCGGCGGTGCGGGCCTCGACGATCTCGCGGACGCGGCGGCGGCCCTCGTCGTCGTTGAGCCTGAGGCCGGCGTAGAGGCACTGCTGGACGGCGGCCTCGCAGCCGGCGCGGCTGAAGATGAAGGTGATGGCCGGAAGCAGGCCCTCGTTGTCGAGCCGTTCGATGACCTCGGGGCGGCCGGGGGTCCAGATGCGGGAGCGCTGGCGGCGCTCGCGCTCGCGGTCGGCCTCGCGGACCATCTTGCCGCGGCGGCGGTCTCGGGGGTTGTACGTGCGGGTGTTCTCGGTGCGGGCGAGGCGGAGGAGGTCGGGGTTGACCTCGCGGCGGCCCGCGCCGCGGCCGCCGTGGTCGGTCTCCTCCTCGAAGAGGTCGTACATCCGGCGGCCGGCGAGGACGTGCTGCCAGAGCGGGACGGGCCGGCTCTCGGAGACGATGACCTCGGTGTCGCCGCGGACGGTGTCGAGCCAGTCGCCGAACTCCTCGGCGTTGGAGACGGTGGCGGAGAGGGAGACGAGGGTGACCGACTCGGGGAGGTGGATGATCACTTCCTCCCAGACGGCGCCGCGGAAGCGGTCGGAGAGGTAGTGGACCTCGTCCATGACCACGTAGCCGAGGCCGGAGAGCGCCTGGGACCCCGCGTAGAGCATGTTGCGGAGGACCTCGGTGGTCATGACGACGATCGGCGCGTCGCCGTTCACGCTGTTGTCGCCGGTGAGCAGGCCGACCTTGTCGGGGCCGTACCGCTTGACGAGGTCGGCGAACTTCTGGTTCGACAGCGCCTTGATGGGCGTCGTGTAGAAGCACTTGCGGCCCTGGGTGAGGGCGAGGTGGACGGCGAACTCGCCGACGATGGTCTTGCCGGAGCCCGTGGGGGCGGCGACGAGCACGCCCTTGCCCGCTTCGAGAGCCTGGCACGCCTCGATCTGGAACGCGTCCAGTCCGAATTCGTACATCTCTCGGAAGGGGGCCAGCGCGGTGGCCTGCTCCGCGTTGCGCGCCCGTGCGGCCGCGTACGCCTCGGCTGGGGTGAGGTCCTCTGTCATCTTGTCTTCGAGCCTACCCGCCCCCTCCGACAGTGACGCGATCTTTATCGACAGGGTTCGAGGCGGCCCTCCGTGACCGGGCGGGCACGGTGCGCGCGGCTCCGGGAACGACGAGGTCCCCCCTGCTCTCTCGTCCGGGGGGACCTGTTCACGACCTGGCCGGGGTCAGGTGATGTCGTCGTAGCCGGCCCGGTGGGCGCGGGTGCCGTCGCCGTCGCCGGTGGCCTGCTCGGGCAGGGCGCGGGCGGCGGGGACGGGGTCCAGGGCGCCGACGGGCTCGGGGGTGAGGTCCAGTACGGACGCCTCGTCGTCGGAGAGCTGGGCGTCGGGGTTGTTGCGGGCCCGCCGCTTGTCGTTGAGCAGCGAGAAGCCGACGGCGATGAAGTACAGGACGATGATCGGCCCGGCGAGGGCGATCATGCCGAGCGGGTCGGTCGACGGGGTGGCGACGGCGCCGAAGACGAAGGTGCCCATCACCATGGCGCGCCACCAGCCGGCCATGCGCTTGCCGGTGACCACGCCGGTGAGGTTGAGCATGATCAGCAGCAGCGGCAGCTCGAAGGCGAGGCCGAAGACCAGCACCATCCTGGTGGTGAAGTCCAGCAGGTCGTCGAGGGAGAGGAAGTTCGAGGCGACGTCGGGCGTGATGCTGATCAGGACGCGCACGCTGACGGGCATGATCAGGAACGCCGTGTAGGCGCCGGCCGCGAAGAGCGGGACGGCGATGGCGGCGAACCAGTACGTGTACTTCTTCTCGCTCTTGTGGAGGCCGGGCGCGACGAAGGCCCACAGCTGGTACAGCCAGATCGGGCTGGAGGCGACGAGGCCCGCCAGCATGATCACCTTCACCGTGGAGGTGAAGGGGGAGAGCATGGTCTGGTAGGCGAGGACGACGCACCGACCGCCGGTGTTCGCGGCCAGGGAGGTGCCCGGGTCGCACTTCGGTACGGGGGACGACAGAAGGGCCATCAGCTGCTGGCTGAAGAACGCGGCCACCACGGAGGCGAGCACGATCGCCAGCATCGCCTTCGCGAGGCGGTTGCGCAGCTCACGGAGGTGGTCCGCGAGTGGCATCCGCCCCTCGGGGTCCTTCTCCTTCTTGATGCGGGCAGACTTGGGCAACCCACGTCCTCATCTCGTGCGGGCAGGCCGCTGGGCGGCGAACTTGCGGGCGAACGGTTCAGCGGCCGGCGCGGGCCGGGTCAGCGCTGGGTGGTGTCCGACGCCTCGGTCACGGGACGGGCGCCGGTGACGTCGCCGGGGGCGGCCTTGATGGTGCGCGGGGCCGCGGGGGCGGCCTGGTCGGCCGGGGCCTCGGCGGGAGCGGCCTCCTGGCCCTCCGACTTCATCGCCTTGGCCTCGCTCTTGAGGATGCGGGCCGACTTGCCGAGGGAGCGGGCCATCTCCGGAAGCTTCTTGGCACCGAAGAGGAGCACGACGACCAGCAGGATGAGGCTGATCTCCAGGGGACCGATCTGACGGAACATGACTGTGGTCTCTCTTCTCACCGAGGCGGCATGGGTGCGTGCCCGGCCGGTCGGACATGCGTCCGGCCTCCGCGCTGTCTGCGATCGTAACCCGCAGGAGTAAACGTCGGGCAATGCCCGTGCGTACTCGCGATTGCGTCCGAGCGGCCCTGATCAGGCCGTATCGGCCGGGTGCGGGCCTCTCGACTCACGGCAGGGAACGGCTTGTTCGCGCCAGTCCGTCGGCGGCGGTCTCCAGCTCGTCCGCGGCGCGCTGGATGCGTCGTGTGGTGTCTTCCACTTGGCGGCCGAGCCGCCGCACCTCCAGGAAGACCCGGACGGCGAGGACGCCGAGGACGGCGAGGCCGAGGAAGCCGAGGGCGATCGCGAGCATGGGCCAGAACATGGGCGGAGCCTAGCGTTTGCGGGGTCGGGCGCCGGTCAGGCGGTGGTGTGGAGGCGGAGGGTGCGGACGCCGCCGCCGGTGAGGAGTTCGACGATGCGCTCGCCGGCGGGCTTGCGGACGGAGCTTCCGCATGCGGGGCAGGTGAAGGAGTAGAAGGTGGTGCGGCGGCTGGCTCCGATGGCGAGGCGCAGGGCGCCGGCGGCCAGTTCGAAGCGGCAGCGGCAGTCGGGGCAGGCGGCCTTGAAGAGGACCGGGGTGATCGACGCCGACAGGCCGGACATCACGGACATTTCCCTCAACTCTCTACCTGGAAGACTCGCTGGGATTCGCTGCCACTCGGGAAAGTCCCCCCCCTCCGGAGGGCTCCCCCGCCCGCCCCTCTGACGGGGCCGGTGACGCGCCCTCGTAGGAGAGACCCGTCACCCGCCCGCCTCACGAGAGACAGGTCACACGCCCTCGTACGCGGCGAGGGCCGCCGCCGCCGCCTCGCGGGCACTGTCCGCGAGCCCGGCCGGCGTGACGATCCGCCCGTCGCTGCCGAGCCGCAGCGCGAGCCGCTTCAGCGAGGCCGGGTCGGGGGTCCGCAGGGTGATCCGCAGGCCGCCGTCGGGCAGCTCGTCGGCCCGGTCGTGCGGGTAGTACTCGGCGACCCAGCGGCCGCCCGGCCCGACCTCGACCACGACCTCCGGGTCGTCGGCGGAGGGCTGGACCAGCCCCTCGGACAGGTCCCGCAGCTCCAGCTCCGGGGGCGCGGCGGCCTCGTCCATGATCCGGATCTCGGCGACCCGGTCGAGCCGGAAGGTGCGGCGGTCCTCCGAGAGGCGACACCACGCCTCCATGTAGGTGTGGCCGACCGCGAAGAGGCGGATGGGGTCGACCTCCCGCTCGGTGAGCCGGTCGCGGGCCGGCGAGTAGTAGCGGAGCCAGAGCCGCTTGCGCTCGGAGATGGCGCGGTCGACCTCGGCGAAGACACCGCCCTCGGACTCGAAGGTGACCGAGAGCCGGGCGCTGGCTCCGGCGGCCTCGCCGGCGGCGGCCTCCAGCTTGGCGGTGGCGCGCACCAGCGCGTCCCGGTCGCCCTCGCGCAGCCCCGGCAGGGTGGCGACGGCCCGGGCGGCGACCAGCAGCGCGGTCGCCTCGTCGGCGGCCAGGCGCAGCGGCTCGGAGGCCTCGGCGCTCAGAGCGCCCGGGTTGCGCCACCAGATCCGGTCGCCGTCGGTGTCGATGTCGAGGAGGTCGCCGCCCCGGAAGCTGGTGCCGCACATGGGCAGCACGTCGAGGTCGGAGATGAGCTCGTCCTCCGTGATGCCGAAGGCGCGGGCCACGTCGGCGACGTGGGCGCCGGGGCGCTCGCGGAGGTAGGTGACGAGGGAGAGCATCCGCCTCGTCTGGTCGATCGCGTTGGCAGCCATGCGGTTCGTCTTCCCCTCAGCCCTTGGCGACGGCGCGCAGCCGCTCCACCACGTCGGCCCTCAGGTCGGCCGGTTCCAGTACGACGACGTCGGGGCCGAACTCGACGAGCCAGGCGTCGAGGCCGTGCCCGTACGGGATCTCCAGCTCGTCCCAGCCGTCGGTGCCCTCGCGCGTCTCGGTGGCGCGGGCCCGCAGCGGGTAGCCGCAGCCGCTGCGCAGCCGGATCCGGGCGGAGCGGGTGGCGGTCTCCCCCGCCCAGCTCTCGACGGTCTCGCGGACGGTGACGGCGTCGGGCACCGGCGCGGTGAAGGCGCCGGCCCGGGAGCGGACCTTGCCGGTGATGCGGGAGAGGCGGAAGACGCGCTCGGCGCCGCGGTCGCGGTCCCAGCCGGCGAGGTACCAGTGGCCGCGCCAGCACTCCAGCGTCCACGGCTCGACCTGGCGGGGCTCGGGGCGGGCGGCGTTCGCCTTGCGGTACTCGAAGGAGACCGGGCGCCGGTCGCGGCAGGCGAGCATCAGCGGCTCGAAGGCGGCCTCGTGGACCGGGATGCGGGGTTCGAGGGCGCTCGGCTGGAGGTCGTAGGTGTCCTCGGCCTCGGGCATGCCGGCGGCGCGCAGCTTCTGCAGGGCACCGCTGGCGGCTCCGGCCAGCCGGGCCTGCTGCCAGACGCGGGCGGCAAGGCCGAGCGCGGCGGCCTCCTCGACGTCCAGGGTGATGGGAGGCAGGCGGTTGGAGTCGCGGCGGGCGAGGTAGCCGGTCTCGCCGTCGAGGTTCTCGACGGTCTCGATCACCAGTCCGAGCTCGCGCAGGTCGTCCTTGTCGCGCTCGAACATGCGATTGAAGGCCTCGTCGCCGCTGGCCTCCAGATAGGCCTCGATGGAGCCGCGCAGCTCCCGCTTGCTGAGGGCGCGTCGCGTCCCGAGCAGGCACAGCGCGAGATTCATGAGCCGCTCGGCCTTGGCAATCGCCATGGACGCCTTGCACCCTCTTCCCCGGTTCCGTTCTCGGACGTCCGACCGTACCGCCCCGGGGTGTCCGGACAAAAGCCGAGGGCCCCCGCCGCGGAGGCGGGGGCCCTCGTGGCCGCGCGGGGCGGCTCAGCCCTTCTTCACGTCCACCAGGTCGCAGACGAAGATCAGCGTCTCGCCCGGGGCGATCTTGGCGCCGGCGCCGCGGTCGCCGTAGGCCAGGTGCGCGGGGATGACCAGCTGGCGGCGACCGCCGACCTTCATGCCCTGGACGCCCTGGTCCCAGCCCTTGATGACCTGGCCGACACCGAGCTGGAACGGCAGCGCCTCGCCGCGGTTCCAGGAGGCGTCGAACTCCTCGCCGGTGCTGAAGGAGACACCCACGTAGTGGACCTTGACGTGGTCGCCGGCCGCGGCCTCCGCGCCGTCGCCCTGCCAGATGTCCTTGATCTCCAGGTCGGCCGGCGGCTCGCCGCCCGGGAAGTCGACCTCGGGCTTCTCGATGCTCACTGCAGTGTGCTCCTCATACGGGTGGAACCGCGCGGACGATGGCCCGCGCGACCCCGACAACCTACCGCTTGGAGGGCCGGGGCGCGCGGGAACCCGTCACTGCTTGGACAGGATGTCCACGGTGAAGACGAGGGTCGAGTTCGCCGGGATCGGCCCCTGGGCCTGGTCGCCGTAGCCGTCGGCCGGCGGGACGACGAGCATCACGCGGCTGCCGACCTTCTTGCCCTCGAGGCCCTTGCTCCAGCCCTTGATGACGTTGGCGAGCGGGAAGGTGGCCGGGGCGCCCCGGTCGTAAGAGCTGTCGAACTTCTTGCCGTCCTTCCAGAGCACGCCCTGGTACTGGACGGTCAGCGTGTCGGTGGCCTTGACGGCCTCGCCCTTGCCCTCGATGACGTAGTCGGAGACCAGCTTCTTCGGCGCGTCGGTCTTCGGGACGGTCAGCGAGGGGGCCTTGCCGTCGGTGTTGGTGCCGACCTTGGGAAGGTCCTTGTTCTCCTGGGCGACGACGGTGCCCTCGGCGGACTTCGGGATCGTGGTCGCCTTCAGGATGTCGACGACGAAGACGAGGGTGGCGCCGCCCTTGATGCTCGGGGGGGAGCCCTGCTCGCCGTAGCCGAGCTCCGGCGGGATGCCGATCTCGACGCGGCTGCCGACCTTCTGGCCCTTCAGGCCCTGGTCCCAGCCCTTGATGACCTGGCCGGCACCGAGGGTGAGGGTGAAGGGCTCGCCGCGGTCGAAGCTGTTGTCGAAGGGGGTCGTCGAGTCCCAGGTCTGACCGAGGTAGTTGACCTGGAGGGCGTCGCCCTCCTTGGTCGCCGGGCCGTCGCCCTCGCTGATGACGTTGACCTTGAGCTCCTTCGGCGGGTCGCCCTCGCCCTTGGAGAGGGTCGGCTTCTCACCGAACTTCTCGCCCGCGGTGATCGCGGGGAGCCCGTTGGTCATCGAGGCGTTATCGGAGCCTTTGGTCTCGCTGCCGCAGGCCGCTGTGAGCAGCAGCAGCGGGACGACGAGAAGGCCGGCAAGTCGGCGCACGTGTTCCTCAGATCTCAGACGGCACAGTAGTTGTCCGGACACTCTAGGGGACCCGCCTGAGACGTCCAGGGCCCCGCGCGTCCTCCGCGCGGGGCCCCGGCCCGGTTTTGTGATCGTCCTACATACCGGCGATCAGCTTCTCCACCCGGTCGTCGACCGAGCGGAACGGGTCCTTGCACAGGACCGTGCGCTGCGCCTGGTCGTTGAGCTTCAGGTGGACCCAGTCGACGGTGAAGTCCCGGCGCTGCTCCTGGGCGCGGCGGATGAAGTCGCCGCGGAGCCGGGCCCGGGTGGTCTGCGGGGGCACGGACTTGCCCTCGAAGATCTTCACGTCGTTGCAGATCCGCGCCGCCTGCCCGTTCTTCTGGAGCAGGTAGTACAGCCCGCGGCGGCGGTGGATGTCGTGGTACGCGAGGTCTATCTGGGCGACCCTCGGGTTCGACATGGTCATGTTGTGCTTGGCCCGGTACCGCTCGATGAGCTTGTACTTCATCACCCAGTCGATCTCGGTCTGGATGCGGTCCAGCTCCTCCTGCTCGATCGCGTCGAGCGTGCGGCCCCACAGTTCGAGCACCTGGGCGACCGTGCCGGAGCGGATGCCGCGCCGGTCGACGAAGTCGGAGGCCTTCTCGAAGTACTCGCGCTGCACCTCCAGGGCGGAGGCCTCGCGGCCGCTGGCCAGGCGCACCTTGCGCTGGCCGGTGATGTCGTGGCTGACCTCGCGGATGGCCCGGATCGGGTTCTCCAGAGTCAGGTCCCGCATCACGGTGCCCGCCTCGATCATGCGCAGCACGAGGTCGGTGGCGCCGACCTTGAGGAGCATGGTCGTCTCGGACATGTTGGAGTCGCCGACGATCACGTGGAGCCGGCGGTAGCGCTCGGCGTCGGCGTGCGGCTCGTCCCGGGTGTTGATGATGGGCCGGGAGCGGGTGGTGGCGGAGCTGACGCCCTCCCAGATGTGCTCGGCGCGCTGGGAGACGCAGTAGACGGCGCCGCGCGGGGTCTGCAGCACCTTGCCCGCGCCGCAGATCAGCTGACGCGTCACCAGGAACGGGATGAGGATGTCGGCGAGGCGGGAGAACTCGCCGTGGCGGGCGACGAGATAGTTCTCGTGGCAGCCGTAGGAGTTTCCGGCGGAGTCGGTGTTGTTCTTGAAGAGATAGACGTCGCCCGCGATTCCCTCCTCGTGCAGGCGGCGTTCGGCGTCCACGAGAAGACCTTCGAGAATGCGCTCGCCGGCCTTGTCGTGGGTGACCAGTTCGATCACGTCGTCGCATTCCGGTGTGGCGTATTCCGGATGCGAACCCACGTCGAGGTACAGGCGGGCACCGTTCCGCAGGAAGACATTGCTGCTGCGGCCCCATGACACGACTCGGCGGAAGAGGTACCGCGCCACTTCGTCAGGAGACAGTCGGCGCTGTCCCCTGAACGTGCACGTGACGCCGTACTCGTTCTCCAGCCCGAAAATGCGGCGGTCCATGTCTGAACATTACGCCTGACAGCCTGTGCTGAAACCGGGTTGGACGTTTCCGTCTCGATCGTTTTCCGGTCAGAGGGCGTTCTTTTCGGTGTGCACGGCAGTGGCGCCGCCCCCGCTCACGGCGTGTCGCGAGCCGCGCCCGGGCGCGTCGGGGTCGTTCAGCACCCGCCCGGTGGCGAGCAGGACCAGCAGCGCCGCGAGACCGCCGGCGCCCGCCACCGCGAACCCGGCCACGGTCCCGGCCTCTTCGAGGGCGGGTCCCGCGGCGGCCGAGCCCAGGGCGGCGCCGACGCCGAAGGTGGTGACCAGCCAGGAGAAGGCCTCGGTGACCGTGCCCGCCGGGGCGTGCCGGTCCACCACGATGAACGCGCAGGCCAGGACCGGGGCGAGGAAGAAGCCCGAGAGGGCCGCGAGGCCGCTCATGGCGATCGGGCCCGGCATGAGCGTCAGCGGCAGGTAGCAGAGCGCGAGGAGCGCCACCAGGACGCGCAGCCGACGTTCGGGCGCGCCGGCCCACCGCCGGGCGCCGTAGAGGACGCCGCCGAGGAGGGCGCCGAGGCCGAGGGCGGCCATCAGCCAGCCGTACACGGACGGGGCGCCGCGGTCGTCGGCGTAGGCGACGGCGGCCACCGTGATGGAGCCGAGGGCGAGGCCCACGAAGAAGAAGGAGCCGAGCAGGGCGAGCAGCCCCGGGGAGCGCAGGGCGCCGAGCCAGTGGGCCTCCCGGGGCGCGGAGCGCCAGGCCCGGGAGGGCTCCGAGACCACGACCGACAGCGCGCCGAGCACGCCGATGACATTGATGACGAGCAGGGCGGCGGCGGGCGACCACAGGGCGACGAGGAGGGTCACCAGGAGCGGGCCGACGGTGAACATGACCTCCTGGGCGACCGCGTCCAGGGCGTACGCGCGGTGCACCCGGTCCTCGCGGCCCAGCACGCTCGGCCAGAGGGCCCGCAGGCCGCCCTCCAGCGGCGGGGTGAAGAACCCGGCGAGGACGACGGCGGCGTAGGCGAGCGGGAGGTTCCCGATGCCGGCGAGGGCGAAGAGGGCCATGCCGAGGGCGGAGAGCACCGCGGCGGGGAGCTGGACCCGGGGCTGGCCCTTGAGGTCGACGGCGCGGCCGAGGAGCGGCTGTCCGACGGCGTTGGCGAGGCCGTACGCGGCGACGAGGCCGCCCGCGAGGGTGTAGCCGCCGCCCTGGTCGCGGACGAAGAGGGTCATGGCGACGGGACCGGTGCCGTTGGGCAGCCGGCCGACCAGGGTGCCGGTGAGCAGGCGGAGCGCGTGCGGCGCCCGCAGGATGTCGCGGTAGCCGCCGTGTGCCGTGGCCTCGGTGGCCATGCGGGTCTCCCCTCCGTCGGCTCCCGCCGAGGTTTTACGTATAACTTCCGTCGTCATACGTATCATGGCGCCGTGTCGCGGGTCCACCCCGCACCCCGACCGACCCCACCCGCCGCCCACCGACACCGCCCGACGCGGAGGCCCCGTGCAGACCCCCGAACCCCCGGGCACCACCCGTCCGACCAGCAAGGACGTCGCCCGGGCCGCAGGCGTCTCGCAGGCCACCGTCTCACTCGTCCTCGGCGAGAAGTGGCGCGGCCGGGTCTCGGAACGCACCGCCGGCACCGTCCGGCAGGCCGCCCGCGAGCTCGGCTACCGGCCCAACCTCGCGGCCCGCAACCTCCGCCTCGGCCGCACCCGCACCGCCCTCCTCGTCGTCCCCGCGCTCACCAACGAGTTCTTCGCCCACGTGTACACGGGCGCGGCGGCGGTCGCCGCCGACCACGGCTTCGGCGTCGTCCTCTACCCCTCCCCCGACGGCGTGGGCCCCGCCCGCGACCCCTTCGCCTCCGCCCAGGCCGCCCTGGACGGCGTACTCGCCTCCTCGATGGCCACCGCCGCCCTGGACGCCTTCCGGGGCGGCGAACTCCCGCTCGTGATGCTCGACAGCGACCCGGCCGACCCCGGCGCCGCCGCCCACGTCAACCTCGACGTCGCCCAGGGCATGCGGCTCGTCACCGCCCACCTGCTCGCCCTCGGCCACCGCCGCTTCCTGCACCTGGCGTCCGCCGCCCCCTCCTGGACCTTCGACGTCCGGGCCGCCTCCCTCGGCGAGGCGCTGCGCGGGGCCGAGGTCCGCACCGTACGGTCCCCGCTGACCGTCGCGGCCGCCCGGGAAGCCGCCGGAGCGGCCCTGGCCGCACCCGGGCCCCGCCCCACCGCGGTGGTCTGCGACGACGACATCCTCGCGGCCGGGGTGTGCAAGGCCGCCCGGCGCCTCGGCCTGCGCGTGCCGGAGGACCTGTCCGTCACCGGCTTCGACGACATGGCCCTCGCGACGGCCGTCGAACCCGAGCTCACCACCGTCCGGCTGCCCGCCGAGGAGTTCGGCCGCCGGGGCATGGAGGCACTGCTCGCCGTCCTGGCGGGCGAGCCCGCCCGATCGGACGTCCTCCCCGCCGAACTGGTCGCCCGCGGCTCCACCGGCCCCGCACCGGCCCCCTGAGCCCCGGAACGCGCAAAGGGGCCCGGTCCTGGTGGACCGGGCCCCTCCGCACGCGCGGGCGCGCCTACTCCTCGGCCGCCTCGTCCGAGGGCTCGTCCGTCTTCGCCAGCGCCGCGTTGTCCGCCTCCAGGAGGCGGGAGAGCTGGCGGCCGACGATCCGCTTGAACTTCCGCTGCTGCGGACGCGTGCGGTCCAGCACCGCCACCTCCAGCCGCTCGGCGGGGATCTCCCGCTCGGTGCCGTTGGTGTCCCGGGACAGCGCCTGCACGGCGAGCTTCAGGGCCTCCGCGAGCGACATCCCGTCCCGGTGGCGCTGGTCCAGGAAGGAGCTGATCTGCTCCGCGTTGCCGCCCACCGCGACCGAGCCGTGCTCGTCCACGATGGAGCCGTCGTGCGGCAACCGGTAGATCTGGTCCCCGGCCGGCTCGGTGCCGACCTCGGCGACCACCAGCTCCACCTCGTACGGCTTCTCGCCGGCGCTGGAGAAGATGGTGCCCAGCGTCTGCGCGTACACGTTGGCCAGACCGCGCGCCGTGACGTCGTCCCGGTCGTAGGTGTAGCCGCGCAGGTCGGCGTAGCGGACGCCGCCGATGCGCAGGTTCTCGTACTCGTTGTACTTGCCGGCGGCGGCGAAGCCGATCCGGTCGTAGATCTCGCTGAACTTGTGCAGGGCACGGGACGGGTTCTCGCCGACGAAGACGATGCCGTCGGCGTACTGGAGGACCACGAGGCTGCGGCCCCGCGCGATGCCCTTGCGGGCGTACTCCGCGCGGTCGGCCATGGCCTGCTGGGGGGAGACGTAGAACGGTGTCGACACCGGCGCTCGTCCCTTTCTTCTGGGCTGTGAGGGGGCGACGTACGGGTCAGAGCAGGGCGGCGCGCGGACCGTCCGGCTGCTCCATACGCCGCTCGGTGATCGAACGGGCCAGCTCGGAGGATTCCGCCTCGCTGAGCCTGCGGAAGCCCTCCTCGGTGATGACGGTGACGATCGGGAAGATCCGGCGGGCCAGGTCCGGGCCACCGGTCGCCGAGTCGTCGTCCGCCGCGTCGTACAGCGCCTGCACGACCAGGGTGGTCGCCTGCTGCTCCGAGAGGTCCTCGCGGTACAGCTTCTTCATGGAGCCGCGGGCGAAGATGGAACCCGAGCCGGTGGCGGCGTAGCCGTGCTCCTCGGAGCGGCCGCCGGTGACGTCGTACGAGAAGATCCGGCCCTTCTCGCGGCCCTCGTCCCAGCCGGCGAAGAGCGGCACGACGGCGAGGCCCTGCATGGCCATGCCGAGGTTGCTGCGGATCATGGTGGAGAGACGGTTCGCCTTGCCCTCCAGCGAGAGCGTGGCGCCCTCCACCTTCTCGAAGTGCTCCAGCTCCAGCTGGAACAGCTTCACCATCTCGACGGCGAGACCGGCGGTGCCGGCGATGCCGACCGCGGAGTACTCGTCCGCCGGAAACACCTTCTCGATGTCCCGCTGCGCGATCATGTTACCCATGGTGGCCCGCCGGTCACCCGCGAGCACGACGCCCCCCGGGAACGTCGCGGCCACGATGGTCGTACCGTGCGGAGCCTCGACGATCCCCTCCGGGAGCTTCCGGTTGCCCGGCAGCAGCTCCGGCGAGTGGTCGCCGAGGAAGTCGATGAAGGAGGAGGAGCCCGGCGTCAGGAAGGCTGCCGGTAGACGCCCCGTGCTACGAGTGTTGGGTTCCACAGGTTTCCTTCCACGTAAGCGGCCGCCCGCCTGATGACGTCCGGCCGATCCTTGAGTTGCCCCAGAGCCGCGTTGCAGCTGAAGCACAGTACGCCTCGGACCTTACCCGTCCGATGATCGTGATCCACATGCTCCGCCGGACTCTCCTGGCAGATCACGCAGACACCCGCCGGGCGGCGGTCAGCGGCTCGCGCTCGGCTCCGGTGCGGCCGCACCGAGGCCGCTGACGGCGCCCGCGTGCCGCCGGAGCGGGGCGCGCCCGCAGCGCGTCGAGAGCCCCTCCGGTCCCCGCCCTCGCCGGTCCCGCCCGGAGCGGGGCCTTGATCTGCCGCCACGTGCGGCGGTACGTGCGCCCTGCCGGCGCGTCCACCCGAGAGCGGACGTTCTCACCCGGCCGACTGCCGTTGCCGATCAAGCCCCCACCCGCGTTCCACCTTCGAATCGGCGGTGGGACTACTCGCCACCCTTTTGTACGAAGGACCGCACGAACTCCTCGGCATTCTCTTCGAGTACGTCGTCGATCTCGTCGAGGACCGAGTCCACGTCCTCGCTCAGCTTCTCCTGGCGTTCCTGGAGGTCGGAGTTCGCCTCCGTGGTGGTCTCCTCGACCTCCTCCGTGGAACGCGTGGCCTTCTGCTGTCCGCCGCCGGTGTCCTTGGCCGCCATTTCCTCACCCCGCTCGAATCGGATCGCTCGGACATGTGCTGCTGGGGTCCTGCAAGATCAGACCCTACAAGCCGGGACCGACATCGGCCCCCGCGTTTCCGCAACGCCCGTGCACTGCTTCCATGATTCCCAGGCCCCAGGTATTTCAGGCCCTTTTCCGGTCTCGAATCAGTTGCCCGAGAGGACTCTGACGAGCTCCTCCGCCGTGCGGCAGCGGTCCAGGAGGGCCGCCACATGGGCCTTGGTGCCCCGCAGGGGCTCCAAGGTCGGGACGCGCTGGAGCGAGTCGCGGCCCGGCAGGTCGAAGATCACCGAGTCCCAGGACGCGGCGGCCACGTCGTCCGCGTACTGCTCCAGGCAGCGGCCCCGGAAGTAGGCCCTGGTGTCCTCCGGCGGCGCCGTCCGGGCCCGCTCGACCTCGGCCTCGTCCAGGAGCCGTTTCATGCGCCCGCGGGCCGCCAGCCGGTTGTACAGGCCCTTGTCGGGCCGCACGTCCGCGTACTGGAGGTCGACCAGGTGCAGCCGGGGGGCGTCCCAGTCCAGGCCGTCGCGGCGCCGGTAGCCCTCCATGAGCTCCCGCTTGGCGATCCAGTCCAGCTCGCCGGCGAGGCTCATCGGGTCGTTCTCCAGGCGGTTGAGGGTGTCCTCCCACCGCGCCAGGACGTCCCTGGTCTGCTCGTCGGCGTCCGTGCCGTACCGCTCGTCCACGTACTTCCTGGCCAGCTCGAAGTACTCCATCTGGAGCTGCACCGCGGTGAGCGTCCGGCCGCTGCGCAGCGTGACGAGGTACTGGAGCGAGGGGTCGTGCGAGACGTGGTGGAGGGTGCGGACGGGCTGGTCCACGGCGAGGTCGACGGTGATGAACCCGTCCTCGATCATGGACAGGACGAGCGCCGTGGTGCCGAGCTTGAGGTAGGTGGAGATCTCGGAGAGGTTGGCGTCCCCGATGATCACGTGCAGCCGGCGGTACTTCTCCGCGTCGGCGTGCGGCTCGTCACGGGTGTTGATGATGGGGCGCTTGAGGGTGGTCTCCAGGCCGACCTCGACCTCGAAGTAGTCGGCGCGCTGGCTGATCTGGAAGCCGTCCTCGCGGCCGTCCTGTCCGAGGCCGACGCGGCCGGCGCCGGTGACGACCTGGCGGGAGACGAAGAAGGGCGTCAGGTGGCGCACGATGTCCGAGAAGGGGGTCTCCCGCTTCATCAGGTAGTTCTCGTGCGTGCCGTAGGAGGCGCCCTTGTTGTCCGTGTTGTTCTTGTAGAGGTGGATGGGCTGGGCGCCGGGGAGCTGGGCGGCGCGCTCGGCCGCCTCGGCCATGATCCGCTCGCCGGCCTTGTCCCAGAGCACGGCGTCGCGCGGGTTGGTGACCTCGGGGGCGCTGTACTCGGGGTGGGCGTGGTCCACGTAGAGCCGGGCGCCGTTGGTGAGGATCACGTTGGCGAGGCCGATGTCCTCGTCGGTGAGCTGGCTGGAGTCGGCGACCTCGCGGGCGAGGTCGAAGCCGCGGGCGTCCCGCAGCGGGTTCTCCTCCTCGAAGTCCCAGCGGGCGCGGCGCGCCCGGTGCATCGCCGCGGCGTAGGCGTTGACGATCTGGGACGAGGTGAGCATGGCATTGGCGTTCGGGTGACCCGGGACGGAGATCCCGTACTCCGTCTCGATGCCCATTACTCGCCGTACGGTCATGCGGCCCTCCTTGCCCGGCGGCGCTCAGTGCGCGACTCGGCGGTACCAAGAGCCTAGAGCGGCTCCGCGCTGGTGGGGAGATCACTTGCGGTATTTCCCGGATATGGCCGGGAGTTTTTCCGGTACGAATGCGACGGCTGCGGATGCCCGGTTTCCGGACATCCGCAGCCGGTCTGCGCTTCTACAGGTACTGGCCGGTGTTGGCCACCGTGTCGATGGAGCGTCCGGTGTCCGCGCCCTGCTTTCCGGTGACGAGGGTGCGGATGAACACGATCCGCTCGCCCTTCTTTCCGGAGATGCGGGCCCAGTCGTCGGGGTTGGTGGTGTTGGGCAGGTCCTCGTTCTCCTTGAACTCGTCCACGCAGGCCTGGAGGAGGTGGGAGACGCGGATGCCCTTCTGGTTGTGGTCGAGGAATGCCTTGATGGCCATCTTCTTGGCCCGGTCGACGATGTTCTGGATCATCGCGCCGGAGTTGAAGTCCTTGAAGTACAGGACTTCCTTGTCGCCGTTGGCGTACGTGACTTCGAGGAAGCGGTTCTCCTCGGATTCGGCGTACATCTGCTCGACGACGGACTGGATCATTCCGTGGGCGGCGGCGGCCTTGGAGCCGCTGTGTTCGGAGACGTCGTCCGAGTGGAGCGGAAGGTTGGCGGTGAGGTACTTGGCGAAGATGTCCTTCGCGGCCTCGGCGTCCGGACGCTCGATCTTGATCTTCACGTCGAGCCGGCCGGGCCTCAGGATCGCGGGGTCGATCATGTCCTCGCGGTTCGAGGCGCCGATCACGATCACGTTCTCCAGGCCTTCGACGCCGTCGATCTCGGCGAGCAGCTGGGGGACGATGGTGTTCTCCACGTCCGAGCTGACACCGGATCCGCGGGTGCGGAAGAGCGATTCCATCTCGTCGAAGAAGACGATGACGGGGGTGCCTTCGCTGGCCTTCTCGCGGGCCCGCTGGAAGACCAGGCGGATGTGCCGCTCGGTCTCGCCGACGTACTTGTTGAGGAGTTCGGGGCCCTTGATGTTGAGGAAGTAGGACTTCCCCGCGGGCTGGCCGGTGACCTCGGCGACCTTCTTGGCCAGGGAGTTGGCGACGGCCTTGGCGATGAGGGTCTTGCCGCAGCCGGGCGGCCCGTAGAGCAGGATGCCCTTGGGCGGCCGCAGTTCGTGCTCCTTGAACAGGTCGGGGTGGAGGTACGGGAGCTCGACCGCGTCGCGGATCAGCTCGATCTGGTTGCCCAGGCCGCCGATCTTGTCGTAGTCGACGTCCGGGACCTCTTCGAGGACGAGTTCCTCGACCTCGCTCTTGGGCACGACCTCGTAGACGTACCCGGACCGGGAGTCGAAGAGCAGGGCGTCACCGGAGCGGATGGTGATGTCCAGGAGCGGCTCGGCGAGCCGCACCACCCGTTCCTCGTCGGTGTGGCCCACCACCAGGGCGCGCTCGCCGTCCTCCAGGATCTCCTTGAGGGTGACGATCTCGCCGGCGCGCTCGAACTCCATGGCCTCGACCACGTTGAGCGCTTCGTTGAGCATGACTTCCTGGCCGCGCCGGAGCTCTTCGAGCTCGACGCTGGGACTCACGTTCACCCTGAGCTTGCGGCCGCCGGTGAAGATGTCGCACGTGCCGTCCTCGTTGGCCTGAAGGAAGACACCGAATCCGGCCGGCGGCTGTGCGAGCCGGTCGACCTCCTCCTTGAGGGCGACGATCTGGTCGCGCGCCTCACGGAGCGTGTTCGCCAGCCTTTCGTTCTGCGCGGACACGCCGGCCAGGCTGGTCTGCAGCTCGACGATCCGCTCTTCGAGAATCCTCGTGTGTCGCGGAGAGTCGGCGAGCTTGCGGCGCAGGACGGCGATTTCCTGCTCGAGATAGGCAACCTGGCCGGCGGGGTCTTCAGACCCTCGCCCCGGCCGGATGCCGCGGTTGATGTCGTCGTCGTGGGCTGCCACGGTCCTCACCTCCTCCAAGGGGAGCTGGACGCATCCTGACCCTACCTGCGTGGGTGATGATTGAAACCCCTAGATCAAAAAGACTCCGGGGTGTGTCCGATCTTCACCCTTGCGCTTCCCCTCTCGCCAGCTGAATACCCACCCTTCGGGCTCTGAAAGCGGGCAGTTGTATCGTCGTGAGGGGTCAACACCCGCGGGTCGCGGCCTCAATTGTCCGCGCGGAGCAGAAACGGCAGAAGAGATGAGCGTGCAGCACGAGGCTCCGGCCGACGGGGCCGAGGAGGCCCTGGAGGTCTGGATCGACCAGGACCTGTGCACGGGGGACGGTATCTGCGCGCAGTACGCTCCCGAGGTCTTCGAACTGGACATCGACGGGCTCGCGTATGTGAAGAGCGCCGACGACGAGCTGCTGCAGGAGGCTGGGGCGACAACCCCGGTGCCGCTGCCGCTGCTCCAGGACGTGGTGGACTCGGCGAAGGAGTGCCCGGGCGACTGCATCCATGTGCGGCGGGTCCGGGACCGCGTCGAGGTGTACGGCCCGGACGCGGAGTGACGCTCAGGCGCCGAAGGCCGTCGCGCCGGTGGTGCGGACGAAGGCGCCGCCGGTCCATTCCCAGCTGACCTGCTCCTTCTGGTCGGGGCAGCAGCTGGGGACGTCGGGGGACGAGTAGCCGAGCAGGGTGGCGCGGACGGCTCCGTCGCGGATCGCGAGGCCGGTGACGCTGCGCTGTTCGCGCGGGTCGACGAGGGTGGCGACCACGCGCGCGGGGGCGCCGTCGCCGCGGCCCGCGGTGAGGACGTAGACGCCGGCGGGCGGGGTTCCTGATCCGGCTTCGCAGTGTACGACCGCAACGGTCTCGGGCTTCTCGTCGCCGTCGAGGTCGCCGGTGGCGGTCCGGGCGACGCGGTGGTCCGCTCCCCCGCACCGCAGGGGGTAGTCGGCCGTGCCGGGGTCGGGTGCGGCGGCCGGTCCCGCCGCCGCGGGGGCGGAAGCGGAAGCCGTGGCGGGGCCCGCTTCGGCGGCCTCGGGACTCAGGGTGCCGGCGAGGGCGACGACCGCGGCGGTCGCGGTGGCGGTGGCCAGCCAGTGCAGCGGCCGGGCGTGGGTGTGAGCGAGGTCCACGGTGTCCGGGGCGGCGGAGGGCTGCACGCGGGAGGTCTCCTGTGAGGGTCGTGCCGAGGGGTTGCGGGCATCGTGCCACACGTCACAGGGCGGCGGAACCGCCGGGGTGGGGAGAGCGCGGTGCCGAACACGGCGACGCCGCCGCCCGGTTCCCCGCGGGGCGGGGGCGGACGGCGGCGTGGGCGGGATCCTGTCGGAGTGTCAGCCCTTGTTGGGGCCGTCGTAGTCCTCGCCGTAGGCGCCCTTGGCGGGGCGGCGGCGGCGCATCGGGGGTTCGACGCCGTCCGCGAGGCGGCGGGCGGTGACGAGGAAGCCGGTGTGGCCGATCATGCGGTGATCGGGGCGGACGGCGAGGCCCTCGACGTGCCAGTTGCGGATCATGGACTCCCAGGGCTGAGGCTCGGCGTAGCAGCCGATCTCGCGGATGGACTCCACGGTGCGGGCGAGCTGGGTGGTGGTGGCCACGTAGCAGCAGAGGATGCCGCCCGGGACGAGGCTCTTGGAGACGGCCTCCAGGCACTCCCAGGGGGCGAGCATGTCGAGGATGACCCGGTCGACGTCGGTGTCGGTCAGGTTGTCCTGGAGGTCGCCGACGGTGAGCTGCCAGGCGGGGTGGGGGCCGCCGAAGTAGCGCTCGACGTTGCCCTTCGCGATCTCGGCGAAGTCCTCGCGGCGCTCGTAGGAGTGCAGCATGCCGCTGTCGCCGATGGCGCGGAGCAGGAAGCTGCTGAGCGAGCCGGAACCCACGCCGGCCTCCACGACGCGCGCGCCGGGGAAGATGTCGGCGAAGGCGAGGATCTGTCCCGCGTCCTTCGGGTAGACCACGGCGGCGCCGCGGGGCATGGACAGGACGTAGTCGGGGAGCAGGGGGCGCAGCGCGAGGTAGGCCACGTTTCCGGTGGTGCGGACAACGCTGCCCTCGGGAGCGCCGATCAGCTCGTCGTGCGGGAAGGAACCCTTGTGGGTGTGGAAGTTCTTTCCCTCTTCGAGCGTGAACGTGTAGTGGCGGCCCTTGGGGTCGGTCAGCTGAACCTGGTCCCCGACCTTGAAGGGCCCGCGTCGGCGGGCGGCACCGGTCGGTTCGGACATGGGAACAAGAGTACCGGGCCTAGGAGGAGGGTCGTGCCATGGCCTTCACGAAGGCGCGCTCGACGTCCGTGGTGGCGAGGACGCCGTAGATCTCGCCGGTCTCCTCGACGACCAGGTACTCGGTGGCGGGGGTGGTGCGGAGGTGGTCGAGGAGGGGTTGGCCGGTGAGCTCGGCGGGGACCCGCATGCCGTCCGTGAGGTCCTGGGCGAGGGTGGTGACGGCGACCCAGGGGCGGCGGTGCTGGGGGACGGCGGCGATGGCGGCCTCGCGGACGATGGCGGTGGGCTCGCCGGTGGGGTCGACGACGACGAGGGCGCGGGCGCCCGCCTCGTTGGCGCGGCGGAGGGCTTCGGAGAGGGGGGTGGCGGGCTCGACGGGGATGGCGCGGCGGGTGAGGGCGCGGGCGCGGAGCTCGGGGAGGTGTTCGCGGAGGCGGGCCATGCGGAGGCTGTTGCCGGCGCCGGTCCAGATGATGGCGGCCAGGATGGCGGCGAGGAGGGCGTCGGTGACGGTGGTGAAGCCGTCGATGTCGGCGGTGGAGTTGCCGAGCCATCCGGTGCGGGTGAGGAGGGGGAGGCCGATGAGGACGGTGACGGCGAGGGCGCGGCCGACCCAGGCGGCGGCGATGGTGCCGCTCATGGGCTTGCCGGTGATCTTCCAGACGACGGCGCGGAGCATCCGGCCGCCGTCGAGCGGCAGGCCGGGCAGCAGGTTGAAGATCGCCACGATGAGGTTGGAGATCATCAGGCCGGCGAGGAGGACGCCGGGGACGGTGCCGGGGTCGACGGCGTACAGGGCGAGGTAGAAGGCGCCGGCGAGGACGAGGGAGAGGAGGGGGCCGACGAAGGCGAGGACGAATTCCCGGCCGGGGGTCTCCGACTCCTTCTCGATCTCGGAGACGCCGCCGAAGAACTGGAGCTGGATGCGCCGCACCGGGAGCTTGAAGCGGAGGGCGGCGATGGTGTGGGCGAGCTCGTGGACGAGGACGGAGGCGTAGAAGGCGACGGCGAAGAAGAGGGAGACGAGGTAGCGCGCGGCGCCGAGTTCGGGCAGGACCCGTTCGATCTGGTCGCCGAAGACCCAGGTGATGAGGGCGGCGACGAGGAACCAGCTGGGCGCGACGTAGACGGGCACGCCGAAGGGGCGGCCCATCAGGATCCCGCCGCCGGGTTCCTCGGTCCGCTGCGGCTTGGGCTCGTCCTGGTTCACGGGTTCCTCTCGTCGCCGGGTGTGACCGCGCCGCCGCGTCACGGATCGATCATGCAGCGCGACGGGTCGTGCGTCGATGGTATGCGGCTCGCTGTCGGTGGCGGGTCGTAGGGTCTGTGTCATGAGTACGAGCGAGCGGCTCCCGGAGGGGCCCCGGGCGCCCATGTCGCTGTCGCCCTCGCGGGCGAGCGACTTCATGCAGTGTCCCCTGTTGTACCGGTTCCGGGTGATCGACCGGCTGCCGGAGAAGCCGAGCGCGGCGGCGACGCGCGGGACGCTGGTGCACGCGGTCCTGGAGCGGCTCTTCGACGATCCGGCGGCGGAGCGGACGGTGCCGCGGGCGAAGGCGATGGTCCCGGGGCAGTGGGACCGGCTCCTGGAGTCGAAGCCGGAGCTGGGCGAGCTGTTCGCGGACGATCCGGCGGGCGAGCGGCTGGGGCAGTGGCTGGCGGAGGCCGAGGGTCTGGTGGAGCGGTGGTTCACGCTGGAGGATCCGGCGCGTCTGGAGCCGGCGGAGCGCGAGCTGTTCGTGGAGACGGAGCTGGAGTCGGGGCTGCGGCTGCGCGGGGTGATCGACCGGGTGGACGTGGCGCCGACGGGTGAGGTCCGGATCGTCGACTACAAGACGGGGAAGGCGCCGCGGCCGGAGTACAGCGAGGGCGCGCTGTTCCAGATGACGTTCTACGCGCTGGTGGTGTGGCGGCTGAAGGGTGTGATCCCGCGCCGTCTCCAGCTGGTGTACCTGGGGAGCGGGGACGTGCTGACGTACGACCCGGTGGAGGCGGACCTGCGGCGGGTGGAGCGGAAGCTGCACGCGCTGTGGGACGCGATCCGGACGGCGACGGAGACGGGCGACTGGCGTCCGCGGCCGACGAAGCTGTGCGGCTGGTGCGACCACCGGGCGGTGTGTCCGGAGTTCGGGGGGACTCCCCCGGTGTATCCGCTGGAGATCGTCTCCGCGCGCCCGGCGGAGGCGGGTGGATCGGTGCAGGGCAGAATGGGCGACGCCCGGCCCCCCTCGTGAAGGAGCCCCTGTGACGATTCGCGTCCTCCTGGTCGACGACCAGCCGCTGCTGCGCACCGGTTTCCGGATGATTCTGGAGGCGGAGCAGGACCTGGCGGTGGTGGGCGAGGCCGGTGACGGTCTGCAGGCGCTGGACCAGGTGCGGGCTCTGCAGCCCGATGTGGTGCTGATGGACATCCGGATGCCGCGGATGGACGGGGTGGAGGCGACCCGGCAGATCACCGGTCCCGGCCGGGACGGGCCGGCGAAGGTCCTGGTGCTGACCACCTTCGATCTGGACGAGTACGTGGTGGAGGCGCTGCGCGCGGGCGCGAGCGGCTTCCTGTTGAAGGACGCCCCGGCGAACGAGCTGGTGCAGGCGATCCGGGTGGTGGCGGCGGGCGAGGCGATGCTGGCCCCGTCGATCACGCGGCGGCTCCTCGACAAGTACTCGGCGCACCTGCCGACGGGTGAGGAGCGGATGCCGGACACCCTGGGCACGCTCACCGACCGTGAGGTGGAGGTGCTGAAGCTGGTCGCGAAGGGCCTGTCGAACGCGGAGATCGCGGCGGACCTGTTCGTCAGCGAGACGACGGTGAAGACGCACGTGGGGCATGTGCTGACCAAGCTGGGTCTGCGCGACCGGGTGCAGGCGGCGGTGTACGCGTACGAGAGCGGCCTGGTGCGTCCGGGGGCCAACGGCCAGTAGGGCCGGGTGACGGCGGTACGGGGAAGGGCCCGGCGCGCGGGGTGCGCGTCGGGCCCTTCGCCGTGTCCGGATCGGGGTCAGCTCTTGCGGAGCTCCCAGAAGCGGAAGACGGTCGAGGCGTCGAGGGTCCATTCCAGGCCGGTGACGCCGTCGCGGGTGACGGCGTACTGCTTGCCCTGCCAGAGCGGGAGGAGCGGGAGCTCCTCGGCGACGGCGTCCTGGATGGCGCCGTACTCCTCGTCCGTGGTGGAGCGGTCGGCGGTGGCGGCGGTCTTCGGCAGGTGGGTGCCGGTGATCGCCTTGTTCTCGTAGTGGTTGCCGAGGACGTTGCCCTCGCCGAAGAACGGGGAGGTGAAGTTGTCGGCGTCGGGGTAGTCGGGGACCCAGCCCTTGACGTAGACGCCGTACTTGCCGGCGGCGATGTCCTTCTCGTACTGCTCGAAGGGGACGGACTTGACGTCGGCGGTGAAGAGGCCGCTGGCGTTGAGCTGGGCGGCGATGGCCTTGAGCTCGGCGTCGGTGGAGGGGCCGTAGCGGCTGGGGGTGGACCAGAGGGTCAGGGCGACCTTGGCCTTGATGCCGGCGGCGCGCAGCACCTGCTTGGCCTTGGCCGGGTCGGGGGCGCCGTAGGTGTCGAAGAAGGCGGTGTTGTGGCCGTCGATGCCGGCCGGGACGATCGAGTACAGCGGGGTGGCGGTCGACTTGTAGACGTCCTCGACGAGGGCGTCGCGGTCGACGAGGTGGGCTATCGCCTTGCGGACGGCGAGCTTGCCGGCGACCGGGTCCTTCATGTTGAAGACGAGGTGCTGGACCTCGGCGCTGCCGCCCTGGACGATCTGGACGTCGTGGTCGCCGTCGGCGTTCTCCAGGGCGGAGATGTCGGCGGCGGAGAGGCCTCGGTAGGCGATGTCGACGTCGCCGTCGGTGAAGGCCTTGGCGAGGGCGGTGCGGTCGCCCTGGTACAGCTTGAGGGTGATCTTGTCGTTGCGGCGCTCGGCGGTGCCCTGGTAGCCGGTGTTGGCGGAGAAGACGGCCTCGGTGTCGCCGAAGGAGTCCAGCTTGTACGGGCCGGAGCCGACGGCCTTGCCGTCGGTGCGGAGCGCGTCGGCCGGGTACTCGCGGTGGTCGACGATGGAGCCGGCACCGGAGGCGATCTTGCTGGGGAAGGTGGCGTCCGGGACCTTGAGGCGGAAGACGACGGTCCGCTCGTCGGGGGTCTCGATGGTGTCGATGGTGGAGAGCAGCGGCGCCGGGCCGGAGGGGTCGGCGATCTTCAGGGCGCGCTCGAAGGAGAACTTGACGTCCTCGGAGGTGAGCGGATTGCCGTTGGAGAACTTCAGGCCGGGGCGGAGGGTGCAGGTGTAGACGGTGCTGCCCTCGCCGAAGCCGCACTTGTCGGCGGCCTCGGGCTCGGGGACGGAGCCGCCCTTGGGGAAGGCGAGGAGGGACTGGAAGACGTTGTTGAACAGCAGCCAGGAGCCGGGGTCGTAGCCGGCCGCCGGGTCGATCGCCAGGATCTCGTCCGACATGCCGACCCGGATGCCCCCGGCGGCGCCGGAGCCCGCGCCCTGCTCGGTGCCGCAGCCGCCGAGGAGGGCGGCGGAGAGGCCCGCGGCGAGCGGGGCGGTCAGCCACTTGTGGTGCGTCTTCACAGAACTTGCCTCGTGATCTCTTGCCAGGCCGGCCGCGCGTGGCCGCGCGGCCGGTACGAACGAAGGGGTCAGGCGGTGGTGCCGCGGCTCAGCTCCCAGAGGAGCAGGTCCGAGGAGGTGTTGAGGGCGTACTCGACACCGTTGATGTCGTCGCGGGCGGCGACGTACTGCTTGCCCTGCCAGAGCGGCAGGACGGGCACGTCCTGGGCGACGATCTTCTGGATGCGGTGGTAGACCGGGTTCGCGGCGGCGCGGTCGGCCTCGCGGCGGGACTGCGGGATGAGCTGGTCGCGGACGGTCTTGTTGACGTACGGGGTGCCGAGGAAGTTGTCGCTGTCGAGGAAGGGCGCGACGTAGTTGTCCGGGTCCGGGTAGTCGGGGAACCAGCCGAGGCCGTAGACGGCGTAGTCGCCGCGGCGCTGGGCGGGGCGGAACTCGGACCAGGCGGTGCCCTTGACGGTGACGTCGAAGAGCTCGCTCGCGACGAGCTGGTTCTTCAGCGTCGCGAACTCCTGGGCGGTCTCCTCGCCGTAGTGGTCGGTGGTGTAGTTGAGGGTCAGCTTGACCGGGGTCCGCACGCCGGCCTTGCGGAGGATGGCGGCGGCGCGGCCGGCGTCGCCCTCGCCGTACTCCTCGTAGAAGGGGGTGGCGTGGCCGCTGATGCTGGAGGGGATGAGCGAGTAGAGCGGCTCGGCGGTGGGGCCGTACACGCGGTTGACGAGGGCGCCGCGGTCGATGACGGCGGCCATGGCCTGGCGGACGGCCTTCTCCTCGACGGCGGGGGCCTTGGTGTTGAAGCCGAGGTAGCGGATCTCCAGGCCGGGGACCTCGGAGACGCGGATGCCGGCGGCGGGGCTCTCGGTGAGGTCGCGGACCTGCTCCTGGGACAGGGAGCGGGCCATCATGTCGATGTCCTTGCTCTCCAGGGCCTTGCCCATGGCGCCGGCGTCGGCGAAGGCGCGGAGCTCGACCCGCTCGTTGCGGGGCGTGATGTCGCCCTTGTAGCGGGGGTTGCGGGAGAAGACGAAGCGGGTGGCCTGGTCGCCGTTCTGCTCGGTCTTGAGGGTGTACGGACCCGAGCCGTCCACCACGAAGCCCTCGCGGAGCTTGTCGGCGGCGTACTTGTCCTTGCTGAGGATGCCGGCGACGGGGGTGGAGAGCTTGTACGGGAAGGTGGCGTCGGGGGCGTTGAGGTGGAAGACGATCTCGCGGTCGCCCTTCGTCTCGACGGTGTCGATCGTCGACAGGAGGGCGGCGGCGCCGTTGTCGGACTTGATCTTCCGGACCCGGTCGATGGAGAACTTGACGTCCTCGGCGGTGACGGCGGTGCCGTCGGCGAAGGTGAGGCCCGCGCGCAGGACGCAGCGGTAGCTCTCGCTGGCGGTGTCGGTGAACGCGCAGGTCTCGGCGGCCTCGGGCACGGGCCGGCCGCCGCCGCGGGGGACGTGGACCAGGGTCTGGACGGTCTGGCGGAGGATGTTCCAGGCGCCGGTGTCGTAGGCGTAGGCCGGGTCGAGGGGGGCGGGGGCCTCCTCGGTGGCGACGAACTGGTCGGTGGTTCCGACGACGATGGCTCCGGCGTCCTCCCCCGTGCCGCACGCGGCGAGCAGGGGGGCGAGCAGTCCGGCCACGGCCGGCAGCACCAAGGTCTTGCGGTTCATCAAGGGACGTTCTCCTCAGCCGGCCTGGAGTACAGCGGTCATGACGACACTCCGCCGCCGGCCGCCCGGTCGGGGCGGGAGCGATCGGGCCGGGAAGTTGCGATCGGTCCTGTGTTCTCGGCGACTTGGGTATGCGCCGGCGCACGCGGTGATTGCGGCGAAGTACTCGCGAAAGATTAGTCGGCGGCGGTGCCGCGGCCGGACGGGGTGGCCGGTGGGGGGTAATCGCAGGGTGATCATGAATGCGAGGGCATCGATAGTCATGCGGTGCGCGAGGCGGACGCGAGTGAGCGAAACGGGACACAAGGGGGCGGCGGACGTCCGCATTCCGGGCAGGGAACGGCTTCAGGCCACCCCTCGGCGAGCACGCTGGGTGACCAACGTCACGCGCTCGAAATTCGAGGGATGGCCTGAAGCAATTACCCCGGGGGAAAGCCCCGGGGGCCGCCCGGGGTACCGGCGGGAAAAGCTCAGATAAGGCTCAGATTCCCGAGACGAGGGCGCGCAGGAAGGGCACGTCGACCTCTTCCAGGGAGCGGACCACGACCCGGCCGGGCAGCGCGGGGATCGGCGCGACGGAGGGCACGGCGACGACCCGGCAGCCGGCCGCCTCGGCGGCGGCGACACCGGTCGCGGTGTCCTCGATGACCGCGCAGAGGGCCGGGTCGGCGCCGACCCCCCGCGCGGCGGTGAGGTACGGCTCCGGGTGCGGCTTGGTGCGGGTGACCTCGTCGCCGGCGACGGTGAGGTGGAAGCGGTCGCGGCCGAGGGACTCCAGGACGCGGTCGATGATCCGCCGGTGGGAGGCGGAGACGAGCGCGGTGGGGATGGAGTGCCGGGCCAGCTCGGCGAGGAGGCGCTCGGCGCCGGGCATGAGGGGGACGCCGCGCTGGATGCGCTGCTCGAACTTGTCGTTGAGCAGCACGGACAGCTCGTCGAGGGTGATGTCGGCGCCGGTGGATTCGATCAGGTAGCCGGCGCTGCGGGTCATCGGCCCGCCGACCACGACGTCCTTCCAGGCCTCGTCGAGCCGGTGTCCGAGGTCGGCGAAGACCTCGACCTCCGCGTCCCACCAGAAGCCCTCGGTGTCGACGAGGGTCCCGTCCATGTCGAGGAAGACCGCCTGCAGGGCGGAGCTTCCGTTGGCGCGGAACAGGGACGCGGGGACCGTACTGGTCATCCGGCACACCTCCATGGAGGGACGGAAAGGCCGGCCCCCGCTCCCGGTACGGGGAGGAGGGCCGGCCTGCACTGGACCGACCAGTGTACGTCGCGGTCACCGTGGGCGCCGTGATGTGACACACGGCGCTCACGGCGGACGACGGTGGGGCGGGCCCGGCGGCCGGTCAGCGGGTCGTCACCGGGCGTTGAAGTACTTCGCCTCGGGGTGGTGGAGGACGATCGCGTCGGTGGACTGCTCCGGGTGGAGCTGGAACTCCTCGGAGAGGTGCACGCCGATCCGCTCCGGCCGGAGGAGGTCGGCGATCTTCGCGCGGTCCTCCAGGTCGGGGCAGGCGCCGTAGCCGAGCGAGAAGCGGGCGCCGCGGTACTTGAGGTCGAACATGTCCTGGACGCTCGCCGGGTCCTCGCCGCCGAAGCCCAGCTCCGCGCGCACGCGCGCGTGCCAGTACTCGGCGAGGGCCTCGGCCAGCTGCACGGAGAGGCCGTGCAGCTCCAGGTAGTCGCGGTAGGAGTCGGCGGCGAAGAGCTCGGCGGTGGCCTCGCCGATCCTGGAGCCGACGGTGACGACCTGGAGGCCGACGACGTCGGTCTCGCCGGACTCCTCGGGGCGGAAGAAGTCCGCGAGGCAGAGGCGGCGGCCGCGGCGCTGGCGCGGGAAGGTGAAGCGGGTCCGCTCGTGGCCGGCCTCGTCGAGGATGATCAGGTCGTCGCCCTTGGAGACGCACGGGAAGTAGCCGTGGACGACGGCCGCCTCCAGGAGGTTCTCGGTGTGCAGCCGCTCCAGCCAGCCGCGCAGCCGGGGCCGGCCCTCGGTCTCCACCAGCTCCTCGTACGTCGGCCCGTCGCCGGCCCGGTTCTGCTTGAGGCCCCACTGGCCCTTGAACAGCGCGCCCTCGTCGAGCCAGGAGGCGTAGTCCTTGAGCGGGATGCCCTTGACGACCCGGGTGCCCCAGAACGGCGGGGTGGGGACCGGGTTGTCGGTGGCGACGTCGGAACGGCCGGCGGGCTCGGGCTCGTCGACCTGGAGGGCGACGGTGCCCTTGGGGACGCGGCGCTGCTTCAGTTCGGGCAGGACGGCGCCGGGGACGCCGCGCTTGACGGCGATCAGGGCGTCCATGAGGCGCAGGCCCTCGAAGGCATCGCGGGCGTAGCGGACCTCGCCCTGGTAGATCTCGTGGAGGTCCTGTTCGACGTAGGCCCGGGTCAGGGCGGCGCCGCCGAGGATGACGGGGTACTTGGCGGCGAGGTCGCGCTGGTTGAGCTCCTCCAGGTTCTCCTTCATGATCACGGTGGACTTCACGAGGAGGCCGGACATGCCGATGACGTCCGCCTTGTGCTCTTCCGCGGCTTCGAGGATCGCGGAGACCGGCTGCTTGATGCCGATGTTGACGACGTTGTAGCCGTTGTTGGAGAGGATGATGTCGACGAGGTTCTTGCCGATGTCGTGGACGTCGCCGCGGACGGTGGCCAGCACGATCGTGCCCTTGCCGTCCGCGTCCGTCTTCTCCATGTGCGGCTCCAGATGGGCCACCGCGGTCTTCATGACCTCGGCGGACTGGAGCACGAACGGCAGCTGCATCTGGCCCGAGCCGAACAGCTCGCCGACCACCTTCATCCCGTCGAGCAGCGTGTCGTTGACGATGTCGAGGGCCGGGGTGGTGGTCAGCGCCTCGTCGAGGTCGGCCTCCAGGCCGTTCTTCTCGCCGTCGATGATCCGCCGCTTCAGGCGCTCCTCCAGCGGCAGCGCGGCCAGCTCCTCGGCCTTGCCGGCCTTCAGCGACTTCGCGGTCGCGCCCTCGAAGAGGGCCATCAGCTTCTGCAGCGGGTCATAGCCCTCGGCGCGCCGGTCGTAGATCAGGTCCAGCGCGGTGGTCACCTGCTCCTCGTCGAACCGGGCGATCGGCAGGATCTTCGAGGCGTGCACGATCGCCGAGTCGAGACCCGCCTTCACACACTCGTCGAGGAAGACCGAGTTCAGCAGGATCCGCGCCGCCGGGTTCAGACCGAAGGAGATGTTCGACAGACCCAGCGTGGTCTGCACGTCCGGGTGGCGGCGCTTCAGCTCGCGGATCGCCTCGATCGTCGCGATGCCGTCCTTGCGGGACTCCTCCTGACCGGTGCAGATGGTGAAGGTCAGGGTGTCGATGAGGATGTCCGACTCGTGGATGCCCCAGTTCCCGGTGAGGTCGTCGATGATCCGCTCGGCGATGGCGACCTTCTTCTCGACGGTGCGGGCCTGGCCCTCCTCGTCGATGGTGAGCGCGATCAGCGCCGCGCCGTGCTCCTGCGCCAGGCGGGTGACCTTCGCGAAGCGGGACTCGGGCCCGTCGCCGTCCTCGTAGTTGACGGAGTTGATGACCGCCCGGCCACCGAGCTTCTCCAGCCCGGCCCGGATCACCTCGACCTCGGTGGAGTCCAGCACGATCGGGAGGGTGGAGGCGGTGGCGAACCGTCCGGCGAGCTCCTCCATGTCCGCGACGCCGTCGCGGCCGACGTAGTCCACGCACAGGTCGAGCATGTGCGCGCCCTCGCGGATCTGGTCCCGGGCCATCTCCACGCAGTCGTCCCACCGGCCGTCGAGCATGGCCTCGCGGAACTTCTTCGACCCGTTCGCGTTCGTCCGCTCCCCGATGGCGAGGTACGAGGTGTCCTGCCGGAAGGGCACGGTCTGGTAGAGGGAGGCGGCACCGGGCTCGGGGCGCGGGTCGCGCGGGGCGGGCGTGAGGTCGCGGACGCGCTCGACGACCTGGCGCAGGTGCTCGGGGGTCGTGCCACAGCAGCCGCCGACGAGGGAGAGGCCGTAGTCGCGGACGAAGGACTCCTGGGCGTCGGCGAGCTCGGCCGGGGAGAGCGGGTAGTGGGCGCCGTCGGAGGTGAGGACGGGCAGGCCGGCGTTCGGCATCACCGACAGGGGGATGCGGGAGTGGCGGGCGAGGTAGCGCAGGTGTTCGCTCATCTCGGCCGGGCCGGTGGCGCAGTTCAGGCCGATCATGTCGATGCCCAGCGGCTCCAGGGCCGTGAGGGCGGCGCCGATCTCGGAGCCGAGGAGCATGGTGCCGGTGGTCTCGACGGTGACGGAGACGATGAGCGGCACGTCGTGGCCGAGGGCGTCGAGGGCGCGGCGGGCGCCGATGACGGAGGCCTTGGTCTGGAGGAGGTCCTGGGTGGTCTCGACGATCAGCGCGTCGGCGCCGCCGGTGACGAGGCCCTCGGCGTTCTGCTGGTAGGCGTCGCGCAGCACGGTGTACGGGGCGTGCCCGAGGGTCGGCAGCTTGGTGCCGGGGCCGATGGACCCGAGGACCCAGCGCTGCCGGCCGTCGGCGGCGGTGAACTCGTCGGCGACCTCGCGGGCGACGCGGGCGCCGGCCACGGAGAGCTCGTGGACGCGGTGGGCGATGTCGTACTCGCCGAGGGCGGCGTGGTTGGCACCGAAGGTGTTGGTCTCGACGCAGTCGACGCCGGCGGCGAAGTACTCGCGGTGGACCGAGGCGACGATGTCCGGCCGGGTGAGGCTGAGGATCTCGTTGCAGCCTTCGAGGTTCTCGAAGTCCGCGAGGGTCGGCTCCTGGGCCTGGAGCATGGTCCCCATGGCGCCGTCGGCGACGACGACACGGTTGGCGAGTGCTTCGCGGAGCGCGGTGACGCGGCTCCGGCTGTCGGCGGAAGGGGTCGGCAACGAGGCCATAAGGGGGCTCCCTGGGCTGCGACGGCTGTCGGCTTTGCACCCTGGGCACAGGGTGCACGGGGTCAGCGTAACCGCGGAAGGGCCGGGGTGGACACGGCGTCCCGCAGGGCGGACGGCATCCTTTGTCCGAGGACTCCCGGCGCGGCCCCTTCTTCGAGGACACTGACAAGTGCGAGGCAAGGTCGGCATCGACCGATAGTGTTCAGCATTGTCGAACAGCATTGTGTGTGCACAGGTGAGGAGAAGGGCCGGGCGATGGCGAAGAACATCCAGTCGCTTGAACGGGCGGCGGCCATGCTGCGACTGCTCGCGGGCGGCGAGCGCCGGCTCGGCCTCTCCGACATCGCTTCCTCGCTCGGGCTGGCCAAGGGCACGGCCCACGGCATCCTGCGCACCCTCCAGGCGGAGGGCTTCGTGGAGCAGGACGCCCCCTCGGGCCGCTACCAGCTGGGCGCGGAGCTGCTCCGGCTCGGCAACAGCTACCTGGACGTGCACGAGCTGCGGGCGCGGGCGCTGGTGTGGACGGACGACCTGGCGCGGTCCAGCGGGGAGAGCGTGCACCTGGGGGTGCTGCACCAGCAGGGCGTGCTGATCGTGCACCACGTCTTCCGGCCGGACGACAGCCGGCAGGTCCTGGAGGTGGGCGCGATGCAGCCGCTGCACTCCACGGCCCTCGGCAAGGTCCTGTCGGCGTACGACCCGGTGGCCCACAGCGAGGCCGTGGAGGTGGCGCGGGAGCCGTTCACGCCCCGTACGGTCACGGGCCTGGAGGACTTCGAGTCGCTGCTCGACATGACCCGGGCGCGCGGCTGGGCGGCGGACGTGGAGGAGACCTGGGAGGGAGTCGCCTCGGTGGCGGCGCCGATCCACGACCGGCGCCGGATGCCGGTGGGGGCGGTGGCGGTGACCGGGGCGGTGGAGCGGGTCTGCCCGGACGGGGAGCTGCGTCCGGAGCTGGTGGCCGCGGTGCGGGACTGCGCCCGGGCGGTCTCGCGGGACCTGGGGGCGAACCGCTTCTGAGGCCGCGCCCGCGGGGCCGGTGAGCCGGTCCGCACACAGAGCGAACCCGTCGGTAACGATCGCGTTATCGGCGGGTTTTTCACTTCCCAGACTCTTGACGCGCTGTTAACCCCAGGGCAAAACTTCCGTTCATCGGTCGGCATTGTCGAACACCTACCGGCAATACGCGCTAGAGTGTGGCAGTGCCAAGGGCCGTGGACGCCCTCACACGAGGGCGCGGACCACCGGGGCGAACCGGGTTCGCCATCCCCCTGGACGAAGGACAAAGGAGTCGCGGGTGTCCAGCTCCGACATCTTCCTCGGCGAGACCATCGGTACCGCCGTTCTCATTCTTCTCGGCGGCGGCGTGTGCGCCGCCGTGACGCTCAAGAGCTCCAAGGCCCGCGGCGCGGGCTGGCTGGCGATCACCTTCGGGTGGGGCTTCGCGGTCATGACCGCGGTCTACATGACCGCTTCCCTCTCCGGAGCGCATCTGAACCCCGCCGTCACGGTCGGCATCGCCGTCAACAGCGGCGAGTGGGGCGACGTGCCGGTCTACTTCGCCGGCCAGTTCCTCGGCGCGATGATCGGCGCCGCCCTGGTCTGGGTCGCCTACTACGGCCAGTTCCAGGCCCACCTCACCGACCCGGAGACGCTCGGCGAGAAGCCCGTCGAGGGCCCCGGCCCCGTGCTCGGCATCTTCTCCACCGGCCCCGAGATCCGGAACACCTGGCAGAACCTCGCCACCGAGATCATCGGCACCGTCGTGCTCGTGCTCGCCGTGCTCACCCAGGGACTCAACGACAGCGGCAAGGGCCTCGGCGTCCTCGGCGCCCTGATCACCGCCTTCGTCGTGGTCTCCATCGGCCTCGCGCTCGGCGGCCCGACCGGCTACGCGATCAACCCGGCCCGCGACCTCGGCCCCCGCATCGTGCACGCCCTGCTGCCGCTCCCGAACAAGGGCGGCTCCGACTGGAGCTACGCCTGGGTCCCCGTCGTCGGTCCGCTGGTCGGCGGAGCCCTCGCAGCGGGTATCTACAAGCTCGCGTTCGCCTGATCCGTACGAGAACAGCCACAGAGCCCCGAGCCGTCCTTCCGAGACTTCCCATGGAGCACACCGTGACCGACTCCCACACCGCAGGCCCCTTCATCGCCGCCATCGACCAGGGCACCACCTCGTCCCGCTGCATCGTCTTCGACAAGGACGGCCGGATCGTCTCGGTCGACCAGAAGGAGCACGAGCAGATCTTCCCGAAGCCGGGCTGGGTCGAGCACGACGCCACCGAGATCTGGACCAACGTCCAGGAGGTCGTCGCCGGCGCCATCGTCAAGGCCGGCATCACCGCCGCCGACGTCAAGGCCATCGGCATCACCAACCAGCGCGAGACCACGCTGATGTGGGACAAGAACACCGGCGAGCCCGTCCACAACGCGCTCGTCTGGCAGGACACCCGCACCGACGCCCTCTGCAAGGAGCTCGGCCGCAACGTCGGCCAGGACCGCTTCCGCCGCGAGACCGGCCTGCCGCTCGCCTCCTACTTCTCCGGCCCCAAGGTCCGCTGGCTGCTCGACAACGTCGAGGGCCTGCGCGAGCGCGCCGAGCGCGGCGACATCCTCTTCGGCACCATGGACTCCTGGGTCATCTGGAACCTCACCGGCGGCACCCGGGGCGGCGTCCACGTCACCGACGTCACCAACGCCTCCCGCACCCTCCTGATGAACCTCCACGAGATGGCCTGGGACGAGCGCATCCTCCAGTCCATCGACATCCCGGCCGCGGTCCTCCCCGAGATCCGCTCCTCCGCCGAGGTGTACGGCACGGTCAAGGGCGGCATCCTCGACGGCGTCCCGGTCGCCTCCGCGCTCGGCGACCAGCAGGCCGCGCTCTTCGGCCAGACCTGTTTCGCCGAGGGCGAGGCCAAGTCCACCTACGGCACCGGCACCTTCATGCTGATGAACACCGGTGACAAGATCATCAACTCCTACAGCGGCCTGCTGACCACGGTCGGCTACCAGATCGGCGAGCAGAAGCCGGTCTACGCCCTGGAGGGCTCCATCGCCGTCACCGGCTCGCTCGTCCAGTGGATGCGCGACCAGATGGGCCTGATCAAGTCCGCCGCCGAGATCGAGACCCTGGCCTCCTCCGTCGAGGACAACGGCGGCGCCTACTTCGTGCCCGCCTTCTCCGGCCTCTTCGCCCCGTACTGGCGCTCCGACGCCCGCGGCGTGATCGCCGGCCTCACCCGGTACGTCACCAAGGCGCACATCGCCCGTGCCGTCCTGGAGGCCACCGCCTGGCAGACCCGCGAGATCACCGACGCCATGACCAAGGACTCCGGCGTCGAGCTGAGCGCGCTCAAGGTCGACGGCGGCATGACCTCCAACAACCTGCTGATGCAGACCCTCTCGGACTTCCTGGACGCCCCCGTGGTGCGCCCGATGGTCGCCGAGACCACCTGCCTCGGTGCCGCCTACGCCGCCGGCCTCGCCGTCGGCTTCTGGCCGGACACCGACGCGCTGCGCGCCAACTGGCGCCGTGCCGCGGAGTGGACCCCGCGCATGGACGCCGACAAGCGCGACAGCGAGTACAAGAACTGGCTCAAGGCCGTGGAGCGCTCCATGGGCTGGCTCGAAGAAGAGAAGTGACGAGGAGTAGACCGAGATGACCACCCCGCAGACCGTTCCCGCCCTCGGAACGCACCCGGCCGCCGGCTCGCTTCCGACCCGTGCCGAAACCAGAGAGCAGCTTGCCAAGGCGACGTACGACCTCCTGGTGATCGGCGGCGGCATCCTGGGCATCTCCACCGCCTGGCACGCCGCGCAGTCCGGTCTGCGGGTGGCCCTGGTGGACGCCGGCGACTTCGCCGGCGCCACCTCCTCGGCCTCCTCCAAGCTCCTCCACGGCGGCCTGCGCTACCTGCAGACCGGCGCCGTGAAGCTCGTCGCCGAGAACCACTTCGAGCGGCGCGCCGTCTCCCGGCAGGTCGCCCCCCACCTGTCCAACCCGCTCACCTTCTACCTGCCCGTCTACAAGGGCGGCCCGCACGGCGCCGCCAAGCTGGGCGCGGGCGTCTTCGCGTACTCCGCGCTGTCCGCCTTCGGCGACGGCGTCGGCCACCTCCTCTCCCCCGCCAAGGCGGCCCAGGACGTGCCCGAGCTGCGCACCGACAACCTCAAGGCCGTCGCCGTCTACGGCGACGACCAGATGAACGACGCCCGCATGGCGCTCATGACGGTCCGCGCGGCCGTCGACGCCGGCGCCGTCGTCCTCAACCACGCCGAGGTCACCGGGCTCCGCTTCACCAAGGGCCGGGTCACCGGCGCCGAGCTCAAGGACCGCATGTCCGGCGAGGAGTTCGGTGTCACCGCGCGGCTCGTCCTCAACGCCACCGGGCCCTGGGTCGACCACCTGCGCCGCATGGAGGACCCGAACGCGGCCCCCTCCATCCGCCTCTCCAAGGGCGCCCACCTGGTCCTCAAGCGGACCGCCCCCTGGAAGGCCGCCCTCGCCACCCCCATCGACAAGTACCGGATCACCTTCGCCCTCCCCTGGGAGGACATGCTCCTGCTCGGCACCACCGACGAGGAGTACGAGGGCGACCCGGGCGAGGTCGCGGTCACCGAGAAGGACACCGCCCAGATCCTGGACGAGGCCGCCTTCTCCATCCGCGACCAGCAGCTCGACCGCTCCCTCATCACCTACGCCTTCGCCGGCCTGCGGGTACTCCCCGGCGGTCCCGGCGACACCTCCAAGGCCAAGCGCGAGACGGTCGTCACCGAGGGCCGCGGCGGGATGCTGTCGGTCGCCGGCGGCAAGTGGACCACCTTCCGCCACATCGGACGCACCATCATGAAGAAGCTGGAGGCGCTCCCCGGCCACCCGCTGGGCGAGGACTACGAGTCGGTCTCCACGCTCCCCAAGCGGCTGCCGCTCCCCGGCATCGCCAACCCGAACGCGGTCGCCCACCGGCTGCTCGTCGACGGCCCGGCCCCCGGCCCCCGGATGGCCGCCGACACGGCCAAGCACCTGGCCACGCACTACGGTTCGCTCTCCTTCGACATCGCCCGGATGGCGAACGAGAACCCCGACCTCGCCCGCCGGATCCACCCGGACGCCCCGGAGATCTGGGCGCAGGTCGCCTACGCCCGCGACCACGAGTGGGCCGAGACGGCCGACGACGTGCTGCGCCGCCGCACCACCCTGACCATTCGCGGCCTCGCCACCGACGAGATCCGCGCCGAGGTCGACGCGATGCTGCGCGCCCGGTAGTCACCGGCGCCACGAGCCGAGGGGCGGTCCACTCCGGGGAGGGTGTGGACCGCCCCTCACGCGCGCCGTGTGCGGGGCTCCGATCCTGGGTAGTCGATCAAGGCCGCACGGGTTCTCGGGCGTGCCCGAGGGCTGCGGACGGACGACCCGGAAGCCGTAAGGTTGGTCCGTACGACACGAACTTCGAAGAAGGAGGCACTGGGTGATCGAGCTCGAGGGGGTGCCCGAGCTGATCGACCCGGTCATGGTGGCCGCGTTCGAGGGCTGGAACGACGCCGGCGACGCCGCCTCCACCGCGGTCGCTCATCTGGACCGGGAATGGAAGGGCGAGGTCTTCGCCGCGCTCGACGCCGAGGACTACTACGACTTCCAGGTCAACCGCCCGACGGTCTTCCTGGAGAACGGCGCACGGAAGATCACCTGGCCGACCACCCGGCTCTCGGTGGTCCGCGTCGGTGGGGAGAAGCCGCGCGACCTGGTCCTGGTCCGGGGCATCGAGCCCTCGATGCGCTGGCGCTCCTTCTGCAACGAGCTGCTGGGCTTCGCCCACGAGCTGGGCGTGGAGATGGTGGTGATCCTGGGCGCGCTGCTCGGCGACACCCCGCACACCCGCCCGGTGCCGGTCAGCGGCGTCACCTCGGACCCGGACCTGGCCCGGACGATGGACCTGGAGGAGACCCGGTACGAGGGTCCGACCGGCATCGTCGGCATCCTCCAGGAGGCGTGCACCCACGCGGGCGTGCCCGCGGTGAGCCTGTGGGCGGCGGTGCCGCACTACGTGTCGCAGCCGCCGAACCCGAAGGCGACGCTCGCGCTGCTCAACCGTCTGGAGGACCTCATCGGGCTGCGGATCCCGCTGGGCGAGCTGCCCGAGGACGCCCGCGCCTGGCAGGTGGGGGTGGACCAGCTGGCGGCGGAGGACAGCGAGGTCGCCGAGTACGTGCAGACGCTGGAGGAGGCGCGGGACACCGCGGAGCTGCCGGAGGCGTCGGGCGAGGCGATCGCCCGCGAGTTCGAGCGCTATCTGCGGCGGCGCGACCCGGGCCAGGGGCCGGGGCCGGGCGGCCCCGGGGTGGCGACGGAGAGCGGGGACACCTCGTATCTGCGGGACCCGGGCAGCGGCCGCACCCGGTCGCCCAGGCCGGAGCAGCCCGAGGAGCCCGAAGCCTCCGAGGAGTCCGGCGAGGACGGCGACGAGGACTGAGAAGAACGAAGAAGAGGGGATGGCCCGAGGCCATCCCCTCTTCTTCTGCTTCCGCTGCTTACAGTGCGACGCCGAGGAGCGCGTCGACCGTGCGGGAGACGAGGCCGGGGGCGGACTCGTCCGTGCCGCCGTCGGCCTCCTGACGGGCGGCCCAGCGGTCGACCGCGGCGAGCGCGGCCGGGGCGTCGAGGTCGTCGGAGAGCGCCTCGCGGACCTCCTCGACCAGGGCCTCGGCGGACGGGCCGTCGGGCCGGGAGACCGCGGCGCGCCAGCGGTCGAGGCGGGCGACGGCGTCGGCGAGGACCTGGTCGGTCCACTCCCAGTCGGCGCGGTAGTGGTGGGCGAGGAGGGCGAGCCGGATGGCGGCCGGGTCGACGCCCTCGCGGCGGAGCGTGGAGACGAAGACGAGGTTGCCCTTGGACTTGGACATCTTCTCGCCGTGGAGGGCGACCATGCCGGCGTGGACGTACGCCTTGGCCATGGGGAACTCGCCGGTGAGGGTCTGGGCGTGCGAGGCGCCCATCTCGTGGTGCGGGAAGATCAGGTCGGAGCCGCCGCCCTGCACGTCGAAGCCCATGCCGAGGTGGTCGAGGGCGATGGCGACGCACTCGATGTGCCAGCCGGGGCGGCCGGGGCCGAGGCTGCCGCCGTCCCAGCTGGGCTCGCCCTCGCGGGCGGCCATCCACAGCATCGGGTCGAGCGGGTTCTTCTTGCCGGGCCGCTCGGGGTCGCCGCCGCGCTCGGCGGAGAGGTGGCGCATCAGCTCGGTGTCGTAGTGGGACACCGATCCGAAGTGCGCGTCGGCCTCGACGGAGAAGTAGACGTCGCCGTCGAGCTCGTAGGCGGCGCCGCTGTCCCGGAGCCGCTCGACCAGCGGGACGATCGACGGTATCGACTCGACCGCGCCGACGTAGTGCCGCGGCGGCAGCATCCGCAGGGCGGTCATGTCCTCGCGGAAGAGGGAGGTCTCGCGCTCGGCGAGTTCGGTCCAGTCGAGGTCGTCCCGCAGGGCGCGCTCCAGGAGCGGGTCGTCCACGTCCGTGACGTTCTGGACGTAGTGCACCTGCCGCTTGGTGTCGAGCCACACGCGCTGCACGAGGTCGAACGCGTTGTAGGTCGCCGCGTGACCGAGGTGGGTCGCGTCGTAGGGCGTGATGCCGCAGACGTAGATACGGGCGACGGGACCGGGGGCGAGGGTCACTCGTCCGCCGGTCGCGGTGTCGTGGATCCTGAGGTCGCGGCCCTTGCCGGGAAGGGCGGGGACCTCGGAAGCGGGCCAGGCATGCATGACCCGAGCGTAACCGGACAGCTCTTCCGGATACGAACCGGATCCGGAATCCTGTCCGATCTCGCGCTCTTGCGGGTGAGCGGCGTGTGTGCACACCCCCCGGGGGTGCGGCGGGGTCCCGGAGGGGTGATCCGGGTGTGGCCGGAACCGTACGGTTCCTAGACCGGCGGCCAGGGGATCGCGGGCCACTGCCCGGACGGCTCCGGGTGCCGCCCCGAGGTCAGCATCGCCGCCACCCGCTCCCGTACGGCGGACACCTCGGCGTCCGTGAGCAGTTCCGCCAGCCGGGTGGCGAGGGGCGCACCGGGGGCCAGCGCGCGGCCGAGGCCGGTGAGGACCTCGGTGGCCTCGGCGGGCAGCTCCTGGCCGGCCCAGCCCCACAGCAGGGTGCGCAGCTTGTCGTCCACGTGGAAGGAGACGCCGTGGTCGATGCCGTAGAGCCGGCCTCCGGGGGCCGGGAGCAGATGGCCGCCCTTGCGGTCGCCGTTGTTCATCACGGCGTCGAGGACGGCGAGCCGGCGCAGCTCCGGGGTGTCGGCGTGGACGAGGAGGGCGGTGCGCCCCTCCCCCACCTCGGCGGGGCCGATCGCCTTCCAGCCCTCGCCGGCCTCCTCGTCCTCGGTGAGGGCGAGGAGCCGGGCCTCCGGGTCGGCCTCGACCCAGAGCTGGACCATGCCCCGGCCGTAGGGGCCGTCCCGCAGCACCGTCGGCGGGACCAGGCCCCAGCCGGTGGCCTCGGAGAGCTCGTACGCGGCGACCTCGCGCTCGGCGAGGGTGCCGTCGGGGAAGTCCCACAGGGGCCGCTCCCCCGCGACCGGCTTGTACACGCAGGCGGCCTCGCGGCCCTCGTGGGCGACGGTGCAGTAGAGCACCGCGTTGGAGGCCTCGCGGACCTGCCCCCGGACGGTCAGCTCACCGCGGGCGAGCAGCTCGGTGTCCGGCGGGAACTCGGGGCTGCTGCTCATGCTCCGCGGCGGTATCCGTTCTGGCGGGGGCAGACGTGGCCCTCGGGGTCCAGGGGCAGGCTGCACAGGGGGCACGGCGGCCGGCCGGCGTTGACCACGTCCAGGGCCCGCTTGGCGAAGGCGCGGGCCTGGGCGCCGCTCAGGCGGACCCGGAGCATCGGCGGGCCGTTCTCCTCGTCCTGGAGGAGGCGCTCCTCGGCCGCGGCGAGGTCCTCCTCGGAGTCGACGTCCAGCTCGACCAGGGCCTGCGCCTCGACGATCATGCGCTGTTCCTCGCCGTCCCAGGCGAGCGCCATGGTGCCGACCCGGAACTCCTCCTCGACGGGGGTGTCGAGCGGGGCGGTGTCGGCGATGTCCACGGGGGCCACGGCCGGGACCGGGGCGTTGCCCCCGGTGCGGCGCAGCACCTCGTCGAGGAGCTCGTCGATGCGCTCGGCGAGCGCGGCCACCTGGGTCTTCTCCAGGGCGACGCTGGTGACCCGGCCGGCCGCGGACGCCTGGAGGAAGAACGTGCGGCGGCCAGGCAGCCCGACCGTACCGGCCACGAAGCGCTCCGGCGGGTCGTAGAGGAACACCTGACGGGACACTCTCCCGGCTCCCTTGACTGTCGACTGTCGTACTGCAACGGCGAGTCCACCCTACTGCGCGGGGATCACGGCGCGCCCGCGCCGCCCCCCACCTCGGCCGCCCCGCCGGCCTCCGGGGTCTCGCGCGGGGCGAGCGCGGCGAGGTCGCCGGTGTCGCCGAGGCGGACCAGGAAGGGGCGCAGCCGGGTGTAGCGGATCACCGTGAGTGAGCAGGGGTCGACGTGGATGCGCTGGAAGAGGTCGAGGTGGAGGCCGAGGGCGTCGGCGACCAGGGACTTGATCACGTCGCCGTGGGAGCAGAGGACGTAGACGGCGTCCTCGCCGTGCTCGGCCTCGATCCGGGCGTTCCAGTCGCGGACCGCGTCGACGGCCCGGGTCTGCATGGCGCGCATGGACTCGCCGCCGGGGAAGGCGGCGGCGGAGGCGTGCGCCTGGACGACCTCCATCAGCGGTTCGTCGTTCAGCTCGGCGAGCTTGCGCCCCGACCAGTCGCCGTAGTCGCACTCGTTGACCCGCTCCTCGACGTGGAGGGGCAGGTCGGGGCGGTCGTCCAGGAGCGGCTGGAGGGTCTCGCGGCAGCGCTGGAGGGGGCTGGAGACGGCCGCGGCGAGCGGGATGCCGGCGAGCCTGGCGGGCAGGGCGGCGGCCTGGGCGGCGCCGCGCTCGTCGAGCGCCACGCCCGGCGTGCGGCCGGCGAGCAGTCCGGAGGTGTTGGCGGTCGAGCGTCCGTGCCGGACGAGGATGAGCGTGGCCATGCCGGCCAGCCTACGGCGCATGCGCGCGCACGGGGCCGTCGCGGCCGGGCGGGAGGGCACGCGCGCGTGCGCCGGGACCCGCGCGGATGCGGGCCGGGAGGGTTCGGGGGACAATACGGCGGTGATCGTCGACTCTGCCCTCTACCGCGACGGACGCCGGACGGAATACGGCGACGACCTCTCGCGTGCCCTGGCCGAGGCCCGGAAGAGCGGCGACGCCTTCCTGTGGCTGGGTCTCCACGAACCCACGGAGGCCGAGTTCGACCATGTGGCCTCGGAGTTCGCGCTGCATCCGCTGGCCGTCGAGGACGCCTTGAAGGCCCATCAACGGCCCAAGCTGGAGGTGTACGACGACTCCCTCTTCGTGGTGCTGAAGCCGGTGGACTACGAGCCGGAGAGCGACCGGGTCTCGTCCGGCGAGCTGATGCTCTTCCTGGGCGACTCCTTCGTGGTGACGGTCCGGCACGGCGAGGGGGCGCCCCTGGCGGCGGTGCGCAAGCGCCTGGAGACCCAGCCGGAGGTGCTGCGGCACGGGCCGACGTCGGTGCTGTACGCGGTGAGCGACGCGGTGGTGGACCACTACCTGGACGTGGCGGGCGAGCTCCAGGTGGACCTGGAGGAGCTGGAGGCCGACGTCTTCGCGCCGGGCGGGACGGGCACGGCGAACACGGCGGAGCGGATCTACACGGCGAAGCGGCAGGTCCTGGAGTTCCGCCGGGCGTCGGGACCGCTGGCGGGTCCGATGGCCCGGCTGACGGCGGGCTCGGTGCCGTTCGTGAACGCGGAGTCGCAGCCCTTCTTCCGGGACGTCAACGACCATCTGCTGCGGGCGAACGACCAGGTGGAGGGGTTGGACCGGCTACTGTCGGACGTGCTGTCGGCGCATCTGGCGCAGATGGGGGTGCGGCAGAACGACGACATGCGCAAGATCTCGGCCTGGGCGGCGATGGCGGCGGTGCCGACGATGGTCGCCGGGATCTACGGCATGAACTTCGACCACATGCCGGAACTTCACTGGGTGTGGTCGTACCCGGCGGTGATCCTGCTGATGGCGGGGATCGTGACGGGGCTGTACCGCCTGTTCAAGCGGCGCGGCTGGCTCTGAGAAGAATCCCGGCCGCGCCGCCGGAGTATGTCAGAACGCGGGTGCGGGGGTGGCGGGGCCGCCCAGGGCGTCCCGCCGCTCCGGCATCCTCAGGCTGATCATCCTGTGCCAGCCGGCGAGCCGCTCGTAGGCGTACATGCCGTGGATGCCGGCGGCGAGCGCCGCGCCCTTGGCCTTCGGCCACTTCAGGATCCGGCCCATGTGGCCCATCACGGCGAGGCTGACGTCCCGGTAGACCTGGATCTCGGAGAGCGCGGACTCGCGCAGGGTGGTCTGGATGAGGCGGCCGTGGCCCTCCCGGGCGAGCCGGAGCAGCTCCTCGTGGCAGTAGGCGAGGTGGTTGGCCTCGTCGTTGTCGATCATGTGGATGGCCTTGCCCAGCTCCGGGTGGTCCCCGAAATACGTGACGAGCATGTCCATCTGGTCGGCGGCGCGCTGCTCGGTGACCCTGCTGTGGGCGAGGTAGACGATGACGTCGCGCTCGGTCAGCGGTTCGTCGCCGCGCAGTTTGTCGTGGGCGAGCCCGATGCCGCGCTGTTCGAGGAGCATCGTGTAGTCGGTCTCGGGCGGTACGGGGACGGGTTCGAGGCCCCGCTTGCGCAGCAGGGCGTTGAAGATGCGTCCGTGCTTGTCCTCGTCGGCGCCGTGCCGGGTGATCTTGGGCGCGAGCTCCCGCATGCCGGGGGCGACGAGGGCGGCGATCCGGGCGTTCTCCCAGCCGCCCTGCGACTCGCCGCTTGCGGCGATCGAACAGAAGAGCTGGAAGGCCTCGTCGTCGTCGATGATTTCCTGGAACAGGCTCTTGGCCGTGAGCATCGCTGCCACCTCCCTGCGGACGACCGCACTCCGCGCGTCCGGGAGACCGAGTCAAATGCGGTCCGGGACGCGGGGCAACAGGAGGGCCCGGCGGTGTCGGCCGAAAGAGTGAGAGCCGGGGCCGTAACCGGGGGCGCGGTGGCGCGTTGAAGGGCATGACGGCCGTGGCGGGGAAGACCCCCGAGCCCCCACCACGGCCGCGGTCCTCCCTTTACGCCAGGCCCGCCCGCTCCAGGGCGTCGACGCCCGCGCGCAGCGCGGTGAGGCGCTCGTCGAGGGTGAAACCGGCCGGGGCCAGGGTCAGCGTGGTGACGCCCGCCGCCGCGTAGGCGGTCATGCGGTCCGCGATCCGCTCGACGGTGCCGAGCAGGGCGGTCTGGTCGATCAGCGAGCGGGGCACGGCCGCCGCGGCGCCCGTCTTGTCGCCGGCCAGGTACTTGTCCTGGATCTCGACGGCCTCCTTCTCGTAGCCCATGCGCTGGGCGAGCTGGTTGTAGAAGTTCTGCTTGCGGCTGCCCATGCCGCCGACGTAGAGGGCGGTGTAGGGCCGGAAGACGTCGGCGAGCGCGTCCACGTCCTCGCCGAGGGCGAGCGGCAGCGTCGGGCAGACGTCGAAGCCGTCCATGGTCAGCCCGGCCTTCTCGCGGCCGGCCCGCAGCGGCCGCAGCGCCGTCTCCTCCAGGTGCTCGGCCGAGGGGAAGATCAGCAGGGCGCCGTCGGCGATCTCGCCGGTCTGCTCCAGGTTCTTCGGACCGATCGCCGCGATGTACAGCGGGATGTGCTCGCGCTGCGGGTGGACGGTCAGCTTGATCGGCTTGCCGGGGCCGCCGGGCAGCGGCAGGGTCCAGTGCTCGCCCTCGTGGGTGAGGCGCTCGCGGGACATCGCCTTGCGGACGATCTCCACGTACTCGCGGGTGCGGGCGAGCGGCTTGTCGAACTTCACGCCGTACCAGCCCTCGGAGACCTGCGGGCCCGAGACGCCGAGGCCGAGGCGGAAGCGGCCGCCGGAGAGCGAGTCCAGGGTGGCGGCGGTCATCGCCGTCATTGCGGGCTGGCGGGCCGGGATCTGCATGATCGCCGAACCGACGTCGATCCGCTCCGTCTTCGCGGCGACCCAGGAGAGCACGGTCGGCGCGTCCGAGCCGTACGCCTCCGCGGCCCAGCAGACGTCGTAGCCGAGCCGGTCGGCCTCCTGGGCGACGGCGAGGTTGTCGCCGTCCATGCCGGCGCCCCAGTAGCCGAGGTTGATGCCGAGCCGCATTCCACGCACCCCTTACCCATCGGTAACGTCTCTGGTCCGGACTCTAGCGCGCCCCTCCCCCATCCGTCAGGGGCCGGACACCACGCCGTCGCGCGCCGTCTCCGTCCACAGGTTCCGTCCACAGGGTCTCTGCGCGTGGTGCCCTGGCCAGTAATGTCCCGCCCATGGAGCAGAGGCATCTCGGACGTACCGGCCTGCGCGTCTCGCGCATCGGGCTCGGCACGCTCACCTGGGGGCGGGACACCGACGAGCAGGACGCCGCGGAGCAGTTGAAGGCGTTCTGGGACGCGGGCGGCACGCTCGTGGACACCGCCGACGTCTACGGCGGCGGAGAGGCCGAGTACCTCCTCGGCCGCCTCATGGAGCGGCTGGTGCCGCGCCGCGACCTGGTCCTGTCCACCAAGGCCGGCAGCGTCCCCGACCCCGACCGCCGCACCGACGGCTCGCGCGGCCACCTGCTCGCCGCGCTCGACGCCTCCCTCGCCCGGCTCGGCACGGACCACGTCGACCTGTGGCAGCTGCACGCCTACGACCCCCACACCCCCCTGGAGGAGTCCCTCCAGGCCCTCGACATCGCGGTGCGCAGCGGCCGGGCGCGGTACGCGGGCGTGGCCAACTTCTGCGGCTGGCAGCTCGCCAAGGCCGGCACCTGGCAGCTGGCCGGCGACCGCACCCGGCTCGCCGGGGCGCAGCTGGAGTACTCGCTCCTCCAGCGCGGCGTCGAGCGGGAGGTGCTGCCGGCCGCCATCGACCTCGGCATAGGCCTGCTGCCGTCCTCACCGCTGGGCCGGGGAGTGCTCACCGGCAAGTACCGCGGCGGCACCCCGGCCGACTCCCGGGGCGCGTCGGAGGCGCTCGCGCCGTTCGTGGAGCCGTATCTCGACGAGGCCGCGAGCCGGATCGTGCACGCCGTCGGCACCGCCGCCGACGGGCTCAACACGAGCCCGCTGCACGTGGCGCTCGCCTGGGTCAGGGACCGGCCGGGCGTCACCGCCCCGATCGTCGGCGCGCGCACGGCACGCCAGCTCACGGCCGCGCTGTCAGTGGAGGGGCTTAGTCTTCCTGACGAGATCTGCCGGGCTTTGGACGATGTGTCCGCGCCCGTGCACCGCTATCCGGATCACGACTGGAGCACCTTGTGACCGAGCCTGCCGGGGAGACCGCGCCCGAGGCACCCGAGGACGTGGACCAGGAGGACGTGGGCCAGGAGGAGGCCGGCCCGGAGGGCGTGGCCCCCGAGGACGCGCCGGCGTCCGCCGGGGCGACCGACGCCTCTGCGGCCTCCGCCGAGCCCGCCGGATCCACCGAGCCCTCTACGGAGGAGGCGGCGGAGGCGGCCAAGGCCGCGGAGCTGAGCGAGGCGCAGGCGGAGCTGGCCGCCCAGCGGGAGCTGCGGGCCAGGATCGAGGCACGGAAGGCCGAGAAGTCCGGCCCCGTCGCGAGCGGGACCAAGCTCAGCGGCGCCGCCGCCGATCTGCTCGCCGCCGTACGGGCCGTCGAGGGCGGCTCCGCGTCCGGCGGCGCCTTCTTCGCCCCAGCGCCCGAGCCGCCGCGCCCCACGCGCCCGCCCGAGACCACCGTCCGCCCGCCCGCCCCGGCTGCGCCGGCCGCGCCCACCGCCGGCGCCCTGGCCGGGGTCCGCGAGGTGCTGGCCCGGGGCGGCGCGCCCGAGACGCTGGCCGGCCAGGTCGTCGGCGCGCTCGGCGAGCAGGCCGCCGAGGCCCTGACGGAGGACCCCTGGCGGCTCCTCGCCGTCCACGGCGTGCGGCCGGAGCAGGCCGACGGATTCGCGCGGGCGCTGCTCGGCGGTGCCTGCGGTCCCGACGACCCGCGCCGGGCCGTCGCCCTGACCGTGTGGCTGCTCGACCGCGCCGCCCTCCAGGGCCACACCGCGCTCACCGTCGACGAGGTGGCCGCCGGACTCGCCCGGCACCAGGTCCCCGACCCCGAGAAGGCCGTCGGCACCGCCGTTTCCGAGGGCGCCGTCCTGGTCTTCCAGGAGGAGGACGCGACCCCGCCGGAGCCCGAGGACGACGAAGCGGCCGAGCCCGCCGCGGAGGACGCCGGTCCCGACGAGGGGCCGGCGGAGCCGGCACTGCTCGGGCTCGACCGGTACGCCCTGGCCGAGGAGAGCCTCGCGGACGGCCTCGCCCGGCTGGCGCGCACGGTCACCGCGCTGGAGTGGGACGGCGGCGAGCTGGAGCGGGCCGTCGGCGGCCACGGCCTGGTGCTGCACACCGGCGGCGAGGCCGCCCGCGCCGAGCCGCTGGAGCTCGCCGCCGCGGCCCGGGAGCGCGGCCTGCGCGTCCTGGTCACCGTGCACGACGCCGAGCGTCCGACCGAGGAGGAGCGCGCCTCCGGGACGGTCGTGCCGCTCGCCGCGCTGCTCTCCGGGACGGCCGGTCCCGGCCGGGACGAGGAGGGCGCCCTCGCCCTGGACCTGCTGGTGGTCCTCGACGCCCCGCAGCTGGACGTCGAGACCGGCGCGATGCTCGTCGAGGCCCTGCCGGACGGCTGCCGGCTGGTCCTCAGCGGCGACCCGGAGGTCCTCGGGTCGGCCGGGCCCGGCGCGGTCTTCACCGACGCCCTCGCGGCCCGGGTCTGCCCGCGGGTGGCCTCCCGCCGCCCCGACCCCGGACCGCTGGGCGAGCTGGTCTCCGGCATCGGCGTCGGGGAGCTGAACCAGGTCGAGGCGCCCGGCAAGGAGGTCGTGATCGTCCCCGTGCGGGACGCCGGCGAGGCCGTGCACCGCACGGTCCAGCTGGTCGCCGACTCGGTGCCGCGCGCCTTCGGGCTCACCCCCGAGCAGACCCGGGTGATCACGGTCGGCCACGGCGGCTCCGCCGGGACGCGCGCGCTGAACACGGCCCTGAAGCAGCGGCTGAACCCCGGCCCCGGCCGCTTCGGCGGCTACGACCCGGGCGACCGGGTGGCGTACGCGCCGGTCCCGGGCCGGACCGTGACGGGCACGGTCCTGGGGGCCGACGCCGAGGGCCTGCGCCTGCGCACCGGCGACGGCGAGGTCCTCGTACCGAAGGAGCGGGTGGAGTCGGCGCTGCGGCACGGCTGGGCACTCACCGCGCACCAGGCGGTGGGCGGCCGCTGGCCCGCGGTGGTCGTCGTCCTGCCGGGGGACGCCGCGCCGGGCCTGAGCCGGCCGTGGGTCTACACGGCCTTCGGCCGGGCCGAGCGCCATCTGTCGGTCGTGCACGGCGTGGACCAGGCGCTGCCCCGCTCGGTGGCCGAGGTGCTCGCCCCGGCGCGCACGACGCGGCTGCGCCCCCTCCTGGCGGCCCTCCTGGCCGCGCCCGGCGAGGAGTAGGGACGGACGGAGGAACGCCGGAGGGCCGGGACGTCCCCGAGGGGTGTCCCGGCCCTCCGGCGTCCTCCCCGTCGCGCGTCAGCGGCCGGCGGCCACCTCGCCGGCCTCGTCGTCGTCCTCGTCGTCGAAGACGGAGCTGATGTCGAAGCGGCAGACGATCCGCTCCGGGTCGGCCTGCTCGAAGGGGGCCGCCAGCCACTCCCCCGGCTCCGGGGGCTCGCCCGCGGCGGTCACCCAGAGCGTGGAGTCGCCCTCCTCCAGGCCGAACTCCTTGTGCCGGGAGGCGATCTCGTCGGGTTCGTACTCCCCGAAGAGGACGCCGAGCGCGGCGGCCGTGGTGCGGGGTCCGTCCTCGTCGTGGTCCAGGTCGGCGACGCGCCGGGCCTGGGCGACGAGCCGGCGGGGCTCGGCCACGGCGTAGTCGCGGCGGATGAGCACGCTGAGGGCATGGGGTTCGTCAGGTCCGGCGTAGGGCGGCAGCCCGTCGTCGGCCCCGGGGATCTCGAAGGGGGTCACCTCGTCGTAGCGGTCGTAGAGGAGTTCGTCGTAGGACTCGGCGGCCGCGGCGAGCGCGTTGAACGCCTCGTACACCGCCGTGTCGTCGTCCCCCGAGCGGCCTTCGACCGCCGCGAGGTGGCGGTCCAGTGCGGTCTTGACCGCCTCTGCGGCGGCACGTACCTCGGCAGCGGTGGGCTGCGCAGCATCAGACATGGGACAGACGCTATCCGTACCGGGCCGGTGCACGCACAATAGATGCGATGCCGGAATACGAATTTGTCGACGTGTACGTGCCGCGAGGGGTCTCCCGCAAGGAGGCCGCGCGGCTGCTGACCGACCATGCCGAGTACGGACACTGGGAGTTGGACCGACTCACGCTCCGCCGGGACGGGAGCCGCAGGGTGCGGCTGAAGCGGCGGATCATCCGTCAGATGCGCGCGACCTGGTGACGGACGCGAAAGGGGCCCCGCAGGTGCGGGGCCCCTTCGCGTTCCGGCCGGTGCGGGTCAGGCGCCGCGGCGGGAGCGGCGGTAGACCAGCGCGCCCGCGAGGAGCATGCCGGCGGCGGCCGGGACGATCATGCCGAGCGGCGCGGACGCGCCGGTCTCGGCGAGCTCGTCGGGGGTGGCCGGCGGCGGCGTGAGCTGCGGCCCGGGGTGGTTCGAGCCGCCCCCGGGGCCGGGCGGCACACCGGGAGTGCCGGGCGTGCCCGGGGTCCCGGGCGTACCGGGAGTGCCGGGCGTACCGGGAGTGCCGGGCGTACCGGGGGTGCCCGGAGTGCCGGGGGTACCAGGGGTGCCGGGCGTGCCCGGGGTTTCGGGGGTCCCCGGTGGGGTCTCCTCGCCGTAGCCGCCTGGTTCCTCGCCGTAGCCGCCGGGCTCCTCCTCGCCGTAGCCGGGGTCCGGCGTCCGGCCGTTGGCGCAGTCGTTGCCCGCGGCGGCGTTGCCGAGGCCGATGCCCGTGACGTTGTTGCCGCAGGCGTTCACAGGCACCTCGACCGGGACGACCACGGTGTTGCCGGAGGCGACGCCCGGGGAGTCGCCCGCGTGCGCGGAGCCGGAGGTGCCGGGTCCGGGCGGCGCGGAGATGTTCGCGCAGGAGTTGCCCATCGCCGGGTTGAGCACCCCGACGACGTTCACGGTGTTGCCGCAGGCGTTGACCGGGGCGTGGATCGGGACCTGCACGGTGTTCCCGGACGCGACGCCGGGTGAGTTCCCGGCCGTGCCGCTCGCGGCGGAGTCCGCCTGCGCGAAGCCGCCGCCGAGCGCGAGGACGCCTCCGGCCGCCGCGACGGTGATGATGCTCTTGCGCGTGACCTGTCGCATAGCTTGCTTACCTGCCTTCTCGGCAATGCGCCTGATCGGCCTGGACGGCCCGACCGGCGGAGAGTGGGGCCACCGGGCCCGTGCCCGGGGCGGAATGGCCACCGGCCCCGGAGTGCATGGCACGCACTCCGGGGCCGGACGGCTCACGCCCTCAAGGGGCGGGGCACAACGTCAGGCGTTGACGCAGGTGTTGCCGAAGGCGGGGTTCAGCAGGCCGATCACGGAGACCGTGTTGCCGCAGACGTTCACGGGCACGTGAACCGGGACCTGCACGACGTTGCCCGAGAGGACACCGGGGGAACCGATGGCCGCACCCTGGGCACCCGCGTCGGCGACGGCCATGCCCGCACCCGCGAGAACGAGACCGCCAGTGGCAGCCGCAGCAGCGACGACCTTCTTGATCATTATTCCTCCTAGTTGACAATGCGGCCCCAGCCGCGGACCGCATCACCTGTAACGAGGGGGAAGGGTGGGGGCTACGAGCACCCGGGTGCATTCACTCTTTCCGGGCACGCTCAAACGCGCTGCCGAATACGGCGTTCAGCAGGCGTCGAGGAAGCGGTCGAGGACGCGGACGCCGAACTTCAGGCCGTCGACGGGGACGCGCTCGTCGACGCCGTGGAACATGCCGGCGAAGTCGAGCTCCGGCGGCAGCTGGAGCGGGGCGAAGCCGAAGCAGCGGATGCCGAGGTCGTCGAAGGACTTGGCGTCGGTGCCGCCGGAGAGCATGTACGGCACGGCGCGGGCGATCGGGTCCTCGGCGCGCAGGGCGAGCTGCATGGCGTCGACGAGGGCGCCGTCGAAGCTGGTCTCCAGGGCCTTGTCGCCGTGCACGTCCTCCCGCTTGACCTTGGGGCCGAGGATCCGGTCGAGGTCGGCGAGGAACTCCTGCTCGTAGCCGGGCAGGAAGCGGCCGTCGACGTGGGCGGTGGCCTGGCCGGGGATGACGTTCACCTTGTAGCCGGCGCCGAGCATGGTGGGGGCGGCGGAGTTGCGCAGGGTGGCGCCGACCATCTTGGCGATGCCGCCGAGCTTGGCGAGGGTGCCGTCCATGTCCTCGGGGTCGAGCGGGGTGCCGAGGGCGTCGGACAGCTCGTCGAGGAAGCTGCGGACGGTCTTGGTGACGCGGACCGGCCACTGGTGGCGGCCGAGCCGGCCGACGGCCTCGCAGAGCTCGGTGATGGCGTTGTCGTCGTTGGTCATCGAGCCGTGGCCGGCCGTGCCCTCGACGGTGAGCCGCATCCAGTGCATGCCCTTCTGGGCGGTCTCCACCAGGTAGAGGCGGAGGTTCTCGTTCACGGTGAAGGAGAAGCCGCCGACCTCGCCGATGGCCTCGGTGACCCCGTCGAAGACGTCCCGGTGCTTGTCGACCAGGTGGCGGGCGCCGTAGGTGCCGCCGGCCTCCTCGTCGGCGAGGAAGGCGAGGACGATGTCGCGCGGGGGCTTGCGGCCGCTGCGCAGCCGGTCCCGGACGACCGCGAGGGTCATCGCGTCCATGTCCTTCATGTCGACGGCGCCGCGGCCCCAGACGCAGCCGTCGGCGACCTCGCCGGAGAAGGGGTGGTGGGTCCAGTCGGCGGCGTCGGCCGGGACGACGTCGGTGTGCCCGTGGATGAGCAGGGCAGGCCGGGACGGGTCCTCGCCCTCGATGCGGGCGACGGTGGAGGCCCGCCCCTTGTGGGACTCGATGATCCTGGGTTCGAGGCCGACCTCGGCGAGCTTCTCGGCGACGTACTCGGCCGCGGCGCGCTCCCCCGGGCCGGAGTGGTCCCCGTAGTTGCTGGTGTCGATGCGGATGAGGTCGCGGCAGAGGTCGACGACCTCGTCCTCGCCCGCGACGGTCCGGCCGGTGTTCGACTCGCTCACGCTGCTTCCTCCCACGACGTGCCCCACGTGCTTGCTGGTGGTCGCCCCCATCCTCCCCCGCAGCCGCCCCGGCGGCGCAAGGGCGTGGTGATCCGCCGGTCCGATTGTTTGCTATGGTTTTCCTCGTCGGAACGGCCCAGGGCCGCGAGACAGACACCTTGTCCGGGTGGCGGAATGGCAGACGCGCTAGCTTGAGGTGCTAGTGCCCTTTATCGGGCGTGGGGGTTCAAGTCCCCCCTCGGACACCAGTAGGAGTCCCGGTCGAGTTCACTCGACCGGGACTTCGGCGTTGTACGGGCGAGGGCGAGGCGGAGCGGTGCGCAGGAAGAGGGTTCCGGCGGCGCCGCTGCCGCAGCGGGACGGGATCGACCCCGTACGGCTCCGGCTGCCGGAGGATCCCGCGGGGGCCTGGCCGACGGTGGGGGCGTACCTCCTGGGACGGTACGGGGCGGCGGTCGGTGCGGAGCGGATCGGCGCGATGCTGAACGCGGGGCGGTTCGTCGGGGCCGACGGGCGGGCGGCGGCGGCCTCGGAGCCGTACGAGCCGGGACGGTGGCTGTGGTTCCACCGGGACCTGGCGCCCGAGGAGCGGGTGCCGTTCGAGGTCGGGGTGGTCTACCGGGACGAGCGGATCCTGGTGGCGGACAAGCCGCACTTCCTGGCGACGACCCCGCGCGGGCGGCACGTGACCGAGACGGCGGTGGCCCGGCTGCGGGCGGAGCTCGGGCTGCCGGAGCTGCAGCCGGCGCACCGGCTCGACCGGCTGACGGCGGGCCTGGTGCTCTTCGTGGTGCGGCCGGCGGACCGGGGGGCGTACCAGCTGCTGTTCAAGGAGCGGCGGGTGCGCAAGGAGTACGAGGCGGTGGCGCCGTACGACCCCACGGTGGGGCTGCCGGTGACGGTGCGCAGCCGGATCGAGAAGGAGCGGGGGGTGCTGGCCGCCCGGGAGGTGCCGGGCGAGCCGAACGCGGTGAGCCGGATCGAGCTGGTGGAGCGGGTCGGCGCCCATGGGCGGTACCGGCTGCTGCCGGAGACCGGGAAGACGCACCAGTTGCGGGTCCACATGAACGCCCTGGGGCTGCCGATCGTCGACGACCCGCTGTATCCGGTGGTGCGTGAGGACGGGCCGGAGGACTACCGGCGGCCGCTGCGGCTGCTGGCGGCGGCGCTGGAGTTCGCCGACCCGTTCACGGGCGAGGAGAGGCGGTTCACGAGCCGCCTCTCGCTCAGTGGCCCCTGACGATCCACTCCTCCAGGTGCGGGGCCTCGGCTCCGATGGTCGTGGAGTCGCCGTGGCCGGTGCGGACGACCGTCCCGGGCGGGAGGGTCAGGAGCTTCTCCCTGATCGAGTCCACGAGGGTGGGGAAGTCGGAGAAGGACCGGCCGGTGGCGCCGGGGCCGCCCTGGAAGAGGGTGTCGCCGGTGAAGACGGTGCCCAGGTCGGGGACGTACAGGCAGACCGCTCCGGGGGCGTGGCCGGGGGTGTGGAGGACCTTCAGGTCGGTGCCGGCGATCGTGAGGACCTGCCCGTCGGCGAGCTCGCCGTCGGGGGCGTGGTCGGGGTGGGTGAGCTTCCACAGCGGCTGGTCGGCCGGGTGGAGCAGGATGCGGGCGCCGGTGGCGGCGGCGAGCGCGGGGGCGGCGCCGACGTGGTCGTCGTGGGCGTGGGTGCAGACGATGGCGCGCAGGGTGCGGCCGTCGAGGGCTTCGAGGACGGCGTCGGCGTCGTGGGCGGCGTCGATGACGATCGCCTCCTCGTCGTCGCCGACGATCCAGACGTTGTTGTCGACGTCCCAGGTGCCGCCGTCGAGGCTGAAGGTGCCGGAGGTGACGAGGTGGTCGATGCGGGCGGTCATCACAGCACCACCACGGAGCGCAGCACGTCGCCCTCGTGCATGCGGGCGAAGGCCTTCTCGACGTCGTCGAGGGCGATGGTCTCGGTGACGAAGGCGCCGAGGTCGATGCGGCCCTGCCGGTGCAGGTCGATGAGCATGGGGAAGTCGCGGGAGGGCAGGCAGTCGCCGTACCAGGAGGACTTGAGGGAGCCGCCGCGGCCGAAGACGTCCAGGAGGGGCAGTTCGAGCTGCATCTCGGGGGTGGGGACGCCGACGAGGACGACGGTGCCGGCGAGGTCGCGGGCGTAGAAGGCCTGCCGGTACGTCTCGGGGCGGCCGACGGCCTCGATGACGACGTCGGCGCCGAAGCCGCCGGTGAGGGCGCGGATCGCCTCGACGGGGTCGGTGGTGCGGGAGTCGACGGTGTCGGTGGCGCCCATCTCCTCGGCCTTGGCCAGTTTTCGCTCGTCGACGTCGACGGCGATGATCTTCGCGGCGCCGGCGAGGCGGGCGCCGACGATGGCGGCGTCGCCGACGCCTCCGCAGCCGATGACGGCGACGGTGTCGCCGCGGGAGACGTTGCCGGTGTTGATCGCGGCGCCGATGCCGGCCATCACGCCGCAGCCGAGGAGGCCGGCGATCTCGGGGGCGACGGAGCGGTCGACCTTGGTGCACTGGCCGGCGGCGACGAGGGTCTTCTCGGCGAAGGCGCCGATGCCGAGGGCCGGGGAGAGCTCCGTGCCGTCGAGGAGCGTCATCTTCTGCCGGGCGTTGTGGGTGTCGAAGCAGTACCAGGGGCGGCCGCGGCGGCAGGCCCGGCACTGGCCGCAGACGGCCCGCCAGTTGAGGATCACGTAGTCCCCGGGGGCGACGTCGGTGACGCCCTCGCCGACCGACTCCACGGTGCCCGCGGCCTCGTGGCCGAGGAGGAAGGGGAAGTCGTCGTTGATCCCGCCCTGCTTGTAGTGCAGGTCGGTGTGGCAGACGCCGCAGGCCTCCACGCGGACGACGGCCTCGCCGGGGCCCGGGTCGGGGACGACGACGGTCTCGATCCGCACCGGCTCGTTGCGGCCGGGGGCGATGACGCCCCGTACGTGCTGTGGCATCGCTGACTTCCCTTCAGAGGATCTTGTAAGCCTCCTGGGTACCACTATCTCCTGATAAAAGGCGAGACCCCCGCAGGCCGTGCCCGCGGGGGTCCGCCGCTCCCGTGGGGGGAGTCGAGGGGGTGGGGTCAGTCCTGCCGGCCGGAGGTCTCGCGGACGCGGCGGCGGACCAGGAACCAGCCGCCGACAAGGGCCGCGCCGATCAGCGGCAGGCAGTTCACGGTGGTGCGGCCGATGCCGCCGTCCATCCACATGAGGACGAGGACGGAGCCGAGGAAGACCAGGGTCACGATCTGGGTGTACGGGGCCCAGGGCAGCCGGTAGGCGGGGCGGGCGAGGAGGCCCTGCTCGGCGCGGCGGACGAAGAGAAGCGAACACACCATGATCATGGCCCAGGTGCCGATGATGCCGATCGAGGCGAAGTTGAGGACCAGCTCGAAGGCGTCCTCGGGCATCTTGGCGTTGAGGATCACGCCGACGACGCCGAAGCCTGCGGTGAGCAGGATGCCGCCGTAGGGGACGCCGCCCTTGTTCATGACGCCGGTGAACTTCGGCGCGGAGCCGGCCAGCGACATGGAGCGCAGGATGCGGCCGGTGGAGTAGAGGCCGGAGTTGAGGCTGGAGAGGGCGGCGGTGAGGACGACGAGGTTCATCACGCCGGCGGCGCCGGGGATGCCCAGCTTGTCGAAGACGGTGACGAAGGGGCTCTGGTCGCCGGAGTAGGCCGTGTACGGGAGGATCAGCGCGAGCAGGACGACGGAGCCGACGTAGAAAAGGCCGACGCGCCACATGATCGAGTTGATCGCCTTCGGCATGATCTTCTCGGGGTTCTCAGTCTCGCCGGCGGCGACGCCGCAGAGCTCGACGGAGGCGTAGGCGAAGACGACGCCCTGGATGAGCAGGAGCATCGGCATCATGCCGTTGGGGAAGATGCCGCCGTTCTCGGTGATGTTGGCGAGGCCCGGGGTGGAGCCGCCGACGTCGTGCGAGGTCACGACGAGGAAGATGCCGACGAGCATGAAGGCGACGAGCGCGGCGACCTTGATGATCGCGAACCAGAACTCCATCTCGCCGAAGTACTTCACCGAGATGAGGTTGGCGGCGAGGACGACGGCGAGGGCGATCAGGGCGAGGATCCACTGCGGGACGTCGCTGAACATCGACCAGAAGTGGGCGTAGGTGGCCGCGGCGGTGATGTCGGCGACGGCGGTGGTCGACCAGTTGAGGAAGTAGAGCCAGCCGGCCGTGTAGGCGCCCTTCTCGCCCATGAACTCGCGCGCGTAGGAGACGAAGGCGCCGGAGGACGGGCGGTAGAGCACCAGCTCGCCGAGGGCCCGGACCACGAAGAAGGCGAAGACGCCGCAGACCGCGTACGCGATGAAGAGCGAGGGGCCGGCGCTGGCCATCCGGCCGCCGGCGCCGAGGAAGAGCCCGGTGCCGATGGCGCCGCCGATGGCGATCATGTTGATGTGCCGGGACTTGAGGTCCTTGCGGTACCCGGCGTCGCCGGCGTCCACGTGGGGGGAGGCGGCCGTGTGCGCCGGGGCGGCGGACAGCGGCTCGGCCGCGGTGACGCGGTCAGTCATGGAGTTGTTCGCCTTCGTGAGGGAGGTCGGGGCTGTGCGGTACCCGGCCGGGCGGGTCCCTTCGTGGGGGTCGTCCCTGCACGGCCAGCCGACATCCTCACGGCAAGGCCCACTCACTGACTGTGAGCGAATTCACTGAACGCCCGTATTTGAGCTAGTTCAGAGGTTACGGAGCGCTGTACGGCGTACGAGCGGGGCGTGTCGGGCGGGGGCCGTCACGGGGCCAGGACGTCCAGCTCCTTGAGCGCGCCGACGGCGATCTCGCGGGTCAGGGCCTCGGCGCGGGCGGCGTCCCGCTCCCGTACCGCCTCGGCGACCTGGACGTGGAGGGTGACGGCGGCCGGGTCGGGGTCCTCGAACATCACGTGGTGGTGGGTGCGGCCGGTGAGGACCTCGGCGACGACGTCGCCGAGGCGGGCGAACATCTCGTTCCCCGAGGCGTTCAGGACGACCCGGTGGAAGGCGATGTCGTGGACGAGGTACGCCTCCAGCTGCCGGCCGCGCGAGGTGGCGACCATGCCGAGGGCCCGCTCGGTGAGTTCCCGGCACTGCTCAGGGGTGGCGTGGGCGGCGGCGAGGCCGGCGGCGACGGGTTCCACGGCCGAGCGCAGCACGGTGAGCGAGCGGAGCTGGCGGGGGCGGTCGGCGCCGGCCAGGCGCCAGCGGATGACCTGGGGGTCGTAGACGTTCCAGCTCTCGGTGGGCAGGACCGTGACGCCGACCCGGCGGCGGGACTCCACCAGGTGCATCGACTCCAGGACGCGGACCACCTCGCGGACGACGGTCCGGGAGACGTCGAAGGTCTGGGCGAGCTCGTCGGTGCGGAGCACGGTGCCGGGCGGGTACTCCCCGGCGGTGATGGCCAGGCCCAGGGTGGCGAGCACGTGCGAGTGGAGCCCCTGGGCCGATGTCGTCATGGGGCTCAGCCTATGCGGGGGCGCTCCGGTGATCACATCGGGAATTAAAAGTACTACTTTTATGTCACAGACCCTTGAATACGTCGTACTCAATAGGTTTCATGAGCGCGACGGATCGATGTCGCGAAGACAGCACCGCTGTCGAGCAGCACCGATGTCGAAGAAGACAGCGAGGCACCCCCCATGAGCACCACCCCCCACCCCGCCGCTCCCCCGGTCGTCGTCGTCATGGGCGTCGCCGGGACCGGGAAGACCACGATCGGCCCGCTGGTCGCCGACGCCCTCGGCCTGCCGTACGCGGAGGGCGACGACTTCCACCCGGCGGCCAACGTGGCCAAGATGTCGGCCGGCGTCCCGCTCGACGACGCCGACCGCGAACCGTGGCTCGACGCCATCGGCGCCTGGGCGCACGAGCGGGCCGGGCTGGGCGGGGTGGTGAGCAGTTCCGCGCTGAAGCGGATCTACCGGGACCGGCTGCGCGCGGCCGCCCCCGGGATCGTCTTCCTCCACCTGACCGGCGACCGGGAGCTGATCGAGGGCCGGATGGCCTCCCGCAAGGGCCACTTCATGCCCACCGCTCTGCTCGATTCGCAGTTCGCCACCCTGCAGCCGCTGCAGGACGACGAGGCCGGCGTCGCCGTCGACGTCTCCGGCACCCCCCAGGAGATCACCGACCGGGCCGTCGCCGCGCTGCGGCGCCTCGCCGGCTGACCCCTCTCCCCCACCTGCCCGTACGAAGGACACCACCGTGACCAGTCTCAGCGTCGAGACCCTGGCAGCGGATGCCGTCGAACCGATCACCTCGGCCGGCAACGCCCAGCTGGGCATCGCCGTTCTCGCCGGCATCGCCGTCATCGTCCTGCTCATCACCAAGTTCAAGCTGCACGCGTTCCTGGCGCTGACCATCGGCTCGCTCGCGCTCGGCGCGTTCGCCGGGGCGCCGCTCGCGGACACCATCAAGGCGTTCAGCACCGGGCTCGGCAACACGGTCGCCGGCGTCGGCGTGCTGATCGCGCTCGGCGCGATCCTCGGCAAGCTGCTCGCCGACTCCGGCGGCGCCGACCAGATCGTCGACACGATCCTCGCGAAGGCCAGTAGGCGGTCCATGCCGTGGGCGATGGTCCTCATCGCCTCGGTGATCGGTCTGCCGCTCTTCTTCGAGGTCGGCATCGTGCTGCTGATCCCGGTGGTCCTGATGGTCGCCAAGCGCGGCAACTACTCCCTGATGCGGATCGGCATCCCCGCCCTCGCCGGTCTCTCCGTGATGCACGGGCTGATCCCGCCGCACCCCGGCCCGCTCGTCGCGATCGACGCCGTCGGCGCCAACCTGGGCGTCACCCTCGCCCTCGGCCTCGTCGTCGCCGTCCCCACCGTGATCATCGCCGGCCCGCTCTTCTCCCGGTACGCCGCCCGCTGGGTGGACATCCAGGCGCCCGAGCACATGATCCCGTCGCGTCCCTCGGAGGACCTGGACAAGCGCCCCGGCTTCGGCGTCACCGTCGCCACCGTCATGCTGCCGGTCGTCCTGATGCTGGTGAAGGCGCTCGTCGACATCGTCGTCGACGACCCGGAGAACGGGGTGCAGAAGGTCACCGACGTCATCGGCTCGCCGCTGATCGCGCTGCTCGCCGCCGTCATAGTGGCGCTGTTCACGCTGGGCCGCGCGGCCGGCTTCACCAAGGAGCGGCTGTCCTCGACCGTCGAGAAGTCCCTCGCCCCGATCGCGGGCGTGCTGCTGATCGTCGGCGCCGGCGGCGGCTTCAAGCAGACCCTGATCGACATCGGCGTCGGTCAGATGATCCTGGACTTCTCCAAGAGCTGGTCGATCCCGGCGCTGCTGCTCGCCTGGCTGATCGCCGTCGCCATCCGGCTCGCCACGGGCTCCGCCACGGTCGCGACGATCTCGGCGGCGGGCCTGGTGGCCCCGCTGGCCGCGGGCATGTCGACCGGTGAGACGGCGCTGCTCGTGCTGGCGATCGGTGCCGGTTCGCTCTTCTTCAGCCACGTCAACGACGCCGGTTTCTGGCTGGTGAAGGAGTACTTCGGCATGAACGTCGGCCAGACGATCAAGACCTGGTCGGTGATGGAGACCATCATCTCGGTGGTGGGCCTGGTGTTCGTGCTGCTGCTTTCGCTGCTGGTGTAGCGGCGACGGCGGTGCCGCGAAGGGCCCCGGACCTCCCCCAGGAGGTCCGGGGCCCTTCGCCGTGCGCGGTCTCGGCCCACGCCGTGCGCGGTCAGCCCACGGCGCCCGCCGCCGCCCGGCCCGCCGCGCGGCCGGAGAAGACGCAGCCGCCGAGGAAGGTGCCTTCGAGGGAGCGGTATCCGTGGACGCCGCCGCCGCCGAATCCGGCGGCCTCGCCCGCCGCGTACAGGCCCGGCAGGGGCTCGCCCGTCTCGGTGAGGACACGGGAGGAGAGGTCGGTCTGGAGGCCGCCGAGGGACTTGCGGGTGAGGATGTTGAGGCGGACGGCGATCAGCGGGCCGGCCTTGGGGTCGAGGATGCGGTGCGGGGCCGCGGTGCGGATGAGGCGGTCGCCGAGGTAGCCGCGGGCGCCTCGGATCGCGGTGATCTGGAGGTCCTTGGTGAAGGGGTTGGCGATCTCGCGGTCCCGGGCGGTGACCTCGCGGCGCAGGGCCGCCTCGTCGATCAGGTCCCGGCCGGTGATCCGGTTCATGCCGCGGACGAGCGCCGACAGGTCGTCCTCGACGACGAAGTCGGCGCCCTTGTCCATGAACGCCCGGACGGGGCCGGGGACGTCGGCGCGGGCGCGGCCGAGGACGTCGCGGACGGACTTGCCGGTGAGGTCGGGGTTCTGCTCGGAGCCGGAGAGGGCGAACTCCTTGCCGATGATCCGCCGGTCGAGGACGAACCAGGTGTGGTCGTGGCCGGTCCGCATGATGTGCTCGAGCGTGCCGAGGGTGTCGAAGCCGGGGAAGAGCGGCACCGGGAGCCGCTTGCCGGTGGCGTCGAGCCACAGGGAGGAGGGGCCGGGCAGGATGCGGATGCCGTGCCGGGCCCAGATCGGGCTCCAGTTCTCGATGCCCTCGGTGTAGTGCCACATCCGGTCGCGGTTGACGTGCCGGGCGCCGGCCTTCTCCGCGATGCCGAGCATCAGGCCGTCGACGTGGGCGGGGACGCCGGAGAGCAGCTTCGCGGGCGGGGTGCCGAGGCGGGCGGGCCACTGGGCGCGGACCAGGTCGTGGTTGCCGCCGATGCCGCCGGTGGTGACGATCACCGCTTGCGCCCGCAGCTCGAAGGAGCCGGTGACGGTACGGCTGCTGGCGGTGCCGCGCACGGCGTCCGAGGGCTCCAGGAGCTCGCCGGTGACCGTGTCGAGGGCGCCGGCGGTGCGGCCGAGGGAGGTGACGCGGTGGCGGAAGCGGAAGGTGACGAGGCCCCGGGCGACGCCCTCGCGGACCTTCGCCTCGAAGGGGGCGACGAGGCCGGGTCCCGTACCCCAGGTGATGTGGAAGCGGGGGACGGAGTTGCCGTGGCCGGTGGCGTCGTAGCCGCCGCGCTCGGCCCAGCCGACGACGGGGAAGAAGCGGATGCCGCGCGCGTGGAGCCAGGAGCGCTTCTCGCCGGCGGCGAAGTCGACGTACGCCTCCGCCCAGCGGCGGGCCCAGGCGTCCTCGGGCCGGTCGAAGCCGGCGGTGCCCATCCAGTCCTGGAGGGCGAGGGCGTGGCTGTCCCGGACGCGCAGTCGGCGCTGTTCGGGCGAGTCGACGAGGAAGAGGCCGCCGAAGGACCAATGGGCCTGGCCGCCGATCGACTGTTCGGGCTCCTGGTCCAGGAGGATCACGGACCGGCCGGCGTCGACCAGTTCGGCGGTGGCGACGAGACCGGCGAGGCCGGCCCCGATGACGATCACATCGGCGTCGTAGGACATGGACCGCATCTTGGATACACGGATGTATCGAGTCAACCGTTCGGGCGGGGGAAGTCCGCTGCGGGCAGGGGCGGTGATCCCCGCCGGTCGCGGAATCCCGGCGGCGGGGCCGTGGTCCCCGTGGTGGTTTCATGGGCGCATGAGCGCCGCTGAGGAAATGATCGACGTCGTCGACGAGGACGACCGGGTGATCGGACGGGCACCACGCGGTGAGGTGTACGCGCGGGGCCTTATCCACCGCTGCACCTTCATCCGGGTGCGGGACGCCGAGGGCCGGCTCTTCGTGCACCGCAGGACGCCGACGAAGCTGGTGTACCCGTCCCTGTACGACCTGTTCGTCGGCGGGGTCGTCGGCGCCGGCGAGTCCTACGAGGACGCCGCGCTCCGCGAGGCCGAGGAGGAGCTGGGCGTCTCCGGGCTCCCCCGGCCCGACTTCCTCTTCAAGTTCCTCTACGACTCCGGGGGCGTGGCCGGGAAGTGGTGGTCGTCCGTGTACGAGGTCCGCTGCGACCTGCCGGTGCGGCCGCAGGTGGAGGAGGTCGCCTGGCACGCCTTCCTCACCGAGGAGGAACTGCGCGAGCGGCTGCCCGGCGCGCCCGGGGCCTGGGAGTGGGTGCCGGACGGACTCGCGGCGTACGAGCGGCTGGCGGCGGGCCCGGAGGCGTAGCGGCGGGCCGTTAGGGTGCCGGGGTGAGCCGATTCGTACAGAGCCTGCGGCTGTGGTTCGCGCCGCGGCGGATCCGGGACGAGGGCGAGACCCCCGACTACCGCTTCTCCCTCGCCAACGAGCGGACGTTCCTCGCCTGGATCAGGACGGCGCTCGCGCTCATCGGCGGCGGTTTCGCCGTCGACCAGTTCCTGCCGGACCTGCGCTGGGCGGTCCGGGTCGGGCTCGCGCTCGCCCTGCTGGCCGCCGGCGTGCTGTGCGCGCTGCGGGCGGTGAACCACTGGATCCGCTGCGAGCGGGCCATGCGCCGGGGCGAGGACCTGCCGGTCTCCCGCTTCCCGGCGGTCCTGAGCCTCACCGTCGCCGTGGTGGCAGTCGCGATGGTGGTCCTCGTGGTCTTCGGGCGGGCCGGGTAGTGGGCGGTGCCGCGCCGGGATCGGGGGCGGGGGCAGGATCCGGGGAGGGGGCCGGGTCGGGATCGGGGGCCGGGACCGGGTGGGGTGCCGGGTCGGGATCGGGGGCTCGGACCGGGCCAGGGACCGGGTCGGGGCCGGGGGCCGGGTCGGGGTCGGGCGTTGGGTCCGTGTCCGGGTTCGCCGGGGGTGAGGCCCGGGATCCCGGGCTCCAGCCGGAACGGACCCGGCTCGCCTGGCGCCGGACCACGCTGTCATGGACGGTCGTGGCCGTCCTCGGCATCAAGCTGGCCCTCCTCGACGGCGCCACCGCGGCCGGCCTGACCGGCCTCGCCCTCGCCGCCCTCCTGTGGATCGCCTTCCTGGCCGTCTCCCACCGCCGCATCCGCACCCTGGACACCGCCCGGCCCCCGGTCCTGTCGGCCCGGGGGGCGGTGCTGGCCGCGGGGTGCACGGTGGCGCTGGCGGTGTGCGGGGCGGTGCTGATCTGGTGATCGCCGCCCCGGGCTACGGCACCGTCACCACGACCTTGCCCTGGAGGCCGCCCTCCGCGCTGGCCCGCTGGGCGTCCGCGGCGCGTTCCAGGGGGAAGGTCTTGGCCACGCGCACGTCCAGGACTCCCTCGTCGGCGAGGTCGGCCAGCGCGGCCAGGTCGGCGGCGTCGGGGCGGACCCAGAAGTAGCGTCCGCCGAGCGCCAGGGCCTCCCCGTCGGCGATGGAGGCGAGCCGGCCGCCGGGCGCGAGCAGCTTCGCCGCGTGCGGGAGGAAGGGGCCGCCGAGGGTGTCCAGGACGGCGTCCACGCCCTTCGGGGCGAGCTCCTTGACCTGGTGGGCGAAGGTCCGTTCGTCGAAGAGGACCGGTTCGGCGCCGAGTTCCCTCACCCGGTCCACGCCCGACTCCCGGACCGCTCCGAGGACGCGGCAGCCGAGGTGCCGGGCGATCTGCACGGCCATCGTGCCGACTCCGCCGCCCGCCGCCAGGACCAGGACCGTCTCCCCCGACCGTACCGAGAGCGCGGTGTGCAGCGCCTGGTAGGCGGTGAGCCCCACGAGGGGCAGCCCCGCGGCCTCCTCGAAGGAGCAGGAGCGGGGCTTGCGGGCGAGGGTGCGGACGGGGGCGGCGACGTATTCGGCGAAGGTGCCGTGCGCGAGGAAGTCCTCCCGGACGTACCCCATCACCTCGTCGCCCTCCGCCCACTCGGTGACGGAGACGCCGGGCCGGACGACGACGCCGGAGACGTCCCAGCCGGGGACGACGGGGAAGACGGCGTCGATCATCCCGTCGAGGTACCCGGCCTGCGCCTTCCAGTCGACCGGGTTGACCGCCGCGGCCCGCACCCTGACCAGGACCTCGTCGGGCCCCACCTTCGGGTCGGGCAGCTCGCCGTACTCCAGTACCTCGGGGCCGCCGTAGCGGCGGTAGCTGATGGCCTTCATAACTCCGACCCTCGGCGCGGGCGGGGCGCTCCGCAAGCCGGGCGGGGCCGTCGGGAACGGAGGGAGCGGCCCTCGCGGGGGACGACGGGAGGGAAGCCGCGGGAAAGCGCCCCCGGCGCGGGCCGGTCGATGGCAGGCTTCCGCTGATCCGTCGATCATGCCCGCCTCACCGAAACCCGCCGATCCGACCGACATTTCTCCCGGGGAGCCCTGTGCCTGCCACCGACCCGTACGTGGTCACGCTCGCGCCGCACGTCCACGCCTACGTCCAGCCCGACGGCGGCTGGTGCCTGAACAACGCCGGTTTCCTGGGCGACCCGGGCGAGTCGCTGCTCGTCGACACGACCGCCACCGAGCGGCGCGCCCTGCTGCTGCGCGAGGCGGTGCTCGCCGCGGGGCTGCCGCTGCCGCGCACGATCGTGAACACCCACCACCACGGCGACCACACCTACGGCAACGGCGTGTTCCGGCCGGAGGCACGGATCGTCGGGCACGAGAACTGCCGGACCGAGCAACTGGCCGCCGGGCACCAGCTGCACCTGCTGTGGCCGCGGAACGACTTCGGCCGGGTCGAGATCACGCCGCCCGACCTCACGTACCGCGACCGGCTGACCGTGTACGCCGGCGGCATCGAGGTGCGGGTGCTGCACCCGGGTCCCGCGCACACGACCGGCGACTCGATCGTGCACCTGCCGGAGCGGGGCGTGGTCTTCACCGGGGACCTGGTCTTCCAGGGCGGCACCCCGTTCGTGCCCATGGGCACGGTGTCCGGCTCGCTGCGCGCGCTCGACGTGCTGCGGTCGCTGGACGCGGAGCGGGTGGTGCCGGGGCACGGGCCGGTGACGGACCCGAGCGCGTACGACGCCACCGAGCGGTATCTGCGATGGGTGCTGGAGCTGGCCGCCGAGGGGCGCGCCCAGGGCGATCCGCCGCTGGAGACCGCGCGGCGGGCGGAGCTGGGCGAGTTCGCCGCGTGGCGGGAGAGCGAGCGCCTCGTGGCCAACCTGCACCGGGCGTACGCGGAGCTGGACGGGCTCCCGGAAGGACATCCGCTCGATCCCACCGCCGTGTTCGGCGACATGGCGGCGATGAACGGCGGCGTGCCGGTGGCCTGCCACGCCTGAGGGGCCGGGCCGGGCCGGGCCGGGCCCGGCGCGGGTGCGGGCGGGCGCCGGCGCGGGTGCGGGCGGCCGCCGGTGCGGGTGTACGCGGTTGTGGGCATGCGCGCGCGGGTTCGGGCGGACCCGAGTGCGGGCGCGTGGGCGTGCGGTGCCGGCGAGCGCGGGTGCGGGCGTGCCCGGGTGGGGCACGCGCGCGTGCGCCGGGCGCGGGAGCGCGGCGGGCACGCGCGCGGGGAGGGCCGGACGGGTTCCGGTCCTCCTCGGCCGTTTCGGGGCCCCCTGGACGACATACCGACTGGTCGGTCATCATGAACGCCGACCGACCGACCCACCGGAGGTACGCCCCATGAGCCATCCCGCCCCGCCACCCGGCCTCGACCCCGAGCGCCTGCGCCGCCATCTGGACCGCGAGCGGCCGGGGCTGGTGTCCGGTCCCCTGGAAGCCAGGCTGATCGAGGGCGGCCGCTCCAACCTCACGTACGTCGTCACCGACGGCACCGGCCGCTGGGTGGTGCGCCGCCCGCCGCTCGGGCACGTCCTGGCCACCGCGCACGACATGCGGCGCGAGCACCGGGTGATCAGCGCCCTCGGCGGGACCGCGGTGCCGGTGCCCGGCACGGTGCTGCTGTGCGAGGACGAGGAGGTGCTCGGGGCGCCCTTCTACGTGATGGAGTTCGTCGAGGGGACCCCGTACCGCTCCGCCGCCCAGCTGGCACCGCTGGGTCCGGAGCGCACCCGGGCCGCCGTCCTCGGCCTGGTCGACACCCTGGTCGACCTCCACGCGGTGGAGCCGGGGGCCGTCGGGCTGGACGACTTCGGCCGGCCGGAGGGCTTCCTCGACCGGCAGCTGCGCCGCTGGGGCAAGCAGCTTGCCGCCTCCCGGGGACGCGACCTGCCCGGCATCGAGGAGCTGCACGCCGCCCTCGGCCGCGCGCTGCCCGACTCTCCCGCGCCGACCGTGGTGCACGGCGACTACCGGCTCGACAACGCCCTCGTCGGCGACGACGACCGGATCCGGGCCGTCCTCGACTGGGAGATGTCCACGCTCGGCGACCCGCTGACCGACCTGGGCCTCCTCGTCATGTACAGCACCCCGCTGGACCTGCCCGGCTCACCCATCTCGACCACCGCGACCGCCGCCGGCCACCCGGCCGCCGCCGAGCTGGTCGAGCGGTACGCCGCCCGTTCCGGCCGGGACGTCTCCGCCCTCTCCTGGTACACGGCCTTCGCCTGGTTCAAGCTCGCCGTGATCCTGGAGGGCATCCACTACCGCTACACCCTCGGGCAGACCGTCGGCGCCGGCTTCGACCGCATCGGCGACCTGGTCCCCGTCTTCATCGAGCACGGCCTGACCACCCTTCAGGAGGGCTGACCCGCCATGGACTTCTCCTACGACGCCCGCACCGAGGAGCTGCGCGCCCGGCTCCTCGCCTTCATGGACGAGCACGTGTACCCCGCCGAGGCCGTCGCCGAGGAGCAGCGCGCCGCGCTCGCCTCCCCGTGGGACGAGCCGCCGGTGGTGGCGGAGCTGAAGGCCGAGGCCAAGCGCCAGGGACTGTGGAACCTCTTCCTTCCGGACGAGGAGTACGGGGCCGGGCTGACCAACCTCCAGTACGCCCCGCTCGCCGAGATCACCGGCCGCAGCCCGCAGCTCGCGCCGACCGCCCTCAACTGCGCGGCCCCGGACACCGGGAACATGGAGCTGCTCGCCCAGTTCGCCGACGACGCGCAGAAGAAGCAGTGGCTGGAGCCGCTGCTCGCGGGCGAGATCCGGTCCGCCTTCGCGATGACCGAGCCCGAGGTCGCCTCCTCCGACGCGACCAACATCGAGACCCGGATCCGTCGGGACGGGGACTCGTACGTGGTCGACGGGCGCAAGTGGTACATCTCCGGGGCGATGAACCCCGACTGCAGGGTCTTCATCGTGATGGGCAAGACCGACCCCGACGGGTCGGACCCCCGCCGCCAGCAGTCGATGATCCTCGTCCCGCGCGACACGCCGGGCGTCGAGGTGCGCCGGGCGATGCGGGTCTACGGCTACGAGGACCACTACCACGGCGGACACGCCGAGGTGGTCTTCGAGAACGTGCGGGTCCCCGCCGCGAACCTGATCGGCGAGGAGGGCGGCGGCTTCGCCATCGCCCAGGCCCGGCTCGGCCCGGGCCGCATCCACCACTGCATGCGGCTGATCGGCATGGCCGAGCGGGCGGTGGAGCTGACCTGCCGCCGGGCCGTCTCCCGTACGGCCTTCGGCAAGACCCTCGCCCAGCAGGGCGTGGTGCAGAACTGGATCGCGGACGCCCGGGTGACGATCGAACAGCTGCGGCTGCTCGTCCTCAAGACGGCCTGGCTGATGGACACCGTCGGCAACAAGGGCGCCCACACCGAGATCCAGGCCATCAAGATCGCCACCCCGCGCGCGGTGGTGGACATCATCGACAAGGCGGTGCAGGCGCACGGCGCGGGCGGCGTGTCGCAGGACTTCCCGCTCGCCGAGCTGTGGGCGGCGGCGCGGACCCTGCGGCTCGCGGACGGGCCCGACGAGGTGCACCAGCGGTCGCTGGCCCGCCGCGAGCTGAAGCGCTACCTCTGAGGGCTCAGGGGCGCAGGGCCCGCAGCAGGAGGTCGGCGAGGTGGTCGGCGACCTGCTGCGGGGTCAGCGGCCCGTCCGGGCGGTACCACGTGGACAGGTGGTGCACGGAGCCGAAGTGGTAGTCCACGACGAGGTCGGCGGGCGTGGCGGAGGAGAAGACGCCCGCCCGCTGGCCTTCCTCCACGAGGGCGCGGAAGCGCTCGTGGTAGCGGCGGCGTTCGGAGCGGACCTGCTTGTTCTTCTCGGGGCTCAGGTGGTGCATGGAGCGGAAGAAGATCGAGGCGTCGTCGAGGTTCTCGATGGTGGTGACGACGACGTCGGCGGCGGCGGCGCGCAGCCGCTCCTCGACGGGCGCGTCGGAGCCCGCGAAGTCGTCGAGCCGCTCCTGCTGGAGGCGGAGCACGCGCGCGTAGACCTCCTGGAGGAGGTCCTCCTTGGAGCCGAAGTAGTGGTACAGCGCGCCCTTGGTGACGCCCGCCGCCTCGACGATCTCCTGGACGGAGGTGCGGTCGTAGCCCTGCTCCGCGAAGAGCCGGGTGGCGGCGGCGAGGAGCCTCTGGGGGACGGGCGAACCGTCCCCGTCCGTCGTCCTGGCCATGCTCCGCCGCCTTCCGTTCCGCTGCCCCGTTCCTGGCGCACGGGGTCTGTCGTCGGTAGATCTTCCCATCCGTCGCCGGGTGCGCTAGCGCGCGCCCGCCTCCCAGTGCCGCTGGAGCTTGTTCATGCCGCCGAGCCAGCGCTCGGGGTCGCCCGCCCGGTTCCGGTAGAAGTCGGCGACCTCCGGGTGCGGCAGGACGAGGAAACGGTCCTCCGCGATGGCGTCGAGGAGGGCGTCCGCGACGGTCTCGGGCTCCACGGCGGTGGGGACCAGGACGAGGTCGCCGGCCGAGCCGGTGGCCGTCAGCATGTCGGTGCGGACGCCCTGGGGGCAGATGGCGTGCACCTTGAGGCCGCGGTGGCGGTAGGTGAGGGAGAGCCATTCGGCGAAGGCGTAGGCGCCGTGCTTGGAGACGCTGTAGGGGGCGGCGCCGATCATGGTGAGCAGGCCGGCGGCGGAGACGGTGGAGACGAAGCGGCCGGTGCCGCGCTCCAGCCAGTCGGGGAGCAGGGCGCGGGCCGCGCGGACGTGGGCCATGACGTTGACGTCCCAGGCGGCGGCCCAGACGGCCTCGTCGGCGAAGGCGTCTCCGCCGGAGCCGAGTCCGGCGTTGGCGCACCAGACGTCAACCGTGCCGCCGAGGGCGTCGCGGGCCTCGTCGACGATCGCGGAGGCGTCGCCGGGGACGGCGGGCGCGCCGATCTCGTCGGCGACGGCCTTGGCGCGGCCCGGGTCGAGGTCGTTGACGACCACGCGGGCGCCTTCGGCGGCGAAGCGCCGGGCGAGGGCGGCGCCGATGCCGCCGCCCGCTCCGGTGACGACGACGCCGGCGCCCCGGAGCTCGTGCGTGCCCGCGTTCATGGACCCCTCCAGGTGGTTCGGTGCGGCTCGTGGATTCCTTCGACAGCGAGCAGACTAACCGGTCGGTATGGAGCGGTGGAAGACCTCGTGCCTTCGGTGGACGCCTTCCGCACGCCTCGTTCCCCCGCGGCGTCGTGAGCGCTAGCCTGCGTGCCCATGTCACGCATGAGGCGAGAGCACGCATGAGGCGGGAGCGCGCATGAAGCGGACGAGACTGTCGCGCCGGGGTCTGCTGGCCGCCGGAGGGGCGCTGGCCGCCACGACGGCGGCCCCGGCCGCGGCGGCCCCCGGGCGGGGGCACGCGCGCGTGCGGACCGGTTTCGAGCGGCTCGCGGCGGACGGGTACGCCCTCCTGGCCGGCGAACGGGTCGGCGTCGTCACCAACCCGACCGGGATCGCCTCCGACGCCCGCCACCTGGTGGACGTCATGCACGCCGACGAACGGGTCGACCTGGTCGCCGTCTTCGGCCCGGAGCACGGCTTCCGGGGCACCGCGCAGGCGGGCGGCTCCGAGGGCCGGTACGACGACCCGGCGACCGGGCTGCCGGTGTACGACACGTACCTGAAGAGCGGGCGACCGCTGGCGGACGTCTTCACGGCGTCCGGCGTGGACACCGTCGTCTTCGACATCCAGGACGCGGGCGCCCGCTTCTACACGTACATCTGGACGCTGTACGACTGCATGGTGGCGGCGGAGCTGGCCGGGAAGCGGTTCGTGGTCCTGGACCGGCCGAACCCGGTGAGCGGCCGGGCGGCCCTCGGTCCCGTCCTCGACCGGGCCTTCGCGACCTTCGTGGGCCGCGAGCCCATCGCCCAGGCGCACGGGATGACGGTGGCCGAGCTGGCGCTCCTGTTCAACGCCGAGTTCCTGCCCCGGCCCGTGGAGCTGGAGACGGTGCCCATGACGGGGTGGCGGCGGTCGGACTTCTTCGACGCCACCGGACTGCCGTGGGTGCCGCCCAGCCCCAACATGCCGACGCCGGAGACCGCGCTCGTCTACTCGGGCACCTGCCTCTTCGAGGGCACCAACCTCTCCGAGGGCCGGGGCACCACCCGTCCCTTCGAACTCCTCGGCGCGGAGGGCGTCGACCGCCGCTGGGCGGAGGCGGCGAACGCCCTGGAGCTGCCCGGGGTCCGCTTCCGCGAGGCCTACTTCACGCCGACCTTCTCCAAGTTCCAGGGCCGCACGGTCGGCGGCGTGCAGCTGCACGTCCACGACCGCGAGGCCTTCGACCCGGTACGCGCGGGGATCGCGCTCCTGGTCACCGCCCGCGCCTCCTGGTCCGGCTTCGCCTGGCGGCCCGACCACTGGATCGACAAGCTCACCGGCTCCACCCGCGTCCGCACCCTCGTCGACGCCGGCGCGGGCACCGACGACATCGTGGCCGCCTGGTCCGAGGACCTGGCCGCCTTCCGCGCCGTCCGGCGGGAGCACCTGCTGTACCGGTGAGGGCGGGGCCGCCCCGGCGGGACGGAATCGCCCGGGTGGGCCTGGCTCGCGGCGCGCCGGGAGCTCCGGCACATCGGCGCGCCCTCCCGCGGGGGGGGCACGGCGCCCTCCGTGCGGCCGCCCGGCGCATACGACGGACCGATCCACTTCCCGGTCGTCACGGCGGCCCGGCCGCGCCGAGGTCCGTACCGCCCGGAGAGGTCTGGGAACGGCCGGATTCGGGCATGCTGCCCAGGGGTCGCGGGACGCGTCCCCTGGGCGCTTCCTCGACGGGGAGGGACGGGCGGGCCGTGAGCGGGATGAGTGTGGATCCGTACCGGGAGATCGTCTTCGACAAGGACGGGGAGGGGCCCGCCGGGCAGGGCGCCGAACTGGTCGGACTGGCGCGGCGCGGGCTGACGGACCTGATCGTGTTCGCCCACGGGTGGAACAACTCCCCGTCCGGCGCGACCCGGTGGTACGCGGACTTCTTCGCCCCGTTCCCGGAGCTGCTCGCTCCGGGTGTCGAGGCGGGGTACGCGGGCGTGGTCTGGCCCTCGATGATGTTCACGGACGAGCCGGTGCCGGACTTCCGGGCGCTGGTGACGGTGCTCCCGGAGAAGGAGCGGACGGTCGCACGGCTCACCGAGCTGCTGGAGCTGGCACCGCCCCAGGAGGCCGCGTTCGCCGAGTTCGGGGCGCTGCTGCGGGAGTTGGCGGACGTCGGCGGGGAGGCGGCGGGCCGGGGGGTGGCCGCGGGTTCGGGGCCGGGTTCCGGGCCGGGGTCTGGCTCGGGCTCGGGCTCGGGCTCGGGTGGGGACATACCAGCGTTCCTGGTGGCGGATCCGATGGAGATGTGTGCCCTGTTCGCGGACGCGGCCGAGGCGGAGGCCGGGACTCAGGCGGGGGCGGGCACGGGGGCGGTCGCGCCTCCGGGACGGTCGGGCGAGGGGTTCGGGCGGCTCTGGAAGGGCGGCCGGGAGGCGCTGCGGCAGGCCACGTACTACGTGATGAAGCGGCGTGCGGGGCAGGTGGGCGAGCGCGGGCTCGGGCCGCTCCTCGCCGAGGTGGCGCGGGCGGCGCCGGGGCTGCGGGTGCACCTCGTGGGGCACAGCATGGGCGCCCGGCTGGTGGCGTACGCCCTGCGCGGGCTGCCGGGGGCCCTGCGGCCGGTCAGGTCGATGACGCTGCTCCAGGGGGCCTTCTCCCACTACGCGTTCGCGGCCCGGTTGCCGCACGCCCCCGACCGGTCGGGGGCCCTGAAGGACATGCAGCTGCGGGTGCGGGGGCCGGTGGTGGCCTGCCACTCCCACCACGACTCCGCGCTCGGCGTCTTCTACCCGCTGGCCTCCCTCGCGGCCCGCGACTCGGCGTCCCTGACGGGGCCGCTCGGGCGGATCGCGGCGCGCGACCCCCGGTGGGGAGCGATCGGCTGGGACGGCGTGCAGGGCGTGCCGGGGGCGCCGCGGCGGAGGCTCGCGACGGTGCTGCGGGACGGCGTCCCGGCCTCGGGCTGCGTGAGCGTGGACACGGCGGACGTGGTCCGTTCGCACAGCGACGTCCGACGGCCGGAGCTGGCCCGGGTGGTGGTCTCGGCCGCCCGGATCGGTCGGCGCTGAGGCACTCGCGCTGACCTGCGCGGATGCCGCCGAGCACGCGATCGGGACGCCTGCGAGCGAGTGGCGTCTTCTCGCCACGTCCCGCTCGTCGGGCGTTCGGGCGGAACACGGCGGCGCCGCCGTTCGTCCCTCTGGTACCGCGGATGCGCGGCGACCAGCGACGGAGGTGGCGAGCGATGGCCGGTTTCCGGAGTCTCGCGAGACAGGTGCGTGATCAGGGTTGCGACACGGCGCTGCGCAGGTATTCCCTGCGCAAGTGCCTGGAGCGGTTCGCTCCTTACGGGCACCGGGCGACCTGGGACCACCTGTGCCGCAGGCACGGGTTCGGACCCGACGACCGGGAGCTCGATCCGGCGCGGCTGGTGGCCGCCCTGGAGGAGTTGGAGGAGGCGCGGGCCGTATGGCTGGCGTACGAGGCGGAGTTCGCCGCCCGGCGCCGCCGCGAGAAGCACGACGGGCTGCGCGCCCTGGGCGCGCTGGACGACTGGCACCGGGACGTCTGGGGCGGCAACGGCGTGGTGCGGTGCGGCGATCCGGCCGTCCATCCGACGGACCCGCTGCCGCAGGTGATGCGGCGCCTCGTGGCCGCCCTGGAGCGGGGGCCGGGCGAGGCGTGCCCCGTGTGCTCGGGCACCGGGATCGCGTGGGCCGACGGCCCCGGGGACCCCGAATGGTACGGCCCGGTGTGCACGGACTGCGGCGTCGAGGTGCCCCGCGCCGTCCTGACCCCCGGCGCCCTGGCCCGCGCCCGGGGGACACGCAGCCGCCCCCTGGTCCCGGCGGCCTGACCCGGCCCCCGACGCGGCCGCGGAGCCCGGGGGTTCCGATGCTCCGGCGACGCCGGACGGTAGGTGGACGGGGCCGCGGAGCCGACGGTGGCGCCGCGTGATCCGGCCGGGCTCGCCCGGGCCGCGGCGGCCTCGGTGGCGACGGGCGGGGCGACGTGCGCGGCCGCCGGACGCCCCGCGGCGGAGGTGCGCTCTCGCCCCGGGCGGCGGGACCCGCGCCGACGGCGGTGCGGGGAGCCGGCCGCGTACCGGTGAGCGTGACGGCGCACGCGGGGGCCGATCCGGTCCGGAGCGGCGGATCGGCGCGTATCCGGCACCGGGAGACGCTCCCGGACCCGGCGCGGCGGATCGCGGTGGAGCGCGGCGGAGAGCGGCGGATCGCGGCGGAGCAGGTACGCGCCGTGCCGACGGATCTCCCCGTTCGCACCGGCCCGCCGGCGCTCCGGTCCTTCAGTCCTGGTCCTTGTCCTCGCGGCGGACGGGCAGCAGGCGGGAGCCGGCCATGCGCTCGCCGAACACGTCGTCGGGGTTGGAGAGCACGCAGGTCTCCAGGGACAGGCAGCCGCAGCCGATGCAGTCCGACAGGTGGTCGCGGAGCCGGCCGAGCTGCTTGATGCGGTCGTCGAGCTCGGTGCGCCAGGTGGCGGAGAGCCGGGACCAGTCCTCGCGGGTCGGGGTGCGCTCCTCGGGCAGCTCGGAGAGGGCCTCGCGGATGGTGGCGAGCGGGATGCCCACGCGCTGGGCGGCGCGGATGAAGGCGACCCGGCGCAGGGCGTCACGCCCGTAGCGGCGCTGGTTTCCGGCGGTGCGGCGGCTGCCGATGAGTCCCTTGGCCTCGTAGAAGTGGAGGGCGGAGACGGCGGCACCGCTGCGGGCGGAGAGCTGACCGACGGTGAGCTCGTGGATCTTCTCGGGAATCTGCGGCACCCCTCGAACCCTACTGGTCCGTCCCCGCCGGTCCGTTGACACGGAGAACTTCACCCCACATGCTGAGCAAGCGCTTAGACACAAACCGTTTGGTATGTCGTACGAGAAGGGACCGGGCACATGGCCGAGCCGAGGATCTTCACTTCCGCCGAGGAGCTGCGCGCGGGGGTCGGCGAGCAGCTGGGGCACAGCGACTGGCTGGAGATCGACCAGAAGCGGATCGACCTCTTCGCCGACGCCACCGGCGACCACCAGTGGATCCACGTGGACCCGGAGCGCGCCGCCGAGGGCCCCTTCGGCTCGACGATCGCGCACGGCTACCTCACCCTCTCGCTGCTGCCGCTCTTCGTGCCGCAGGTGCTGCGGGTCGAGGGCATGAGGATGGGACTGAACTACGGCACAGAGAAGGTGCGCTTCCCCGCGCCGGTGCCGGTCGGCTCGCGGCTGCGCGCCACCGCCGTGCTGACGAAGGTCGAGGAGGCCGGCGGTGGCGTCCAGGTCACCGCGAAGGTGACCGTGGAGCGCGAGGGCGGCGACAAGCCGGTGTGCGTCGCCGAGTCGGTCTCGCGCTACTTCTTCTGAGGCGCCTCCGCTTCCGCTTCCGAGGCGTCTCGGCTTCAAAGCGACTCCGCCCCGAGGCGCCGCTACGCCGCCGGAGCGCGGTGGCCCACCATGCGCAGCACGAGGTCGGCGTAGAGCGCGCCGACCTCGTCGGGCGTCCGGCGGCCCTCGGGGTTGAACCAGCGGGCGACGTCGATGCAGAGCGAGAGGACGGCGACGGTGGTGCCGGCGACGTCGGCCTGGTCGAACTCGCCGGCCGCCACGCCCTGCTCGATGATCCGGCGGACGCTCGCGTCGGTCTCCCGGCGCAGCTCCACGATCTCGGCGCGGTGCTCGGGGCCGAGCGCGTCGAGCTCGTACTGGACGACGCGGGCGGTGGTGTGGTGCTCGGCGTGCCAGCGGACGAAGGAGCGCACGGCGTCGGCGAGCCGCTCGGACGCGGCGCCGCCCCCGGACTCGGCGGCACGGAGGATCTCCAGCGCCTTGTCGTGGCCGATGCGGCTGATCCGGTGGAGCAGCTCTTCCTTGGTCTTGTAGTGGATGTAGAGCGCGGCCGGACTCATGCCGGCCCGCCCGGCGATGTCCCGGGTGGTGGTGGCGTGGTAGCCGCGCTCGGCGAAGGCCTCGACGGCCGCGACCAGCAGCCTCCGGGCGGCCTCGGGCGTGACCTCGCCCCAGGGCACGTCCTCGCCCTCGGGCGTCTGCTCCGCCGCGCTCATCCCACACTCCTCCTCGGACCGGTCAGGACGAACACCATACAACGAAGCTGAGCAAGCGCTTAGAGTCGTCCGCGCTCCGGGGTGCGCCCGGAGGCGCTTCAGGGGCAGCTCAGAGCTTCTGCTGGAAGGGGTCGTGCTCGGCGAGGAGCTTCTCCAGACGGGCCTGGTCCACCCGGCTGACGATCCGCTCCGTCTCCTGCCGGTCGCGGACCACCTTGGCGAGGGTGAAGGCCGAGGTGGTGAGGTAGAGGACGGAGACCGCGAGAAAGGCGCGCACCCAGGCGCTGGCCTCCAACTGGTAGATCCCGATGGAGACGGCCGCGAGGGCGATCGCGAAGGAGATGACGGCCTGGGCGTGGTAGGCGCTGGTGTTCTGCTGCTTGACCTGTGACTCGCTCATGGGGAGAGCTTCCGGCGGATGTGGTGGGCGCCACATCCGCACGGGTACTCAGAATCCGCTGGGGTCCGGGGCTCAGAAGGCGGAGACCCCGGTGAGCGACCGCCCGATGATGAGCTTCTGGATCTGGCTGGTGCCCTCGTAGAGGGTCATCACGCGGGCGTCGCGGAGCAGCTTGCCGACGGGGTACTCGTCGATGTAGCCGTAGCCGCCGAAGACCTGGAGCGCGTTGTTGGCGCAGCGCACGGCGGCCTCGGAGGCGTACAGCTTGGCCTTCGAGGCGGCGGTGGCGAAGTCCTCGCCGCGGTCGACGAGGTCGGCGACCCGCCAGGTGAGCAGCCGGGCCGCGTCCACGTCGACGGAGATGTCGCTGAGGAGTTCCTGGACGAGCTGGTACGAGGCGATGGGCTTGCCGAACTGCTCGCGCTCCCCCGCGTAGCGGACGGCGGCGTCGAGGGCGGCCTGGGCGATGCCGACGCAGCCGGCGGCGACCGACATCCGGCCCTTGGCGAGGGCGGACATGGCGACGGCGAAGCCCTTGCCCTCCGGGCCGAGCATCGCGGACGCGGGGACGCGCACGCCCTCCAGGACGAGTTCGGCGGTGGCCTGCCCGCGCAGCCCGAGCTTGCCGTGGACGGCGCGGCGGCTGAGACCGGGGGTGTCGGCGGGGACGAGGAAGGCGGAGACGCCCCGGTGGCCGGGGGCGCCGCCGGTGCGGGCGAAGAGCAGCACGACGTCGGCCCAGGTGCCGTTGGTGATGAACATCTTGGACCCGTCGATGACGTAGTCGCCGCCGTCGCGCACGGCCCGCGTGCTCAGGTTCCCCGCGTCGGAGCCGGTGCCGGGCTCGGTGAGGCCGAAGCAGCCGAGGGCCTCGCCGGAGGCCAGCCGGGGCAGCCAGGTCCGCTTCTGCTCCTCGGTGCCCCAGGAGGCGAGGGTCTTGGCGACCAGGCCGAGGGAGACGGAGACGATCCCGCGCACCGAGGAGTCGCCGCGCCCCAGCTCCTCGGTGACGAGGCAGTACGTGAGGTGGTCGCCGCCCGAGCCGCCGTACTCCTCGGGGAGCGTGAGCCCGAGGAAGCCGACGGCGCCGAGCTTCTTCACGATGCCCCGGTCCACCTCCTCGGCGCGGTCCCACGCGACGGCGTGCGGGGCGACCTCGCGGGCGACGAAGTCCTCGGCGAGCCGGCGTACGTCCTGCTGCTCCTCGCTCAGCGCCAGATCCACGGTGCCACCTCACCCATCCCTTTAATTACCACTGCTAGTTTTATTGGTGCCGCCTACTATGTGCGCCATGGCCCGACCGCGCAAGCCCCTGCTCAGCCGAGACCGCATCGTCGAGAAGGCGGGCGAGCTCGTCGACGCGGAGGGCCTGGACGCGCTCTCGACCCGGCGGCTCGCGGCGGAGCTCGGCGTCAGCGGGCCCTCGCTCTACAACCACTTCCGCACCAAGGACGAGATCCTGGACGCGGTCGCGGACGCGGTGAGCGCCAAGATCGACCTGTCGATGTTTGCGCCGGACGACCCGCGCGACTGGCGCACCGCCCTCCACGACTGGGCGCTCTCCTACCGGGCCGCCCTCGCCGACCACCCGCACATCGTGCCGGTCCTCGCGCAGGGCCCCGGCCGCCGCCCGGCGGGCCTCAAGGTCGCCGACGCCGTCTTCGGCGCCATGGTCAGGGCCGGCTGGCCGCCCGCCCAGGCCACCCACATCGGCGCCCTGATGCGGTACTTCGTCACCGGCTCGGCCCTCGGCTCCTTCGCCCGCGGCTTCGTCGACGACGAGACCGCGTACGACCCCGCCGACTACCCCCATCTCGGCCAGGCGCACCGGCTCGCGGAGCACCGCGAGAAGGTCGACGAGGGCGCCTTCGCGACGGGCCTGCGGGCCCTGCTCGACGGCCTGGGCGCGCAGTACGAGGTGCTGGACGCGGCCGAGGGCGGACCGGGCACGGGAGAGGGACGACCGGAGGCGGGCGCGGGAGAGGGAGAGGGACGGACGGGCTCGGGGAAGGGGAAGGCGGGCTCGGGGAGCGGGCCGGAGAGCTCGGGAAGCGGGCGGGCCGGCTCGGGGAGCGGGCGGGCGGCCCATGGTTCGGGCGCGGCCGAAGCGTGAGCGGGTGATCCTGGATCCATGGGAGCCAGTGAACTCGCCGCCTTCGCGGCGCTCTTCGCGGAGGAGAGCCGGGCCGCCATGGTGCTCGCCCTGCTCGACGGACGCGCCTGGACGGCCGGGGAACTCGCCCGGCACGCGCGCGTGGCGCCGTCCACCGCCACCGAACACCTCGGGAAGCTCGTCGCCGGCGGGGTGCTCACCGAGGAACGCCAGGGCCGGCACCGGTACGTACGGCTCGCCGGTCCCGGGATGGCTCAGCTGGTGGAGGAGCTCGCCGGCCTGGCCGGGCCCGGCGCGGCCGCGGCGCCCCGCTCGCTGGCGGCGGCGAGCGCGGGACGGGCGATGGCCCGCGGCCGCACCTGCTACGACCACCTCGCGGGACGGCTCGGGATCGCCGTCACCGACGCGTTGACCGCGCGCGGACTGCTGCGCCAGGACACCGGGTTCGCGCTCACGGACCGCGGCCTGGCGTGGTTCGCGGGCCTCGGGATCTCCCTCGTACCGAAGGGCAGGCGACCCCTCGCACGCGCCTGCCTGGACTGGACCGAGCGCCGCCCCCACCTCGCGGGCCTCGCCGGCGCGGCGCTCTGCGCGCACGCGCTGGACAGCGGCTGGTGCGTGCGCATCGGCTCCGAGCGCGCGGTGAAGGTCACCCCGGCCGGGGAACGCGCCCTGCGGCGCGAGCTCGGGATCGAGGCCGACGCGGTGCGGTGAGCGGCGGCACCGGGAGCGGGATCGGGGCGCGTCCGGGCGGCGGGCCGGGGGGGAGCCGGGGATATTGCGGTGTGGACCGAAGGGTGCGGGTCCTACCGTCGGGGCATGCCTAGAACCGTCTCCTCCGCCCGGCTCGCGCTCGCCGCCGCCGGGGTCACCGTCGTCCTGTGGGCGTCCGCCTTCGTCTCCATCCGCAGCGCCGGGGCCGCCTACTCCCCCGGCGCGCTCGCGCTCGGGCGGCTGCTCGCCGGGGCGCTGGTCCTCGGGGCCGTCCTCCTGATCCGGCGCGAGGGGCTGCCCGCCCGGGGCGCGTGGCCGGGGATCCTCGTCTCCGGACTCCTGTGGTTCGGGGTCTACATGGTCGTCCTGAACTGGGGCGAGCGGGAGGTCGACGCCGGTACCGCGGCCATGCTCGTCAACGTCGGCCCGATCCTGATCGCCCTCCTCGGCGCCCGCTTCCTGGGCGAGCGGCTGCCGCCCAGGCTGATCGCCGGCATGGCGGTGTCCTTCGCGGGCGCGGTGGCCGTGGGCCTGTCGATGTCCGGCGAGGACGGCCACGCCTCGGTCCTGGGCGTGGCCCTCTGCCTGCTGGCGGCGGTGGCGTACGCGGGCGGGGTCGTGGCGCAGAAGCCGGCCCTGGCCCACGCGAGCCCGCTCCAGGTGACGACCTTCGGCTGCGCGATCGGCGCCGCGGCCTGCCTCCCCTTCGCCGGACAGCTGGTGACGGAGGCGGCGCGGGCGCCGCTCTCCGCGACCGCGAACATGGTCTACCTCGGGGTCTTCCCGACCGCTCTCGCGTTCACGACCTGGGCGTACGCGCTGGCGCGGACGACCGCGGGACGGATGGGCGCGACCACGTACGCCGTGCCGGCCCTGGTGGTCCTGATGGCCTGGGCGCTGCTCGGCGAGCTGCCGGGGGCGCTGACGCTGGTCGGCGGCGCGCTGTGCCTGGCCGGGGTGGCGGTGGCGCGGTCCCGTCCGCGCGGGTCCGCCGCCCCGGCGTCCGCGGACTCCCCGGAGGAGACCGCGGACGCCCCGTGACGGCCGCGCCGTCGGCGCGGGCTCAGAAGACGACGAGGGCGCGGCCGCCCTTGCCCTGGACCATCGCGTCGAAGGCGCCGGGGATGCCGTCGAGGGTGATCCGCTCGGTGACGAGCGCGCCCAGGTCGAAGCGGCCGTCCCGGATGTGCGCGGCGATGACCGGCAGGTCGGCGGCCGGGTCCGCGTTGCCGTACACGCAGCCGGCGAGGGTGCGGCCCCAGTGGAAGATCTCCAGGGCGTGGAAGGAGACCTGCTGGTCCTTGCCGCCGATGCCGACGACGGTGGTGCGGCCGCCGCGCCGGGTGGACTCCCAGGCGGCGCGGATGGTGACGGCGCGGCCCACGCACTCGACGGCCACGTCGACGCCGTGCCCGCCGGTCAGGGCCCGGATCTCGCGGGCGGTCTTCTCGGAGGCCACGACGTACTCGGTGGCTCCGGCGGCCCGCGCCAGCCGCTCCTTCTCCGGGGAGACGTCCACGGCGACGATCGTGGAGGCCCCGGCTATCCGGGCGGCCTGGAGGGTGGCGAGGCCGACGCCGCCGACCCCGAAGACGGCGACGGTCTCGCCCTCCCGGACGCGGGCCGCGTGGTGCACGGCCCCCCAGCCGGTGAGGACGGCGCAACCGAGCAGGGCGGCGTCGGCGAGCGGGATGCCGTCCGGGACGGGCAGGACGCACTCGGCGCCGACGACCGTCTCCTCGGCGAAGGCGGCCACGTTGAGGCCCGGGTGCAGCTCGCGGCCGTCGGCGGTGCGGGCGTGCACGTTCGCCGCGCCGTTCAGGGCGTTGACGCAGAGCCAGACCTCGCCGAGCGAGCAGGGGTGGCAGGTGCCGCAGGACGGCGCCCAGTTGAGGACGACGCCGTCGCCGGGGGCGACGTGGGTCACCCCTTCGCCGACGGAGACGACGGTGCCGGAGCCCTCGTGGCCGAGGACGGCCGGGACCGGGACGCGCATGGTGCCGTTGGAGAGCGACAGGTCGGAGTGGCAGACGCCGGCCGCGGCGAGCCGGATCCGGACCTGGCCGGGGCCGGGCTCGGGCAGCTCGATGCCGGTGATCTCCAGCGGGGCACCGACGGCGGGCAGGACGGCGGCACGGATCACGGGAGGCTCCCTTTCTGCGGATTCGGGACGGGGCGCGGGCCGGGGCTCAGAACTGCAGGGACCGGGTCTGGAGGTACTCGGCGAGGCCGTGCGCGCCGAGCTCGCGGCCGATGCCGGAGCGCTTCCAGCCGCCGAAGGGGGCGAGCGGGTTGAACCGGCCGCCGTTGATGTCGACCTGGCCGGTCTCCATGCGGCGGGCGAAGGCGACGGCCTCGGTCTCCTCGCCCCAGACGGCGCCGCCGAGGCCGTACTCGGTGCCGTTGGCGATCGCGAGGGCCTCGTCCTCGTCCTCGTACCGGAGGAGGGAGAGGACCGGGCCGAAGATCTCCTCGCGGGCGATGGTCATGTCGGGCGTGACGTCGGCGAAGACGGTCGGCGCGACGTAGTAGCCGGTCTCCAGCGGGGCCTCGGCGCCGCCGGTGACGAGCCGCGCGCCCTCCTCGATCCCCTTCTCGATGTAGCCGCGGACGCGGTCGCGCTGGCGGGCGGAGACCAGCGGGCCGAGGCGCTCGCCGGGGGTGTACTTGGCGGCGGCCTCGGCGGCGAGCGCCACGGCCTCCTCGTACCGGTCGGCGGGGACCAGCATGCGGGTCCAGGCGCTGCACGTCTGGCCGGAGTTGGCCATGACGTTGCCGACGCCGACGGCGACGGCCTTGCCGAGGTCGGCGCTGGGCAGGATGACGTTGGCGGATTTGCCGCCGAGTTCGAGGGCGACCCGCTTGACCGCGCCGCCGGCGAGTGCGCCGATGCGGGCGCCGACGGCGGTGGAGCCGGTGAAGGAGACCAGGTCGACGCCGGGGTGCTCGACGAGGGCCTGGCCCGCGACCGTGCCGAGGCCGGTGACCAGGTTGAAGACGCCGGCCGGGACGCCGGCCTCGTGGACGGCCTCGGCGAACAGCTGGGCGGTGAGCGGGGTGTCCTCGGCGGGCTTGAGGACGGTGACGCAGCCGGCGGCGAGGGCGGGGGCGACCTTGGCGACGATCTGGTGGAGCGGGTAGTTCCAGGGGGTGATGGCGGCGACGACGCCGACCGGCTCCGCGTAGACGGTGGAGTTGCCGACCTCCTCCACGAAGGGGTGGGTGGCGGCCAGTTCGGCGTACGTGCCGGCCACCGCGACCGGCAGTCCGGCGTGCACGGCCGCGGCGATCTTCGCCGGGGCACCGAGTTCGGCGGTGACGGTGGCGGCGATCTCCTCGGCGCGGGCGGCCAGCGCGTCGCGCAGGGCGGCGATCCGGGCGGCCCGCTCGGCGGGCGGGGTGGCGGACCAGCCGGGCAGCGCGGCGCGGGCGGCGCGCACGGCGGCGTCGACGTCCTCGGCCGTGCCGGCCGGGACGTGGGCGATGACCTGCTCGGTGGCGGGGTCGACGACGGGGATCGTCCCGGAGCCGGCCGCGGGCCGCCACTCCCCACCGATGTACATCGCGTCGTGGGCCTTCATCAGCTTCCCCATTCCCTCTGCACTCGACCGCTCGCCTGCGGCGGCGGGGCCGAGGGTTCGGCTCCGCCGCCCCTAAACTAGCGACGTTAGTTTTAGGGCGCCAGGGGGTGTCGGAGTGGGGCCGGTCTCATCGCACGGCGCACCGTCCCGCGGCGGTGCAGGGCGGGCCCGCGGAACGGCCCCGGGCCGGGGCCGGGGCCCTGGGGGGCCGACGGTACCCGCCCCGGGGCCGGTGTGGGTCCCGGTCGTTCAGATCGTCTTGTCGACACCGGTGAGGTGGGCGAAGACGACGATGTTCGCGTCGTAGCCCGAGCCCCGGTCGTAGGCGCCGCCACAGGTCAGCAGGCGGAGTTCGGGGCGGCCGGTGGAGCCGTACACCTCCTTGTCCGGGAAGGCGGACTTCTGATAGGTGCGCACCTTGTCCACGGTGAAGACGGCGACCCGTCCGTCGGCGCGGGCCACCCGGACGGTGTTGCCGGGGCCGAGCGAGCCGAGGTCGAGGAAGACGGCCGGCCCGGTGAGGGTGTCGCGGTGGCCGACCATCACGGCCGTGCCCCGCTCGCCGGGGGCCGGACCGCGCGCGTACCAGCCGACCTTCTCCGGGTCGTCGACCGGGGGCACGCCCAGCTGCCCCTTCCGGTCGAGCGCGAGGTCCAGGACGGATGCCTCGATGGTGATCGCGGGAACGGCGAGGGCGGTGGGGCGCGAGCGGGAGAGCGGGGCGGGGGGCGGCGCCGGTTTCGCGGGCCGTGCCGGCGGCGCCGAGGCGCGGGGGCGGGCCTCGGCGCCGCCGGCACGGCTCCGGACGCCGTCCTTCGGTCCGGCGTCCCGCTCGCCGCCGGCTGCCGCCGGGGCGTCGGCGGCCGCGGGAACGGACTTGGCGTCGACCGCCGCCACGGGCCGCGGGTCGACGGGGTCTCCGTCCCCGCTCCACCACACGCCCCCGGTCACCAGGACCGTGGCCACCGCCACGGTCCTGGCGAGCCGGAAGAGCCGCCGCTGCCGGCGCGTGAGACGGGCCTTACGCCGCGCCATTGCTGCGGCGGCGCGAACGGCGGATCAGCACCACGCCGGCGAGACCCGCGAGGCCGGCCGCGGCGGCCGCGCCGACGCCGAAGGCCGAGGAGTCCTGCTCGGCCGCGAGCTGGGCGGCACCGCCGCCGCCGGCGCCGACCGGGCCGTGCGGGGGCTTGTGGTGGCCGTTGCCGCCGTTTCCGTTGCCGCCGTTCGGCGGGTTGGTGAAGCGGTCGCAGTCGACCCGGAAGACCTTGCTCTTCTTGGCGCCCATCTGGCCCGTCCAGGTCCACTCGACCTTGTACATGCCGTCGGGGAGCTCGATGTCCGGGGTGAAGCCGTTTCCGGCCGGGTCGACCATGATCGCCCCGCTCTTGACGGTGCCGCCCTTGGGGGGCTGGGGAGCGATCGTCCAGTTGAGCGTCTGCAGCCCGTCGAAGCCGAGGGCCGAGATGTAGAAGGTGCAGACCTTCGGCTCGTTGCGCTGGTCGGTCTCCGGGGTCCGCGGCGGCTCGTCGGCGCGGCCGGCGTGGTGGATCTTGACGTCGCCATTGTCACCGGGGGCGGCGTAGGCGGCCGGCGCGCCGGCGAAGACCAGGCCGCCGAGGACTGCGGAGACGGCGGCGGCGCCGACGACGGGACGGAAGGTACGGACAGTCATGCGGGTTCCTCCAGGATGAGCAGAGCGATCATCTTTGGCGATAATCCGACTATCCGTCACCGACCCGACACACGCGGTAGCGACATGCCCGCGCCGCGCCCAAGTCGCCCGTCCGGCTCAGACGATGCCGAAGAGGACCCCCGCCGCGAGCACCACGAGCGAGGTGAGGGCGGCCCACTTCACGGTGAAGCGGGTGTGGTCGCCGAACTCCACCTTCGCCATGCCGACCAGCACGTACACCGCCGGGACGAGCGGGCTGGACATGTGCAGCGCCTGGCCGGCGAGCGAGGCGCGGGCGATCTCCAGCGGGGACACGCCGTGGGCGGCGCCAGCCTCGGCCAGGACGGGCAGGACGCCGAAGTAGAAGCCGTCGTTCGACATGAAGTAGGTGAGCGGCAGGCTCAGCACCCCGGTGACCAGCGCCATGTGCGGGCCCATCGCGTCGGGGATGGCGCCCACCAGCCAGTCCGCCATGTGCTTGACCATGCCGGTGCCGGTGAGGACACCGGTGAAGACGGCGGCGGCGAAGACCATGCCGGAGACGTTGAGGACGTTGTCCGCGTGCGCGGCCAGCCGCTCCTTCTGGTCGGCGGGGCGCGGGAAGTTCACGGTGAGCGCGAGGGCGGCGCCGATGAGGAAGAGCACCGGGATCGGCAGCACTTCGAGGATCATCGCGGTGAGCAGGCCGACGGTGAGCGCGGCGTTGAACCAGTACAGCCGGGGCCGGAGCGTGGCGCGGTGCGGGTCGAGGCCCTGGAAGCCCGTGGCCGGGGCGTCCTGCTCCGCCTCCCCGGGGGCGTCGCCGGCCGCGCCGGCACCGCCGCCGGTCCGCCGGGCCGCCCCCTCGCCCTTGCCCTCGCTCGCGCCGGCGCCCACGAGGACGGTCTCCGCGTCGGCCCCGGGGGCGAGCGCCTCGTCGAGGGTGAGGTAGCCGATCCGCTTCCGCTCCCGGCGGCCGAGGACGTAGGCGAGGGCGAGCACGAAGAGCAGGCCGACCGCCAGGGCCGGGATCATCGGCACGAAGATGTCGCCGGCGTCGAGCTTGAGCGCGGTCGCGGCACGGGCGGTGGGACCGCCCCAGGGCAGGGTGTTCATCACGCCGTTGGCCGTGGCCGCCACGCCGGTGAGGACGACGAGGCTCATGCCGAGCCGCTTGTAGAGCGGGTACATCGCCGAGACGGTGATCATGAAGGTGGTGGAGCCGTCGCCGTCGAGGGAGACGATCGCGGCGAGGACCGCCGTGCCGACGACCACGCGGACCGGGTCGGCCTTGCAGAAGCGCAGGATGGCCCGGACGATCGGGTCGAAGAGGCCGACGTCGATCATCACGCCGAAGTAGACGATCGCGAACATGAGCATGGCCGCGGTGGGGGCCAGCTTGCCCACGCCGTCGATGACGTAGTCACCGAGCTGCGCGCCCTGTCCGACCGCGACGCAGAACAGGGCGGGGATCAGGACGAGCGCCGCGATCGGCGACATCCTCTTCATCATGATCAGGACCAGGAAGGTCGCGATCATGGCGAAGCCGAGGACGGTCAGCATGGAGGCACCTCACGTTCACCGTTGAACAGCCGCCGAGCGGCGGTCCGGATGACCGTAGGTGCCCCCTTCCGGCCTCAACAAGGGGTCGACTCGTGAGCAATACGAGCAAAACCCCAGGTCACAGGAGGGGTGCCGGTTCGAGCGGGGCCACCTCCACCGGGAAGCCGTTGAGGACGGCGGTGCCGGAGAGCGGGTCGAGGAGGGTGCCGTCGAGCAGTTGGTTGACGTTGACGCCGGGCCGGGCGGCGGCCACGGACATGCGGGTGCCGGGCCGGTCGTGCCCCCAGCCGTGCGGCAGGCTGACCACGCCGGGCCGCACCGCGTCGGTGACCTCGACCTCCACCGTCAGCTCGCCGCCCGCGCCCGCGATCCTGGCGGGACCGCCGTCCGCGAGCCGCAGCCGCTCGGCGTCCCGCGGGTGCACCTGGAGGGTGCAGCGGTTGGAACCCCCGTTGAGCGCCGGGGCGTTGTGGAGCCAGCTGTTGTTGGACCGCAGGTGGCGGCGGCCCACCAGCAGGAGGGTCCCCGGCTCCGGTACGGCGGTGAGGGCGGCCCGCAGCCGGGGCAGGTCGGCGGCGATCGGGTCAGGGAGGAGTTCGATCCGGCCGCTGCGGGTCCTCAGGACCTCGTCGAGGCGGGGCTTGAGCGGGCCGAGGTCGATGCCGTGCGGGTGCGCCTTCAGCTCGTCGAGGGTGAGCTCGTACGGGCCGAGGCGCAGCATCAGGTCCAGGCGCCGCTCGGCTCCGCTCGCCCCGCCGAGCCCGGCGGCGAACTCCTTCGGATCGGCGCCGAACGCGGGCGAGTGCGGCTGGGTGACGGCCTTGGCGAGGGTGGCGTCCACGGCGAGGTCGTCGACGGCGGACGGCGGGGCGCCGTGCATGCCGGACGCGGCGAGGATCAGCCGGGCGTGGATCTCGCACTCGTCCATCAGCCCGGCCTCCAGGGGCACGGCGGCCGGGGTGTGGCGGACCTGGTCGCGGACGGCGAACCCGTTGAAGGCGAAGTCGAAGTGGGCGCTCTGGGAGGGCGGCGGCGGGGGCAGCACGACGTCGGCGTGGCGGGTCGTCTCGTTGAGGTAGGGGTCGACGCAGACCATCAGGTCGAGGCTTTCGAGGGCCGCGTCGAGCCGGAGCCCGTCGGGGGCGGAGAGGACGGGGTTGGCGGCGATGGTGATCAGGGCCCGGATGCGTCCCTCCCCCGGGGTGTCGATCTCCTCGGCGAGGGCGGCGAGCGGGAACTCCCCCTTGACCTCGGGGTGTCCGGAGACGCGGCTGCGGCGGCGGCCGAGGAGGAAACCGCGGCCAGGACCGGCGGGTCCGGGCGCCGGAGCGGTGGCGGAGCGGGGGAAGAGGGCGCCGCCGGGCCGGTCGAGGTTGCCGGTGAGGACGTTGAGGACGTCGACGAGCCAGTTGGCGAGGGTGCCGTGGGACACGGTGGAGCTGCCCATCCGCCCGTAGACGGCGGCGGTGGGCGCCGCGGCGAGCTCCCGGGCGACGGCGCGGATCGTGTCGGGGTCGAGCTCGCAGACCGGGGCGACGGCCTCGGGGCTGAACTCCCGTACGGCGTCCCGGACCCGGTCGACGCCCTCGGTGCGGTCGGCGAGCGGGCCGGGGTCGGCGAGGTCCTCGGCGAAGAGCGTGTGGACCAGGGCGGCGAGGAGGAGGGCGTCGGTGCCGGGCCGGGGGGCGAGGTGGCGGTCGGCGAGGCGGGCGGTGCGGGTGCGCCGGGGGTCGACGACGGTGAGGGTGCCGCCGCGGCGGCGGAGCGCGGCGAGCCGGCCGGGGAAGTCGGGGGCGGTGCAGAGACTTCCGTTGGAGTCCAGCGGGTTGGCGCCGATGACCAGGAGGTGGTCGGTGCGGTCCAGGTCGGGCACGGGGATGGCGAAGGGGTCCCCGAAGAGGAGGCCGCTGGAGACGTGCTTGGGCATCTGGTCGAGCGTGGAGGCGGTGAAGAGGTTGCTCGTGCCCGTGGCGCGGAGGAGGAGGGGCGGGTAGAGCGCTCCGGCCATCGTGTGGACGTTGGGGTTGCCCAGGACGATGCCCAGGGCGTCGGGGCCGTAATCCTCGATCAGCGGGCGGATCCTCGCCGCGATCGTGTCGAAGGCCTCCTCCCAGCTCGCCTCCCGCAGCCTGCCGTCCTCGCGGACGAGCGGGGTGCGCAGTCGGTCGGGGTCGGCGTCGACCTGGGGGAACGCGGCGCCCTTGGGGCAGAGGAAGCCTCGGCTGAAGACGTCGTCCCGGTCGCCTCGGGCGCCGGTGACCCGGCTGCCGTCGAGGGTCAGGACGAGTCCGCAGGTCGCTTCGCAGAGGGGGCAGATGCGTGGGGCGGTGGACATGGCGTCTCCCGTGGACGGCGGCGGGGCGGCGGTCGCGGCGAGCATACCGACCGGTAGGGACGTACGGGAGGGGAAGCGCGGCTCCGCCCCGCGCGGTCAGCCGGCCAGGGAGGGCGCGAGGTAGGCGTGGAGCAGCTGCCGGGTCTCGTCGATGAGCGCCGGGTCGCCGGCGGGGTCGGCGCGGAAGGCGAGGCGGACCAGGGTGTCGGCGGTCTCGACGCCGACGAGGACCTTGCGGCGCAGCGTCTCGTCGGCGGTGCGGCCGAGGTGGGCGGCGAGGAGGCCGCAGATCCGTTCGGCGACCATGCCGTTGGGGTCCTCGGCGGCCCCTTCCCCGGCCTCGTCGGCGGCGGGCACGCCGAAGTCGACGAGGGCGAAGCCGGGGACGCTGCGCTTCATCGCGAGGAACTCGTCGAGGACGCCGTCGATGGCGGAGTGCTCGTCGAGGACGGGCGTCCGCTCGAAGCGGGCGGAGATCCGCTCGGCGTAGCGGTCGAGGTTGCGGTGGGCGAGGGCGGCGACCATGGCCCGCTTGTTGCCGAAGAAGCGGTAGACGGAGCCGATCGGGACGCCGGCGCGGACGGCGACGGCCCGGGTGCTCAGCTGCTCGTAGCCGGTCTCGTCGAGGAGTCCGGCGCAGGCGTCGAGGATGCGGGCGAGCCGCTCGGCGCTGCGCTGCTGGACGGGGGTGCGGCGGAGCGCGGGGGGCGCGTCGTGCGGGCGGGTCTGGGGCACGGGGTCCATGATGCCGGTCCGATCCGGTTCAGGCGATGAGCAGTCCGATGCCGCCGAGGGTGTACGCGATCATCAGCGCGAACAGCGGGAGTTGGCCGGCGACGGCCCGGGCGGGCGGGAAGAGGCGGACGGACCGGTCGTGGGCGGCGACGACGCCGAGGACGTGGCCGGTGACGATCGAGGCGACCTGGAGGGCGGCGAGGCCCCCGGGGCCCAGGGGTGGAGCGGGCGAGGGGGCGTTGTCAGTGCCGGCTGCCATCATGACGGTGCGTGGCCCTTCGACTGCGATGAGTGAGAAGTAGTGGGCGGTGAGGTAGCCGAGGGCGATGGGGAGCAGCGAGTGGGCGAAGGAGGTGAGAGGGGTGGTGAGGCCGCGGTTCAGGAGGCGGAGGGTGCCGGCGCAGAGTCCGTAGCAGGTGGCGGTGAGGGCGACGGCGGAGAGGAGGCCGAGGGTGGCGGTGGCGGTCGGGCCGAGTGAGGAGGTCTGGAGGGTGGTGATCCAGCGGGGGTTGTCGGAGAGGCCGTCGTAGGCGGTGGTGCCGAGGAGGACGCAGACGGTGGCGACGAGCCCGGGGGTCCCGGGGGTGGAGTCGAGGCCGTCGAAGGGCGAGCGGAGGACGAGTCGGCCGTCGGCGCGGCGACCGAGTGGGGAGAGGCGGGCGAAGAGGGAGGAGTAGGCCTCGAAGGGGTCGGCGTGGGTGAACCAGTCGGCGCCGTGGCGGGCGGCGCCGAGGAGTTGGACGGCGAGGTGGACGGCGAGGGCGGTGAGGAGGACGGGACGGGAGGTGTTGGCGGGGGCGACGAGTTCGAGCCAGGCGAAGAGGAGGAGTCCGGCGGCGGCGGGGCGGATGCCGACGGCGGCGGGGACGGGGCGGGGGGCGCGGGGCGGCCGGAGCGAGAGGAGGGCGCGCAGCGGGTTGAGGAGGCGCCAGGCGGGGCCGAGGAGGAGGGAGGCGGGGACGAGTCCGACCCAGAGGAGGACGTAGAGGGCGCCCGGGGCGGGGTTGCGGTCGGGGTCGTCGGGGCCGAGGAGGAGGTGGGCGAGGAAGAACAGGGCGAGTGCGGCGCCGAGGAGGCGGAGGGCGGTGCGGGTGGCGGGGGCGTCGGCGAGGCGCTGGAGGGAGGCGGGGAGGGGGCGGCCTGCTCGGTCGCCGCGGAAACGGGAGGAGGACCAGAGCAGGGCGAGGCCGAGGAAGGAGACGAGGAGGGCGGTGAAGGCGCCGGCGTAGGCGTAGAAGGGAGAGAGGGGCAGGTCGTGCTGGGCGCCGACGCCGTGGGCGAGCGGGAGCGGCGGGGCGGCGGCCCGGACTCCCTTCATCGGACGACCAGTTGGGTGAGCACGAGTCCGGACTCGTGGGTCTCCACCTCGAAGAGGCCGGTGCGGTCGGCGGTCAGGGTGAGGATGGCGGGGGCGCCGGGCGTGAGGGGGGCCTCGCGGTCGTAGCCGTGGACGTGCACGGTGTCGGCGCGGTCGGAGGTGACGCGGAGGGTGACCCGCTCCCCCTTCCTCAGCTCGACGCGGGAGGGGGCGGGCGCGACGGTCGAGCCGGTGACGCGGATGTCGAGGGTGCGTCCGTCGGGAGAAGGGGTGGGGGGTGCGGAGGATGACGGGGAGGGCGGCGCGGAGGTGGAGGCGGAGGTGGAGAGGGGGAGGGTGAGGGTGGTCTGGACGGGGGTGCCGGCGACGGACCAGACCGTGTGGTCGTCCGCGTACAGGCGGACGGTGAAGGTGCGGGCGCCGGGCGGGAGGTGGAGCCAGGGGCCGTAGGCGCGGGCGGTCTCGCGGCCGTCGACGCGGAGGCGGGCGTGGCCGCGGCCGGGCAGGGCGGCGCCGCCGATGGACTCGGGGGTGAAGCGGAACCTCTCCACGGTGAGGTGGACGTTCCAGCCGCCCTCGGTGTCCGGGTGGGCCTCGGCGCGGACGGCGGGCGCGTCCGCGGCGGGCAGGTCGCGGAGGCGGTGCCCCGAGTCGTCGCGGGCGGCGAGCAGGGTGCCGGCCTCGCCGGTGGCCTGCTCGTGGCCGGTCCCGGGCCGGTGATGCGTGGTGGGCCGGTCGCCGCACCCCGCGACCAGGAGCAGGACGACGGCGAGCACGGCGGTCGCCGGCAGCGGGGCCGTACGACGGTGGGGCGCGGGGCGGGCCAGGGCGCGGGCCTCGGGGCGGGAGGCGGACAGGGCTCCCGGGCGGCGGGTCATGCGGTGGTCCCCTCGCCGGGCTTCCCGGCCTTGCGCGCCCCAGGTTCGGGGCCCTCGGGCTCGGGTTCTCCGGCCGCGCCTCCCCGGGCCTCGGGCTCTCGGGCCCCGCCTCCCCCGACCCCGGGTTCTCCGGACGGGGGTTCCGGGCTGGTGGCGGTGGCGGCGCCAGTGGCGGTGCCCGAGCCAATGCCAGTGACCGTGCTGGTGGCCGTGTCGGCGCCGGTGCCCGTGCTGGTGCCGGTGTCGGTGCTGGTTCCGGTGGCCGTGCCGGTGCCAGTGCCGGTGGCCGTGGTCGTAGCCGTGGCCGTGGCCGTGACGGCCCAGAGGATCCAGACGGCGCCGAGGAGGAGGCGGAGCCAGGCGGGGCTGAGGGGGGTGCCGGGGATCATCAGGACGGCCTTGTCGAAGGCGTCGAGGAGGGTGAGGAGGCCGAGGGCGACCGTCGTCCAGGCGAAGACGGGCCGGGTGGGGCGCAGGAGGAGGCCGGTGACGGTCCACCAGGCGCCGGTGAGGAGGAGGGCCAGGGCGGGGACGTGGGTCGAGGCGAGGGTGAGGGTGGCGCCGGCGACGTCGAGGGCGAGCCCGGCGAGGCCGGTGGCGAGGGCGACGGCGGCGAGGCGGCGGCCGCGCAGGCGGCGCCACCAGAGGGCGGTGCCGACGAGGGCGAGGAGGAGGGAGGTGGCGAGGGCCAGTTGGACCTCGACGCGTTCCAGGCCGCGGGCGCCGTACCAGTCGCAGCCGGCGGGCAGGCGGCGGGCCTGGACGTCGTAGTCGGCGCAGACGAGGAGCTGGGCGAGCTTGACGGGTTCGCCGACGAGCCGGGCGGTGGCGCCGGAGACGTCGCCGCGGGTGGCGCCGCAGACGGGCAGGGTACGGGGGCTGGAGGCGCCGGTGCCGTCCTGCCAGCAGTTCTGCCGGCCCTGGCCGTCCCACCAGACGTCGGCGCGGTTGGGGCGGGGGGTGCCGGCCTTGTCGGTGCCGAGGTGGTTGTTCGCGTAGCGGTTGTGGTGGGAGGTGTCGGTCTGCTTGGACCAGGCGGATTCGCCGCGGATGAAGGCGGGGACGGCGTTGAGGTAGAAGGCGGTGCGGTCGTGGCCGTAGATCCAGTTGTCCTCGTAGAGGTTCCAGTTGCCGCCGGCGGTGATGATGCCGGAGCCGGGCGGCATGGAGATCTGCGGGCAGACGACGCCGTTCTCGTAGCCGCGCTCGGCGGGTGGCCTGGCGCAGGTGCCGTCGGCGACGTACCGGTAGTAGTCCTGGTTGTTGTCGTGGATCAGGTTGCGCTCGAACCTGGCGTGGTTCTGCGGGAGTCCGGGGTGGCCTGGGAAGGCGGAGTCCATGGAGGCGCCGCCCATGTTGTGGTCGAACTCGTTGTCGTGGACCCAGACCGAGTCCCCGGCGGTGCCGGAGTAGCCGACCATGTTGTGGTGGCTGCGGCAGCCGGTGATCTCGATGGAGTAGCGGGGGACGTCGTAGCCGCGCCCGTCGTTGATGTTCGAGGCCGAGCCGGGGTAGATGCCGGAGTCGCCGTTGCCGTAGGACTCGCAGTCCTTGTAGAGGCCGTGGTCGGAGGCGAAGGTGAGGAAGCCGTACTCGTCGTTCCAGCGGGTGAGGACGTCGTCGATGACGAAGCCGTCGGCGGCCAGCACGTACAGCGAGTTGAAGGTGGTGCGCTGGGCGGTGAAGTTGCGGAAGTAGACGCCGTCGGAGCGGTCCGCGCGGAGGGCGTTGAGCTTGGCGTACTTCGCGTCGAGGACGACGTCGAGGCGGGAGGCGCCGGTGCCCTCGATCTGGAGGTCCCTCTTGCCGAGGACGGCGACCAGGTTCTGGTTGTGCGGGCAGCGGACCTGCTGCTCGTAGGACAGGATCTGGTAGCCGAAGGAGGAGGTGGGGGCGTCCAGGGAGGCGCAGGCGCCGGTGGGGGCCGGGAGCGAGGGCTCCTCCTCGTACAGGCCCGGCAGGATCGCGATGTTCATGCCGGGGCGGTCGACGGCGTCGACGGCCTGCTGGAGGTGGCGGTACCCCGAGCGGCCGCAGCGGGCGAAGAGCTCCTGGTTGCGGGCCTTGAGGGCGGCCGGGAAGGCGGCGATCCGGCGTTCGAAGTCGACCCGGTCCGTCTTGCAGACGAGGAGGTCGGGTTCGCCGGTGCGGAGCTTCGGCACGCTGCCGGAGCCGTCGGGGAAGGTGACGGGCCGCTCCTCGTGCGCCTGGGCGCCGGGGGCGGTGGACAGGGCCGCGGCGAGTACCGCGAGCACGACCGAGAGCACGGAGACGAGCTTTCTGGTCCACGACATGGCCGCGAGAGTAGAGCATTGTTCATCTTTTCGACCCCGTCGTGCACGGACGGATCGCCGCGGGTGCGCGGACGTTCCGCCGACGCCGATCCCCCCGCCCCGTTGACGGGAGCGGCGCAGAATCCTACGGTCATCTATAGGATTTCTTTCAGGACAGGAGCGGGCGATGACGACCGAGCAGGCCAGGAAGACGGCCGAGGCGCTCACCTACAGCACCGGATTCGGCAACGAGCACGGTTCCGAGGCGCTCCCCGGCGCCCTGCCGGAGGGCCGCAACTCGCCGCAGCGCGCCCCGCTCGGGCTCTACGCCGAGCAGCTCAGCGGCAGCGCGTTCACCGAGCCGCGGGCGCACAACCGGCGTTCGTGGCTGTACCGGATCCGCCCGTCGGCGGCCCACCCGCCGTTCGTCCGGACCGACAACGGCGCGGTGCGCACCGCCCCCTTCGCCGAGACGGTCGCCGACCCCAACCGGCTGCGCTGGAACCCGCTGCCGGACCCGGCGCCCGGCACCGACTGGCTGGCCGGCCTGTGGACCCTCGGCGGCAACGGCGACGTGACCCAGCGGACCGGCATGGCCGTGCACCTCTACCACGCCAACGCCTCCATGGCGCGGGTCTTCGGCGACTCCGACGGCGAGCTGCTGATCGTGCCCGAGCGCGGCGGCCTCCTCCTCCGCACCGAGCTGGGGCTGCTCGCGGCCCGCCCGGGCGAGGTCGCGCTGATCCCGCGCGGCGTCCGCTTCCGCGTCGAGCTGCTCGACGAGACCGCGCGCGGCTACGTTTGCGAGAACTACGGCGCCCCCTTCCAGCTCCCCGACCTCGGCCCCATCGGCGCCAACGGCCTGGCCAACGCCCGGGACTTCCGCGCCCCGGTCGCCGCCTACGAGGACGTCGAGGGTCCGGTCGAGGTGGTCAACAAGTTCTGCGGCAACCTCTGGACGGCGACGTACGGCCACTCCCCGCTGGACGTCGTCGCCTGGCACGGCAACCACACCCCGTACGTCTACGACCTGCGCCGCTTCAACGTCATCGGGACGATCTCCTACGACCACCCCGACCCGTCGATCTTCACCGTGCTGACCTCGCCCTCCGACACCCCCGGCCTGGCCGGCGTCGACTTCGTGGTCTTCGCCCCGCGCTGGCTGGTCGGCGAGGACACCTTCCGGCCGCCGTACTTCCACCGGAACGTGATGAGCGAGTACATGGGCCTCATCGAGGGCGCGTACGACGCCAAGGCCGAGGGCTTCGTGCCCGGCGGCGGCTCGCTGCACAACATGATGTCCGCGCACGGCCCCGACCGGGAGACCTTCGACAGGGCGAGCGCCGCCGAGCTGAAGCCGCAGAAGATCGACGACGGCCTGGCCTTCATGTTCGAGACGCGGTGGCCGGTGACCGCGACCGCGCAGGCCGCCGGCGCCGACCACCTGCAGCGCGGCTACGACGACGTGTGGCAGGGTCTTGAGCGTCATTTCCGGCCGTAGGCTCCGCTTTCCGGCCGCGTAGAGTCCGCTCAGCCGTCCCACCGCGCCGTCGTACGGAGAACGCCGTGACCGCCTTCGCCCCCGACTCGCTGATCCTGAACCGCAAGCTGCCGTTGTGGTACCAGGTCTCGCAGTCCCTGCGCGCCTCCATACTGGGCCGCACGCCCGACGCCTCGCTGCGGCTGCCCACGGAGGAGCAGCTCGCGGCGCACTACGGCGTCAGCGTGCTGACCATGCGCCAGGCCCTGAAGGAGCTGGAGGAGGAGGGGCTGATCAGCCGGCACCGGCGGCGCGGCACCTTCATCGAGCCCGGCGCCCGGCGCTCCACGCCGCGCCGGCTGCTGGGTTCGATCGACGCGATCGTGGCCCAGCAGTCCGGCGAGCGGACCACGGTCCTCGGCCATGGGCCGGAGCCGGTGCCCGGCGAGCTCGCCGAGTACTTCCCGGACGTGGCCGAGGTCGTGACCTACCGCAGGCTGCGCTCCGACGGCGAGAGCGACGAACCGACGAACTGGGCGGAGAACGCGGTGCGGCCCGAGTTCGCCGCCGCGATCGACCCGGCGGACCTGGAGCGCTGGCCGATGACGAAGGTGCTCCGGGACGTCGTCGGGGTCCCGATCAGCCGCATCACCGACACCGTCGAGGCACGCCTCGCCGACCCGGAGACGGCCGAACTCCTGCGGGTCCCGCTGCTCTCCCCGATCCTCCACTACACCGGCGTCACCTACGCCGACGACGGCCGCGTCGTCGACGTCGCCCGCATCCGCTACCGCGGCGACCGCTTCTCCTTCACGGTGACGGTCGAGGCGCACTGACGCCGGACGGACGCGCAGCCTGCCGGGGCCCGGCAGGGCCGGACCCCGCGCGCTGCCCGGGACGCCCCTTCCCCGTGGGCCCGCCCCGGAGGAGACTGGCCGGAGGGGGGATCACATGAGACACAAACCTTTCTTCCGCTGGGTCCTGACGCTCGGCTTCGTGCTCTCCGTGTGCGGGGTGGGCATCTCCATCGCCCAACCGGAGCCGGAACCGATCGCGACGCGCCAGATCGACCTGGCGGTGGTCGAGGAGAAGTCCGACGGCACCTGCCGGGTGCGGTGGAGCGATCCGTACGCGAAGAAGACGAGGGAGGGGGCGTACCACTGCGACCCCACCCGCAGCAGCTGGCTCAAGGTTCCGAACTACGGCGACAGCCGTGGCTACGGGCACGAGTCCGGCTTCATGTACACCGAGGGGCCGGACCAGGGCGACCTCGAGGACCCCACGACGGACCTGAAGTTCAAGAACGACTCCGATCCCGGCGGGGTCATCCTGGCCCTGGGGATCCTGGCCGCCGCGGTGGGGCTGGTCGGCGGGAACCTCCGGGCCCTTCCCCGGATCCTGGGCGTGGAGGCGCGGCTCGTGCGCCGCGCGACCGCGCTGGCCGAGGCCGCCGGATGGGCGGCCGAGGATTACGGGCGCGCCTTGAAGGCGGCACGGGAAGCCGGACGGCAGGGGGCGCTCGGCCCGGCGCCCGATCCCGAACTGGTCCGCGCCCTGTGGGTGCTGCGGGAGGCAGGACCGCAGGCGCACCCGGCAGCGGAGGCCGCGCTGGAGCTGTCGGCCCGGCTGACGGTGCTCCTGAAGGAGGCCGCCCCCGCGGCCGGACTGCGGACCAGGCTCCAGGCCGGGCCCGCCGCCCGGGACGCGGCCGAGGCGGCCGTCGCGGAGCTGCGCCGGCTGCTGGCCGATGCCGAACGGGACGGCCTCCAGGAGCGGTTCGCACAGACCTCGGTCGACCTGCTCCGAGGGCAGGACGCGGAGCGGGCCGCCCTCGCGGCCGAAGCGGACTTCGAGCGGGACCCCGGGGCATACCGTCGCCTGTTCGAGGAACTGACCGCACAGGCTGCGGAGTCGCCGATCGCTCACGGACGGCGCACGTGAGGGTGCGGTGCGTGTCGGATTAGCATGCGGGGCGTGACAGAGGCTCTCCGGCGGCAGGACCTTTCAGCGGACGACGACACGCCCCTGCTCGACGAGCTGATGCCGTGGTCGGTGGCGCCGCCGCGGTTCGGGCGGGCGTGGGTGGTGGCGCCCGACGCGCGGACGCTGCGCGGTCGGTGGGACCGGCTGGTGACGGCGGAGGGCGGGGAGCGCGAGGCGCTGTTCCGGCCGAGCCGGGCGCGGACGACGGGGACGGCGGTCGCGGCGCTGCCGGGGCAGCGGACCGGGACCGGGGGGTTCGCCCGGGAGTCCGGACCGTGCCCGGAGCCGGTGCGGGTGCTGACCGGGCCGTTCGACGAGCAGTGGCTGCTCCCCGACCACCGGCTCCTCGACGCCGCACGGCCCGAGCTGTGGCGGGTGGCGGGCGAGCCGCAGCTCTTCGCCGTGGAGCAGGCGTGGGCGCCGGGGGCGGCCGGGCCGGTGCTGCTGGTGACGGGCGCGCTGCCCGAGGGGCGTTCGTCGGCGGGCCGCCCGGGCCGGATCCGGCCGCTGTTCCGGCGGCCGGGCGGGGCGGAGCCGAATCTGGCGCCCGGGCTTCCGGGCTTCCTGCGGGAGCGGTACGGGGCGGTGGAGCCGGCCGGGTGGCTGGCCTGGGTCGTCGCGGCGGCCGTCCCCTCCCCCGCCGGGTGCCGGGTGCCGCTGCCGCCGGATCGGGAGACGTGGGCGGCGGGCGTGGCGCTCGGCCGGGAACTGCTGGACGTCCAGCTGCGGGGCGCGCTGAGCGGGGCGCGGCCCCGGCTGCCGGGCGGTCGCCGGCCGTATGTGCGGGCGGCGCTGCCGCCGCGCCCGGACTCGCTCGCGTACGACCCCGGGGACGAGGTCCTGAGCGTCGGCGGGGGCCGGATCTCGCCGGTGCCCGAGGAGGCGTGGGAGTACCGGGTGGGCGGGGTGCGGGTCGTGGAGCAGTGGTTCGCCCGTCGGACCGCGCCGGCCGAGGCGGGGTCGCTGGAGGCGATCGGTCCGGCGGCCTGGCCGCAGGAGTGGACCTCCGAGCTCCTCGACCTCATCACCGTGCTGGCGCTGCTGGGGGCGCGGGAGGCGGAGCGGGCGCCGTTCGCGGCGCCCGGCGGCGGTGGGCCGGGCCGGGCGGCGCTGCGGGCGGCCGGGGTGCTGCCGGTGCCGGACCGGGCGCGCCGGCCGGCGTCGGTGCTCGACCATCAGGAGGAGGGCCCGGGGGGCCAGTTCATGCTGGTGTGACGGTTCCCCCGCCCGGTTCCGCCGCGGCGAAGGAGTCGAGGAGCCGGGCGATGGTCATGGCGAAGATCTCGTCCGGGTCGGCGGGGGCGGCGGACTCGGCGAGCAGCGCGGCGAGGTGCGGGTAGCGTCCGCTCGCGACCTGGTCCCTGAGGTAGGCGCCGCGCACGGCCTGTTCCTCCTCCTCGGTCCACGGCAGGCCGCGGGCGCGTTCGGCGAGGTCCTGCTCGTTGCGGACGGTGGCCATGACGGTGCCGTTGACCATCGCGATGAGCTGCATCTTGAGTCCGGCGGGCACGTCGAGCGGGACGAGGCAGCCGAGGCACCACTCCAGGTAGCGCAGGGCGTTCGGGCTGAAGCCGTAGGCGGTGGTCATGACCCGGGAGAGCCACGGGTGCCGGTACATGATCGCCCGGGTCTGGTGGGCCAGGTCGGTCATGTCGGCCCGCCAGTCGCCGCTGGGCCGGTCCGGGAAGGCGTACTCGGCGCTCGCCGCGTCGACCATCAGCTCGTACAGGTCCTCCTTGCGGGGGATGTAGTTGTACAGCGACATGGTGCCGCAGCCGAGTTCGGCGGCGATCCGCCGCATGGAGACCGCGTCGATGCCGTCGGCGTCCGCGATGCGGACGGCGGCGTCGACGACGTCCTGCCTGCTGAAGGCCGGTCGGGGGCCTCGGCCGGCGCGCTCGGGGCGCGCCCAGATCACTTCGGGTTCGGCCGCTCGGCCCGCCATCTCATCACCTCGCCTCCATCGTAGTTACGTACAGCGTACGTAGTGAGGTACGGTGCCCCCATGACAACTACGTACGCTGTACTTAGTGAGGGTCTGGAGAAGCGGTACGGCGAGGTCCACGCCCTTCGCGGCCTCGACCTCGCCGTCCCGGAAGGCACGGTCTGCGGCCTCCTCGGCCCCAACGGCGCGGGCAAGACCACCGCCGTCCGGATCCTCACCACGCTCCTCGCGCCCGACGCCGGCAGCGCCCGGGTCGCCGGCCACGACCTGGTCCGCGACCCCGCCGCCGTACGCCGCCGGATCGCCGTCACGGGCCAGTACGCCTCGGTCGACGGCGACCTCACCGGCGCCGAGAACCTGCGCCTCTTCGCCCGGCTGCTGCGCCTCCCGCGCGCCCGCGCCGACGAACTGCTGGAGGAGTTCGGTCTCACCGCCGCCGCCGGCCGGCTCGCCCGCACCTACTCCGGCGGCATGCGGCGCCGCCTGGACCTCGCGGCGAGCCTCCTCGGCCGTCCCGCGGTCCTCTTCCTCGACGAGCCGACCACCGGCCTCGACCCGCGCAGCCGGCAGGCCGTCTGGGACGCCGTCCGGGGACTCTCCGGCGAGGGCACGACGGTGCTGCTCACCACCCAGTACCTGGAGGAGGCGGACCGGCTCGCCGACGACGTCGTCCTCGTCGAGGACGGCCGGGCCGCCCACCGCGGCAGCCCCGCCGAGCTCAAGGCGCTCGTCGGCCACCGCGCCGAGGTGGTCCTCGCCGGCACCGGGCCCCTGGAGCCCGCCGCCGCGGTCCTCGACCGGCTGACCGGCTCGGCCCCGGTCCTGGACGCCGAACGCCGCACCGTCGGCGCCGTCACCACCGACCCCACCCTCACCCTGCCCCGGCTGGTCCGCGAGATCGACGCCGCCGGGATCCACATCGTCGACGCCTCGCTGCGTCCGCCCACCCTCGACGAGGTGTTCCTGCGCCTCACCGGACGGAAGGAGACCGCCGCGTGAACGCCCTCGCCCTCGAAGGGGCCGCCCTGGCCGGCCGCAACCTGCGGCGCGTCCGGCACGCCCCCGCCCTCACCCTCATGACGATGACGATGCCGGTCGTCTTCCTGCTCTTCTTCGGCTACGTCCTCGGCGGGGCGCTCGCCATGCCCGGCGCCGCCTACCGCTCCTTCCTCGTCCCCGGGCTGCTCGTCGCGACCGCCGCCGGCGGGCTGATGACCGGCATGTTCCAGGCCGCCCAGGACACCCACCGGGGCGTCACCGACCGCTTCCGCACCCTTCCGGTGGGCCGGGCCGCCGTGCCGCTCGGACAGGCCGCCGCCGACCTCGTGGTCAGCACGGTCTCCCTGCTGCCGGTGGTCCTGGTGGGGCTCGCGATGGGCTGGCGGATCGAGGGCACCGCCCTCGAAGCCCTCGGCGCCCTGGGCTTGCTGCTCCTCTTCCGCTCGGCCGCCACCTGGGCGGGCATCCTGCTGGGGCTCGCCTCCGAGAGCGAGGAGGCGGCCGGCCAACTCGGCAGCGCCACCTTCATGCTGCCGCTGCTCTCGAACGCGTACATCCCCACCGACGGCATGCCGGGGTGGCTGCGGACGGTCGCCGAGTGGAACCCCGTCTCCGCCGTCACCACCGCCGTGCGCGCGCTCTGCGGCGACGTCCCCGTGCCGGAGGGCGCCGCGTGGCCGGTCGCCCACCCGGTGGCGGCCTCGCTGCTCTGGTCGCTCGGCCTGATCGCGGTCCTCGCCCCGCTCGCCGTCCGCCGGTACGGGCGCCGCTGAACCGGCCCGGCGGGCCGACGTGACCCGGATCCCGATGACAGCCGCCGCCCCGACGCGATAGGCAGACGGGCATGAGCACTCAGCCACTCCCCCTGGACGGGATCACCGTCGTCTCCGTCGAACAGGCCGTCGCCGCACCGTTCGCCACCCGGCAACTGGCCGACCTCGGCGCCCGGGTCGTCAAGGTCGAGCGCCCCGACGGCGGCGACTTCGCCCGCGGCTACGACACCGCGGCCAGGGGGCTGGCCTCGCACTTCGTCTGGTGCAACCGCGGCAAGGAGTCGGTCGCCGTCGACCTGAAGGACCCGCGCGGCCGGGAGCTGGTGGGGCGGCTCGTGGCGGACGCGGACGTCTTCGTGCAGAACCTCGCGCACGGGGCGGCGGCCCGGCTCGGCCTCGACGCGGCCGCGCTGTGCGCCGCGCACCCCCGGCTGATCGCCGTGGACGTCTCCGGCTACGGCCCCGACGGCCCGTACGCGCACCGCAGGGCGTACGACATGCTCGTGCAGTGCGAGACCGGGCTCGTCTCGGTCACCGGAACCCCGGAGCAGCCCGTCAAGTCCGGCATCCCGGCCGCCGACATCGCGGCCGGGATGTACGCGTACACGGGGGTCCTCGCCGCCCTCGTGCGGCGCGGGACGACCGGCCGGGGCGGGCCCGTGGAAGTCTCGCTGTTCGACGCGCTCGCGGAATGGATGGGCCACCCCCTGCACCACGGGGCGCACGGAGGTACGGCCCCGGCGCGCACGGGGCTCGCGCACGCGGTGATCGCCCCCTACGACGCGTATCCGACGGCGGACGGCTCCCAGGTGCTGCTCTCGGTGCAGAACGACCGGGAGTGGCGGCGACTCGCCGAGCGGGTCCTCGACCGGCCGGAGCTCGCGGACGATCCGGCGTTCGCGACCAACGCCGCGCGGGTGGCGGGCCGGGCGGCGACCGACGCGGCCGTCGCGGCGGCGCTCGGCGCGCTGCCGGCGGAGGAGGCGGTACGGCGTCTGGACGCGGCCGGGATCGCCTGCGCGCGGCTCAACTCGGTGGCCGAGCTGGTACGCCACCCCCAGCTGGCCGCGCGGGACCGCTGGCGCCCGGTGGACTCCCCGGCCGGCCCCCTGCCGTCCCTCCTGCCGCCGGTCGTCTTCCCCGACGCCCCCGAGGCGCCGATGGGCCGGGTCCCGGCCCTCGGCGAGCACACGGACGCGGTCCTGGCCGCCCTGGGCGTGCCGGCGGCGGAGCTGGCGGAGCTGCGGATGTCCGGCGTGATCGCCTGACGACGCCGGCGTCCGGCGGCCCGGGGTACGACGAAGCGCCGGACGGGCGGGGACGCGTCCGGCGCTCTCGGCGTGCGGGTGGGTACGGGTGGCGGACCGGGGCGGACGGGACGCGTCGGGGACGCGGCTCCGCCGCCTGGTCGCGCGCTGTCCTAGTGGCGGGCGCCGAAGAGGGTGCGGCGGAGGCGGCGGAGCGGGGCGAAGAGCGAGACGCGCGCGCGGCCGCCGTGCCGGCCCTGGGCCTGCGTCTCGTGTCGACGCGTCGTCAGTTCCCGCATCAGCAGCGTCGCCTCGGCCACCTCGCGCTGGGGCACGGCGGGACCGCCGAGCACCGCGAGATGGCGGTCGAGCCGCGAACTGGTCGCGCTGCTCCCGCAGGTGATGGCAGGCACGCGCGGCCTGCTGCGCATCGTTATCTGTTCCATGTCACTCCCCACCCGTACGAGGGCACCCGGCCCGGGCAGGTTAACCCTATCGCCCCACGGTCACACGCGTGTATACCGCCGACGGGATACACCGCACTCGTACGGGGGTTGTCGCTCACTCTCCGAATCCAACTGATTCCAGGGCGAGTTGGACAGGGCTCGAACACCTGCCGAATCGTCATGAACCATCCCGCCCTCCCCCCGCCCACCTGCGGCCCCGTGGACCGATGTGATCTACGCCACCCAGGGCCGTCCGGGTGGGTCGCCACCCGGCGGGGGCGCGGCTACCGTGGATCCATGACGCTGATCGCGGGCCGTTACCGGCTGCTCGACGCCCTCGCGGAGGGCGCGGCGGGACTCGTCTGGCGCGCCCGGGACGAGGTGCTCGGCCGCGAGGTGGCCGTCAAGGAGGTGCACGCCCCGCCGGGGACGCCCCCCGACGCGGAGCCGGCGCTGTACGCGCGGGTCGAGCGCGAGGCGCGGGCGGCGGAGGCGATCTCGGACCCGGGCGTGGCCCGGGTGTACGACGTGGTCGTCGAGCACGGCCGGCCGTGGATCGTGATGGAGCTGGTCCGCGGGCTGACGCTGGCGGAGGCCCTGGAGGCGGACGGACCGCTGCCGGACCGGGAGGCGGCGCGGGTGGCGCTCGGGGTGCTCGCCGCGCTGCGGGCGGCCAGGGCCGCCGGTGTCCCCTACCGCGACATCGGCCGGGACCGGGTGCTGCTCGCCAACGACGGGCGGGTGGTGGTGACGGGCGTGGCGACCGGCGTCTCGGCATCCGGCGACGGGCCGGACGCGCCGCGGCCGGGTGCCGAGGAGGACGCGGCGGCGCTGGCCGCGCTGCTGGGCGGGATGGTCGCCGATCCCCGTTCGGGTCCGCTGACGCCGGCGGTGGCCGGCCTTGCCGACCGGGACGCGGGCGTGCGGGCCGGGGCCGTACGGGAGTTGGAGCGGGTCGCCCAGCTCGGGGAGCGGCCGCGCGGCGAGGTCGCCGCCGAGGGGCGCGCGCCGGAGCGGGGGCCGGGGCGCGGACCGGGGCGGCCGGAGGATCGGGAGCACGAGGGCCCGGGTGGCGTGCGCGGGGCGCGTACGGAGGGGCGTGCGGTCGCGGAGGGACGGCGGGGGCCCCGGCGGGGCGTCGTCGTCGCCGTCGGCGTCGTGGGACTCCTCGTGATCCTGGCGGCGCTGGTCTGGCAGGCCGTCAGGGACGGGGATCCGGGCGCCGGTCCGGGCGGGGGCGGGGCGTCGAGCACCGCTCCTGCCGTTCCCGGCGCCGCGGGTACGGGTGCGGAGGTGGGGGGACCCGCCGCTACGCCGCGCTCCTGAAGCTCGGCAGGTAGCCGCCCGACTGGCCGGCGGCCGTCGGGTGGTAGGACTCGCCGATGTTGAGCCAGTTGACGCTGTGCAGCCAGGCCGAGCCGGAGCAGATCTCGTGGCCGGTGAAGGCCGGGACGACGCTGGCGAAGGCGAAGCCGTGGTCGGCGGCGCGCTTGGCGAGGGCCGCGTTGAGGTGGTCGGCGGCGCCGTTGATGGCCGTGCGCTCGGTCTCGCTGAGGCCGGCGACGCAGCTGCCGCTCAGCTGGTAGAAGCGCGGGTAGCCGAGGACGACGACGCGGGCGGCCGGGGCCTTGGCGCGAATCGCGTCGTACACGGCGTCGAGGCGGGCGGGCAGCGTCGAGTCGACGTACCCCTTCGCCTGGTTCACCCGATTGACGCAGGTGGACTCCGACTGGAGCACACAGGTCGTCATGACGTCGGCGAAGCCGGCGTCGTTGCCGCCGACGGTGAGCGAGACGAGGTCGGTGGCGGAGGACAGGGGGCCCAGCTGCTTGGTGGTGACGTCGGTGGTGACGGCGCCGGAGCAGGCGGTGAAGGCGAAGGAGGAGGGGGCGTTGGCGTTAGCCCAGAGGCGCGGGTAGGCCTTGGTGGAGCGCTTGCAGTCGCCGCTGGCGCTGTCGTAGCTGCCGGCACCGACGCCGGAGGAGTAGGAGTCGCCGAGGGCGACGTAGTCGACGGCGGCGGACTCGGCTGCGTGCGCGGCTCCCGCCCCGGTGAGGGCGAGGACGGAACCGAGCAGGAGCGAGGACGCGAAGGCCGCGAATCGCGACAGTTTCATGGAACCTCCCTGTAGCAGGATCTCTGCGCTACCAGGAAGTAGCATCGGATCCGCCTTTCCGGAAGTGTTCATGTCAAAACTGACCCTGGAGAGTGAGTGAACATCCCTCAGGAGCCGTCGGTTTCCGGCCACCTGAGGAATCATCGGGTCCGCTTGCGCGACGGCGATCGAACGGGGACGCGACCCGTACGCCCGCGTCCCCACAGGAAGGCGGCGGAACCCCACCACCCCCGTCATGGAAACGGATTGATCGAATCCGATCGACAACAGGGCACGTGCGAGCACCGTTTGCTCGTCAAAGTGCCTGAAACCAGGCCGCGCCGACGGGACTTGCCATACAGTCCCATTCATCAATACCGTCGTACATCTCACCCGCATCGGTTCATCGACACAGCGGCTCTTGGGGAGACGCCGACCCGTCGAGGGGTCCCGGAGCGGGGCGCGGTAGGGGGGTGCCGTGCTCGGTGCGCGCGTAGGCGCCGGGTCGCGGGTACCGCGCGGCCAGTCATGCCAACTCGCGGGTCCCGCAAGGAGATCGCTTCCGTGCGGGGATAGGCGAGAACCCCCCTTTCGAACCGGACACACGACCGGGCCGCCCAGGGGTTGGGCGGGCCACCGGACGAGAGGGAGACCGACCCAATGAGCTCGTTCCTGCGCCCGGCCGCCACGGGCCGAGAAATCACCGAGCCGAGTCGAATAGCGGCCCAGTACCGGGCCATCACGTCCCATCTGGCGATCACTCCGCCGGTGAGCGTCGTCATTCCCGCGATGAACGAAGCGGAAAATCTTCCGTACGTATTCCAGTCGCTGCCGGAATGGATTCACGAAGTCGTCCTCGTCGACGGAAATTCGACGGACGACACCGTCGAGGTCGCCAAGGCGCACTGGCCGGGCGTCAAAGTCGTCAAGCAGGTCGGAAAGGGCAAGGGCGACGCCCTGATCAGCGGCTTCGCCGCCTGCACCGGCGACATCATCGTCATGGTCGACGCCGACGGCTCCGCCGACGGACAGGAGATCGTCTCCTACGTCTCCGCCCTCGTCGGCGGCGCCGACTTCGCCAAGGGATCCCGCTTCGCCAACGGCGGCGGCACCGACGACATGACCGGCATCCGCCGACTCGGCAACTGGGCGCTCTGCTCCCTCGTCAACCGCAAGTTCGGCGCCCGCTACACCGACCTCTGCTACGGCTACAACGCCTTCTGGAAGCACTGCCTCGACAAGATCACCCTCGACTGCACCGGTTTCGAGATCGAGACCCTCATCAACATCCGGGTCGTCAAGGCCGGTCTGAAGGTGCAGGAGGTCCCGAGCCACGAGTACCTGCGGATCCACGGCGTCAGCAACCTCAACGCGGTGCGCGACGGCCTCCGCGTCCTCAAGGTGATCCTCCAGGAGAAGCGCGTCCCGAGGGCCGCCCGGGCGCTCCGCCGCCCCGCCGCGTTCTCCGTGAACGTCCCCCGGGGAGAGGCGTCTTGAGCGACCGCACGGCCCCGCTCCGCTTCTCGGTGGTGATCTGCGCCTACACGGAGGAGCGGTGGGAGGACATCCTCGCCGCCGTCGACTCCGTCCGGAAACAGTCCCTGCCGCCGCTGGAGACGCTGCTCGTCGTCGACCACAACGAGCGGCTGCTCCACCGGCTCGCCGAGGAGTACGCGGACCACCGCGAGGAGGTGCGGGTGCTCGCCAACGCGGGCCCCCGCGGCCTCTCCTCCGGCCGCAACACCGGAATCGCCGCCGCGCGCGGCGAGTTCGTCGCCTTCCTCGACGACGACGCGGTGGCGGAGCGCGACTGGCTCCACCACTTCGCGGCCGGCTACGAGGACCCGGAGGTCGTCGCCGTCGGCGGGCGCACGCTGCCCGTCTGGGCCTCCGGCCGCCGGCCCGTCTGGTTCCCCGAGGAGTTCGACTGGGTCGTCGGCTGCACCTACCGGGGGCTGCCGCCGGGCCGGGTCCGGGTCCGCAACGTCCTCGGCGGCAACGCCTCCTTCCGGCGCACCGCCTTCGACGCGGCGGGCGGCTTCGCCACCGGCATCGGCCGGGACGGCGACCGCCGCCCGCTCGGCTGCGAGGAGACCGAGCTCTGCATCCGGCTGGCCGGCGCGGTGCCGAACGCGGTCCTGCTCATCGACGACCGCGCGGTCATCCACCACAAGGTGCCTGCCGCCCGCGAGCGCTTCGCCTACTTCCGCACCCGCGTCTACGCCGAGGGCCTCTCGAAGGCCCTCGTCGCCCAGAGCGTCGGCGCCGGCAAGGGCCTGGAGTCCGAGCGGCGCTACACCAGCCGGGTGCTGCCCGCCGGAGTGCTCCGCGGGATGCGCGACACCCTGCTCGGCCGGGCCGGCGGCGCGGGCCGGGCCGGCGCCATCGTCACCGGCGTGGCCCTCGCCGCCGGCGGCTACGCCCTCGGCACCCTCCGCGCCCGGCGCGGCGGCTCCCCCACCTTCTCCTGGGGCCCGATCACCCCGGAGGCCGCACCCCGCCCGCCCGTGGCCCCGGAACCGAAGGAGGCCGCCGCATGAGCGCGACCTCCATGGACGCGGGCGGTGCGCGGACGCGGAGCCAGGCGTCCCCGGGCCCGGACGGGACGCCCGGCCCCGGGGCGGTCGGCGAGCCCGTGCCCATCCTCATGTACCACGCCGTCGCGCCCGATCCGGCGCCCGCGACGCTGGGGCTGTCGGTGACGCCCGAGGCCTTCGCCGCGCAGATGGACGTGGTGGCCGGACGGGGGTTCACGCCCGTCACCACGGCCGCGCTCGCCGCCGCCTGGCGGAGCGGCGAGCGGCTGCCGCCCCGGCCGGTGCTCGTCACCTTCGACGACGGGTACGAGGGCGTGCACCGGTACGCCCTGCCGGTGCTCGCGCGCTACTCCTTCCCGAGCACCCTCTTCGTCACCAGCGGCTGGCTGCCCGGCCGGCACGCGACCGGCGGCGCCCTCGACACCATGCTCTCCTGGGCCCAGGTGCGCGAACTGGCCGCCTCCGGAACCGAGATCGGCGGGCACAGCCACAGCCACCCGCAGCTGGACCAGCTCGACGCGCGGCGGCTGCGGTTCGAGGCGCTGCGCTGCCGCGAGCTCATCGGCGAGGAACTCGGCACCGCCCCGGACTCCTTCGCCTACCCGTACGGCTACTCCAGCCGCCGGGTGCGGGCCGCCGTCCGCGAGGCCGGCTTCGCCCAGGCCCTCGCGGTCGGGAACGCGCTCGCGCGCCGCCGCCAGGGGCCGTACGCCCTGGAGCGGGTGACCGTCCGCCGCTCCACCACCGTCGAGGAGTTCACCCGTCTCGTCGAAGGACGGGCCGTGGGCCGGAACTTCGCCGCCGACCGGGCGCTGACGAAGGGGTACGCCCTCGCCCGCAGGGCCCGCGGCGCGCTGCGCGGCCACTGGATCTGATCCGGGGCACCGGCCCCGCACACGAGGCGAACCGGGGCCCCGGTCCCGGCGCCCCGGACCCGTGCCCCGGGGCGCCCCCGGCCCCCGGCAAAACCCGTCGCGCCGTCCGGGCGGTTGGCGGATCATGGCGGCATGCCAGACACCCCCGCCGTTCCTTCCGGGCCCCATCAGGCGTCGCTGCCGGTCGTGATCAGCCTCGACGACAGCGATTCGCCGGGCGACGTCATGGACGCGCTCCTCCTCGACCGGTTCACCAGGGGGACGCAGCCGTACTCCCACGGTCTCTCCCTGGAGCGGGCGAAGCCCGACGCGAGCCTGCTGCCGGCCGGCGCCCGGGTGCTGTGGGGGTTCAAGGACGAGGACCGCAACTCGGTGCTGGCCGAGGGCGAGGGGTGGACGATCCTCTCCTCCCGCTGGAACCACCGCGCCGACGTCACCGTGACGGCGACCGACCCCGAGCTGGCGGCCCGGATCCTCGCCGAGGCCACCGACGGGGCCAAGGACGAGCCGGAGCCCGAGCCCGAGGACGTCACCATGGGCTTCTGGTACCTGGCCCCGCAGCGCGGCCCGCGCCGGATGACCCGCCGGATCAGCGCCGACACCTGGGCCGACGCCCGGCCCCACTACACCGCGCCGGTGGCCGAGGCGATGGACCGGCTGATGAGGCTCACCCCGGACGACGTCAGCGGCCGCCTCCTGCTGCTGCACGGGCCGCCCGGCACCGGCAAGACCTCCGCCCTGCGCACCCTCGCCCGGTCCTGGCAGGACTGGTGCCAGGTCGACTGCGTGCTCGACCCCGAGCGGCTCTTCAACGACATCGGCTATCTGATGGACATCGCGATCGGCGAGGAGGGCGACGGCACGGAGAAGGAGCGGTGGCGGCTGCTGCTCCTGGAGGACTGCGACGAGCTGATCCGCGGCGGCGCCAAGGAGGCGACCGGCCAGGCGCTGTCCCGGCTGCTCAATCTGACGGACGGTCTGCTCGGCCAGGGTCGCAAGGTCCTCGTGGGGCTGACCACCAACGAGGACCTGGAGCGGCTGCACCCGGCGATCGTGCGCCCCGGCCGCTGCCTGGCCCGGATCGAGGTCGGGCCGCTCACCCGCGCCGAGTCGGCGGCGTGGCTGGGGCGGGACGAGGGGGTGCCGGCCGAGGGCGCCACGCTGGCCGAGCTGTTCGCCCTGCGACGCGGGGTCTCCCCCGCCGAGCTGCCCGAGCAGCGCTCCCCCGCCCCCGGGCTCTATCTGTGAGGGGCCGGGCCCGCGGGGAGTCCCCCGGCGGGCCCGGCCGTCGCTCGGAACGGTGTGCGCGGTGCGTCACTCGGAGTCGTACGCGGCCCGCAACGCGTCGCGTACGGCGGCCTCGGCCTCGTCCCGGGTGAGCCCCAGGCGGTAGGCCTCCTCGGCGTACTGGGCGGCGGCCGAGGCGGCCCTGCGGCTGGCGGCGTCACCGGCCGCCGCGACGAAGGTGCCGTGCCTGCCCCGGGTCTCGATGACCCCGTCGGACTCCAGCGCCTTGTACGCCTTGGCGACCGTGTTCGCGGCGAGCCCCAGCTGCTCCGCGAGTCCCCGGACCGTCGGCAGCTTGTAGCCGACCGGCAGTCGGCCCGACCGGGCGCGCTCCGAGATCTGGGCGCGCAGCTGTTCGTAGGGGGCGGTGGTGGACTGGTGGTCCACGGCGATTGTCAGTGTCACCCGCCCGATTCTGCCCTCACCCCGCCGGAAAATGGGAGGCGGCGGCGCGGCCCCGCACGTAGCCTGCGGCCCCATGACTGTGATCGTCCGTGACGTACGGCCCGAGGACGCCGAGGGCTTCGCCCGCGTCCGGCGCGCGGCCGTCCCCTTCATGCTGGCCACCGCCGAGCAGGTGGCGTTCGACTGGGCGCACGCCCATCCCGAGGCCCGCTCCCGACCGCTCGTCGCCGTGTCGGAGGACGGGGAGGTGATCGGCACCGCGCAGGTGGGCATCGCCCACGACGCCCCGCGCCCCGGGGTCGGCTACCTCAACGTGTACGTGCACCCGGACCGGCAGGGGCTCGGCGCCGGGACGCTCCTGGTGCGGACGGCCGAGGAGTACCTGGCCGAGCGCGGCGCGACGGAGCTGTACAGCTGGGCGATGGACGAGCCGTCGAACCGCGCCTACGCCGAGCGGCGGGGGTACGCGGCGAGCCGGACCGCGCACTTCCTGCGGCTCGACCTGACGGCGGGGCTGCCGCCGCTCCAGGACCCGCCGGCCGGTGTCCGGCTGCTGACGGCCGAGGAGTTCGCGGCCGACCCGCGCCCGCTGTTCGAGCTGGACGCGGTGACGACCGCCGACGAGCCGGGGGACGTGGGGGCGGAGCTGGACGACTACCCGCACTGGCTGGAGACCACCTGGAACCATCCGCTGTTCGACCGGGAGCTGACGGTGGTAGCGGTCGTGGACGGGGTGCCGGCGGCGTTCAGCGCGGCACGGACCGACGGCCTCGGCCGGTACGCGACGGGGATGACGGGCACGGCGCCGGCCCACCGGGGGCGCGGGCTCGCCAAGCTCGCCAAGAACGCGTCCCTGCACCGGGCGCGGGCGGCCGGCTGCACGGAGGCGTTCACCGGGAACGACGCGGGGAACGCCCCGATGCTGGCGATCAACGAGTGGTTCGGGTACGAGATCGGGGCGACGGAGGTGCGCTATGTCAGGGCGCTCGGTTGAGGTGGCGCTGTGGAAGGCGGGGCGGCTCAAGATCCGCTACCCGGCCGAGGTGGTGACGGAGTCGGCGAACCGGCTGTCCGTGCGCGCCCCGTGGGCGGCGCCGGGGGTGCGGGACTTCGGCTTCGTGCGTTTCGAACCGGGTGACGTGTTCGTCGAGCACTACTGGACCGACCGCTGGTACACGGTCAAGGAGGTGTGGTCGGCGGAGGGCGGGCTCAAGGGCTGGTACTGCGACATCACCCGGCCGGCCGTGATCGGGGCGGCCGGGGTGACGGTCGAGGACCTGGATCTGGACCTGTGGGTGTCGGCGGACGGCAGCGAGGTGCTCCGGCTCGACGAGGACGAGTTCGCGGCGAGCGGGCTCGCCGTCTCCGATCCGGAGGCGGCCGAGCGGGCCGTGGCCGCCCTCGACGAGCTGGAGCGGCTGGGCCGTCGCGGGCTGGTGGAGCTGCTCGGGGTTAGTTGAGCGTCACCTTGAACTCCTGCCGGGCGAGGAAGGCGGGGGTGGGCAGGCCGAGGTCGCCCAGGGGGGTGAGCTGCACGAGGGAGCCCTCGACGCGGGCCTCGCCCGGCTGATAGGCGGGGTCCTTCACCACCGCGGTGTGGGTCCAGGTGCGCAGCAGCCCGTCGCAGACGGCCCGGCTGCCGCCGATCCCGGCGGAACGGTCCTGCTGGTGGAGGGTGGAGCCGACGAGGACCGGTCCCGCGGTGTCGTCGAGGCAGCGGTAGGTGCCGGACAGCGTGACGGTGCCGTCGGCGCCGAGGAGGCCGGCCGGGTCGACGGTGAGGAAGTCGGCGATCCGGCCGGCCGGGTCGAGGGCGGGGCCGTCGTCTTCCCCTCCCGCGTGGGCGGGAGGGGCGGCGGCCGCGGCGAGCAGTGCGGTGGCGGCGAGGGCGAGTCGGACGCGCATGGGGGGTGTCCCTTCGAGGTGGGGGGAGACTTCGCCCGCCAGGGATACCGGATCCGGCCGCCGGTTGTCCGAATCTCACTCCTTCATCGGCGCGTTGGGCCCTCTATATCGTCGTACGACTCCGCCGCTCGGGCCCCGGCGCGCCGGCGGACCAGCGCCTTCCGCAGCGGCTGCCACACCAGCAGGAGCAGCACGACCGCGTAGACGGTCACCGCGAACGGGGTGTTCACCAGGCCGGTGACGGAGCCGTCGCTGATCTGCAGGGCGCGGCGCAGCTGCTGCTCGGCGGCCGGGCCGAGGATGACGCCGATGACCGCCGGCAGCACCGGCAGGCCGTAGCGGCGCATGCCGAGGCCGAGGAGGCCGACCACGAGCAGGACGACCAGGTCGAGGGCCTCGCCGCCGACCGCGTACGCCCCGACGGCGGCGAAGAACAGGATGCCGGCGTACAGGTACGGGCGCGGGATGCGCAGCAGCTTCGCCCAGACGGGCGCGAGCGGCAGGTTGAGCGCGAGCAGCAGCACCATGCCGACGAAGAGCGAGGCGATCAGGCCCCACACCAGCTCCGGCTCCCGCTCGAAGAGCAGCGGGCCCGGCTGGATGCCGTACTGCTGGAAGGCGGCGAGCATCACGGCGGCGACGGCGGTCGTCGGCAGGCCGAGCGTCAGCATGGAGACGAGGGTGCCGGCGGCGGAGGCCGAGGCGGCCGACTCGGGTCCGGCGACGCCCTCGATGGCGCCCTTGCCGAACTGGTCCCGGTGCTTCGAGAGCCGCTTCTCCGTCACGTACGACAGGAAGGTCGGGATCTCCGCGCCGCCGGCCGGGATGGCGCCGAACGGGAAGCCGAGGAACGGACCGCGCAGCCACGGCTTCCAGGTGCGCCGCAGGTCCTCGCGGCCCAGCCACGGACGGCCGACGGGGACGGGCCGGCCGGCGGTGCGGCGCAGGTGGGCGGCGACCCACAGGGCCTCGCCGATGGCGAAGAGGCCGACCGCGACGATGACGACGTCGACGCCGTCGGCGAGCTGGAGCGAGCCGAAGGTGAGCCGCTGCTGGCCGGTGAGCTGGTCGAGGCCGACGAGGCCGAGGGTGAGGCCGATGAGCAGGGAGGCGACGCCGCGGATCCGGGAGGAGCCGAGGACCGAGGTGACCGCGATGAAGGCCAGGACCATCAGGGCGAAGTAGTCGGGGGCGCCGATGTCGACGGCGAGGGCCGCGACGGTCGGGGCGAGGACGACCAGCAGCATCGTGCCGATCATGCCGCCGGCGAAGTGTCCGATCGCGGCGGCGGCGAGCGCCTGCGCGCCCCGCCCCGCCTTGGCCATCGGATGGCCCTCCATCGCGGCGACGACGGCCGCGCTCTCCCCGGGGGTGTTCAGCAGGATCGAGGTGGTGGAGCCGCCGAACATGGCGCCGTAGTAGATGCCGGCGAACATGATGAACGCGCCGGTCGGTTCGAGGCCGTACGTCACCGGCAGCAGCAGGGCGACGGCCATCGCGGGGCCGATGCCGGGCAGGACGCCGATCGCGGTGCCGAGGAGCACGCCGACGGCGGCCCACAGCAGGTTGACCGGGGTGAGGGCGGTGGCGAAGCCGTCCATCAGGGACGTCAGGGAATCCATGGGTCAGAGCACTCCCATCAGCGGTCCACCGGGCAGCGGAACGCCCAGCAGCCGGTCGAAGACGCCGTAGGTGAGGAGGGAGAGGACGGCCGCGATCAGCGGGTCGCGGGCCGGATGGCGGCTGCCGAGCGCGTAGGCCGCGCCCCAGAAGAGGAGGGCGCCGGAGACGGGGAAGCCGAGCGGGCCGATGAGGACGGCGAAGCCGAGGAAGACGCCGACGAGGAGCAGCACGGTGCGCCAGTCGGCGGGGGCGTCGAGGTCGATGTCCTCGCCGCCCTCGGCCTCGCCCCGGCCGCCGTGGAAGACGTCGACGGCGAGGAGGACGGCGACGACGAGGAGGCCGCAGCCGACGAGGAGGGGGACGGTGGCGGGGCCGACGGGGCCGCGGGCGGAGACGTCGACGTCGAGGGTGAGGGCGTCGGTGAGGACGAGGACGCCGAGGAGCAGCAGCAGGGCGCTGACGCCGAGTTCGGAGCGATCCTTGAGCCGGGTCTTCGGTTCGGTGGTCACAGTCCCAGCTCCTTCAGCACCGTGTCGACGCGGGTGTTCTGCTCGGTGAGGAAGGCGCCGAACTCCTCGCCGGGCAGGAAGGCGTCGGTCCAGCCGTGGGTCTTCAGGGACTCGCGCCACTGGGGCGAGTCGTGCAGCTTCGTGACGAGGGTGACGAGCCGGTCGCGCTCGGCGTCGGTGAGGCCGGGCGGGGCGACGATGCCGCGCCAGTTGGTGAACTCGGTGTCGAGTCCGGCCTCGCGGAGGGTGGGGGCGTCGAGGCCGGGGACCCGCTCGGCGCCGGTGACGGCGAGCAGGCGCAGCTCGCCGGCCTCGATCTGGTCGAGGTACTCGCCGACGCCGGAGACGCCGAAGGCGACCTTGGAGCCGAGGATGGAGGCGAGGAGCTCGCCGCCGCCGTCGAAGGGGATGTAGTTGACCTCCTTGGGCGGGATGCCGGCGGCCTGGGCCATCAGCATGGGCGCGAGGTGGTCGGGGCCGCCGGGCGAGGACCCGCCGCCGACGGGCAGCTTCCCGGGGTCCTTCTTCCAGGCGGCGAGCAGGTCCTGGATGGTCCGGTACGGGGAGTCCTTGGAGACCACGACGATGTCCTGCTCCTCGGTGAGCCGGGCGATCGGGGTGGTGTCGGCGAGGGTCCTGGGGGTCTTGTTGGTGTGGACGGCGCCGACGACGCCGAGCCCCATCGACATGGCGACGCGGCCGTCGCCGCGCTCGCCGACGAGCCGGGTGAGGCCGACGGTGCCGCCCGCGCCGGGCAGGTTGAAGACCTCGATGTCGCCGGTGAGCCCGGCCTCCTCGGCGTTCTTCGCGGCGGTGCGGGCGGTGATGTCGTAGCCGCCGCCGGGGGTGTTGGGGACCATGAACCTCAGGCCGGGTATGTCGGTGCCGGTGTCGGGGCCGCTGCCGGGGGTGAGCAGCGGCGGCCCCACGAGCACCAGCAGCGCCGCCCCGAGCAGGGCGAAGGGGGTGCGAAGACGCAACGCGGCCGCCTCTCGGTGGTTGGGTGGACGTGTGTGGTGGGGGTGCGTGGTGCGGGGAAGTGCGTGATGGGGGGAGTGCGGGGAAGTGCGTGGTGGGGGGGTGCCCACATGTTGCCCGCGCGTGAGGAAGCTGTCGCTCTTCCGCAACCAACGGACGTTGTGGTCCTTGCGGTCGCGACCTACCGTGTCCGGCGTGACGAAGGTGCTGGTGGTCGACGACGACTTCATGGTGGCCAAGCTGCACAGCCGCTACGTGTCGGCCGTGCCGGGCTTCTCCGTCGTCGGTGTCGCGCACACCGGCGCGGAGGCGCTGCGCGCCGCCCATCGGCTCCGCCCCGACCTGGTCCTCCTGGACGTCTTCCTGCCCGACATGGACGGCATCGGGGTCCTGCGGGAGCTGCGCGGGGCCGGTCTCGCGATGGACGCGCTCTTCATCACGGCCGCCAGGGACGCGGGCGTGGTCCGCGCGGCGCTGCGGGCCGGCGCCCTGCACTATCTGATCAAGCCCTTCCACCAGGCCGCCCTCCACGAGCAGCTGCGCCACGTGGCCTCCCTCAGCACCCGCCTCGACGGTCTGGACGAGGCGCGGCAGGAGGACGTGGACCAGATCTTCGGCACCCGACCGCGCGGCTCCCGCGAGCTCCCGAAGGGCCTGGCCGCGCACACGGCGGAGCTGGTGGAGGGCATCCTGCGGGCTCACCCCGGGGGCCTCTCGGCCACCGAGTGCGCGGAGGCCGGCTCCCTCTCCCGCGTCAGCGCCCGCCGCTACCTGGAGCACTTCGCGGCCACGGGCCGGGCCGAGGTGACGCTGCGGTACGGGGGGACGGGCCGCCCGGAGCGGCGGTACCGGCCGGCGGGGTGAGGCCGGGCCGTTCCTGAGGCGGCGCTTTCGTGGGCCTTAAAGCGGTCCTAAGAATCGCCGTCCGCCCTTCTCCGGGGCCGGTCCGGGCGGTTGCGGGGGCTAGCGTGCGGGGCACCCCCCACACCCGCCCTCGTTCAGGAGTGTCCCCCCATGATGTCTCGTCGTACGGTCGCGGTCGCCGCCACCGCTCTGGTCCTCGCCGGGTCCGCCGGCGCTCCCGCCTTCGCGCACGGTTCGATGACGGACCCGGTGAGCCGGGTCGCGGCCTGTTACGCGGAGGGGCCGGAGTCGCCGTCGTCGGCGGCGTGCAAGGCCGCGGTGGCCGCGGGCGGGCCGCAGGCGCTCTACGACTGGAACGGTGTGAACGTCGCGAACGCGGCCGGGCGGCACCGGGCGCTGATCCCGGACGGGAAGCTGTGCAGCGCGGGCAACGAGAAGTACCGGGGGCTCGACCTCGCCCGGGCGGACTGGCCGGTGTCGCCGCTGACGTCCGGCGGCCACACCTTCCGCTATAAGGGGACGGCGCCGCACAGGGGCACGTTCGCGCTGTACGTGACGAAGGACGGTTACGACCCGTCGAAGCCGCTGGCCTGGTCGGACCTGGAGGCGGAGCCGTTCCTGACGGTCACCGACCCGGCGATGCGGGACGGCGACTACGTCTTCGAGGGGACGGTCCCCCGGAAGTCGGGCCGCCACCTGATCTATTCGATCTGGCAGCGCTCCGACTCCCCCGAGGCGTTCTACACCTGCTCCGACGTGGTCTTCGACGGGGAGCGGCAGAGCGGTGGCGGGGGTACGGCTGCGGCTCCGACGACGGCGGCCCCCGCGCCGGCCGCCCCGCCCGCCACCACCGAGCCGGCGCCCGCGCCGACCGCCTCCGCGCCCTCCGACGAACAGATCGAGAAGGGCCGGGAGCACTCCACGGTCGAGCACGGCGGACACGGGGACGCCGACGCGTCGACGGGCCCGGAGCCGCGGGCCGCGACGCAGGCGCCGCCCGCCCCCGCTCCCGCCGGGGAGGCCGTGGAGCTGGCCGAGACCGGCGGGGACGGCGGCACTCCGTACCTGGCGCTCGGCGGCGCCGGTGTGCTGGCGGTCGGCGCGGCGGTGCTGTTCGCGGCGGGCCGGCGGGCCCGGCGGGGCTAGGGCCTGTCGTCAAACTCCCGCCTGCCCCACGACGCCATGCACGCACTCTCGCCGCACCGGGCACAAGGCCAAGTACGTCCAGTACGAGGCCTGGCGCCCGGCACGCCGAGAGCACGCACCTGACGCCGCGGGGCCGCCCTCCGGGCGACGGCGCGAGTTTGACGACAGGCCCTAGCCGACCACCGACAGGCAGGTGGTCGGGGTGGCGTGGGCCGGGTCGAGGGCGTTGGCGACCTCGTGGAAGGCGACCCGGTCCACCGTGCCGATGGCCACGTGCTCGGAGAGGTCGAGCGCGCACCTGTCCTGGATGAGGACGTTGGTGACGTTCGGCCCGTCGAGGAACTGCGTGCGGTACGGCGTGACGACCTGGTCGTACCGCGTCGCGATGACGTGGTAGCGGACGCCGGGCACGGTGTCCCCGCCCTCGTTCAGCTTGGTGAGGAAGGCGGAGCCGGCGATCTGGTCGGCGAGGCCCGGGGTGGAGGACGTGATGAGGTCCTCGGCGCCGGGGAAGTGCGGCAGGAGCCGGGTGAGGCCGAGCAGGGTGGTGCCGTGGTTGTCGGGGGCGATGCCGACGAGCGCGTTCACCTTCTCGGCGCCGCCGAGGAACTTGAGGTACCAGCGGGGCATCATGCCGCCCTGCGAGTGGCCGACGAGGTCGGCCTCGGGGACGCCGGTGGCGGCGAGGACCCGGTCGACGAAGGCGTCGAGCTGTCCCGCGGACTTCTCGATGGGGCCGAGGCCGTGGAAGAAGGGCACGTTCGGCAGCTGGCCGTAGTCGAGGGAGTAGACGCAGTAGCCGCGGTTCACCAGGTAGGGGGCGAGGGCGAGCCAGTTGTCGACGGAGTTCCCGAGGGTTCCGTGGACGAGGACGACCGGGCGCGGGTGGGCGGCGGAGGGCTTGCAGGACCAGTCGTTCCAGCCCCGGCTCGGCGCGTCGGCGGCCTGGGCGGCGGTGGGGGCGAGGACGGCGGCGACCGTCAGGAGCAGGACGGACAGGACTCTGGCGAGGTGCTTCCAGGGGTTGCGGCGGTTCCGGGGCAGCATCGGGCGGTCTCCTTGCGGCTCAAGGGAGGTGGGGGTGCGATGCCCTGCGGTCCGGACCACAAGTGGGGATGCTCTTCGGCCACGTTACGCACGGGTGTTACCGACTGGGAAGTTACGCGTCGGTAAAAACTGTCGCGCCGTCACCACGGCCTGGTACGGCGGGGGTTCAGGCCGCCAGCGAACCCGGCACGATCGCCCGGGGTCCGAACCTCGCCCGGGCCCGGTCCACCACCGCCTCGATCCGCCGGGCCTTCTCGTCCGCCGGGTCGAAGGTGAGCTGGTGCGCGGCCCGTTCGGCGGGCCCGAGGCCCTCGGCGCGCAGCGCGATGCCGCGGACCCGGGCGCGCTGGAGGGCGAGGGAGTCGTGGAGGGCGTACGCGAGGGCGGTGAGCGCGGTGGTGTGGGCGGTCGGTTCGGGCAGGGTGCGGCTCCGGGTCGTGGTGCTGCGGTCGGCGTACCGCACGGTGAGCGCGAGGGAGCGGCAGACCTGGGCCTCGGCGCGCAGCCGGGCGCCGAGCTCCTCGGTGAGCGAGAGGAGCGCCCTGCGCTGTGCGGTGCGGTCGGTCTCGTCGTACGGGAAGGAGCGCTCGGCGGCGAGGGAGCGGGCGGCCGCGTGGGGCGTGACGGGGGTGCGGTCGATGCCCCGGGCCCGTTCCCACAGCTCACGGCCGGCCTTGGCGCCGACGAGCCGCTGGAGGACGGCGAGCGGGGCGTCGGCGACCCGGCCGGCGGAGTCGAGTCCGTAACCGCAGAGGGTGCGGGCGGTGGCGCGGCCGACGCCGTCGAGGGCGGCGACGGGACGGTCGCGCAGGAAGGCCGCCGGGTCGTCGACGGTGAGGGTGCGGCCGGGCCGGGCCTCCCGGGCGGCCATGCGGGCGAGCATCGGGTTGGGTCCGGCGCCGATGACGCAGTCGACGCCGTGGAGGGCGAGGGCCCGGACCCGGATGACGGCGGCGAGTTCGGCGGGCTCGCGGTCGAAGTAGCGCAGCGCGCCGCGCACGTCGGCGAGCGCCTCGTGCGGCGGGACGGCCTCCACGACCGGGGTGAACTCGCCGAGGAGGTCGACGAGTCGGGGCAGGAGGGCCTCTCCCGCCGCCGGTCCGAAGCGTACGCAGAGGATCATCCGGCGCTCCCGGGGCTGCTGTGCCAGAGCTTGCGCGCCGGGGTGGCGGCGCCCTCGCCGGCGGGCTTGAGGTCGGCCCAGGGGTTCATCTCGTAGCCGGTCTCCATGCGGATGCGGCGGCCGTCGTCGGTGCCCTTCCCGGGGGTGGCCGCCTCTTCCGCGAGCCGCTCCCCCACCGCCTCCAGGCCGCCGGTGGCCCGGAGTTCGGCGAGTTCGGCGAGGTTCCAGGCGGCGGCGCCGACGACGCTGACGCTGCGCGGGCCGCGCCGCTGCACCACGCCCCTGACCAGGAGCAGCCAGGAGTGGAAGACGGTGTGGGCGCACCGTTCGTGGGCGTCGTCGAAGAAGGCGAGGTCGACGAGGCCGGTGCCGTCGTCGAGGGTGGTGAAGATGACGCGTCTGCCGGAGCGGATCGGCGGGGTCTGGGTGGCGGCCTTGGCGCCGGCGACCAGGACGGTCCGCCCGTGGGGGGTGGAGCGCAGGCGCTCGGCGGAGACGGCGCCGAGTTCGCGGAGGAAGGCGTGGTGGTCGCCCATGAGGTGGCGGGAGGCGTCCATGCCGAGGATGCCGAGTTCGGCGCTGAGGCGCTCCGACTCGTCGAGGTCCGGCAGGCCGACGGGGGCGGTCTTGCGGCCGCGGGCGAGCGGGAGCTGTCCGCCGTAGGAGGCGGCGCCGCGCTGGAGGCGGTGGAGTTCGGTGAGGTGCAGGAGGAGGTCGCGGCGGTTGGCTCCGAAGGCGTCGAGGGCGCCGACCTGGGCGAGGCGTTCGGCGACGGGTTTGCCGGGGCGGGCGCGCTCCCAGAAGTCGAGGAGGGAGGCGTAGGGCTGCCCGGCCTCGATGCGGGCGGACTCGGCCTCGCTGATGCCGTGCACGTCGGTGAGGCCGAGCCGGAGCCCCCACACCGGAGGTTCATCGGACACCAGTTCGATATGGTGGGCGACCGCCGACCGGTTCACGTCCAGCGGCAGCACCGGCACCCCGCGCCGGCGGGCGTCGGCGAGCAGCAGCCGCTTCGGGTACATGCCGGGGTCGTGGGTGAGCAGCCCCGCGTAGAAGGCGGCCGGGTGGTGCGCCTTGAGCCAGGCCGACTGGTAGGTGGGCACGGCGAAGGCCACCGCGTGCGCCTTGCAGAAGCCGTACGAGCCGAAGGCCTCGACGATCTCCCAGGTGCGGGCGACGACCTCGTCCGCGTACCCCCGGCGGGTGGCCAGCTGGGCGAACCATGCCTTGATCCGGCCCTGTTCCTCGGGGTGCGAGAGCCCGCGCCGCACCTGGTCGGCCTCGGCCCGGTCGCAGCCGGTCATGATCCGGACGATCTCGATGACCTGCTCGTGGAAGACGACGACGCCGTACGTCTCCTTCAGGGCCTCCTCCAGGTCGGGGTGGGGGTAGCGGACGGGGGCGCGGCCGTGCCGGGCCTCGATGAAGGGGCGGACCATGTCGGCGGCGACCGGCCCGGGGCGGAAGAGCGAGATGTCCACGACGAGGTCGTGGAGGGTCTCGGGCTGGAGCCGGCCGACCAGGTCGCGCTGGCCCGGCGACTCGATCTGGAAGCAGCCGAGGGTCTCGGTGGAGCGGATCAGGGCGTACGTGGCGGGGTCCCCGGCCGGGAGCGCGTCGATGTCCGGGCGGGTGCCGGTGGCGCGGCCGACCTCGGCGACGGCGTGGGCCATCGCGGACTGCATCCGCACGCCGAGCACGTCGAGCTTGAGCAGTCCGAGGTCCTCGACGTCCTCCTTGTCGAACGGGGACATGGGGAAGCCTTCGCCGCTGGTGGGGATCACGGGGGTGCGGGTGAGCAGCGAGGCGTCCGAGAGGAGGAGCCCGCAGGGGTGCATGGCGATGCCGCGGGGGAGCGCGTCGAGGGCTTCGACCAGTTCCCAGAGCCGGCCGTACTTCTCGCGTTCGCCCGCGAGTTCGCGCAGTTCGGGGAGTTCGTCGAGGGCGGCGAGGGCGTCCCTGGCGCGGATGTGCGGGAAGGCCTTGGCGATCCGGTCTGTCTCGGCGGGGTCGAGGGAGAGGGCGGCGCCGACGTCCCGGACGGCGTGGCGGACCCGGTAGGTCTCGGGCATGGAGACGGCGGCGACCCGTTCGGCGCCGAAGCGGTCGATGATCGCCCGGTAGACCTCCAGGCGGCGGGCGGACTCGACGTCGATGTCGATGTCGGGCAGGGCGGTGCGGCGCTTGGAGAGGAAGCGCTCCATGAGCAGACCGTGCTCGACGGGGTCGGCGTGGGCGATGCCGAGGAGGTGGTTGACGAGGGAGCCGGCGCCGGAGCCGCGGGCGGCCACCCGGATGCCCCTCGCCTTCACGTCGTCGACGACCTGGGCGACCGTCAGGAAGTAGCTGGCGAAGCCGTGGTGGGCGATGATGTCGAGCTCGCGGTGCATCCGGTCCCAGTAGGCGGCCCGCTTCCCGTACCCCTTGAGGACCATGCCGGCGGCGGCCCGGGAGGCGAGGACGCGCTGGGCGGTGCGGTGCGCGGCGCCGACCAGGTGCGGCTCGGGGAAGTGGGCGGAGCCCATGCCGAGGTCGTCCTCGGGGTCGACCAGGCAGGCGGCGGCGGTCTCGGCGGTCCGGTCGAGCAGTCGGCGGGCCGCGTCGGGGCGGAAGCCGGCGGCCTGGGCGATCCGGTCGGCGGCGGCGGCCATCGCGGCGGTGTCCTTGAGCCAGGCCTCGCCGCTGTCGAGGCCCTTGCGGGGGTCCACGGGGACGAGCCGGCGGGCGGCGTCGAGGACGTCGGCGACCGGGCCCTGGCCGGGATCGGCGTAGCGGACGGCGTTGGTGAGGACGGGCGTGACGCCCTGTTCGGCGGCGAAGCCGAGGGTCCGGGCGGCGAGCCGCAGCGAGCCGGGGCCGGGGCCGGGGCGGCCGTGGTCGACGGCGGCGAGGCGGAGCGCGTCGCCGTACCGCTCGCGCCAGGGGGCGAGCAGCCGGGCGGCCCGGTCGGGGCGGCCGGCGGCGAGGGCGCGGCCGACGTCGGAGTCGGGGCCGAGCAGCACGAAGAGGTCCGCGCCGGGGTCGGCGGAGGCGGGCAGGACGGGCCGGCCGTCCCGGGGGCGGGCGTGGGCGGCGGTGACGAGGGCGCAGAGGGAGGCCCAGCCGGTCCGGGAGCGGGCGAGGTAGACGGCCCGGGGCGCGGACTCGTCGACGAAGGCGCCGCCGCGCACGGGCATCCGGCGGGCGGAGGTCGCCCCGCCGCCGGGGCCGTCCGGCCCGCTCCGTCCGGCCGGGGCGGTCAGCGGCTCATGGGCGAGGTCGACGCCGAAGAGGGGGCGGACGCCCTGCTTCTCGCACGCCTTGGCGAAGCGGATCGCGCCGCCGAGGCCGTCGCGGTCGGTGAGGGCGAGGGCGTCCAGGCCGCGCTCGGCGGCGCGGGCGGCGAGGGCGCCGGGGTGGGAGGCGCCGTACCGGAGTGAGTACCCGGAGGCGGTGTGCAGATGGGTGAAGCCCGTCATGGCGCACCTCCCGCGTTCCTGCTCCGGCGGCGCTCCCGCGCCGATATTCGTACAGACGTTCCCACCCCCACACACCACCCTAGCCCATTTCGAACGTGCGTACGATATACGGCGCGCGGTCCACCCCCGTCAGCCGTTCGGCCCCCTCCCACCTGCGCAAACGCCCCTGCGGCCACAGCCTGGGGGCATGAGTCTCGTCGACGAACTGAAAAGCGCCGTCACCCCCCGAGCCGCCCTGCTCGTCGTCGGGGTCCTCGCCCTCCAGCTCCTCTTCATCGCCTCGTACGTCGGGGCGCTGCACAACCCGAAGCCGGCCGACGTGCCCTTCGGCGTCGTCGCGCCCCCGCAGGTGTCCGCCACCCTCGTCGGCGAGCTGGAGAAGCTGCCCGGCGACCCGCTCGACCCGCGGCCGGTCGCCGGCGCCGACGAGGCCCGGGACAAGATCATGAACCGGGAGATCGACGGCGCCCTGATCGTGGACCCGGCGGGCCGCACCGACACCCTGCTCGTCGCCTCCGGCGGCGGCACCGTGCTCTCCTCCGCCCTGGAGAAGATCGTCACGCGGGTGGAGGAGACCCAGCGGCGGGAGGTGCGGACGGTCGACGTGGCCCCCGCCTCGCGGCAGGACTTCGACGGGCTCTCCGCCTTCTACCTGGTGGTCGGCTGGTGCGTCGGCGGCTACATCTGCGCCGCGATCCTCGCCATCAGCGCCGGCTCCCGGCCGGCCAACCGCGAGCGGGCGATCATCCGGCTCGGTGTCCTCGCGCTCTACTCGGTCCTCGGCGGCCTCGGCGGGGCGGTCATCGTCGGCCCGATCCTGGGCGCCCTGCCCGGCTCCGTCGCCGCCCTGTGGGGGCTCGGCACCCTGGTCGTCTTCGCGGTCGGCGCGGCCACCCTCGCCCTCCAGTCGGTCTTCGGGATCGTCGGCATCGGCCTGGCGATCCTCCTCGTGGTCGTCCTGGGCAACCCGAGCGCGGGCGGCGCCTTCCCCGCGCCGATGCTGCCGCCGTTCTGGAAGGCGATCGGCCCGGCCCTGCCGCCGGGCGCCGGCACCTGGGCGGCGCGCTCGATCGCGTACTTCAAGGGCAACGACATGACCGCCTCGATGCTGGTGCTCTCCGCCTGGGCGGTGGTCGGCGCGGCGGTCACGCTGGTGCTGTCCTCGCTGAGGCGGAAGCCGGAGGGCGAGCCGATCGCCGCCGAGCTGGACGAGACCGCGCGCTGAACCCGGAGACGCGAGGAGGCCCCCGCCGCGGCGGGGGCCTCCTCGCGTCCGGCGGACCCCCCGGCCGCCGGACGCGGCGCGGCCGGGGGCCCCTGGCGTCAGTAGAGGCTGACCCCGTACTTGGCCAGGGCCTCCGGCACCGGCTGGTAGAACGTGGTGCCACCGGTCGAGCAGTTGCCGCTGCCGCCGGAGGTGAGGCCGAGCGCCTTGGTGCCGTCGTACAGCGCGCCGCCGGAGTCGCCGGGCTCGGCACAGACGTTGGTCTGGATCATGCCCTTCACGGTGCCGCCGCCGGAGTAGCGGACGGTGGCGTTGAGGCCGGTGACGGTGCCGCTGCGGGTGCCGGTGGTGGAACCGGACCGCTTGACGGACTCGCCCACGTAGGCGTCGGCGGCGGTGAAGCCGCCCGTGTGGGCGAGCGAGGTGTTGTCGTAGCGGACCAGGGCGTAGTCGTTGCCCGGGAAGCTGGAGCCGACGGTGGCGCCGATCAGGGTGGACTGGGCCGAGTTGGCGTACCAGGTGTTCACCACGTTGCCGCAGTGGCCGGCGGTGAGGAAGTAGTACGTGGAGCCGCTGCGCACGTTGAAGCCGAGCGAGCAGCGGTAGCCGTTGCCGTAGATGGCGTCGCCGGCGCCGAGGAGGGGCTTGAGGACGCCGGGGGTGCGCTGGACGCGCAGGGCTCCGGCGTCGTTCCCGGCGGCGGCCCGGATCCTGGCGAGGCCCGCGTCGGAGACGGTCGAGTCGGCGGTGACGACGACCCGGCCGGCGGCCTTGTCCACGTACCAGGCGGTGCCGCCGACCCCGGCGGCGTCGACCGCCGACTCGGCGCGGGCCAGCTGGGCGGCGGAGGCCGGGCCGGGGGCGGGCGCGGCCTGGGCTCCGGGGAGCCCGAGGGCGGTGACGGCCGCGAGTCCTGCGGCGACGGCGAGCAGACGGGTGCGCTTGATCCTCACTGTGCTCCTCACATCCTTCTGGGAAAAGCGGAGGGGGCCCGGGGGGTGAGAGGCCCGTGAGGCGCCGTCAGATGATGTGTCCCTGACATGCACCGCCAGTGATGGTGCCGCCTCCCGGCCGGGTGCACAAGACCGCCGCACGCACCGGCGCCCCGACCGTACCGGTCCGGGGCGCCCGTCGTCCGGATTGCGGAAGCCCCGAGGTCAGCCCGTCGGCACCCGCCGCTCCCCCGCCTCCGCGGCCACGTCGAGGGTGTTGCCCGGGGGCGGGAAGGGCAGATGAAGTGGTCCACGAAGGCGCGCGGCGGCAGCGGAGCCCGGTCGAGGTCCGCCGTCACCGCGCCGCCCGCGCCCGGCGCCACCGGGCGCGGGAAGCGGAAGCGGAAGGTGGCCCGCCCGCCCGGGGCGGCCCGGGCGCCGTCCTCGTACAGGCCGCGCGACAGCGGGTCGGCGGCGCCGGTGACGGTGGTGGCGGGCAGCCCGGCCTCGACGAGTGACGAGCGCGCGTGCCGCCGGGGCGGGGGCGTACGGCTCCGCCCCGGCGTCCCCGGGTCAGCAGCTGCCGCAGTCGCAGTTGCAGTCGCAGCCGCAGCAACCGCCGTCGTCGCCGCCGCACGAGCAGCAGTTGGAGCAGCAGTCGCAGCCGTCGCAGCAGTTGCCGCAGTCGCACTGCTGGCAGAGGCCGTCCTTGCGCTCCCTGCTCCACGGGTCCTCGTAGGTGCCGCAGCACATCTGGCAGGTGCAGGCGAGGCCGGCCCAGACCGCGCAGCCGGCGATCAGCCCGCGCCGGTTGCGGGGCGGGCCGGGCGGGAGGGGGCCGAAGCCGCCTCCGCCGCCGCCCGGACCCGGGTTCCAGGGGCCGCCGGGGCCCGCCGGTCCGCCGGGGCCGGGGGCGTAAGGGTTCCCGGGGGCCGGCCCGCCGGGGGCGTACGGGTTGCCGGGGACCGGGCCGTGGGCGTGCGCGGGGGCGCCGCCGCCGGTGTGGGAGCAGGTGGTGGTGCCGAAGGCGCGGTCGACCGAGACGCGCAGTTCGTGCGCGAGGAGCTGGTGGACGAGCTTGCCGTCGGTGAAGTCGGCGTCCTTGAGGGCCAGCCGGATGCCGTGCAGGGCGTCGTCGGCGAGCCGGCGGGCCTCCTCGCGGGAGGTGCCGGTGGCGGTGAGCGGGTTCCAGGCGCCCGCCGCGGCGTCGGCTGCCTGGTCCTCGACGGCGTCGAGGAGGTGGGCGAGGCGGCCGAAGAGCCGGCCGGCCTCGGCGAGCGGTTCGGCGTTCCCGGGCCGGCCGGCGAGGAGCGCGGTGTGCGCGAAGGCGGCGGCGGTGGCGGTCTCGGTGGGCTCGGTGACGACGAGGAGCGGGGTGCCGGGTCCGGCGAGGGCCTCGATCCCGGTCTGGCGGTCGACGGCGTCGACGAGGACGGCGGTGTCGAAGCCGACGGCGGTGCCCGCGCGGGCACCGGCCTTGTCCCAGGAGCGGGCGACCCGGCGGGCCGCGGCGGCGACCGGGCGGCGGGCGAGGAGGCCGTCCCGGTCGGCGACGTGGTCGCGGACCTTGGCCGAGGCGAGGACGAGGGAGACGGCGGCGGCCAGCCTGGCGCCCTCGCCGCGCGCGACGGGAGCGGTGCGCATGGCGCGCAGCGGGCAGGGGCCCGCGGTGCGGCGGCCGGAGTCGGTGACGCCGGTCTGAGCCTCCGTCAGGACCGAGACGATGAGCCCGTCGTAGTTGGTGACGATCCGGGCGAACTGGCCGTGGTCCGCGCGCAGGGCCAGGCACAGGCCGCAGAGATGGGCCATCCACTGGGTCTTCAGGTGGTCGGTGAGCCGGTGCGTGCAGGGTCGGACTATGCCGAACAATTCCATCCCCCGTGGTGCGGTGCGTGAGCGTGTCGCGGCATCGTAGCGAGGGGGGCGTTCACCCGTACGCGCCCGACGTCACCCTTCCAGACCGACTTTCATATTTTCAGCAACATGGCCCTCCCTCAGGCCCCGCATACCCCAAGTTTCCTGACGAATCGCCAGATTTCGGGCCTCACGTTCTGCACCAGTACCGTCACGAATCCCCTGCGCGGCGCCTATCCACTTGGCGCGCGATCCGCATCATGGACGACGATAGGGATATGCGGAACCACAAGTGACCGCAGTGACCGCGTGAAAGGAGGCGTCCATGGGATCGGTGCGCAAGGCGAGCGCCTGGCTGGGACTCGTCGAGGACAACGACGAGCGTTACTACGACGACGAGTACGCCGACGGTGCCGAGAGCGGCGACGCCTGGGTGACGGACCCCCGGGTCCGCGTCGCCTCGGACACCGCGGAGGACCGGGGCCGCCGGATCGCCACCGTCTCGCCCGACAGCTTCCGGGACGCCCGGGCCATCGGCGAACTCTTCCGGGACGGCGTGCCGGTGATCGTGAACCTGACCGCCATGGAGCCGAACGACGCCAAGCGGGTCGTCGACTTCACCGCCGGCCTCGCCTTCGGGCTGCGCGGCTCGATCGAGCGCGTCGCGACCCGGGTCTTCCTGCTGACCCCCGCCGACACCGAGATCGTCAGCGAGTCCGGCCGCCGCCGGCAGGACGGCTTCTTCAACCAGAGCTGATCCCGCCCGCCGCGCCCCGCCCCCACCGACGCCTTCCGGCCCGGACCCGCCAAGCGGACCGGGCCGGCCGCATGTCGGGAACCCGGCGGGCGGCCTCGGCGGCCGCCCGTGATCAGTGGCCGCCCGTGGCCGCGCGGGGCAACGGCTCCGCCGGGCCGGACGCCGGGTGCGGCCCCGGGCAGGGCACGGCGGGCGCGAGCCGGTCGGCCGGGGAGGACGCCGGCTGGCCGGGGACCTTGGCCGAGCCCGCGGGCCGGGACTCCGCCGGAGGCGCGCACCGAGCCGCCGCCTCCGCCTCCGCGAGCGCCGCCGCCGCGGCCTCCTCGACCGCCGCCTCGACGTCCACCGGGCACTCCATCACCCGGGGCAGCCGCAGGGCCATCACGGCCCCGGCGAGGAGCAGGCCCGCGCTGACGAGGAGCGTGAGGTGCAGGCCGTCGACGAAGGCGTGGCGCGCGGCCGCGTGCAGGGCCTGGCCGGCCGCGCCGCCGAGCCGGTCGGCCACCTGGTACGCCTCGCCGAGCGAGTTCGCGGCGGCGCCGCTCGCCGCCGCCGGCACCCCGGGCACGTCCGCGAGACCGGGGGCGTACGCCGCGTTCATGACGCTGCCGAGCAGGGCGATGCCCATGCCCGCGCCGAGCTGGTACGAGGTCTCGCCGATCGCCGCGGCCCCGCCCGCGCTGCGCGGCGGCGCCTCGCTCAGCATCGACTCGTACGCCGAGAAGAGGGTCGTCTGGAGGCCGAAGCCGAGCAGCACGAAGCCGGCGGTGAGGAGCAGCGGCCGGTCGTGCTGGCCCATCAGCGTGAGCAGCAGCACCGCCCCGGCGGTGAGCAGGAAGCCCCAGCCGACCATCCGCCGGGGCCCGATCCGGCGCAGGGTGTACGAGCCGGTGGCGCCGGCCGCCATCGCGGCGAAGGTGAGCGGGAGGAGCCGCAGCCCGGTCTCCAGGGGCGTGAGCCCGAGGACCAGCTGGAGGTACTGGACGGCGATGAGCTCCAGGCCGACGAGGGCCAGCATGGCGAGGACGATGCAGCCGACCGAGGTGGTGAAGGCGGGCCGGGAGAAGAGCCGGGTGTCGATCAGCGGGTGCGGCCTGCGCCGCTGGCGCCGGACGAAGAGGACGAGCAGCAGCGCCCCGGCGAGCAGGGGTGCCGCAGTGGCCGGGGCGAGCACGTCCTCGCCCGCGCCGAGCCGCTTCACGCCGAGGACGCAGCCGAGCACGCCCGCCGCGGCCATCAGCGCGCCGAGGACGTCCCAGGGCCCTTCCGCGCTCCCCCGGGACTCGGGCAGGAGCCGGCGGGCGAGCGGCAGGATCAGCGCCATCAGCGGGATGTTGATGAGGAAGACGGAGCCCCACCAGTAGTGCTCGACGAGGAAGCCGCCGAGCACCGGCCCGGTGGCCGCGCCGATCGCGGCCACCGCCGTCCAGACGCCGATGGCGGTGGCCCGCTCGCGCCGGTCGGGGAAGACGGTCCGGATGATGGAGAGCGTCGCCGGCATGATCATGGCGCCGCCGACGCCGAGCAGCGCCCGGGCCGCGATGAGGACCCACGGCTCGGTGGCGAGGGCGGCGACGGCCGAGGCGAGGCCGAAGATCCCGTACCCGAGGAGCAGCACCCGGCGCCGGCCGATCCGGTCGCCGAGGGTGCCGAAGAGAATCAGCAGCGAGGCGCAGACCAGGGGGTAGGCGTCGACGATCCAGAGCAGCTCGGTCGCGCCGGGCCGCAGGTTCTCGGTGAGCGAGGGGACGGCGACGTGGAGGATGGTCGCGTCCAGGGCGACCAGGAGAAGGCTGACGCAGAGGACGACGAGGACGGCCCAGCGGTTGGCGCCGCCGCCGGCGGCGGCCCGCCGTCCTGCTCGGGCCGTGATCGTCCGCGACATGTGCGTACCTCCAAGTGACGCTCTCGCGCTCGGCAGACGCCGCCGACCTGGGCTGATGTGCGGGGGCGGCGCGGCGAAGAGGGGCGAGTGAGCCGTCAGCGTACGCGAGGAAGGACCCCTGGGGGGTGGCGCACCTCTCACCCCGGCGAGGCTCCCGGTGTGTCGTACGCCACTCCGCCGGCCCCGCGCGTCGCGCGGAATTCCGTACGGACGGGTGTGTGAAGTAATTCGGCGCCACGCAAACAGGCTTCCGGAATCACCCCCGACGGCAATAGGGCTGAAGGTCATCGGATTTTCCGACGGGAGTCCGGAAAAGGCGGGCCGCTGAGACACACTCCACATCACATCGTCATCACGAAGGGAGCGGATCGCACGGGTCGTCTCCTCACCCCCTGTAACGTCGATTGGGTGCGTACCGACATCTTTGCCCGGCTGGACCGGGAGCCGGTCCCGCCGAAGATAGAGGTCCCGCGGATGACCCGGACGCGTCTCGCCCTCTTCGGCGGGACGTCGGCGTTCTACCTGATCGTCGTGGTGGCGGTGCTGCTGTCCACCTGGCTGGTGACCCTCGACTGGAAGATCATGCTCTTCCGTCCCTACCAGCAGTGGCCGGAGCTGCACGCCTTCCTCGACTACTACGTCGTCCTCGGCCAGCGCGGTCCGACCGCGGTGATGGTGGCCGCCTGGCTGGGCTGGCGCTCCTGGCGCCAGCACACCCTGCGGCCGCTCCTCTCCCTCGGCGCGGCGCTGCTGCTCCTCAACGTCACCGTCGGCGCGGTGAAGCTCGGACTCGGCCGGCTCGGCCCCCACTACGCGACACAGGTCGGCTCGGCCGAGCTGTTCGCGGGCGGCGACATATTCCCCTCGGGTCACACCGCGAACGCGGTGGTGACCTGGGGCATCCTGGCCTACCTCGCCACCACCCCGCGGGCCCGGCGCTACCTGTCGGCGCTCTCCGCGGTGGTCGCCCTCGGCGTCGGCCTGACGACGGTCTACCTCGGTACCCACTGGCTCAGCGACGTCCTGCTCGGCTGGGCCGCCGGCCTGCTGATCCTGCTCGCGCTGCCCTGGTGCGAGCCGGTCATCGCCGTCGTGGAGGCCTGGCTCCTGGACCGGCGGGACCGGATCAGGGAGCGGCTGCGGGCCCGGCGCCGCCTGGTGCCCTCGCTGCCGGTGGCCTCCGGCGGGCCGCGGCTCTTCCCGGCCCCGCCGGTGGAGGAGCCGACCAGGGAGACCGTCGGGGCGGCCGCGAGCCGCGCCCGGCCGGCCCGCCCCTCGTCGGACCGCCTCACCGCCTGACCCGACCCCGTCCGTACGCGAGCGCGTGCGGCGAGGGCCCCGGCCGCACGGATCGCGGCCGGGGCCCTCGCCGTGTCCGGGGCCGCCCGGGGCCGGTCCGTAGACGGCTCCGGTGCGGGAAGGCCGGGATCAGCCGATCCAGCAGCGGGTGACCGTGTCGTCCTCGACCTCGAAGTTGAGCCGCCCGGCGACGTACTCCATGGTGACGATCGCGCCGGGCGGGAGGGTCCGGACGACGTGCCAGCCGCGCGTCCGGGCGAGCCGGCCGGCGCCGTCGGCGTCGAGGCCCACATAGGACTCGGGCGCGTCTCGGGAGGGTTCGGGGCTGCGCGACGTGGATGCCATGGGGTTCACGTTAGTCCCCCCGCGGTCACGCTTGCGTCACAACTTCTCGACAGCCGGCGCGCTGGGCACGGTTGCGGCGGAACGTCGCTTTCCGGCCGTTTCTTCGGTAATTCGAAAAGACGCCCGGAGGTTCACACGAACCGTTCGGGCGAATTCACCGGAGAAATACGGGAAGCGTCCGCGCGCCGCTCCCCCACCGTTCCCTTACACAATGCCTACGCCGGCCGGACGCCGGAGAACGGAACACGGGGCGGAGGCACCGATGAGGACCGAGGCCGCGGCCACCACGGCGGAATCGGGCGGACGGGAGCGGCTCGGTCGCATCCTGGTCGACCGGCTCACCACCACCGACCACAAGAAGATCGGGCACCTCTCTCCGGCGACCTCCTTCGCCTTCTTCCTCCTCGCCGGGCTCAGGAGCCCGCCGCCGGGCCGGTAGGGCCGCGGCGGCGGGGCGGCGTCAGCGCAGGCCGAGGCGGCGCAGGGTGCGGCCCGCGGCGGCCTTGGCGGCGTAGGCGGCGTCGTAGGCCCGGCCCGTCCGGGCGTGCCGGGCGACGGCCGCCGGGGAGTGGGCGCGGCGGGGTGCGGCGCGGGCCACGAGCTCGGTCCACAGCTGTTCGTGGCGGGCGGCGATGCGGGCCGGGTCGAAGCGTTCCGCCGCCGCGAGCGCGGCCCGGCCCGCCTTCGCCCGCAGCTCCTCGTCGGCCATCAGCTCGCCGAGCGCGCGGGCCACCGCGCGCGGGTCCCCGACCGGGACGAGCCGGCCGTCGACGCCGTCCTCGACGATCTCGCGCGGCCCGTGCGGGCAGTCCGCGGCGACCACCGGCAGGCCGCACCGCATCGCCTCCACGATGGTCATGCCGAAGGCCTCCCGCTCGGAGGTGACGGCCGCGATCGAACCCTTCGCCCACTCCGGTTCCATGGGGTGGACCTGGCCCATCAGCCGGACCCGTCCGCCGAGCCCGAGGGCCTCGATCTGCCGGGTCAGCGGAGCCCGCAGGTCCTGCGCCGCGTCCCCGCTGCCGTAGATCCGCAGGCTCCAGTCCGGGTGGTCGCCGGCCAGTTCGGCGAAGGCGTCGACGAGCACGTCGAAACGTTTGACCCGGGTGAGCCGGCCCGCCGCGACGACCACCCGGGAGGAGGGGTCGGCCGGCGGCACGGACGGCGCGGGCACCCCGTTGGGCACCGACTCGACGCGGACGGTCCCGGGCAGCCCGAGCCGCCGGTAGGACCGCGCGTCGGCCTCGGTGACGGTGGTGACGAGGTCGAGGAGCCCGTACTCGTGGGCGATGTCCCGGCGCAGCCGGCGGCTGTGCCCGTCGAGGACGAGGTGTTCCTGGGCGACGAGGACCGGCCCCGCCCCCGCCTGCCGGGCCATCTGGACGTTGAGCCCCGGCCGGGTGCCGACGAGGACGTCGGCCGCGACCCCGCGCAGCAGGTCCCCGATCCGCGCGTCGGTCAGCGCGCTGTACTGCTTCCACCGGCCGTCGCCGCGCGGGAAGACCCGGGCGGGACGGTGGGCGTCGGGGTGGTCGCCGTCGTACTCCGGCGAGTCCTTCCGCAGGTCGACGAGGTGACGGAGGGTCACCCCTGCGGGCAGGCCGAGTCGGGGCCGGTCACGGTGACGGAAGACCGAGACGATCTCCACGTCGTGACGTTCCGCGAGGTGTTCGGCGAGCGTGAACGTGGTCCGGATCGTGCCGCCGTAGTGATAGCCGTTGTGGAGCAGGAAGGAAATACGCATCTGCCGGTTCCCCCCGGTCAGTTGGTAGGTCGGGGCGACTGTACTGCTCCGGCGGCGCTCCTCACGGCCGGTGACCGAGCGCCGGGACGAGCACGCGGCTCCGCGTCGTCTCCCCCGTGCCCACCCCGCCGCGCCCGTCCCGCCGACCGGCCCCGGAGACCGTACGGGGAGCGGGCACCTCCCGGTGGCGGCTGACGGGGCCGGGCGGCCGGCCCGCGCAGCACCGGCGCGGACCGCGGCGATCCCGGCCCCGTCGCCGTCGCGGCCCCTCCGGGACACCCTCAGGGAGACACGGCGGCCGGGCCCGCGGTCGCGGCGGGGCGACGGAAGGGCGCCGCCCCGCTCGGCCGCCCCCCCCGGCCGCTCAGAGCGGTGCGATGCGCAGCATCATGCCGACGTACAGGCGGTTCGGGTCGGGGCCGATGACGGTCTTGTTGGCCTCGTAGAGCCGCTGCCAGCCGCCCTTGATCGCGAAGCGGCGCGCGATGCCGGCGAGGGTGTCGCCGGGCTGGACGGTGTGGGCGCGGCCGCTGAGCCCGTACCGCTTGGAGCAGACGGGCCAGGCGCCCCAGCCCTGTACGCGCAGGACGTCCTCGGCGACGGTGATCTGCTGCTGCCGGGTGGCGAGGTCGGCGCGGCGGGCGTACGCGAGGCCGCCGTAGTCGATCCAGGTGGGCTGCCAGAACTGGAGCCCGCCGTAGTAGCCGTTGCCGGTGTTGGCGTCCCAGCGTCCGCTGCTCTCGCACTCGGCGACGCATCCCCAGGGCCACTGGTCCTCGGCGCAGGGGTACGCAGGCGCGCCCGCCGGTCCCGCCGCGGGGGGCGGGGGCGCCGCCCCGGCGTTCCCGGCGCCCGGGCCCTGGGCGGCCTCGACGGCGGCCGCTGCCTCGGCGAGCGCTTCCGCGACCGCGCCGGCCGCCGCGTCGGGCAGCACGGGGACGGCCGGCACGCCGGGCACTCCGGGCGCACCGGCCGTGCCGGGCCCGTCGTCGCGAGGCGCGGCCAGGGCGACGGGCGCCTGGTGGAGGGCGAGCAGCGCCGCCGCGGAGGCCGCCGCGAGCGAGCCGGCTGTCCAAAATCGGATCATCGACATCGCCGCAGGCTAGGTCGGCCGCCCGGACCCGGCCCCCGTGCCGCGCGGAACACCGTTCACTTCCCACCCGGTCGGAGTCACCCCCCGCCGTCCCCCGGCGCCGTCCCCGCCGGAGGCCCGCCGCGGCCGTTCCGCGGGGGTGCCCGCACGCGCCAGAGGCAACTTGCCTCGCTTCGGCGCGTGACCCCGCCCGCGCCTGACCCGTTGAACTCGGCATGAGACGCCCGGGAAAGGCCCGGGGTCCGTCCGTACCGAATCCAGGGAGCCCTCCGTGCCGCGCATGCTCGACGTCAGCGAGGACGTACGCGCCGAGATCGGCGACGAAGAAGCCGACCGGCTGCTCGCCGGCGACAACGCCCCGGGCAGCTACGACTGCACCTCCTGCCGCACGCCGGGCGACTCCGAGCAGGAGCGCACCTCCACGGTGCTGTTCGTCGGCGAGGAGACCGCGGTCCTGGCGTTCGCCCACGCCAGCTGCATCCCCTCGCAGGTGGTCCAGGTCGCCGAGGACCAGCTCCAGGGCGCCGTCGCCTCCATCACGGCGGCCGACGCCGCCGACGCCCTCTCCGCGGCCCACCCCGAGCAGGCCGTGCTCGGCGTCACCAGCGGCCTCGTCCTGATCGACGGCGAGCTGCACCCGGCGCTGGTCGTGGAGCCGACCGCGCCGGTCGCCCGGCCCGGTTCCGGCGGGCTCACCGACGAGTTCCTGTCGCTCCTCTCGGAGCAGGGCTTCCACCCCGTCGAGGACCTGAACACCAAGCCGGCCGCGCTGCCCGGCTGGTCGGTCCTCGTCGCCATGGGCCAGCTGCACTCGGTGCTCCAGCCCGGCCCCGGCGGAGCGGGCCAGTCCGCCTGGTGGCAGGCGCACCAGCCGCTCCAGGTCACCGAGGGCTGGCGCGCGGCGGCCAACAAGTCGCACACGGTGCTCGTCTTCGCCGCGCCGGTCGGCTCCATCGGCCAGCAGCCGCGCGAGGACCTGCTGCGGGACGCCCTGGAGAAGGCCGCGGCCAACGGGCGCCTGGTCGCCGCCGCGATGCCGCTGGCCGGGACCTGATGGACGACGGACGTCCGGGGATAGGGCCGGTGCGCGGGCCGAGGGTCCCGACCGTTCCGCGTCCCCGGCGGGCCCCTCTTTCGGAGAGCCGCCCGCATCCGACGGACGGCGGGGTCGTTGGCACCTACGTGCACGCATACGACCCTTTCCCCCAGCCGTATCCGAGTCCGATCCCCGCCATGCGCCCGGCGTCGCAGGACGTTCCGGCCGGGTACTCGGCGACGCCGATCTTCGACGCCCTGTACTCGGAGTACCGCCGGTCGTTCCGCACGCTTCCGGGTGACCGCAGCGGTGAGGAGGAGCTGGCGTTCCGGGCCTTCGGCACGGTGACGAGTACGGGCCTGTCCGGGTTCACCGGCCTCACCGGACTCCAGGGCCGGCACCACGCGGCACATCCGCCGGCCTGGTCGGCCCCCCAGCACCATCCCCCGCAGGCGGCGCTGCCGCCGGCGCCCCGCCGCGGCCTCTGAGCGCGGCCGGGAGCACGAGGAACGGCCGAGGGCCGGAGTCGTCCGCGTACGGTACGACTCCGGCCCTCGGCCGTGCCCGGGGCCCGGGTTACTTCTTCTTGCCGCGCTTCTCGCGGACGCGGACCGAGATGTGGATCGGGGTGCCCTCGAAGCCGAACTCCTCGCGCAGCCGGCGCTCGATGAAGCGGCGGTAGCCGGCCTCCAGGAAGCCGGAGGCGAAGAGCACGAAGCGCGGGGGCTTGGTGCCGGCCTGGGTGCCGAAGAGGATGCGGGGCTGCTTGCCGCCGCGGACCGGGTGCGGGTGGGCCGCGACCAGCTCGCCGAGGAAGGCGTTCAGCCGGCCGGTGGGGACGCGGGTCTCCCAGCCGGCGAGGGCGGTCTCGATCGCCGGGACCAGCTTCTCCATGTGGCGGCCGGTCTTGGCGGAGACGTTGACCCGGGGCGCCCAGGAGACCTGCTGCATCTCGGTCTCGATCTCGCGCTCCAGGTAGTAACGGCGCTCCTCGTCGAGCTCGTCCCACTTGTTGTACGCGATGACGATGGCGCGGCCGGACTCGACGGCCATCGTGATGATCCGCTGGTCCTGCACCGAGATCTGGTCGGTGGTGTCGATGAGGATGACCGCGACCTCGGCCTTCTCCACTGCGGCGGCCGTGCGGAGGGAGGCGTAGTAGTCGGCACCGGCCTGGAGGTGGACCTTCTTGCGGATGCCGGCGGTGTCGACGAACTTCCACGTCGTGCCGCCGAGCTCGATCAGCTCGTCGACCGGGTCGCGGGTGGTGCCGGCCAGCTCGTTGACGACCACGCGGTCCTCGCCCGCCACCTTGTTGAGGAGGGAGGACTTGCCGACGTTGGGGCGGCCGATCAGGGCGATGCGGCGGGGGCCGCCGATCGCCTTGCCGAAGGTCTGCTCGGGGGCCTCGGGCAGCTTCCGCAGCACCTCGTCGAGGAGGTCGCCGGTGCCCCGGCCGTGCAGCGAGGAGACCGGGAAGGGCTCGCCGAGGCCGAGGGACCACAGCGTGGCCGCGTCGGCCTCGCCGGACTGGCCGTCGACCTTGTTGGCGGCCAGGACGACCGGCTTGCCGGCGCGGCGGAGCAGCTTGACGACGGCCTCGTCGGTGTCGGTGGCGCCCACGGTGGCGTCCACGACGAAGAGGCAGGCGTCGGCGGCCTCGATGGCGTACTCCGCCTGGGTGGCGACGGAGGCGTCGATGCCGAGGACGTCCTGCTCCCAGCCGCCGGTGTCGACGACCTTGAAGCGGCGGCCGGCCCACTCGGCCTCGTAGGTGACGCGGTCGCGGGTGACGCCCGGCTTGTCCTCGACGACGGCCTCGCGGCGGCCGATGATGCGGTTCACCAGGGTCGACTTGCCGACGTTCGGACGGCCGACGACGGCGAGGACGGGGAGCGGGCCGTGGCCGGCCTCCTCGATCGCCTCCTCGACGTCCTCGACGTCGAAGCCCTCTTCCGCGGCGAGCTCCATGAACTCCGCGTACTCGGCGTCGCCAAGTGCCCCGTGGTCGTGCTGGTCGTTCATGAAGTCCGTTCCTTGATCATTCGTGGTCGGTGGTCCCGGCGGCCGGAGCCGTGGGCCCACTACTGAGAGTGTGGCTCAGCGCCCGGTGAGGCGCCTGGCGTTTTTCAGATGGCCGGTGAGGTGCTCCTGGATGCGGAGCGTGGCCTCGTCGAGCGCCTTGCGGGTACGCCGCCCGCTGCCGTCGCCGGCCTCGAAGGCGTCCCCGAAGACGACGTCCACCCGGCTGCGGAGGGCCGGCAGCCCCTTGACGAGGCGTCCGGGCCGATCGGTGCTCCCGAGGACCGCGACCGGCACGATCGGGGCGCCCGAGCGGACGGCGAAGTAGGCGAGGCCGGCGCGCAGGGAGGCGAAGTCGCCCTCGCCGCGGGTGCCCTCGGGGAAGATCCCCAGGACGCCGCCCCGCTCCAGCACGCCCAGCGCGTTGCCGATCGCGTTCCGGTCGGTCGAGTCCCGGTCGACCTTCACCTGGCCGATGCCCTCCAGGAAGCCGCCCAGCGGCCCGACGAACGCCTCCTTCTTGATGAGGAAGTGCACGGGGCGCGGGGCGGTGCCCATGAGCATGGGGCCGTCGATGTTGTGCGCGTGGTTGACGGCCAGGATGACGGGTCCGGCGGCCGGTACCCGCCAGGCGCCGAGGACGCGCGGCTTCCAGAAGCCGTACATCAGTCCGATGCCGATGCGGCGGCCGACCGCCGCACCCTTCGCGGACGGCTGGATCACTTGACGGCCGCCCTCTTCTCCTCCACCAGGGTGACGACGCACTCGATGACCTGGTCGAGGGTGAGCTCGGTGGTGTCGACCTCCACCGCGTCCCCGGCCTTGGCGAGCGGGGAGGTCTTGCGGCTGGAGTCCGCCGCGTCCCGCTTGACCAGGGCCTCCTGGGTGGCCCGCACGTCGGCGCCCTTCAGCTCGCCGGAGCGGCGGGCGGCGCGGGCCTCGGGCGAGGCGGTGAGGAAGATCTTGAGGTCGGCGTCGGGGAGGACGGTGGTGCCGATGTCCCGGCCCTCGACGACGATGCCGCGCTCGGCCTCGCGGGCGATGCGACGCTGGAGGTCGGTGATGAGCGCGCGGACCTCGGGGACGGCGCTGACCGCGCTGACCCGGGAGGTGACCTCCTCCGTGCGGATCGGACCCGCCGCGTCGACGCCGTCCACGGTGATCGTGGGGCGGGACGGGTCCGTGCCCGAGACGATGACGGGCTTGCCGGCGGCGTTCGCCACGGCCTCGGCGTCGTCCACGTCGACGCCGTTGCCGATCATCCACCAGGTGATCGCCCGGTACTGGGCACCGGTGTCCAGGTAGGCGAGGCCCAGCTTGGCGGCGACCGCCTTCGAGGTGCTCGACTTGCCCGTGCCGGAGGGGCCGTCGATGGCGACGATCACGGATTCCACGGTGGGTGACCTTCCTGGGTGTTCGGGGCCCCGGCGACAGCCCGGACCCCTACAAGGTTACCGAGTCCCCGAACACCCCCGCGCCCACGCCCCACACCCCCCTACGGCCGGCGCGCCCGCCGTCCCCGTGGGCGTACGGAGCGGAACGGCGCGGCGCCGGGCGGTCAGGGGGTGCGGAGGGACCAGCCCTGGGACTGGAGGGCCTGGGAGAGGGCGGGGGCGGCCTTGGGGTCGACCATGAGCTGCACCAGGCCCGCCTGCTGCCCCGTCGCGTGCTCGATGCGCACGTCCTCGATGTTGACCCCCGCCCGCCCCGCGTCCGCGAAGATCCGCGCCAGCTCCCCGGGCCGGTCGCTGATGAGCACCGCGACGGTCTCGTAGGCCGTCGGAGCCGCCCCGTGCTTGCCGGGCACCCGCGCCCGCCCCGCGTTCCCGCGCCTCAGCACGTCCTCGACCCCGGCCGCGCCGCCCCGCCGCTCCTCCTCGTCCGGGGACTGGAGGGCCCGCAGCGCCCGTACCGTCTCGTCGAGGTCCGCCGCGACCCCGGCGAGGACGTCGGCGACCGGCCCGGGGTTGGCGGCGAGGATCTCCAGCCACATGCGCGGGTCCGACGCGGCGATCCGCGTGACGTCCCGTATCCCCTGTCCGCAGAGCCGCACGGCCGACTCCTCCGCCTCCTCCAGGCGCGCCGCGACCATCGAGGAGACGAGCTGCGGGGTGTGGGAGACGAGGGCGACCGCCCGGTCGTGGGCGTCGGCGTCCATGACGACGGGCACGGCGCCACAGAGGGCGACGAGCTCCAGCGCGAGGTTGAGCACCTCGGTGTCGGTGTCCCGGGTCGGCGTGAGGACCCAGGGCCGGCCCTCGAAGAGGTCGGCGGTGCCCGCCAGCGGGCCGGAGCGCTCCTTGCCGGACATCGGGTGGCTGCCGATGTACGCGCCGAGGTCGAGCCCGGTCGCCTCCAGGTCCCGTCGCGGTCCGCCCTTGACGCTGGCCACGTCGAGGTAGCCGCGGGCCGCCCCGGCGCGCATGGCGTCGGCGAGCGTGGCGGCGACGTGCGCCGGCGGTACGGCGACGATCGCGAGGTCCACCCGGCCCTCGGGCTCCGCGTCGGTGCCCGCGCCGAGCGCCGCGGCGGTCCGGGCGCTCGCCGGGTCGTGGTCGCGCAGGTGGACCGTGACGCCCCGGCCGGCGAGGGCGAGTGCGGCGGAGGTGCCGATCAGTCCGGTTCCGATGACGAGCGCTGTTCTCACGGGGGGATGTCCTTGGGGCGCGGCAGGGCGGTGGCGGTAAGGGGCCAGCCTAGTCAGCCCGCGGGGGGCACGCGCGCGTGCGCCCGCCCTGCGAGACGCGCGGGGCGGGCGCACGCGTACGGCCGTGGGGTCAGGGCTTCCGCGCCCGGCTGATGTCCGCCGGGGACCCGCCCTGCGGCAGCGATCCGCCCGGTGCGGGCCGGTCGACGGCCTGCGGCGGCGACCGCGCGATCTCGTCGGCGGCCCGCTGCGGGGTGACCCCGGCGTCCTGGGCGACCTTCACCCGGTGCGGGCGCGGGTGAAGGGCGGGTAGAAAGGGCGGATGCTGCTCCATGTCGTACCGCTGGACGAGTGGTCCGCGGACCCCGCCGTCCCCTTCGCCCCGCCGTCGCTCGCCGCCGAGGGCTTCGTGCACTGCTCGCCGGACGAGCAGGCGGCGCTCGCGATCGCCGACGCCCACTACCGGGACGTGCCGGGCCCGCTCCTGGTGCTGGTGATCGACGCGTCCCTGCTGTCCGGGGAGGTCCGCTGGGAGGGGTCGGAGGACCGGCTCTTCCCGCATGTGTACGGGCCGGTGGAGCGGGCGGCCGTGACGGCCGTGCTGGAGGTGCTGCGGGACGCGGACGGCCGTGCGAGGGAGTTGGTGCCCTGGGTGTAGCGGGGGCCCGGCGTGTTGCGGGGGCGGCGGCGCGGTCGGCGCGAAGCTGGGCCGCATGACTTCACGGACGACACGGACGACACCCCGCCGGACGGTCCTGCTCGCGGCGGCCGCCCTGACCACGGCGACGGCCGCGACGGCCACCGGCTGCGGCTCGGACGGCGGAGGCGGCGACGGCGGTACGGAGTCGAGCACCCCGGCGTCGGCGGAGCCTACCGGCGGCGCCTCCTCCGCGCCGGGCACGGCCGGTGGCACCCCGCTGGCGAGCACCTCGGAGATCCCGGTGGGCGGCGGCACCGTCTTCGCCGACCGCAAGGTGGTCGTGACGCAGCCGGAGGCGGGCGAGTTCAAGGCGTTCTCGGCGATCTGCACCCATCAGGGCTGCACGGTGAACAAGGTCGCGAACGGCACGATCGACTGCCCGTGTCACGGCTCGCGGTTCAGCGTCACCGACGGCGCGGTGACGGCCGGGCCCGCTCCGCGTCCGCTGCCGGCCGCTGAGATCACGGTCTCCGGGGAGACGATCATCCTCGCGTAGCCTGACCGCCATGACCGCCGTGGACATGACCCCCGAGGCGCTGGTGCGCGAACACACCGTCTACGCCTGCGTGATGGGCTCGCGCGCCTTCGGACTGGCGACGGAGGACAGCGACACCGACACCCGGGGCGTCTACCTCGCCCCGACGCCGCTCTTCTGGCGCTTCGACAAGCCGCCGGCGCATGTGGAGGGTCCGGCCCCCGAGCAGTTCAGCTGGGAGCTGGAACGCTTCTGCGAACTGGCCCTCCGCAACAACCCCAACGTCCTGGAGTGCCTCCACTCCCCCCTGGTCGTCCACACCACCGAGTGGGGCCGCGAGCTCCTCGACCTGCGCGGGGCCTTCCTCTCCCGCCAGGCCCACGCCACCTTCGTCCGGTACGCGGCCGGCCAGCGCCGCAAGCTGGAGGCGGACGTGCGGCAGTACGGCCACCCCCGCTGGAAGCACGCCATGCACCTGCTGCGGCTGCTCGGCAGCTGCCGGGACCTGCTGCGCACGGGCGAGCTGCGGATCGACGTGGGCGCGGACCGGGAGCGGCTGCTCGCCGTCAAGCGCGGCGAGATCCCGTGGCCGGAGGTCGAGACCTGGATGAACCGCCTCCAGGACGAGGCCGACGCCTCCCTCGCCACCAGCCCCCTGCCGCCCGCCCCCGACCACGCGCGCGTCCAGGACCTCCTGATCCGCGCCCGCCGCGCCTCAGCCCTTCAGGTGCTCTAGACGGGCCCGTACGACGAGGTCGTGGAGGGCGTCTGCGGCGCGGACGCCGTCCGCGAGGCCCGAGGCCGCGCGTGCCGCGTCGAGCACGCCGTGCAGCGCCTCCACCTCGGCCCGTACGTCCTCGGACGTCAGCCCGGCGGTGCCGTGCTCGGCGGCCGTCTTCGCGGCGACCAGGTCCGGGATCCTCGCCGGGGCCTCCGGCACCTCGCCGACGAGCGTGGGCAGATGGGCCTGGACCTCTCCGGAGCGCATGAGGTGGATGCCGGTGAGCAGCGCCCGATAGGTGTAGAGCAGCGGCTTGAGTTCGCCGCTCTTCTCGAAGAGCCGCCACTGGGTGGCCGCGAAGCCCCGGTAGTGGTGGGCGTGGTGGGTGGTGAGCACCCCCGGCACCAGGGCGGCGAGCTCGGCGTGGACGGGGGTGGTGTGCACGACCAGCGGCGAGGTGAGCTGCTCCAGGACGTAGCCGTTGCGGCGCAGCATCAGCCGGGCGAACTTCCGCAGGTCGTGCGTGACGAGGTCCATCTCGACGCCGTCCCGCGTCCACATCCGGTCCCGGGTCTCCTCGGGCTCCCGGAGTCCCACCAGCGCCTCGGCGGGCAGCAGGTGGACTCCCCGCAGGTCCACGTCGGAGTCGTGGGACGGGAAGCCGTAGAGGTGGGCGCCGGAGACCGTGGCGAAGAGGAGGGGGTCCGGCTCCTCGGCGACGACGGCGGTCAGGTCGGCCTTGTGGGCCTCGATGGTGAGCGTCATGGGACCGAAGCCTCCCAGATCCCGCTCAGGCGTCCCAGAGGGCCCCGAGTTCGCGCAGCTCGTCGCGGTGCTCGACGCGGTCGGTCCACTCGGTGGGCCAGGCGTCCGCGCCCAGGTGGGCGCCGGCGAAGGCGCCGGCGAGGGCCGCGATCGAGTCGGAGTCGCCGCGGGTGCAGGCGGCCCGGCGCAGGGCGGTCAGCGGATCACCGGGGAAGAGCAGGAAGCAGAGCAGCCCGGTGGCGAGCGCCTCCTCCGCGATCCAGCCGTCGCCCGTGTACGTACAGGGGTCGAGCTCCGGGTCGGCGGTGCGCTGCACGGAGTCGAGCCGTTCGAGGACGGCCAGGCACTCGTCCCAGCCGCGCCGGACGAAGTGCCGGACGCTCGGGTCCTGGGAGCGGGTCCAGAGGTCGCCGAGCCAGCGCTCGTGGTAGGTGTCGCGGTTCTCGTACGCGTAGGAGCGCAGCCTTCCGACGAGCCCGGCCGGGTCGACGCCCTGGGCGAGCAGCCACACGGCGCGCGCGGTGAGGTCGGAGGCGGCGAGCCCGGTGGGGTGCCCGTGGGTGAGCGCGGCCTGGAGCTGGGCGGCGCCGGCCCGCTGTTCCTCGTTCAGTCCGGGGACGAGCCCGAGGGGCGCGACGCGCATGTTGGCGCCGCAGCCCTTGGAGCCGATCTGGCTGGCGTCCTGCCAGGGGCGGTCGCCGTCGAGGAGCATGCAGGCCCGCAGGCAGGTGTTGCCGGGGGCGCGGTTGTTCTCCGGGGAGTGGTACCAGTCGACGAACTCGTCGCGCACGGGCCGGGCGAGCCGGAGCGGGGTGAGCGGGCCCCGTTGCATGGCGGTCCGGATGCCCCGGGCGAGGGCGAGGGTCATCTGGGTGTCGTCGGTGATGTAGGCGGTCCCCCGCGTCACGGGCAGCTCCATCGTCCGCCACGGCCCGCACTTGGCGAGGATCGCGGGCACGTCATGGAACTCGGTCGGGAAACCCAGCGCGTCCCCCAGCGCCAGTCCCATCAGCGTCCCGGTGGCGGCCTGCTTCTGCGTGGTCATGCGGATCGTCCTTCCGGTCGGAGCAGCGGCGGGTGGAGAGCGGTGGCCTCGCCCGCCCGGTAGAGCGCGGCCGGTTTCCCCCGTCCGCCGGTGCGGCGCGGCGGTCCTTCCACCGGTTCGACGAAGCCGGGGGTGGTGAGGACCTTGCGCCGGAAGTTGGGGCGGTCGAGCGGGACGCCCCAGACCGTCTCGTAGACCTCGCGCAGCTCGCCGAGGGTGAACTCGGGCGGGCAGAAGGCGGTGGCGAGGCAGGTGTACTCCAGCTTGGCGCCGACGCGCCCGCGGGCGTCGGCGAGGATCACGTCGTGGTCGAACGCGAGCGGCGGGACCTCGTCGTAGGGCAGCCAGCGGGCCTCCGCCGCGTCGCCGCCGCCGCGCGGTTCGGGCAGGTCGGGGACGAGGGCGGTGTAGGCGACCGACACGACCCGCATCCTGGGGTCGCGGTCGGGTTCGGTGTAGGTACGGAGCTGTTCGAGGTGGAGGCCGGCGACGGTGGCGTCGGGCAGTCCGGTCTCCTCGGCGAGTTCGCGGCGGGCGGCGGTGCCGGCGGACTCGCGGGGCAGCACGAAGCCGCCGGGGAGCGCCCAGGCGCCGGCGTACGGCTCCTGGCCGCGCTGGACGAGCAGGACGTGCAGCCGGCCGGCGCGGACGGTGAGGACGGCGAGGTCGACGGTGACGGCGAAGGGTTCGAAGGCCCGGGGGTCGTACCCCTCGGGGCGCGGCGGGGTCATCGGCGCTCCGGGAGGGGGTCGGCGAGGTGCCAGCCCTCGGCGAGGAGGGCGTCGACGGCGGCGACGGCGGTGGCGAGGCGCTCCTCGTGGGGGCCGGTGAGGACGACGGTGCGGCGGCCGGTGTGGGCGAGCTGGGCGAGGAAGCGGGCGGTCATCCACGGGCGGAGGTGTTCCCCGTCGCGCAGGCCGTCGTCCTCGAAGTCGACGCCCCGGTGGTCGGTGAGCAGCCAGAGGTGCTGGCGGCCGCGGGCGGCGATCTCGCCGGTGGCGGCGCTGGTGGTGCCGAGGTACCGCTCGTGCCAGATGGTGGTGGCGAAGGCGTCGGTGTCGCAGAAGAGGACGGGCGAGCCGTCGCGGGCGGCCTCCTCCTCCAGTTCGGCCTGGCGCTGGGCGATGACGGGGAAGTCGGTGGTGTGGAAGGCGACCTCGGACCAGTCGGCGCCGGGGCGGACGGCCCGCAGTTCGGCGAGCTTGAGTTCGCTGTACTCGCGGCCGTACTCGGGGACGTACCGGGTGCGCGCCCAGATCCCGCCCCGGCGCCGGTAGTGGTCGGCGAGGGCGAGGGCCATGGTGGTGGTGCCGGTGGACTCGGCGCCGAGGACGACGATCCGGCGGGTGAGCGCGGCCCGTACGGGCGCCTCCAGGAAGTCCCAGGCGGCGGCGGGGTCGGCGCGGACGGCGGTGCCGGAGACCGGGAAGCGGGTCCGCTCGGGGTCGACGGCGACGGAGGCGGCGCCGAAGCGGCGGCCGAGCTCCTCGCCGTACGGCTCCGAGGTGAAGACGGCGTCGACGGGCTCGGGGACGGCGGCCCTGAAGACGGCCATGTGGGCGTCCCAGACGGCGGGGTCGGTGAGGTCGACGGGGATGTCGTCGACGGCGCCGACGACGAGGGCGTCGGGGTGGACCTCGCGCATCCAGGCGACCCGCTCCTCCAGCGGCAGGGACTCCACGGAGGAGGCGCAGACCAGGACGGTGACGCGCTCGCAGGCGGCGAGGGCGGTGCGGACGAGGTGGTGGTGGCCGGCGTGCGGGGGATAGAACTTGCCGAGGACGAGCCCGTGGCCGTACGGGGCCGTGCGGGTGCCGGTCGTGCGGGTGCCGGTCATGCCGCGGCCTCCAGCGGGCGGCGGGCGGCGGCGAGGTCGCGGCTCCAGCCGCGCAGGCCGGCCACGCAGAGGGCCATGAAGCCGAGGTACAGCAGGGCGGTCAGGTAGAGGCCCTTGTACGCGTACAGCGGGACGTAGACGACGTCGGCGGCGATCCACAGCCACCAGGACTCCAGGCGCTTGCGGCACTGGCCGTAGGTCGCCATGAGGGAGAGGCCGGTGGTGAGGGCGTCCCAGAAGGGGACGGTGGAGTCGGTGGCCCGGTCGAGGAGGAGGGCGAGGGCGAGGGTCCCCACCGCCCCCGCCGCGAGCAGCCAGGTCCATTCGGTGCGGGTGGTGCGCCGCACCGGAAGGGCCCCGGCGGAGCCTGGTCCACCCCCGTGGGTCCAGGTCCACCAGCCGTAGGCGGCGAGGACGATGAAGACGATCTGGAGGCCGGCGTCGGCGTAGAGGCCGGCCTGGGTGAAGAGCAGGACGAAGAAGAGGTTGTTGGCGATGCCGATCGGCCAGTTGGCGAGGTGCTGCCGGGCGACGAGCCAGACGCAGAGGGCGCCGCTGCCGAAGCCGAGGACCTCGGTCCAGCTGACGGGGGTGTCCAGCAGCGTGAAGAGCGGCCGCTGGAGGGGTTCGAGTACATCCGCGAGGCTCACGCCCGCCTCCTTAAGAGTCATCTTGACTATAAAAGGTGGCGGGGGTCGCGCACAAGCCCGGAAAACGGCGAGGGCCCCGTGTCCGCGTCGCGGATACGGGGCCCTGCCGGAAGGGTCGGGTCCTACAGGCCGACTTCCTTCATCAGCATGCCGACCTCGGTGTTGGACAGGCGGCGCAGCCAGCCCGACTTCTGGTCGCCCAGACCGATCGGGCCGAAGGCGGTGCGGACCAGCTTCTCCACCGGGAAGCCGGCCTCGGCGAGCATCCGGCGCACGATGTGCTTGCGGCCCTCGTGGAGCACGACCTCGACCAGGTAGTTCTTGCCGAGCTGCTCGACCACGCGGAAGTGGTCGGCGCGGGCGTAGCCGTCCTCCAGCTCGATGCCCTCCTTGAGCCGCTTGCCGACCTCGCGGGGCAGCGGGCCGGTGACGGCGGCCAGGTAGGTCTTCTTCACGCCGTACTTGGGGTGGGTGAGACGGTGGGCCAGCTCGCCGTGGTTGGTGAGCAGGATGATGCCCTCGGTCTCGGTGTCGAGCCGGCCGACGTGGAAGAGCCGGGTCTCGCGGTTGGTGACGTAGTCGCCCAGGCACTGGCGGCCGTCCGGGTCCTCCATGGTGGAGACGACGCCGGCCGGCTTGTTCAGCGCGAAGAACTGGTACGACTGGGTCGCCACGGACAGGCCGTCGACGCGGATCTCGTCGCTGTCCTTCACGCGGAGGCCCTGCTCCAGGACGATCTCGCCGTTGACCTCGACGCGGGCCTGCTCGATCAGCTCCTCGCAGGCGCGGCGCGAGCCGTAGCCGGCCCGGGCCAGGACCTTCTGCAGCCGCTCGCCCTCCTGCTCGGCGCCCGGGAAGGTCTTCGGGGTCTTGACCTGGGGCTTGTTCGCGTACCGCTCGCGGTTGCGCTCCTCGGTCCTGGCGTCGTACTCGCGCGAGCGCGCCGGGGCCGTACGGCCGCCGCCGCCCCGGCGAGGCTGCCCGGTGGGCTGCTTCGGGGACTGCCTGGGGCCGCCCTTGGCGCCGCCGCGGGCCGTGTCGCCGCGCCCCTTGCGGGGGGCGTCGGAGGGCATGCTCACGTCGTAGCTGCGCTCCTCGGGGCGGGTCTTCCGGGGGCGCCCGGCGCTCTGGCCGCGCTCGTCGCGGTTGTTGCCCGCGCCCCGGTAGTCGTTGCCGCGGCCGCCGCTCTTGGCACCACGGCTCCCGCCGTTGTTTCCGCTGTTCCTGCCGCTGCTGCTTCGCATCAAACTTCCGTCGTCTCTTCGTCCGCTGGTCCGTCCGCGCCGGGTTCTTCGTCCCGGTCGGGATCGAACGACGGAACGCCTTCCAGGGAGTCCGCTTCGACCGCGTCCGCCTCGGGGAGGAAGGGCGCGAGCTCCGGGAGCTCGTCCAGGCCGCGCAGGCCCATCCGCTCCAGGAAGTGGTTCGTCGTCCTGTACAGGATCGCACCTGTTTCGGGTTCCGCGCCCGTCTCCTCCACGAGACCCCGCTGGAGGAGGGTCCGCATCACGCCGTCGCAGTTGACCCCGCGGACCGCGGAGACCCGGGAACGGCTGACCGGCTGGCGGTACGCGACCACCGCCAGGGTCTCCAGGGCCGCCCGGGTCAGCCGGGCCTGCCGGCCGTCCGTGACGAAGGCCTCGACGGCGGCGGCGTGGGCGGGCCGGGTGTAGTAGCGCCAGCCCCCCGCGACCCGGCGCAGCTCGAAGCCGCGCCCGTCGGCGGTGTACTCGTCGGCCAGCTCGTGGAGGGCGTCGGCGACCTCAGCGGGGGCGCGGTCGAGGACCTTGGCGAGGTGGGCCTCGGTGGCGGGCTCGTCGACGACCATCAGGACGGCTTCGAGGGCGGGCTTGAGGTCGCTCATTCCGGCTGGTCCTCCGTGTCGAATTCCTCGGTCACCCGGGTCTCGCCGTCGCCGCCGGTCCAGGAGACCGCGAGGCGGCCCAGCGGGTCCTCCTGGTCGAGGGCGACGGCCTTCTCCCGGTACAGCTCCAGGAGGGCGAGGAAGCGGGCGACGACGGTCAGGGTGTCACCGGCGTCCTCGACCAGCTCCCGGAAGTCCGCGGTGCCGCGCTCGCGCAGCAGGGCGGCGACGATCCCGGCCTGCTCGCGGACGCTGACCAGCGGCGCGTGGATGTGGTCGACGTACACCTGCGGCGCGGCCTTGGGCCGCATGGCCTGCGCGGCGAGCCGCGCGAGGCCCTCGGCGCCGATCGAGAGGATCACCTCGGGCAGCAGTTCGGCGTGGTGCGGCTCCAGGCCGACGGTCCGGGGGTGGCGGCGGCCCTCCTCCTCCCAGCGCTCGGCGAGGATCTCGGCGATCCGCTTGTAGGCGCGGTACTGGAGGAGCCGGGCGAAGAGCAGGTCGCGGGCCTCCAGGAGGGCGAGGTCGGCCTCGTCCTCGACCTCGGCGGCGGGCAGCAGCCGGGCGGCCTTGAGGTCGAGCAGGGTCGCGGCGACGACCAGGAACTCGGTGGTCTGGTCGAGGTCCCCGTCCGGCCCGAGGGCGCGGATGTGGGCCATGAACTCGTCGGTGACCTGGGAGAGCGCGACCTCGGTGATGTCCAGCCTGTGCTTGGTGATCAGCTGGAGCAGCAGGTCGAACGGCCCCTCGAAGTTCGCGAGCCGCACGGTGAACCGCCCGTCCCCGGCCTCCGGATCCGCCGCGGGCCCTGCCGCGGGGTCCGCCACGGGCTCCGCCTCGGGCACGGATACGGGATCGGGTATGGGCACGGCCACCGGCTCCGGCGCGGGGGCCGCAGGGGGTCCGTCGGGGCCGCCGCCCCGGCCCAGCGCGCGGCGGCGCGGTGGGCGGGACGTCACGTCGGCGTGCGGGTGCATCGGGGGCTGTTCCAGGGGGTGCGGGGGCGGGGCCGCCCGCAGGCTACCGTCAGCGGCCGCGCAGACGGCGGACGAGGATGCTCGCCTCGCCGCGGGACTCCAGGTCCGCCAGGACCACGGCGACCGCCTCGCGGACGATCCGGCCGCGGTCCACGGCGAGGCCGTGCTCGCCGCGCAGCACGAGACGGGCGTGCTCCAGGTCCATGAGCTCCTCGGCGGAGACGTAGACCGTGATCTTCTCGTCGTGCCGCTCCCGGCCGCTGGGCCGCCGCGCGGCGGCCCGGCCGCCGCGGCGCCGCGCCGGAGCGCCGGCCTGGGCGGCCGCCTTCACCGGGGCGGGCTGCTGCGCGGGGACTGCCTCGGTCTCGCGGGCGCGCGGCTCGGCCGCCTCCGAGCCGGCGGCCGTGTGCTCGGCGGAGCCGCCGTCCGCGCCGGCCGCCGTGTCGCTCTCTCCCGCCGGAGCGGGAACGGTTCGGCGGGGCGACGAGGACTGCAGTGCCGTCCCCCCGGTCGTACGGAAGAGTTCGTCGGCTCCGGGCAGACTCACTCGGCGTGACACCGGGCGAGCACCTCCCTGGCGAGCTGGCGGTAGGCGGCGGCGCCCACGGAGTTGGAGGCGTAGGTGGTGATGGGCTCGCCGGCGACGGTGGTCTCCGGGAAGCGCACCGTCCGGCCGATCACCGTGTGGTAGACGTGGTCGTCGAAGGCCTCGACGACCCGGGCGAGCACCTCGCGGGAGTGCACGGTCCGGGAGTCGTACATGGTGGCGAGGATGCCGTCGAGCTCCAGCTCCGGGTTGAGCCGCTCCTGGACCTTCTCGATGGTCTCGGTCAGCAGGGCGACGCCGCGCAGCGCGAAGAACTCGCACTCCAGCGGCACGATGACCTTGTGAGCGGCCGTCAGGGCGTTCACGGTCAGCAGGCCGAGCGAGGGCTGACAGTCGATCACGATGTAGTCGTAGTCGTTCATCAGCGGCTTGAGGGCGCGCTGGAGCGTGGACTCGCGCGCGACCTCGGAGACCAGCTGCACCTCGGCGGCGGAGAGGTCGATGTTGCTCGGCAGCAGGTCCATGTTGGGGACCGCCGTCTTGAGCAGCACCTCGTCCGCCGACATGCCCCGCTCCATGAGCAGGTTGTAGACGGTGAGGTCGAGCTCCATCGGGTTCACGCCGAGGCCGACCGACAGGGCACCCTGCGGGTCGAAGTCGACGAGCAGCACCCGTCGTCCGTACTCGGCGAGCGCGGCGCCCAGGTTGATGGTCGACGTGGTCTTGCCGACGCCGCCCTTCTGGTTGCACATCGCGATGATCTTGGCGGGGCCGTGGTCGGTCAGCGGGCCCGGGATCGGGAAGTACGGCAGCGGCCGTCCGGTGGGGCCGATCCGCTCGCGGCGCTGGCGGGCAGCGTCGGGCGCGAGGGTGGCCGCGTACTCCGGGTCGGGCTCGTACTCGGCGTCGGGGTCGTAGAAGTGCCCCTCGGGCAGCTCGTCGTAGGCGGCGAAGTGGGTGGACTCTCGGCCCATCTCGTTGCCGGCCGTGGCGTTCACGTGTAGGCCGTCCATCGTCTTCAGCGTGTGGGTTGTCGTCATGGGCTGGTGCGTCGCGAAGGTCCGCACCGCGACGGAGCCGACCGGGGCACCTGGCGCACCGCTCCCGGGAGTAAATGTCGACTCATTCACAAGTCGTCTTACCTCCTTGGATGTGACCAGGAACATTTATCGATCTGTCAGCGTGGCACCATGCCGACGGTTGGCGACTCTATGGCGTGTCACCGGTCCGCAGCAACACAATCGCCCGGACCCGGCCCGTTGTGTCGGCAACCGAACACGGCTCTGTCAAGGGTGCGCGACCACCCATCCACGCGTTTCAGGGGTGTGCGAAACGGTTAAAGGGTTACGTTCGAGGCGAGTTGACCGAACGTTTCGGCGTGGCCCGAGACACAGCCGGCCGGACCTTGTCGAACAAGGTCCGGCCGGGTGTGTGACATTGACGGCGGGCGTTGACGGCCGCCGCCGGAGCCCTCGCGAGGGCGGCTCCCGCGTCAGCCGACGAGGCTGCTCAGCTCGACGTGCTCGTAGCCGTGCGCCTCGGCGACCTCCTTGTAAACCACCTTGCCGTCATGGGTGTTGAGGCCCAGGGCGAGGGCGGCGTCGCGGCGCAGCGCCTCGACCCAGCCGTTGTTCGCCAGCGACACGATGTAGGGCAGCGTGGCGTTGGTGAGCGCGTAGGTGGAGGTGTTCGGGACCGCGCCGGGCATGTTGGCGACGCAGTAGAAGACCGAGTCGTGCACCTTGAAGGTCGGCTCGGCGTGGGTGGTCGGGTGCGAGTCCTCGAAGCAGCCGCCCTGGTCGATCGCGATGTCGACAAGGACACTTCCGGGCTTCATCTTGGCGACGAGCTCGTTGGTGACCAGCTTCGGGGCCTTGGCGCCCGGGATGAGGACCGCGCCGATGACGAGGTCGGCCTCGACGACGGCCTTCTCCAGCTCGTAGGCGTTGGAGACGATCGTCTGCACCTGGGTGCCGAAGATCTTGTCGGCCTCGCGGAGCTTGTTGATGTCCTTGTCGAGCAGGGTCACGTGGAAGCCCATGCCGACGGCGATCTGGGTGGCGTTCCAGCCGGAGACGCCGCCGCCGATGACGACCGCCTTGCCGGCGTGGGTGCCGGGGACGCCGCCGGGGAGGACGCCGCGGCCGCCGGCCGAGCGCATCAGGTGGTAGGCGCCGACCTGCGGGGCCAGGCGGCCCGCGACCTCGGACATCGGGGCGAGCAGCGGGAGCGCGCGGTTCGCGGTCTCGACCGTCTCGTAGGCGATGGCGGTGGTGCCGGACTCCAGGAGGGCGTCCGTGCACTCCTTGGAGGCCGCGAGGTGCAGGTAGGTGAAGAGCGTCTGGTCCTTGCGGAGGCGGTGGTACTCCTCCGCGATCGGCTCCTTGACCTTGAGGAGCAGGTCGGCGGTGGCCCAGACCTCGTCGGCGGTGGCGAGGATCTCGGCGCCCGCGGCGACGTACTCCTCGTCCGTGATCGAGGAGCCGACGCCGGCGTTCTGCTCGATGAAGACCTGGTGGCCGTTGCGGACGAGCTCGTGGACACCGGCGGGGGTGATGGCCACGCGGAACTCGTTGTTCTTGACCTCGCGGGGGATGCCGACCTTCATCGTCGATCACGGTCCTTGAATCGGGGGGATAACTGGTGCACTGCGATACATACCCGGAGGCACTGCGGCACACCGGAGCAGACCACGTTCGAACGCGGCGGAACCAGTCTAATGAAGGAGTTCCCGCTGTCTAGCCTTTCAAAGTACTAATCTTCCGCAGACCCACTGCGGATTTCGTAGGCACAGTGGTCGGTTTCCAGCAGACGGTCCGCCGCGGCCCGGTGCAGTCGCGCCGCGGCCGGGTCACCGAGCCGGTCGAGGGTGTCGGCGAGCCTCAGCTGGAGCGCCGCCTGGAGCCGGGTGTCCTGGGCGCGGCGGGCCCACTCGACCGCCTCCTCGCAGGTCCGCAGCGACTCTTCCGGGCGACCGGCGTACTCCTGCACCCGCGCCGCCTCGCTCAACGCCCGTGCGTGGCCCGGGAGATCACCGAGCCTGCGGTAGCCGGCCGCGGCCGCCCGCCAGTGCCGCAGGGCCTCCCCGTACCGCCCCGCATAGGTCTGCACCGCCCCGAGGCGGGCGTACAGGCGCGCCTGGTCGGCCCGCTCGTCATGGGCGAGGCGCTGCGCCAGGGCGCGGCCGTACCAGTCGCCGGCCCGGTGCCAGTCACCCAGCTCCTGATAGCTGCCACCTACGGATTCCATCGCGCGACCGGTGGCGTACGGATCATTTGCCTGCCTTCCGACCTCCCAAGCCAACCGATATCGCAGCAGGGCGTCCTTCGTGCGGCCGGTCTTGGCGTCGAGGTCGCCGAGGTTGAGGAGGGCGGCGGCCCGCTCGCGGTGGAGGCCGCGCCGCTCGGCGACGTCGAGGACGAGCCGGTGCAGCCCGTAGAGGTCCGGCGCCGCCGCCTCGGCCCCACGGTGCGCCGTGAGCGCCCGCACCAGGGACGCGATGAGCCGGCGGGCCAGGGTGTCCAGCTCTCCGTCGGCGACCGCGAGCCGGGCGCAGGCGAGCAGCTCGGTGCGGCGGGAGGCCAGCCAGTCGGCGGCGTCCTCGGGGGTGGGGAAGCGCAGGGCGCGCGGCAGGCCGGCGAGTCTGCGGCGGGCCGGGGACCCCTCGGGTTCGGTGACCGCGCGGCAGGACTGGAGGAGCCGCACGGTCCGCTCCAGCATCCGGGCCCGGGCGAGCTGCACCTCGGCGGGCCGGTCGCGCTCCTCCAGCTGGGCGCGGAGCAGGGGGACGAGATGGCCGGGGACCTCGTACCGCCCGTCGGTGTGCTCGGTCACCAGGCCGAGGCGGGCGAAGTCCGCGAGCGTGGTCGCCGCCGCCGAGACCGAGCAGCCGGCCAGGGCGGAGGCGGTGTGGGCGTCGGCCCGGCCGAGCGGGGCGAGCGCCAGGAAGCGCAGTATCCGGGCGGCCGGCTGCGGCAGCGCCTGGTGAGCCAGGAGGAAGGTGCGGGTGAGGGGGTCTCCGCTCAGACCGCGCAGCCGCTTGGCGAGGTCGGCGACGGAGGTCTCGGGCCGGCCGGCCAGCCAGCCGCCGGCGAGGACCACCGCGGCGGGCAGGCCGCCGCACTCCTCGACCAGCGCCTCGGCGGCCTGCGGGTCGACGGTGATGCGGACCGAGCCGGTGGCCGAGGTCAGCAGCTCGATCGCGGACTTCGGGTCGAGCCCGCCCAGCGTGCAGGGCCGGACGTCGGGGATGCCGGTGAGCGGCCCCCGGGCCACCGCGACGACCAGGGCGTCGGGGTTGTCGGGGAGCAGCGGATCGGCCTGCTCGGCGTCGACGGCGTCGTCGAGCAGCAGGATCGCCCGGCGCGTGCCGAGCGCCTCGCGGACCAGCTCGGTCAGCTCGTCCTCCGCCGCGCCCGGCGGCTCGGCGACCCCGAGGTCGCGCAGGAGTTCGCGGGCGGCCCTGGCGGTGGGGACGGGCTCGCCGCCGGGCTCGGTGAGCCGCGCCCGGTAGACCCCGTCGGGGTAGCGGGAGGCGATCGAGGCGATCAGCTCCTCGGCGAGCGAGGTCCGCCCGGAGCCGGGCCGGCCGGCGACGAGGAGGACACGGGCGCGGGGCTCCTTGCGGCCGGTGAGGGTGTCGAGACCGGTCCGTTCGATGTCGACGCGGAGGGCCTTCAACTCCCGCTGCCGGCCGTAGAACTGCCGGCTGCCGGCCGCTGCCACCGCCTGATCCGTCACGGGCCACGCTCCCGTCCACCTGCGCACGAGCCGATCCCCGCGGGGGACTCCGCACGGGCGTGTACGAGCGTAGTTCAGCCCCCCGGGCGGGCCCGGTGGAGCACGACGAGCACGTCCCCCGATCGGATCAGCAGACAGTCACACCGGAGTCGCCGTCCCGGTGTCGCCCCCGCCGTCCCGGTGTCGCACGCCGTCCCTGTGGCGCACCCGCCGTCCCTGCGGGCGGACGTCCCGCAGGGACGGCGCGCCGCCCCGCGCGGGTGCTACGCCTCGAAGGGGCGGGCCGGCCAGGGGGCGTCGGCGGGGCGGAGCGCGTCGAGACCGTCGCCGGCACGGGCCGCGACGAGCGACAGCACGCCCACCACCAGGCAGGTGTTGTGGAGCTCGCCCGCGAGGATCCCGCGCACCAGCTCGTCGAGCGGGACCCGCGCCACCTCCATGTCGGCCTCCTCCTCGGAGACCGCGTACCGGTCCCCCTCCGCGTCGGCGAGGTCCCGCGCCAGGAAGATCCGTACGGCCTCGTCGCAGCCGCCCGGCGTGGGGTAGACGTCCGCGAGGACCCGCCACTCCCCCGCCTTGGCGTACGCCTCCTCGTACAGCTCGCGCTGCGCGGCGTGGAGCGGGTTCTCCCCGGGCACGTCGAGCAGGCCCGCCGGGATCTCCCACAGCTTCTGCCGCACCGGGTGGCGGTACTGGCGCAGCACGAGCACCCGGCCCTGGTCGTCCAGGGCGAGCACGGCGACGGAGCCGGGGTGGACCTGGTAGTCGCGGCGGGCGACCGAACCGTCCGGCATGACCACGTCGTCCGTGCGGACACTCGTCTTGTTCCCCTTGAAGGGGGTGGCGGTGGCGACGACCTGCCACTCCTCCGGGGTGTCCTGCACCTTCATCTCTGTCCTCCCGTACCCGAAACCACATGCGAAAACCGGGGCACCGGCCCGTCAGGACCCGTACCCCGGCAACGTTAACGCCTGGCTACTTCTTGCCCGTCCTGCGCTCGACGGCCGCCTTCACCAGGCCCGCGAAGAGCGGGTGCGGGCGGGTCGGGCGGGACTTCAGCTCCGGGTGCGCCTGGGTGGCGACCAGGTAGGGGTGGATCTCCTTCGGGTACTCGACGAACTCGACGAGCTTGTTGTCCGGGGAGGTGCCGGAGAAGACCAGACCGGCCTTCTTCTCCAGCTCGGCGCGGTACGCGTTGTTCACCTCGTAGCGGTGACGGTGGCGCTCCTCGACGTACGGCTCGCCGTCGTAGGTCTCGCGGACGACCGAGCCCTCGGCGAGCTTCGCCGGGTACAGGCCCAGGCGCATCGTCCCGCCCAGGTCGCCGGCGCCCTCCACGTAGGCGAGCTGCTCCTCCATCGTGGAGACGACGGGGTGCGCGGTCGCCGGGTCGAACTCGGTGGAGTTCGCCTCGGGGATGCCCGCCAGGTTCCGGGCCGCCTCGATGACGATGCACTGGAGACCGAGGCAGATGCCGAGCAGCGGCACCTTGTGCTCACGGGCGTACTGGATGGCGCCGACCTTGCCGGAGACGCCGCGGTCGCCGAAGCCGCCGGGGATGAGGATGGCGTCGCAGTCGCCGAGCTGCTTCTCGGCACCGGCCTGGGTCTTGCAGTCGTCGGAGGTGACCCACTTGACCTTGACCCGCGCCTTGTTGGCGAAGCCGCCGGCGCGCATGGCCTCGGTGACCGACAGGTAGGCGTCGGGCAGGTCGATGTACTTGCCGACGAGCGCGACGGTGACCTCGTGGTCGGGGTTGTGGACGCGGTCCAGGAGGTCCTCCCAGACGGTCCAGTCCACGTCGCGGAAGGGCAGGTCGAGCTTGCGCACGACGTAGGCGTCGAGGCCCTCGGTGTGCAGCACCTTCGGGATGTCGTAGATCGACGGGGCGTCGATGGCGGCGACGACCGCGGCCTCGTCGACGTCGCACATCAGCGAGATCTTGCGCTTGATGGCGGTGGGGACCTCGCGGTCGGCGCGCAGCACGATCGCGTCGGGCTGGATGCCGATGTTGCGCAGGGCGGCGACCGAGTGCTGGGTCGGCTTGGTCTTCAGCTCGCCGGAGGGGCCGATGTAGGGCAGCAGCGAGATGTGCACGACGAAGACGTTGTCGCGGCCGACCTCGTGGCGGACCTGGCGGACGGTCTCCAGGAACGGCAGCGACTCGATGTCGCCGACCGTGCCGCCGACCTCGGTGATGACGACGTCGACGTCGTCGGTGGCCATGCGGCGGATCCGCGACTTGATCTCGTTGGTGATGTGCGGGATGACCTGCACGGTGTCGCCGAGGTACTCGCCGCGCCGCTCCTTGGCGATGACCTGCGAGTAGACCTGGCCGGTGGTGACGTTGGCCGAGCCGTCGAGGTCGACGTCGAGGAAGCGCTCGTAGTGGCCGATGTCCAGGTCGGTCTCGGCGCCGTCGTTGGTGACGAACACCTCACCGTGCTGGAAGGGGTTCATCGTGCCCGGGTCGACGTTGAGGTACGGGTCGAGCTTCTGCATCGTGACCCGCAGGCCCCGGGCCTTGAGGAGCGCACCCAGGCTGGAGGCGGTGAGGCCCTTGCCGAGCGAGGAGGCGACACCCCCGGTGACGAAGATGTGCTTGGTCGTCGTGGATTTGGGCGGCATCGCCAAGAGGGGGCTCCCGTGGTCGCGTTCTGGAGGTGCGAAGCGGCAGGTCCTCCGGAAGAATCGGGGGTGCCGTCGCTGCGGTTTCGGGGGTTTCGGCTGGCGCCGTTTCCCACCGGTCCACGGGGTACCAGGGTATCAGTGACATCAGGAGACCGCTTCCGGCCACACGGTCGGCGCGCCCGCCGACCGGGTGGGACGGGCCGCCGCGGGGCCGTCGTACGCCGCCGACGGGGCCCCGGGGGCGGATCGAAAACCGCTGTTCACCCGGGTGGAGCAGCGCCTCGCACGGGTGATCGCCACGGTCACCACGGTGCGGACCGTCCCGCCCGGCCGGGTCGCCGGGCGGCCGGCCGACGGCACCGCCCCCGCCCGCGGAACCGGACCGGGAGCCCGTGTCGGCTCCCCTCGATCCGCTGCCGGGGCCGGCCATCCCGCACACTGGCACCGCGGGCACTCCCGCAACTCGCATCTCGCAACATCTGCTGCACGCGCCCCGAGGGGCGGACGGGCCGTTCGACTGGAGTGAAGCACGTGGCCGGGCGTATCGAGGATTACGCACTCATCGGAGACATGCAGACCGCGGCGCTGGTCTGCCGGGACGGCAGTGTCGACTGGCTCTGCCTGCCCCGCTTCGACTCGCACGCGGTCTTCGCGGGCCTGCTCGGCACCGAGGAGCACGGCTTCTGGAGAGTGGGCCCGGCCGGGCCCCCTGACTCCGAGCCCGCCCCCGCGGACCGCCGCCGCTACCGGGGCGACTCGCTGATCCTGGAGTCCGAGTGGGACACCCCGCACGGCACGGTCCGGGTGACCGACTTCATGCCGCCGCGCGACGGCGCGCCGCAGCTGATCCGGATCGTGGAGGGCGTCAGCGGCCGGGTGCGGATGCGCTCGGCGCTGCGGATGCGGTTCAGCTACGGCCGGATCGTGCCCTGGGTCCACAAGGTCGGCGAGCGGACGGTCGCGGTCGCCGGGCCGGACTCCGTCTGGTTCGACAGCGACGCCGAGACCCACGGCGAGGACCTCACCACCTACTCCGAGTTCACCGTCGCCCCCGGCGACCGGATCACCTTCACCCTCTCCTGGCAGCCCTCGCACAAGGAGCCGCCGGCCCTGCCGGATCCCGAGGGGTCCCTGGAGGCGACGGCCGGCTTCTGGCGCGACTGGGTGGAGCACTGCACGTACCACGGCCCGTACCGGGAGGCCGTGGTCCGCTCGCTGATCACCCTGAAGGCGCTGACGTACGCGCCGACCGGCGGGATCGTCGCCGCGCCGACGACCTCGCTGCCGGAGGAGATCGGCGGCGTGCGGAACTGGGACTACCGCTACACCTGGCTGCGGGACGCGGCCATCACCCTCTCCTCGCTGCTGCGCACCGGCTACCGCGAGGAGGCCCGCGCCTGGCGGGACTGGCTGCTCCGCGCGGTCGCGGGCGACCCGGAGAACCTGCAGATCATGTACGGCATCGCGGGCGAGCGGGAGCTCGGCGAGGCGGAGCTGGACTGGTTGCCGGGGTACGAGAACTCCGGCCCCGTCCGGGTCGGCAACGGCGCGGCGAACCAGCTCCAGCTGGACGTGTACGGCGAGGTCGCCGAGGCCCTGCACCTCGCGCACATGACGGGCCTCTCCCGCAACGACTACGCGTCCCTGCTCCAGATCAAGTTGATCAACTACCTGGAGACCCACTGGAACCAGCCCGACGAGGGCATCTGGGAGGTCCGCGGCCCGCGCCGGCACTTCACCCACTCCAAGGTGATGGCCTGGGTGGCGGTCGACCGCACGATCAAGCTGATCGAGGCCGGGGACGCGGACGGGCCGCTGGAGCGCTGGCGCGAGCTGCGCGACGAGATCCACCGGGACGTCTGCGAGAAGGGCTACGACAAGGAGCGGAACACCTTCACCCAGTCGTACGGCTCCAAGGAGCTGGACGCCTCGCTGCTGCTGATCCCGCAGATGGGCTTCCTGCCGCCGGACGACAAGCGGGTGATCGGCACGATCGAGGCGATCCAGCGGGAGCTGTCCACGGAGGACGGCTTCGTGCTGCGCTATCCGACGGCCGGCGAGGAGGCGGGCGTCGACGGCCTGGAGGGCGACGAGGGCGCGTTCCTCGCCTGCTCGTTCTGGCTCGCGGACGACCTGGCGATGATCGGCCGGGTCGACGAGGCCCGCACCCTCTTCGAGAAGCTGCTGGCGCTCCGCAACGACCTGGGGCTGCTCGCCGAGGAGTGGGACCCGCGGCTCCAGCGGCAGGTCGGGAACTTCCCGCAGGCGTTCAGCCACGTCCCGCTGATCGACACGGCCCTGCGGCTGACGGCGAGCGGCGCGTACGGCGGCTGAGCGGCGGCCCCGGGGGCCCGGACCTACGATGAGAGGAGTTCTGGCCCCCGTACCGAAAGGGGGGCGGCCATGGCTCCCCACACCACCGTTCCGCCGAGCGCCCTGGCCGGGCTCCGCGAGGATCTGGCCGGTGAGGTGTACGTGCCCGGGGATCCGGGCTACGACGAGGCCAGGGCCGTCCACAACGGGATGATCGACCGGCGTCCGGCGGTCATCGCCCAGTGCGCGACCCAGGCCGACGTCACGAACGCGGTCCTCTTCGGCCGGGAGACCGGGCTGCCGATCGCGGTGCGCGGCGGCGGCCACAGCGTCGCCGGTGCCTCCGTCGTCGACGGTGGGCTCGTGGTCGACCTGCGCCGGATGCACGCGGTGGTCGCCGACCCGGAGCACCTGACGGTGCGGGTCGAGGGCGGGGCGCTCATGAGCCACCTGGACCGCGCGACCCAGCCGTTCGGTCTGGCGACGACCGGCGGGCGGGTGTCCACGACCGGCGTCGGCGGCTTCGTGCTCGGCGGCGGCTCCGGCTGGCTGGAGCGGAAGTTCGGGCTGGCCTGCGACAACCTGCTCTCCGTCGAGCTGATCACGGCCGGGGGCGAGCACGTGGTGGCGAGCGCGGAGGAGAACCCGGAGCTGTTCTGGGCGCTGCACGGCGGCGGTGGCAACTTCGGGGTGGCGACCTCGCTGACGCTGCGGCTGCACGAGCTGCCGCGGATGAGCATGGCGCTGCTGCTCTTCCCGCCCCGGTCCGGCCCCGAGGTGGTGCGCGCCTACCGGGAGCTGGCCGGGTGGGCGCCGGACGAGATCGGGGGCGGGGTGATCTACTTCCCGGCGCCGCCCGAGCCGTTCGTGCCCGGCCATCTGGTGGGGCAGCTGGTCTGCGGCGCGCTGGTGACGTGCGCGGGGCCGATGTCCCGGGTCCGCGAGGTCGTGGAGTCGCTGGTGGCGCTGCGGCCGGTGGTGGAGGTCGTCTCCGACATCCCGTACGCGGAGCTGCAGAGCATGCTGGACGACCCGCCGGGGCTGCGGAACTACTGGTCGGCGGAGTATCTGAGCGGTTTCCCGGAGGAGGCCGTGGACGTCTTCTGCGCGCGCGGCGAGCGGATCCCGGCCGGGACGCAGACGCAGCACGTGCTCTTCATGATGGGCGGGGCGGTGGCGGCCGGTCCGTCGGGCTATCCGCTGCCGTGGCGGACCGCGCCGTGGGTGGTGCACCCGTTCGCGACCTGGGAGGACCCGGCGGACGACGGGCGGGCGGTGCAGTGGGTGCACGACGTCCGCGCGGACATGCGGCCGTGGACCACGGACGCCGTGTACCTCAACTTCATCGGGGCGGAGGGCGAGCCGCGGGTCGTCGCCGGGTTCGGCGAGGAGAACCTCCCCCGGCTCGCCGCGGTGAAGGCGGCCTTCGACCCGGACAACGTCTTCCGCCACAACCACAACATCAGGCCGGCGGCCTGACCGCTACCGCAGGGCGTCGATCACCTCCCGCGCGGCCCGTTCGCCCTCGGTGGCGCCGCCCTCCATGAAGCCCTGGAAGTCGTAGGAGCAGTGCTCGCCGCCGATGTGGACGTTGCCCTGGGCGGTGCCCTCGTACCCCGCGTAGCGGTGGAGGTAGCCCACCGGCCAGCAGGAGTAGGCGCCGAGCGCGTTCGGGTTCTCGTGCCAGGCGGAGAGCTGGGCGCGGCCGTTCCAGGCGCGGGAGGTGCCGGGGAAGAAGGCGTCGACGCCGGCGAGGTGGCGGTTCACCAGGTTCCGGACGTAGGGGTCGGACTCGGTGGAGAAGGGGCCGGCGGGGTCGAGTCTCCGGGCGAGGCTGCCGCCGTTGTACTGGATGAGGATGCCGCCGGTGCCGCCCTGGAGCTTGGTGGTGTCCCAGGTCTGCTGGACGTCGAGGTCGGTGAAGCAGTCGCCGGCGGAGACCCCGGGCCAGGGACCGGTGCCGCGCCAGGGGCGGGTGCCGAACTGCATGTTGAGCTTGGTGCAGTAGCCCATGCGGGCGTCCCGGAGGAGGTTCGTCATGAGCGGGTCGAAGCCGGCCCGGGTGAGGTCGAGCCGCTGGAGGACGGGCAGCGGGACGCACAGGACGGTGTGGTCGGCGGTGACGGTGCGGGTGGTGCCGCCCTCGGTGAAGGTCAGCGTCTGGGTGCCGTCGGCGTTGGCCCGTACGCCCTGGAGGGAGGAGCCCATGCGGAGGGTGCCGGGCGCGAGGGCGGCGGCGATGGCGTTCGGGAGCCGGTCGTTGCCTCCGGTGATGTGGTAGCGCTCGTTGGACAGGCCCCAGATGTTGAAGTTGCCGGGATTGGTCTGGTAGCCCATGAGGAGGACGAGGGCGAGCGAGGACTGTTCGGTGGTGTCGGCGCCGTACTCGACGTTGTAGGCGACGTCGATGAACTTCCCCAGCGGCGAGGCGTGCCCGCCGGGGACGCGGCTCTCGATCCACTCGTACACCGACAGGTTGTCGAGGGCGGTGCCGGTGGGCGTCGTCCGGTTCCAGGAGACCTCCCCGGCCTCCGACAGGTCGCGGCGCAGGGCCTGGTAGACGCCGTTGAAGTCCTCGTCGGCCTGGTGGCGCGGGTAGTAGCCGCCGTCGAACCAGAGGACCTCCTCGGCGCCGTTGGGTCCGCCGCCGAGGAAGTCCTCGACGGGGAGGCCGAAGCGGCGGCAGAGCTCCAGCATCTTCTTGTGGCCGGTGTCGATGAGCTCGCCGCCGATCTCGGAGGTCTGCCCGTAGGCCCAGTGGGTGCGCTGGGTCCAGATGCGGCCGCCGACGCGGGCCGGGTCGGCCTCGTACAGGACGGGGGCGAGGCCGGCGTCCTGGAGCGTGAGGGCGGCGGTGAGTCCGGCGATGCCGGCGCCGACGACGGCGATCCGGGCGTCGGACCGCACCGGGGGGTCGGGGACGGCGGCGACGGCGGGCGCGGCCGCGGCGGAGACCGCGAGGCCGGCCGCGGCCGCGGCCTTGAGGAGGGTGCGGCGGCCGAGCGGGTCGTTCCGCAGGCCGCGCAGCTCGTCGACGGGCAGGCCGAGCCGGCGGGCGTCGGCGTGGTCGGCGGCGAGGCGGTTCAGGAGGTGCATCGGGCGGGTGCGTGCCATGGGGCGCTCCTGGAGGGATGAGGGGTCAGCTGTGCGCTGCGGGTACGGGCTCCGCCTGCTCGTCGTCGCGTTCGGCGGCGTCCTCCAGGACGATCCGGCCGATGATCTCGTACCGCTCGGGGCGCCGGGCCTTCAGGTAGAGGCCGAGGGCGAGGCCGCCGAGGAAGACTCCGCCGACGATCCACGGGATCGCCTCGAAGAAGAGGGAGTCGGCGGCGAGCCCGGCCGCGGTCTCCATGTTGACGACGAGGAGGAGGACGACGGCGGTCATGCCGATGCCGCCGAGGAGGGGGGCGGTGAGGGTCCTGAACCAGTGCCGGTCCTCGGGGTGGTTCCTGCGGAAGTAGCCGATGACGGCGAAGGAGCAGAGGGTCTGCACGATGAGGATCGCCATCGTGCCGAGGATCGCGAGCAGCGTGTAGAGGTGGATGTAGGGGTCCTGGCCGGTGATCCAGAAGGCTCCGACGAGGGCGACGGCGATGACGCTCTGCGCGAAGGAGGCGAGGTACGGGGAGCCGTGCTTCGGGTGGGTGCGGCCGAGGGCGGGGTGGAGGAAGCCCTCGCGGCCGATGGCGTAGAGGTAGCGCGAGGCGCACTGGTGGAAGGCCATGCCGCAGGCGAAGGAGCCGGTGAGCAGCAGCCACTGGAAGGCGTCGACGGCCCAGGCGCCGATGAAGGTGCGGGCCGGCGCGAAGAAGAGGTCGAGCGGGCTGCTGGAGGACGACAGTTCCACGGAGCCGGTGAGGCCGTTCCCGGCGATCGCCATCCAGGAGACGTAGATGTAGAAGAGGCCGACGCCGACGACGGAGATGAGGGTGGCGCGGGGGATGACGCGCTTGGGGTCGCGGGACTCCTCGCCGTACATGGCCGTCGACTCGAAGCCGACCCAGGACCAGAAGGCGAAGAAGAGGCCGAGTCCGGCGGAGGCGCCGGTGAAGGCGTTCTTCGGGTTGATCGGCTCGACGGGGATGCCGTCGGGGCCGCCGCCGTGGAGGAGGACGGCGGTGGCGACCGCGAAGAGGACGGCGATCTCCGCGATGAGCATGACGCCGAGGGCCTTGGCGGTCAGGTTGATGTCGAAGTACGACAGGACGGCGGTGACGGCCAGCATGGCGGCCGCGTAGAGGATCCACGGCAGGTCGGCGCCGAGCTGGTCGGCGACGGTGGTCTTCGCGAAGTAGGCGAAGACGCCGACGATGGACGCCTCGAAGACGATGTACGCGAGGACGGCGAGCATGCCGGAGGCCATGCCGGCGATGCGGCCGAGGCCGTGCGAGATGTAGCCGTAGAAGGCTCCGGCGGCGGTGATCCGCTTGGCCATGGCCACGTAGCCGACGGAGAAGACGGTGAGGACGAGGGTGGCGAAGAGATAGCCGGCGGGCGCGCCGGTGCCGTTGCCGAAGCCGACGGCGATGGGGAGGTTTCCGGTCATCGCGGTGATCGGCGCGGCGGTGGCCACGGCCATGAAGACGACGCCGACGAGCCCGACGGAGTTCGCCTTGAGCCGGTCGACGCGGGGCGCGGGCCCCTTGCTGGAGGTGTCTGCCATGGCGCGAGAGCATCCTCGGAAGTGATGTAGGCCACAAGCGACAGGTGGTCACACAATTCCCGCCACGGCACGACGAGTTGCCGGTCCGTTGTACGAAGTGTCCGACCGGTTGACGATCGGGTGATGTGCGGGAAACACGCCGGGCGATACCGTCCGCCCATGGACACGCAGGGCGGCATCACCGTACAACGGGCACTCGAACTGCCGGGGCTCCGCGGCGGCCTTCCGGAGGTCGTCGCCGGGGCGGACCGGCTCCAGCGGACCGTGCGCTGGGTGCACGCCGGCGAGGTGCCGAACATCGCTTCCCTGCTCAAGGGCGGCGAGCTGCTGCTGACGACCGGCCTGGGCCTCGGCACCCGCCCGGCCGAGCAGCGGGCCTTCGTCCGCCGCCTCGCCGACCGCGGCATCGCCGCCCTCGTCGTCGAACTCGGCCCGCGCTTCGCCCGGCTGCCGGCGACGATAGTGGACACCGCGCGGGCCGCCGGGCTGCCGCTCGTCCAGCTCCACCGCGAGGTGCCCTTCGTCGCCGTCACGGAGGAGATCCACACCGAGATCGTCAACGGCCACTACGCGCTCCAGCGGCAGGCCGAGGAGGTCCACCGGCAGTGCACCGAGGCGCTCCTCGGCGGCGGCGGGGTGCCGCAGGTCCTCCGGATCCTCTCCGGCTTCGCCGCGAACCCGGTCTTCCTGGAGACCGCCGAGGGGCAGCTCCTGTACGCGGCGGGCGCCGAGTCCGGGCCCGCCGACCCGCTCCAGGTCTGGGACGGGCTCCGCGGCCAGCGCGCCGCCCGCGAGTCCGGTCCGCCGACCGGCACGGTCCTCGTCGACGTCCCCGGCGGAGGCCCCGGTACGGGCTCGGTGCGGGCCCGCCTCGTCCTCCTGGCGGTCTCCGGCGCCCTCTCCCCCGTCCACCGGATGGCCGCCGAGCGGGCGGCCGGGCTCCTCGCCGTCGTCCTCATGCAGGCCCGGCAGGAGGAGGAGCTGGCGGCCCGGGGCCGCGGCGACTTCCTGACCGACCTCGCGGAGGGCCGGATCTCGGCCGAGGACGCCCCGGCGCAGGCCCGTGTCCTCGGCTTCCGCCCCGGCGACGGCCCGCTGCTCCCCGTCGTCATGCGGCTCGCCCCCGAACTGTCCCCGTCCGGCAGCTGGGCGCTGCTCGCCCGCGCCGTCCACGAGGAGCTGGCCGCCGTCGGCGTCCCCGCGCTCCTCGGCGTCCGCCCGGTCGAGGGCCGCGTCCCGCTCCTCCTGGGCCTGCGCTCGGAGTCGGAGCGGACGGCGGTCGCGGACCGGGTCGCGGCGGCGCTGCGGGCCGGCGTCGAGCGGGCCGGCCTCGAAGGCGCCGGCGCGCATCCGCCGGTCGTGGTGGTCGGCATGGCCGGCGGCTGGGCGGCGGCCTCGGCGGGCCTGCGGCACGCGGCGGAGACGGCCGCGGCGGCGCAGGGCCTGACGGACCGGCCCTGGTACGACGCCCGGCGCCTCGACATCGACCTGCTGCTGTGGCGGCTGCGCGACCACCCGGACCTGGCGGCCTTCGTCGACCGCGCGATCGGTCCGCTCCGCGACCACGACCGCGCCTCGCGGCCGCCGCTCCTGCCCACGCTGGAGACGTACCTGGCGCACGCGGGCCGCAAGGCGGAGACGGCCCGCGAGCTCCACCTCAACCGCCAGACCCTCTACAACCGGCTGGGCCGCATCTCCGAACTCCTCGGCACGGACCTGGACGACCCGCAGACGGTCCTGGCCCTGTCCCTGGCGCTCCGCGCGCGGCGGCACACCGTGTAGCCGGTCCGTGGGCGGGCGCGCCCGCGGTCCGGTTCGTCGCCGGGTTCCGCGGGGGTCACCGCGCCACCAGTTCGTCGTACACGCTCAGGACGTGCGCGATGGTGTCGTCCTCCGACGGCCACGTCCCCGCCTGCACGCGCCCCGCCGCCGCGAGGTCCATCCGCCGCTCCTCGTCCTCCAGGAGGCCCCGCACCGCCGCGGCCAGCGCCGCCGCGTCGCCGTAGGGCACCAGTTCCGCCGCGTCGCCGACGAGTTCCGGTACGCCGCCGACCGCGGTGGCGACCAGCGGCACCCCGAGGCGCAGCGCCTCCTGCGCGAGCAGGGACCGGGCCTCCCAGCGCGACGGCAGCACCGCGACGTCCGCCGCGGCGAGGAGTTCGGCGACGTCGTCGCGGCGTCCGATGAGCCGCACGGCGAGCCGCTCCGCCTCGATCCTCCGCTGCAGCGCGGCCCGTTCGCGTCCCTCGCCGGCGATGACGAGCAGCGGCCGCGGCTCCAGCTCGCGCCACTCGCGCGCCGCGTCGAGCAGCGTCCCGTACCCCCGCCCGGGTTCGAGCGCGCCGACGGCCATGAGCAGCGGCCGGTCGACGGCGCCGAGTTCGGCGCGGGCCTTGCCGTCGTGGAGGCAGACGGGTCCGCGTCCGGCGGGCACGGTGACGGGGGCGAGCCGCGCGTCGCGTGCCCCGCGCCGCCGGGCCCGGTCGACGAGTTCGGAGGAGGTGCCGAGGACGACGGCCGCGGCCCGTACGGTCCGGCGTTCCAGGAGCCGTACGAGCCCGGCCTTGGGACCGTCGGCGTACGGCCGCCCGTGCCAGGTGGTGACCAGCGGGGTGCGGGCGGGCCCGACGGCGCCGGAGATCGCGAGCGCGGCCCGGACGGAGGCGTGCAGTCCGTGCGCGTGGACGATGTCGGCGCCGATGCAGGCGTTGCGGAGCACGCCGACGGTCGCGGGGTCGTTGCGGCGCGGCAGCGGCACGACGTGCGCGCCGGCGCCCGCGTAGTCGTAGAGGCGGTCGAGCTCGGCCGGAGCGCACACGGTCACCCGGACGCCCCTCGCCACCAGCCCCGAGGCAAGTGATCTGACGTGAGCGCTGCTGCCCGCGCTGCCGCCGCCCAGCACTTGGACCGTACGGAGCTGTGTCACGCGCCCAAGGATGCCAGCACCGGCCGCCACCCGTACGCACGTTCCGGCACCGACACCGTGACGTTCCCCGCCGCGCCGGGTGCCGGTTGCCCGGCCCCGCCCCCGGATTCACCCGTCCGAGCGAGCGCGCGCACCAACCCCGCGCGCCCCGGAGACGCCCGGGTGCCCGCCTGGCGCCGGTCCCGGACCGCCCCCGCGCGGGAGACCTCCGTGCGGAAGGCCTTCGCGCGGGGCGCGCCTCAGGCGTCCGCCCTGGCCGTGGCCAGGAGCTCCTCCGCGTGGGCGCGGGCGGTCTCGGAGTCCTCCTGGCCCGCGAGCATGCGGGAGAGCTCGCGGACCCGCTCCTCGCCCTCCAGGACGGTGACGCCGGACCGGGTCACCGAGCCGTCGTCGGTCTTCTCCACCAGCAGCTGCCGGTCGGCGAAGGCCGCCACCTGCGGCAGGTGGGTGACCACGACGACCTGCGCGGTACGGGCCAGCTTGGCGAGGCGGCGGCCGATCTCCACGGCCGCCTTGCCGCCGACGCCGGCGTCGACCTCGTCGAAGAGGTACGTCGGCACCGGGTCGACCCCGGCGAAGACCACCTCGACGGCGAGCATGACCCGCGACAGCTCACCGCCGGACGCGCCCTTGGCGATGGGCCGGGGCGGCGCGCCCGGGTGCGGGGCGAGCAGCAGTTCGACCTCGTCGGCGCCGGACGGCCCGTACGCGACCCACCGCCCGCCGACCAGGACGCCGTTCGCCTCGTCGGCCGCCTCGGTCTGCCGGATGTCGAAGGACACCCGCGCGTGCGGCATGGCGAGCGAGGCCAGCTCCGCGGTGACCGCCCCGGCGAACCGGTCCGCGGCCTCCGTGCGGGCGTCGGTGAGCCGCTGCGCGAGGACGGACAGCTCGTCGCGGAGCCGGTCCCGCTCGGCGGTCAGCTCCCCGATCCGCTCGTCGTCGCCTTCGAGCTCCCCGAGCCGCTCCGCGCTCTCCTCCGCCCAGGCCAGGACGGCCGTGACGGACTCGCCGTACTTGCGGGTGAGCTGGGTGAGCGCGGCCCGCCGCTCCTCGACCGCGGCGAGCCGCAGCGGATCGGCGTCCAGGTCGTCGGCGTACCCGGCCAGCTCCTGCGCCACGTCGGCGAGCAGGATGGAGATCTCCCCCGTCCGGTCGGCGAGCGCGGCGAGCGCCGGGTCGTGCGCGCGCACGGCCTCCAGGGCCCGGCCCGCCCCGCCGACGAGCGTGGTCGCGTCGACGGACTCCGGGTCCTCCGGGTTCCCGGCGAGCGCGGCGTGCGCGAGCGCGGCGGCGGAGGCCAGCGCCTCGGCGTGCCCGAGCCGCTCGGCCTCGGCGGCCAGCTCCTCGTCCTCGCCGGCCCGGGGCGCGACGGCCTCGATCTCCGCGAGCCCGAAGCGCAGCAGATCGGCCTCCTGGGCTCGCTCACGTGCCCGGGTGGTGATCTCGTCCAGTTCGGTGGTGACGGCCCGCAGCCGCCGGTACGCCTCCCCGTAGGCGGCGAGCGGACCGGACACGGCCTCGCCGGCGTACCGGTCGAGCGCACCGCGCTGCCGGGCGGGCTTCAGCAGGCCCTGCTGGTCGGTCTGGCCGTGGACGGCGACGAGTTCGTCGGCGAGCTCGGCGAGCAGGCCGACGGGCACCGAACGCCCGCCGAGGTGGGCCCGCGAGCGCCCCTCGGCGGAGACCGTGCGGGTCACCAGCAGGGCGCCCTCGTCGAGCTCCGCCCCGGCCTCCTGGGCCCGCACCGCGGCCGGCGCGCCGGGCGGCAGGGTGATCCGCCCCTCGACGACCGCCGAGCCCGCCCCGATCCGTACGAGGGCCGGGTCGGCCCGGCCGCCGAGCAGCAGCCCGAGGCTCGTGACGACCATGGTCTTGCCCGCGCCGGTCTCACCGGTCACCGCGGTGAAACCGGGCGACAGCTCGACCACCGCGTCGTCGATGACCCCGAGCGACCGTATCCGCATCTCCTCCAGCACGCCCCAGACCATACGAGGTTTCCGTGCCGGGACGCGACATCACCCCCACCTCGGGGTGGTGCCGGGGGCGGGCGGTCAGTGGGGCGCGCCCCGCCAGCCGGAGACCGGCAGCGCGAACTTGGCGACGAGCCGGTCGGTGAAGGAGGCGTGGTGGAGCCGGGCGAGCCGGACGGGGACCTCGCCGCGGCGGACCTCGACCCGGGCGCCCGAGGGCAGTTCGACGGTCCGCCGCCCGTCGCACCACAGCACGCCGTGCGGGGTGTGCGGCTCGACCTCGACGGCGAGGACGGAGTCGGGGGTGGTGACGAGCGGCTTGGCGAACAGCGCGTGCGCCCCGATCGGCACCATGAGCAGCGCCTCCACCTCGGGCCAGACGACCGGGCCGCCGGCGGAGAAGGCGTACGCGGTCGAGCCGGTCGGCGTCGCGCAGATCACCCCGTCGCAGCCGAAGCCGGTCACCGGGCGCCCGTCGATGGCGAGGACGACCTCCAGCATCCGCTCCGGGGACACCTTCTGGACGGCCGCCTCGTTGAGCGCCCAGTCGCGGTGCAGGACGTCGCCGTTCTGGTAGACGGCGACGTCGAGGGTCATCCGCTCCTCGACCTCGTACGCCTTGGTGACGACCCGGTCGACGACCTTGTCGAGGTCGTCGCGCTCGGCCTCGGCGAGGAACCCGACCCGGCCGAGGTTGACGCCGAGCATGGGGACGCCGGAGGCGCGGGAGAACTCGGCGCCGCGCAGCAGCGTCCCGTCACCGCCGAGGACGATGATCAGTTCGCAGCCGTCGAGCGCCTCCGGGCACTCGTCCGGGATCCGCTCCACGGAGGGCGGCAGCGGCAGGTCGGCCGCCTCCGCCTCCAGGACGCGGACGCCGATGCCGCTGCGCAGCAGCCCCAGCACGACGAGTTCGGCGCTGCGGACGGCGGCCGGCCGGCCGGTGTGCGCCAGCAGCAGGACGGTACGTGGTGCCTGTGGTGCCGCTGTCTCTGTCAACGAGGTCCCTCCGCCACGGCTCGGTCGACATCCGCCGGATCGAGTGCGGGCGCCCCGGCCCGCAGCCACAGAAAGTACTCGACGTTCCCGGAGGGGCCGGGCAGCGGGCTGGCGGTGACGCCGAGCACGCCGAGTCCCAGCCCGGCCGCCTGCCGCGCCACGTTCTTCACGGCGTCGGCGCGCAGCTCGGCGCTGCGGACGACGCCGCCGGAGCCGAGCCGCTCCTTACCCACCTCGAACTGGGGTTTCACCATGAGGACGAGGTCGGCGCCGGGCGCGGTGCAGGCCGCGAGCGCGGGCAGCACGAGGCCGAGCGGGATGAAGGAGAGGTCGCCGACGACGAGGTCGACGGGGATCCCGTCGATGGCGTCCAATGTCAACTCGCGCACATTGGTGCGGTCCTTGACGGTGACCCGCGCGTCGCTCTGGAGCGACCAGGCGAGCTGCCCGTAGCCGACGTCGACGGCGACGACGTGCGCGGCGCCCGCGCGCAGCAGCACGTCGGTGAAGCCGCCCGTGGAGGCGCCGGCGTCGAGCGCCCGGCGGCCCTCGACGACGAGCCCGAGCGGGACGAAGGCGGCGAGGGCGCCGGCGAGCTTGTGGCCGCCGCGCGAGACGTAGTCGGGGTCGGAGTCGTCCTGGGAGACGACGATCGCCGCGGCGGTCTCGACCTGGGTGGCGGACTTGGTGGCGACGGTCTTGCCGACGGTCACCCGGCCCGCGGCGATCAGCTGGCCGGCGTGCTCGCGCGAGCGGGCGAGCTTGCGCCGGACCAGCTCGGCGTCGAGTCGGCGGCGTGCCACTCCTGCCACGTTGGGTTCAGCTCCTGGGGTCGTGCGGACGGGGTGCGGCGGCGGGCGCGTCGAGCGAGGTGAGCTCGGCGCGCAGGCCGCGGTGTACATCCTCGTATACCGCGAGGTGTCCGTCCGCCGCGAGGTGGTCGGTCTCGGCGAGACGCTCCAGGAGCGCGTCGACGGCCGGCAGTCCGGTGGGCTCCCGGCCGACCCCCAGCGGCGCCGCCGCGGCGGGCCCGTCCGCCGCCGGATCGGCGCCGGCGTCCGTGCCGGAGTCCGTACCGGCGTCCGTCATCGCTTCGCTCATGCCTCGACGCTACCGCGAAGCCCTGGGGTACCGTCGACGGCGATGGCGACGATCACGGAGTGCCGCGAGGCGCTCGACAAGCTGGCGGACGGGCTCACGCGGGCGGAGGGCTCCGTGCGGGGCGCGGCCGCGTTCGACCGCACCCTGAGCTGCCACCTCACGGACCTGGACACGACCTTCACCGGCCGGCTCGCGGGCGGCCGGATGGTCGTGGAGTCGACGGTGGCGGGGCCGCCGCCGGAGAAGGCGCAGATCCGCCTCAGGATGACCGGCGACGACCTGGTCGCGATGGTGGAGGGCCGGCTGCACTTCGCGAAGGCCTGGGCCTCCGGCCGGGTCGGCCTGGAGGCCGGCTTCCGCGACCTGCTGCGGCTGCGCTCACTTCTGTAGCGCGGCCTCCTGGCCCTCGACGGCCGTCCGGCCCTCGGCGGGCTCCTTCGGCGTCCCCTCGACGGGCTCCTTCGCCTCGCCCTCCGCCGGGCCGTCCACCGGCCGCGCCGGGACGGACCGCCTGGCGCGCGCCTGCCGCCCGGCGGGGACGACGAGCGGGGTGCCCGTCTCCGGGTCCTCGATGACCTGGCAGCGCAGCCCGAAGACCCGCTCGACCAGCTCCGCGGTCACCACCTCCGACGGCGGCCCTTCGGCGACGACCTCGCCGCCGCGCACCGCGATGAGGTGGGTGGCGTACCGGGCCGCGTGGTTGAGGTCGTGCAGGACGGCGACGAGCGTCCGCCCCTGGGTCTCGTGCAGCTCGGCGCAGAGGTCGAGGACGTCGATCTGGTGCTGGATGTCGAGGTACGTGGTCGGCTCGTCGAGCAGCAGCAGCGGGGTCTGCTGGGCGAGGGCCATGGCGATCCACACCCGCTGGCGCTGGCCGCCGGAGAGCTCGTCGACGAAGCGGTCGGCGAGCTCGGCGACGCCGGTGGACTCCATCGACTCCTGGACGATCCGCTCGTCCTCCGGCGACCACTGGCGCAGCAGCCCCTGGTGGGGGTAGCGGCCGCGGGCGACGAGGTCGGCCACGGTGATGCCGTCGGGCGCGATCGACGACTGCGGCAGCAGGCCGAGCGTCCGGGCGACCTTCTTGGCCGGCAGGGAGTGGATGGACTGCCCGTCGAGCAGCACCCGGCCCTCGGTGGGCTTGAGCATCCGGGACAGGGCGCGCAGCAGGGTGGACTTGCCGCAGGCGTTGGGCCCGACGATGACGGTGAAGGAGTGGTCGGGGATCTCGACGGACAGGTCGCGGGCGATGACCCGCTGCTCGTACGCGAGGGTGACCGACTCGGCCCCGAGCCGCTGCCGCTGCCGATCGCTCATGGGGGTACTCCTGGTGTCCTGGTTCGAGTGGTCCTGGGGCGCGCTCATATCCGGCCCGCCTTGCGTTCGCTGACGAGCAGCCAGAGGAGGTAGCAGCCGCCGAGGATGCCGGTGATGACGCCGACGGGCAGCCGGCGGTCGCCGAAGGCGTTGCCGGCGATCCAGTCGGCGCTCAGCAGCAGCGCGGAGCCCATGACGGCGGAGACCGCCAGGTTCGGGCCGGGCGCGCGGGTCAGCCGGCGGGCCAGCTGGGGGGCGCTGAGGGAGACGAAGACGATCGGTCCGGCCGCCGAGGTGGCGACGGCGACGAGCAGCACGGCGGAGGTCATCAGCACGATCCGGGTCCGCTCGACCCGCACGCCGAGCGCGTACGCCGCGTCGTCGCCCATCTCCAGCATCCGCAGCGCCCGGCCGTGGCCGAGGACCAGCGGCACGAGCACGCAGCAGACGGCGAGCAGCGGCCAGAACTGGGTCCAGTCGCGTCCGTCGAGGGAGCCGGTCATCCACACGGTGGCGCGGGTGGCGTCCACCAGGTTGGCCTTGGTGATGAGGTAGTGGATGACGGAGGTGAGCATGGCGGCGGCGCCGATGCCGACGAGCACCAGGCGGTAGCCGTGCACGCCCCGCTTCCAGGCCAGCAGGTAGATGACGGCGCCGGTGAGGACGCCGCCGACGACGGCCCCGAGGGCGGTGGCGACGGCGCTGCCCTGGAAGAGGACGATCACGGCGAGCGCGCCGACGGTGGCGCCCTGCCCGAAGCCGATGACGTCGGGGCTGCCCAGCGGGTTGCGCGAGATCGACTGGAAGACGGCCCCGCCGAGGGCGAGCGCGGCGCCGACGAGGACCGCGACGAGGACCCGCGGGAGCCGCAGCTCCATCACGGCGAACTCCTGGACGACGGTCCCCCGCCCGAGCAGGGTGTCGAGGACCTCGCCCGGGGTCATGGGGAAGTCGCCGGTGCAGACGAGGACGGTGCCGACGGCGAGGGTGAGCAGGATCAGCCCGAGGCCGGAGAACGCGGCCCGCGGCGCGTACCGTACGGAGACTCCGCCGCCGGTCCGCAGGGTCTTGGTGGTCACAGCTGGGCCATCCTCTTGCGGCGTACGAGTCGGATGAAGACGGGTCCGCCGACGAGGGCCGTCACGATGCCGACCTGCAGTTCAGCGGGGCGGACGACGACCCGGCCGAGGACGTCGGAGCCGAGCAGGAGCACGGGCGCGAGCACGGCGGCGTACGGCAGGATCCACCGCATGTCGGGTCCGGTGATCGCGCGGACCATGTACGGCACCATCAGGCCCAGGAAGACGATCGGCCCGCAGGCGGCGGTCGCGGCCCCGCACAGCAGGGTGACGGAGAGCATGGCGACGACCCGGGTCCGGTTGATGCCGACGCCGAGCGCGCGGGCGGAGTCCTCGCCCATCTCCATGGCGTTGAGCGGCCGGGCGATCCCGAGCGCCAGCACGGTGCCGACCAGGATGAACGGCGCGACCCGGCCGACGGTCTCCATGTCGGCGGAGGCCAGCGAGCCGACGGTCCAGAAGCGGAGCCGGTCGAGGGCGGCCGAGTTCAGCAGCTGCACGGCGTTGACGAAGCCGTACAGGGCGGCGGTGGCGGCGGTGCCGGCGAGCGCGAGCCGCACCGGCGTCGCGCTGCGGCTGCCCCCGAGGACGTACACGACCACCGAGACGACGGCGGCGCCGACGAAGGCGAACCACACGTAGTCGCGGACGTCGGTGACGCCCAGGAAGGCGATGGCCGAGACGACGGCGGCGGCCGCGCCCGCGTTGACCCCGAGCAGCCCGGGCTCCGCGAGCGGGTTGCGGGTCAGCCCCTGCATCACGGCGCCGGCCAGGCCGAGCGCCAGGCCGACGAGCAGCCCCAGCAGGGTGCGCGGCACGCGCACGTCGTGGATGACGACGTCGTTGCCGACGCCGCTGTTGTGGAACAGCCCGTGCCACACGTCACCGAGCGGCACCGGCTTGGCACCGATCATGATGCTGAGGACACAGACAAGCAGCAGGGCACCGACGGCTGCGAGCAGCCCGAGGGCGCGCACGGAATTCCGGCGCTTCGGGATCTGCCCGGACTTCACCGGCTCCGCGCTCGTACGGGAGGGACTCTCGACCAACACGGAGTTAGGTTAGCCTACCCAATATTGATCTAGCAGGGGCTGGTGGCCTCGAATCCGGAAAACCCCCTTCCCACCGGCCTCCCGCCCACCGGCCCCGGTCCTACAGCCCGAGCCGGGCCAGTGCCTTCCCCGCGTCGAGCCCGCACGCCCCGGCCCCGGCCGACGCCCACGCCGCCCCGCACAGCGCCCGCAGCCCGTCGAGCGCGTCGGAGCCCTCGGCGCCCTCCAGGACGAGCGCGTCCCCGGCCGCCGAGGCCCGCCACCCGCCGCACCGGACCCCGCCGTCCGACTCGGACACGACCTCCGGCTGCCCCTGGAGCAACCCCCGCAGGTCCGCCGCCACATACGTCGGACGGTGCTCCGGCACGGCCGCGAGCAGCGTCACCGCGTCGGTGACCCCCGTCAGCACGAGCAGCGAGTCGACCCCGCCGTGGAAGGCGCCCTCGATGTCGGTGTCCAGCCGGTCGCCGACGACCAGCGGCCGCCGCGCCCCGGTCCGCAGCACGGTCTCCCGGTGCATCGGCGGCTGCGGCTTCCCCGCGACCTCGGGTTCGACCCGCCCGCCGGTGGCGATCCGCACGACCTCGACGGCGGCGCCGTTCCCCGGTCCGATGCCCCGCGCGCCCGGGATCGTCAGGTCGGTGTTGGAGGCGTACCAGGGCACGCCCCTCCCGATCGCGTACGCCGCCTCCGCGAACCGGCCCCAGGCCATGTCCGGCCCGCCGTACCCCTGCACGACGGCCACCGGCTCGTCGTCGGCCGACTCGACCGGCACGAGCCCCCGCTCGCGCAGCGCCACCCGCAGCCCCTCGCCGCCGACGACGAGCACCCGGGACCCGGCGGACACGTCCTCCGCGACCAGCCGCGCCACGGCCTGCGCCGAGGTCACGACGTCGCCGGGGTCGGCCGCCACCCCCAGCTCGGTGAGGTGCGCGGCGACCGCGTCCGGCGTCCGCAGCGCGTTGTTCGTCACGTACGCCAGCCGCATCCCGCGCTCGCGCGCCGCCCCGAGCGCCTCGACGGCGTGCGGGATCGCCGCCCCGCCCGCGAAGTACACGACCCCGTCGAGGTCGAGCAGCGCCGTGTCGTACGCCTCGCTCAGCGGCGCCGCGCTGCCACCGGGCCGAAGCCTCTCCGTCCGCCGCTCCCGGCCGTCTCGCGCCATGACCACCCGCTCCTCACTCACACCGCTCCGTCCCCGCTCCCCCGATCATCGCTCATCCGCGCCGCCCGCCTACCATTGCGAGATGAACACCTCAGGTCACGCGGCCGACGCCGTCCGCGACGACACGGCGGGACTGCGCCTGCATCCGTTCCGCGGCATCCGCTACGTCCCCGACCGGGTCGGCAGCCTCGCGGCCGTCACCTCGCCGCCCTATGACGTCGTCGTACGACCTGACGGACTGCTCCACCTGGAGTCCGCCGACCCGCACAACATCGTCCGGCTGATCCTGCCCCAGGCGGTCACGGCGGGCACCCGCCACCGCAAGGCCGCGGTGACGCTGGACCGCTGGCTCGCCGACGGCGTCCTCGCCCCCGACCCGGCCCCCGCCCTGTACGTGTACGAACAGCGGGGCGACGGCGTCCTCCAGCGCGGCGTCATCGGCGCCCTCGAACTGTCCACCCCCGACGAGGGCGTCGTCCTCCCCCACGAGGACGTCATGCCGCACGTCGTCGAGGACCGCGCCGCCCTGATGCGCACGACGGCCGCGAACCTGGAGCCGCTGCTCCTGACCTACCCGGGCGACAGCGACGGCGCCGACGCGGTGATCGAGCGCACGATCCTGGGCGAGCCGCTGCTCGCGACGACCACCGAGGACGGCTTCAGCCACCGCCTGTGGGCGGTCACGGACCCGGCCGAGCAGGCGGCGATCACGGCCGAACTCGCCCGCCACCAGGCGCTCATCGCGGACGGCCACCACCGCTGGGCGACCTATCTGCGGCTGCGCGACGAGCAGCCCTCCCCCGGCCCCTGGAGCCAGGGCCTGGTCCTCCTCATCGACACGGTCCGCTACCCCCTGCGGGTCCGCGCGATCCACCGCCTCCTGAGCCGGCTCCCGGTCCCGGAGGCCCTCGCCGCCGTCGGCGACGCCTTCCGCGTCCGCCGCGTCGAGCTCCCCCTGCCGGGGGCCCTGGAGGCCCTTGCCGAGGCCGCCGCGGAGGGCAACGCCTTCCTCCTCGCCGGCGACGGCGCCTTCCACCTCTTGGACCGTCCGGACCCGGCGCTGCTGGCCCGCACCGTCCGCGCCGACCGGCCGGAGGCCTGGCGCACCCTGGACGCGACGGTCCTGCACGCCACGCTCCTGGACCACCTGTGGCACGTGCCGGACGCCCCCGAGGACATCGCCTACATCCACGACACGGCGGCGGCCGTCGCCCAGGCCGAGCGCCGGGGCGGTACGGCGGTCCTGATGCACCCGGTCCGTGAGGAGGTCGTCCGCGACCTGGCCCGCCAGGGCGTGACGATGCCCCGCAAGTCGACCTCGTTCGGGCCGAAGCCGGCCACGGGCCTGGTCCTCCGCAGCCTCGCCCTCGACTGACCCGCAGACGAACGCGGAAGGGGCGGCACCCGTCGGGCGCCGCCCCTTCCTCATGTCACCGGACGTCAGCCGGCGTCGCCCTGACGCTCGCCGTCCGCGGCCTCGTCGTCGTCTTCGTCGGTCTCGTCGGTCTCGTCGTCCTCGTCGGTCTCACGGTCGTCGGCCGGGCCGGCGTCGGACGCGACCGCGTCCTTCTCGACGTCGTCCTCGTCCTCGTCGTCCTCGAAGGCGTCGACGAACTCGACCCCGTCCAGCTCGGCGAGCCGGTCGGAGGCGTCCGTGGCACCGTCCTTGTCGGCCTCCAGGGCCTTGGCGAACCACTCACGGGCCTCCTGCTCCCGCCCGGCGGCGAGCAGGGCGTCGGCGTAGGCGTACCGGAGCCGTGCGGTCCACGGGTGGTTGGCGCTGGACGCCAGCTCGGGGCTCTGCAGGGTCACGATGGCGGCGTCGAGCTGCCCCATGTCCCGGCGGGCGCCGGCGGCGACGAGCCGCATCTCGACCTGCCCGGCCTTGTCGAGCTTCTGCACCTCGGGCTCGCCGGCCATGGCGAGCGCCCGCTCGGGTCGGCCGAGGCCGCGCTCGCAGTCGGCCATGACGGGCCACAGGTCCACGCCGCCGCTCATCCGCCGCGCGGCCCGGAACTCGGCCAGCGCCTCGGCGTACTTCTGGTTGGCGTACGCGGCGAAGCCGGCGGCCTCGCGGACGGCGGCGACGCGCGAGGCGAGCCGCAGGGCGACGCGGGAGTAGCCGTAGGCCTTCTCCGGGTCCTCGTCGATCAGCTGGGCGACCATGACGAGGTTGCGCGCCACGTCGTCGGCGAGCCCCTTGGGCAGGCTCATCAGCTCCTGGCGCACATCGGGGTCGATCTCCTCACCGGTGACCTCCGGCGGGATGGGCAGCCGCTTGAGCGGCGCGCGGTCGCTCCGCTCCCGGTCCCCGCCACGGTCGTCCCGGCGCCCGTAGCCGCCCCGGTCGTCCCGTCCGCGGTACCCACCGCGGTCGCCACCCCGGTCGTCCCGCCCACGGAACCCACCGCGGTCACCGCGGTCGTCACGACGGAAGCCACCGCCGCCGCCACCGCGGTTGTCGTCACGGCGGTCGTCACGGCGGAAGCCGCCACCGCGCTGGTCGCCACCGCGGTCGTCACGGGAGTAGGACGGACGCTCGTCGCGCCGGTCGTCACGGCGGAACGAGGAGGGACGGTCGTCACGGCGGAACGACGAAGGACGCTCGTCGCGGCGGTCGTCGCGGCGGAAGCCGCCACCGCCACCGCGGTTGTCGCCACCACGGTCGTCACGACGGAACCCGCCGCCACCACCGCCGCGGTTGTCGTCACGGCGGAAGCCGCCACCGCGCTGGTCGCCACCGCGGTCGTCACGACGGAAGTCGCCGCCACCACGGTTGTCGTCACGGCGGAAGCCACCACCGCCACCGCGGTTGTCGTCACGGCGGTCGTCACGACGGAACGAGGAGGGACGGTCGTCACGACGGTCATCGCGGCGGTCATCGCGGCGGAAGCCGCCACCGCCACCGCGCTGGTCGCCACCACGGTCGTCACGACGGAAGCCGCCGCCACCGCCGCGGTTGTCGTCACGACGGAAGCCGCCACCGCGCTGGTCGCCACCGCGGTCGTCACGACGGTCGTCGCGGGGGAAGGAGGGGCGGTCGTCACGGCGGAACGACGAAGGACGCTCGTCGCGGCGGTCATCGCGGCGGAAGCCGCCACCGCCACCGCGGTTGTCGCCACCACGGTCGTCACGACGGAACCCGCCGCCACCACCACCACGGTTGTCGTCACGACGGAAGCCGCCACCGCGGTTGTCGCCACCGCGGTCGTCACGACGGAAGTCGCCGCCACCACGGTTGTCTCGGTTGTCGTCGCGGCGGAAGCCACCGCCGCCACCGCGGTTGTCGCCACCACGGTCGTCACGACGGAAGCCGCCGCCACCGCCGCGGTTGTCGTCACGACGGAAGCCACCGCCGCGCTGGTCGCCACCACGGTCGTCACGGCGGAACCCGCCGCCGCCACCGCGGTTGTCGTCACGACGGAAGCCGCCACCCCCGCGGTTGTCACCGCGGCTGTCGTCACGACGGGGGCCACGGTAGCCACCGCGGTCGCCACCGGCACCGTCCCTGCGACGCGGCTCGCGCTCCGGACGGTCGTCGGGAGAGTTGGTGGACATCGGTGTGACTCCTGTCTTCGGGTACTGCAGTCATTCTCGCGCAGCCGGCACCCGGCCGCGCTTTGGAAAAGTCAAGCAAAAACAAAAGGACCCCTGGTCCCAGCGTGAACGCTGGGACCAGGGGTCCTGAAGATTTGTTCGGCGGTGTCCTACTCTCCCACAGGGTCCCCCCTGCAGTACCATCGGCGCTGAAAGGCTTAGCTTCCGGGTTCGGAATGTAACCGGGCGTTTCCCTAACGCT
>NZ_JBIBJV010000008.1:0-393205 GCF_042958885.1 Streptomyces sp. NPDC007945
ACGCCCGGTTACATTCCGAACCCGGAAGCTAAGCCTTTCAGCGCCGATGGTACTGCAGGGGGGACCCTGTGGGAGAGTAGGACGCCGCCGAACAACCCGCCCTTTTAGCTCAGTCGGTAGAGCGTCTCCATGGTAAGGAGAAGGTCAACGGTTCGATTCCGTTAAAGGGCTCAGAGAAAAGGCCCCCGCCTCTGGCGGGGGCCTTTTTGCGTTGTCCCGGAAGGCGCGGAGCAGAAATGCGAGGCGGGACCCGGACGGGGGTGGTGCCTCCTCGGTCGGGAGACACCACCCCTGACATCAGCTCGGGTCCGGTTCCTGGAGGCGCATCGTCAGGATGGCCATGTCGTCCGACGCGGGATCCTGGGCGAAGCGCTCGACCGTGCGGAGGATGCGGCCGCCGACCGCGCCGGCCGTCAGGCCCGTACACGTACGAAGAGCGGCGGCGAGACCGTCGTCGCCGAGCATGCGCGTGCCCTCGCGGCGCTCGGTCACCCCGTCCGTGACGCACAGCAGGACGTCGCCCGGATCCAGCGTGAAGGTCTCCTCGTACAGCTCCAGATCCTCCATCACGCCCAGGAGCGGCTGCGGCTCGGCGGCCGGGACCACCGTGCCGTCCGGGCGGAGGCGCAGCGGAAGCGGATGGCCGGCGCAGACGACCTTCAGGACCGCCGAACCGTCGGGCTGCGGGCGGAGCTCCCCGTACAGAAGGGTCAGGAAGCGGCTGCGGGCGCCCTCGTCGAGGATGGCCGCGTTCAACCGCTCCAGGACCGCGGGACCGCCGAAGCCCTCGCGGGCCAGCAGGCGCAGGGCGTGCCGGGCCAGACCCGTCACCGCCGCGGCCTCCGGGCCCGTGCCGCAGACGTCGCCGATGGCGAAGCCGTAGACGTCCTCCCTGATGGGGAAGACGTCGTAGAAGTCGCCGCCGACCTCGTTGCCCTCGCCGGCCGCCCGGTAGATGACGTCCACCTCGACGCCGGGGATCTTCGGGAGGTCCGGGGGGAGGAGGCTGCGCTGGAGGGACTGGCTGATGGCGTTGCGCTCCGAGTACAGGCGCGCGTTGTCCAGGGCCAGGGCGGCCCGGCGCGACAGGTCCTCGGCGAGCTCCAGGATCTCCTGGCGGAAGTGGTCCTCGGCCGGACGGCCCAGGGTGAGCATGCCGATCACGCGGTTGCGGGCCACCAGCGGCAGGACGACCGTCTCGCCGGCCACCGTGCCGGCCGTGGCCAGGGCGGTGTCGATGCCCGACGAGAGCGGGCCGCCGAGGTGTTCGAGCTCGCGGGCCGAGGCGGCGAGAGCGGCCCGGTGGGCGGCCTCGCCGGGAGCCGGCCAGAGGCGGGCGCCGGGCGTCGGCACCGGGTCGGGCGGGGCGATGGAGCCGAGGAGGGCCTTCAGGCCGTCGATGCGGTCCTCGTCCTCGTGCAGCACGTACGAGAGGTACGGGTCGGAGGCCGGGTCGGCGATCGTGTAGACGGCGCACCAGGTGGCCAGGGTGGGGACCGTCATCTGAGCCATCAGGGCCAGCGTCTGGTCGCGGTCGAGAGTGCCGGCCAGCAGGTCGGAGGCCTCGACGAGGAAGCTGAGGGAACCGCGGCGGAGCCGTTCGAGCTCGCCCAGGCGGGCGGACTCCACGGCGAGGGCGATGCGGTCGGCGGCGAACTGGAGACGGAGGGCCTCCTCGTTCGAATAGCGGTTCGCGGCCTCGGCGGCGACGCCCAGGGAGCCGGTGAGACGGCCCTCGACCTTGAGCGGGACCGTGACCACCGAGCGCATGCCGGTGCCTTCGAGGAGCGGGACGGCGCCGGGGACGGCCGCCAGGTCCTCGTGGACGGCGGGCATGCGGGCGGAGCCGTACCGGCTGGCGCCGGTCTCCACCGGGACGCGGGCGAAGCGCTGGCGCGCGGCCGGGAGCCCGGTGGTGGCCCGCACCTCCAGCTCCGTCTCGTCGTCGGTGGCCAGGAGGAGGAAGGCGGCGTCGCCGTCGAGCATGTCGCGGGCCCGCTCGACCGTGCGCTGGAGGAGTCCGTCCAGGTCGTCCGGGGCGGGGGAGCCGATGAAGACCTCGAAGGGATCCGTGGTGCGGCTCTCCGAGCCGGGGTCGGCGGCCGGGCGCTGCGGGGTCTGGAGGACGGCGCGCTCGTCCTCCCGCACCAGCAGGCAGACGGTCGAGGGCTCGCCCTCCGCGTTCCGTACTCGCAGGTGGGAGGCGTACACGGGGATGACGCGGCCGTCGGCGCGGCGGAGCCCGTAACTGCCCTCCCAGCGGGAGTGGCGGAGGGCCTCGGCGAGGCCGGTGCCGATGCCGGGGGTGTGCGGCCAGGCGGCCAGGTCGCCCAGGGGCTTGCCGGTGACCTGCTCGGGGGCGTACCCGAAGAGCTCCTCGGCGTCCTCGTTCCAGGAGGCGATGGCGCCGCCCCGGTCGATCTGGACGACGGCGACGCGGACGCGGCTGTCCGCGACCGGGAGGACGGCGTCGGGGAGGACCGGGCCGGCGGAGCGGGTGCCGACGGGGCGCTGGGGGAGGGAGAGGTGGAACCAGACGTGCTTGCGGGTCGGGGAGTACTCGACGCCCCAGCGGTCGGCGAGGGCGGCGCACAGGAGCAGGCCGCGGCCGCTCTCCCGGTCGGGGCTCGCGACGGTGCGGCCGCTCTGGACGGGGATCTCGCGCTCCGGGTAGCGGTCGGCGACCTCGACGCGGATGCTGTCCTCGGAGCGCAGGCACAGGACGTCGGCGGCGGTGCCGGCGTGCACCACGGCGTTGGTGACCAGCTCGCTGGTGAGGACCACCGCGTCGTCGACCAGCTCGGGGTGGCCCCAGCCCTGGAGGGTGTCCCGGACGAAGGCCCGGGCGGCGGCGACGGACCGGCCGACGGGCTCGAAGGTGGCAGTCGCCCGCGCGGTGATCACAGCACTCCTCGTACGCGTCTCGACGCCCGGCTCTGCCATGCTCGGTCTGTCCCTCCCGCTGCCCGGTGGTCGTACGCTCCACACCGCCCCCGCCGGGCGGACCGGGGCGGCTGGACAGCCGGATGCCAGGTTACTTACCTTCGGCGTCCCCGCGGAGGCCGGTCTCCGCTGTTTCCGCCCTCCGGGGGTGGGGACCTTGTGCGAAGCTGCCGAACTGTTATCGCCTGGTCCGGTCGCGGTGAAACACTGGGGATGCTTCGGCGGGAGCCGGAGTGGAACGGTCGAACCCCTTTCGGGAGGGACACGGTGGAGTCTGGCACGGCGGCGCGGCGCGGCGGCGGCAGCGGTACGCGCACGAGGGGCGGGCGGTCCCGTGGGGGGACGGTGCAGGTGGACGCGGCCGCGCTGGAGCGGTTGCTGTCCGCGCTGGTGTCCATGCGCGACGGGAACCTGCGGAGGCGGCTGACCGTCTCCGGCGACGGGGTGATGGCGGAGATCGCGGCCGTCTTCAACGAGGTCGCGGACCGGCAGATGCACGTGACCGGGGAGCTGTCGCGGGTGCGGCGGGTCGTCGGGCGCGAGGGCAAGCTGTCCGAGCGCCTGGAGGCGGGGGTCACCGAAGGCGCCTGGGCGGCGGCGATCGAGGCGGCGAACGCGCTCGTCGACGATCTGGCGCGGCCGGTGTCCGAGGTGAGCCGGGTGCTGACGGCGGTCGCCGAGGGCGACCTGGAACAGCGGATGGACTTGCGTTCGGAGGGTTCCGACGGGACGGTGCGGCCGCTGCGCGGCGAGTTCCTGAAGGTCGCGCGGACCGTGAACCACCTCGTCGACCAGCTGTCGGTCTTCGCGTCCGAGGTGACGCGGGTGGCCGTCGAGGTGGGCACCGAGGGCATCCTCGGCGGGCAGGCGCACGTGCGGGGCGTGTCCGGGTCCTGGAAGGACCTCACGGACTCCGTCAACACGATGGCGAACCAGCTGACGGCGCAGGTGCGGGACATCGCCCTGGTGACGACGGCGGTCGCCAACGGCGACCTGTCGCAGAAGGTCACGGCGAACGTGGCCGGCGAGATGCTGTCGCTGAAGAACACCGTGAACACGATGGTGGACCAGCTGTCGTCGTTCTCCTCCGAGGTGACCAGGGTCGCCCGCGAGGTGGGTACGGAGGGTGAGCTCGGCGGTCAGGCCGAGGTGGCGGGGGTCGCGGGCGTCTGGAAGGACCTCACCGACTCCGTCAACACGATGGCGGGCAACCTCACCAGCCAGGTGCGGGGGATCGCGGAGGTGACGACGGCGGTCGCCAACGGCGACCTGTCGCAGAAGGTCACCGTGAGCGCGCGCGGTGAGATCGCGCAGCTCGCCGACACCATCAACCAGATGACGGACACCCTGCGGACCTTCGCCGGGGAGGTGACCCGGGTGGCCGGCGAGGTCGGCGGGGAGGGTCTGCTCGGCGGGCAGGCGCAGGTGCCGGGCGCGGCGGGTACCTGGAAGGACCTCACCGACTCGGTCAACACGATGGCGAACCAGCTGACGGCGCAGGTGCGGGACATCGCCCTGGTGACGACGGCGGTCGCCAACGGCGATCTGTCGCAGAAGGTCACGGTGGACGTGGCCGGCGAGATGCTGTCGCTGAAGAACACCGTGAACACGATGGTGGACCAGCTGTCGTCGTTCTCCTCCGAGGTGACCCGGGTCGCCCGGGAGGTCGGCGTGGAGGGCCGGCTCGGCGGCCAGGCGCAGGTGCAGGGCGCGGCCGGCACGTGGAAGGACCTCACCGACTCGGTGAACACCGCGTTCCACAACCTCACCGGGCAGGTGCGGGACATCGCGCAGGTGACGACGGCGGTGGCCAACGGCGACCTGTCGCAGAAGGTCACCGTGGACGTCGCCGGCGAGATGCTGGAGCTGAAGAACACCGTCAACACGATGGTGTCGCAGCTGTCGTCCTTCGCTGACCAGGTGACCCGGATGGCCCGCGACGTGGGCACCGAGGGCCGGCTGGGCGGTCAGGCGCGGGTGGACGGGGTCTCCGGGCGCTGGCGTGAGCTGACCGACTCGGTGAACTTCATGGCGGGGAACCTTACCTCGCAGGTGCGGCAGATCGCGCAGGTGACGACGGCCGTGGCGCGCGGTGACCTGTCGCAGAAGATCGACGTGGACGCGCGCGGCGAGATCCTGGAGCTGAAGAACACCATCAACACGATGGTCGACCAGCTCTCCGCGTTCGCGGACCAGGTGACCCGGGTGGCCCGGGAGGTGGGCACCGACGGACGGCTCGGCGGCCAGGCGCAGGTGCCGGGCGTCGCCGGAGTGTGGCGGGACCTCACCGACTCGGTGAACGGCATGGCCGGGAACCTGACGGCCCAGGTGCGGAACATCGCGCAGGTCGCCACGGCGGTCGCGCGCGGTGACCTGTCGCAGAAGATCGACGTGGACGCGCGGGGCGAGATCCTGGAGCTGAAGAACACCCTCAACACGATGGTGGACCAGCTGTCGTCCTTCGCGGACCAGGTGACCCGGGTGGCCCGTGAGGTGGGCACCGAGGGCATCCTGGGCGGCCAGGCCGAGGTGCAGGGGGTCTCCGGCACCTGGAAGGACCTGACCCAGTCGGTGAACTTCATGGCGAACAACCTGACCTTCCAGGTCCGGAACATCGCCGAGGTCACCACCGCCGTCGCGCGCGGCGACCTGTCGAAGAAGATCACGGTCGACGCCAAGGGCGAGATCCTGGAGCTCGTGACCACCGTCAACACGATGGTGGACCAGCTGTCGAACTTCGCCGACGAGGTGACCCGGGTGGCCCGCGAGGTGGGCACGGAGGGCATCCTCGGCGGTCAGGCCCGGGTGCGCGGGGTCACCGGCATCTGGAAGGACCTGAGCGACAACGTCAACCTGATGGCCAACAACCTGACCAGTCAGGTGCGGAACATCGCCCGGGTCTCCTCGGCGGTCGCCAACGGCGACCTCACGAAGAAGGTGACGGTCGAGGCGCGCGGCGAGGTCGCCGAACTCGCCGAGACCGTGAACACGATGGTGACGACGCTGTCCTCGTTCGCCGACGAGGTGACCAGGGTGGCCCGCGAGGTGGGTACCGACGGCATCCTCGGCGGCCAGGCCCGGGTGCCCGGCGGTTCGGGCACCTGGAAGGACCTCACCGACTCGGTGAACAGCATGGCCGACAACCTCACCGGCCAGGTGCGGCAGATCGCCGCGGTCACCACCGCCATCGCCAAGGGCGACCTCACCAAGAAGATCGACATCGAGGCGCGGGGCGAGATCCAGGAGCTGAAGAACACCATCAACACGATGGTCGACCAGCTGTCGAACTTCGCCGAGGAGGTCACCCGGGTGGCCCGCGAGGTGGGCACCGACGGGCAGCTCGGCGGTCAGGCGCGGGTCCGGGACGTCGAGGGCACCTGGAGCGACCTCACCCTCTCCGTGAACGAGATGGCCGGGAACCTCACCCGGCAGGTGCGCGCCATCGCGGCCGTCGCCACCGCGGTCACCCGCGGCGACCTCAACGTCAAGATCGACGGCGTGGACGCGGCGGGCGAGATCCAGGCGCTCCAGGAGAACATCAACACGATGATCGCCAACCTGCGGGACACCACCCTCGCCAACGACGAGCAGGACTGGCTGAAGTCCAACCTGGCCCGCATCTCCGGCCTCATGCAGGGCCGTCGGGACCTCGACGACGTGGCCTCGCTCATCATGAGCGAGCTGACGCCGGTGGTCTCCGCCCAGCACGGCGCCTTCTTCGTGGCGACGCCGACCGGCTCCGCCGGCCACGACACCGAACTCGTCGGCGAGGGCAGCGGCTCGTACGAGCTGCGCATGCGCGGGAGTTACGGCTACTCGGCCGGGTCCATGCCGACCTCCTTCCGCCCCGGCGAGACGCTCATCGGGACGGCGGCGGAGGAGAAGCGGACCATCCAGGTCAACGTGCCGCCGGGCTACCTGAAGATCTCGTCCGGCCTCGGCGAGGCCTCGCCCGCGCACGTGATCGTGCTCCCGGTGCTCTTCGAGGGCAAGGTCCTCGGCGTGATCGAGCTGGCGTCCTTCCAGCCCTTCACCCAGATCCAGCGCGACTTCCTCAACCAGATCGCCGAGCTGATCGCGACCACGGTCAACACCATCAGCGTCAACACCAAGACCGAGGTGCTGCTCAAGCAGTCCCAGGAGCTCACCGAGCAGCTCAAGGAGCGGTCGGCGGAGCTGGAGCACCGGCAGAAGGAGCTCCAGAACTCCAACGCCGAACTGGAGGACAAGGCCGAGCTCCTCGCCCGCCAGAACCGCGACATCGAGGTCAAGAACACCGAGATCGAGGAGGCCCGGCAGGTCCTGGAGGAGCGCGCCGAACAGCTCGCCGTCTCCATGCGCTACAAGTCCGAGTTCCTCGCCAACATGTCGCACGAGCTGCGCACCCCGCTCAACTCGCTGCTCATCCTGGCGAAGCTGCTCGCGGACAACGCGGACACCAACCTCACGCCGAAGCAGGTCGAGTTCGCCGAGACCATCCACGGCGCCGGCTCCGACCTGCTCCAGCTCATCAACGACATCCTCGACCTGTCGAAGGTCGAGGCGGGCAAGATGGACGTCTCCCCGACCCGGATCGCCCTGGTGCAGCTCGTCGACTACGTGGAGGCGACCTTCCGGCCGCTCACCGCGGAGAAGGGCCTGGACTTCTCGGTCCGCGTCTCGCCCGAACTGCCCGCCACGCTCCACACCGACGAGCAGCGGCTCCTCCAGGTGCTGCGCAACCTGCTGTCGAACGCGGTGAAGTTCACCGACTCCGGCGCGGTCGAGCTGGTGATCCGGCCGGCCGGCGCGGACGTGCCGCAGTCCATCAGGGAGCAGCTCCTGGAGGCCGGGTCGTTGCGCGAGGCCGACGGCGACCTCATCGCGTTCTCGGTGACCGACACCGGCATCGGCATCGCGGCCAGCAAGATGCGGGTCATCTTCGAGGCGTTCAAGCAGGCCGACGGCACCACCAGCCGCAAGTACGGCGGCACGGGCCTGGGGCTCTCGATCAGCCGGGAGATCGCCCGGCTGCTCGGCGGCGAGATCTTCGCGGCGAGCGAGCCGGGCCGCGGCTCCACCTTCACCCTCTACCTGCCGCTGAACCCGACCGAGGTGCCGCCGCACGGGTACGGGCAGGGCGAGGCGGACGAGCCTGAGGCGGAGGCCGAGGACGGCCCGTCCGACCACACCTTCCCGCACTTCCCGCCCGCGCCCGCGCGGAGCGAGGCCCGGTCGGGCGCCGGGGCGCTCTTCCGGCACCGGAGGAAGACGGAGGCCGCGGCGGGGACGCCGGAGAGGGCGGCCACGGGGGAGGCCCGGGGCGGGGTCCCCGGGCAGCAGGGCCCGGAGGACGCGCTCGGGGAGACCGCGGGCGCGCAGCCGGAGCGCGGTGCGCGGCCGCCCCGCACCTACTCCTTCGCCGGTGAGAAGGTCCTCATCGTCGACGACGACATCCGCAACGTCTTCGCCCTCACCAGCGTGCTCGAACAGCACGGGCTCGCGGTGCTGTACGCGGAGAACGGGCGGGAGGGCATCGAGGTCCTGGAGCAGAACGACGACGTGACGGTCGTCCTGATGGACATCATGATGCCGGAGATGGACGGGTATGCGACGACGACCGCGATCCGGCGGATGCCGCAGTTCGCGGGGCTGCCGATCATCGCGCTCACCGCGAAGGCGATGAAGGGCGACCGGGAGAAGGCGATCGAGTCCGGGGCCTCCGACTACGTCACCAAGCCGGTCGACCCCGACTACCTGCTGACCGTCATGGAGCAGTGGATGCGGGGCGAGTGACGCCCGGCCGCCGGGTGCCCGGCACCCGGCGGGGCCGGCGCCCGGCGGTGCGCCGGGCCCGCGCGGGACGGCGCCCGGCGGCGTGCCTCCGGAAAGCGCGGCGTACTGTCGACGTCGGCGTGTGAGGGCGCCGGATTCGGGGAACCTTCTCGACCCGCGCCCCGTTTCCGCACTGTGCACAGTGACATCACGGTGACAGGGTGTGGTGACAGGCGGGGTGCGGCTACGATGACCGGCACAAGGGCGGACGGCACCAGGAAGCCGTCCTCCGGGGCGGCGCCCGGTGCTTCTCCCGGTTCCGGCAGGAGTTCCGGAAGCCGGGTCGAGCCGTTGCCGGGACGAGGAGGACGGGGCATGGTGCAGAAGGCCAAGATCCTCCTGGTCGATGACCGGCCGGAGAATCTGCTGGCGCTGGAGGCCATTCTCTCCGCGCTCGATCAGACGCTGGTGCGGGCATCGTCCGGGGAGGAAGCGCTCAAGGCGCTGCTGACGGACGATTTCGCGGTCATCCTGCTCGACGTCCAGATGCCCGGAATGGACGGCTTCGAGACCGCCGCGCACATCAAGCGCCGCGAGCGGACCCGGGACATCCCGATCATCTTCCTCACCGCGATCAACCACGGCCCGCACCACACCTTCCGGGGGTACGCGGCCGGCGCGGTCGACTACATCTCCAAGCCGTTCGACCCGTGGGTGCTGCGCGCCAAGGTCTCCGTCTTCGTCGAGCTGTACATGAAGAACTGCAAGCTGCGCGAGCAGGCGGCGCTGCTGCGGCTCCAGTTGGAGGGCGGCGGCGAGGGAGGCCAGGGCAAGGAGGCCGCCGGGCTGCTCGCCGAGCTCTCCGCCCGGCTCGCCGCCGTCGAGGAGCAGGCCGAGGCGCTCTCCAAGCAGCTCGACGACGAGTCCGCCGACGCGGCGGCCGTCGCCACCGCCGCCCACCTGGAGCGCAAGCTCACCGGACTGCGCCGAGCCCTCGACGCGCTGGAGCCCGGCACCGGAGGCGCACCCCCGCTGCCCGCGCAGAGCTGAGCCCGCGTCACCCGCGGCGAGCCGCGGTGATCGGTCGTCAGCTCCGGGGCGGGGCAAGGACGACACGTTCGGGTGAGGCGGACAGCCCGGCCGCTCACCGGTAACCTCGACACCATGGCTTCACGTACGTCCGGCAAGGGCTCACAGGGCACCGCACCATCGCGCGCCGGACGGACCACGGGCGCGGCGAGGAAGACCACCGCCAAGACCGCGGCGAAGTCCCCGGGCAAGGCGCCCGCGAAGAAGGCGGCGGCCAAGAAGGCCGCGCCCGCCCGGCGCGCGCCCGCGAAGAAGGCCGCGGCGAAGCGGCCCGCGCCCCGGCCCGCGCCGTCCCCGACCGGCGGGGTGTACAAGGTGGCGAAGGGTGCCGCGCACGGCGTCGGCGCGCTGTTCCGGGGGATAGGGCGCGGCGCGAAGGGGCTCGACCCCGCCCACCGCAAGGACGGGCTCGCGCTGCTGCTGCTCGGCGGCGCTCTGATCGTCGCCGCGGGGACCTGGTCCCACCTGGAGAACCCGGTGGGCGACCTCGTCGAGATGCTGGTCACCGGCGCCTTCGGCCGGCTCGACCTGCTGGTCCCGCTGCTCCTCGGCGCCATCTCCTTCCGGCTCTTCTGCTATCCGGAGCGGCCCGAGGCCAACGGCCGGATCGTCATCGGACTCTCCGCCCTCGTCATCGGCGTCCTCGGACAGGTCCACATCGCCTGCGGTTCGCCCGGCCGGGACTCCGGCGCGGACGCCATGCAGGACGCGGGCGGGCTGATCGGCTGGGCGTCCTCCCAGCCGCTGGTCTTCATGACGGGCGAGGCGCTCGCCGTCCCCCTGCTCGTGCTGCTCACCCTCTTCGGGCTGCTCGTCGTCACCGCCACCCCCGTCAACGCGATCCCGCAGCGGCTGCGCGCCCTCGGCGTCCGGCTCGGTCTTGTCGAGCCCGTGTACGAGGAGACCGCCGAGGAGTACGCCGGACACGACCACGACGCGTACGAGCCGTACGACGACGACCCGCGGCGGGTGCCGCCGCGGGCCGCCCGGCCGGTCAGGCGCCGCGGCGGGTCCGCCGACCCGTACGACGTGGACCGGGCCGAGGCGGAGGCCCTGGAGCGGCGCGGCCGCACCGCCCGGCCCCGTACGCCCGCCCCCGACGCGGATCTCGGCCTGGACCCGGTCGACGTGGCAGCCGCCGCGGCCGCCGCGCTCGACGGCGCGGTGCTCAACGGGATGCCGCCGTCGCCGCTGGTCGCCGACCTCACCCGGGACGTGACCGCCGAACGGGACGCCGCCCCGGCCGAGGGGACCGGCGGGGCGACGGACGAGGCCGCCGGGCCCGTACCGCCGCTGCCGAAGACGCCGCCGAACGTGCCCACCGCGCGAGGCGGGCAGAAGCGGCCCGCGGGCGGTCCCGTACCGGATCTGACCAAGCCGGCGCCGGAGCCGACGGAGCTGCCGGCGCGGGCCGAGCAGCTCCAGCTCGCCGGCGACATCACGTACGCGCTGCCCTCCCTCGACCTCCTGGAGCGGGGCGGGCCGGGCAAGACCCGCAGCGCCGCGAACGACGCCGTCGTCGACGCGCTGTCGAACGTCTTCAGCGAGTTCAAGGTGGACGCCGCCGTCACCGGTTTCACCCGGGGGCCGACGGTCACCCGGTACGAGGTCGAGCTCGGCCCCGCCGTGAAGGTCGAGAAGATCACCGCCCTGACGAAGAACATCGCCTACGCGGTGGCCTCGCCGGACGTGCGGATCATCTCGCCGATCCCCGGCAAGTCCGCGGTCGGCATCGAGATCCCCAACAGCGACCGCGAGATGGTGAACCTCGGGGACGTGCTGCGGCTCGCGGACGCGGCCGGGGACGAGCACCCGATGCTGGTCGCGCTCGGCAAGGACGTCGAGGGCGGCTACGTGATGGCCAACCTGGCGAAGATGCCGCACGTGCTGGTCGCCGGCGCCACCGGCTCCGGCAAGTCCTCCTGCATCAACTGCCTCATCACCTCGGTGATGATAAGGGCGACCCCGGAGGACGTCCGGATGGTGCTCGTCGACCCCAAGCGGGTCGAACTCACCGCCTACGAGGGCATCCCGCACCTGATCACCCCGATCATCACCAACCCCAAGCGGGCCGCCGAGGCCCTCCAGTGGGTGGTGCGCGAGATGGACCTGCGCTACGACGACCTGGCCGCCTTCGGCTTCCGGCACATCGACGACTTCAACCAGGCGATCCGCGACGGCAAGGTGCAGCTGCCGCCCGGCAGCGAGCGCGAGCTCAAGACGTACCCGTACCTGCTCGTCATCGTCGACGAGCTCGCCGACCTGATGATGGTCGCGCCCCGGGACGTCGAGGACGCCATCGTCCGCATCACCCAGTTGGCCCGTGCCGCCGGCATCCACCTGGTGCTCGCCACCCAGCGGCCCTCGGTCGACGTCGTCACCGGGCTGATCAAGGCGAACGTGCCGTCCCGGCTCGCCTTCGCCACCTCCTCGCTCGCCGACAGCCGGGTCATCCTCGACCAGCCCGGCGCCGAGAAGCTCATCGGCAAGGGCGACGGCCTCTTCCTGCCGATGGGCGCGAACAAGCCGACCCGCATGCAGGGAGCCTTCGTCACCGAGGCCGAGGTCGCGGCCGTCGTCCAGCACTGCAAGGACCAGATGACGCCGGTCTTCCGGGACGACGTCACCGTCGGCACCAAGCAGAAGAAGGAGATCGACGAGGAGATCGGCGACGACCTCGACCTGCTGTGCCAGGCGGCCGAGCTCGTCGTCTCGACCCAGTTCGGCTCCACGTCGATGCTCCAGCGGAAGCTGCGGGTGGGCTTCGCCAAGGCCGGCCGGCTGATGGACCTGATGGAGTCGCGGAACATCGTGGGGCCCAGCGAGGGCTCCAAGGCGCGGGACGTGCTCGTCAAGCCGGACGAGCTGGACGGGGTGCTCGCGGTGATCCGCGGCGAGTCGGAGGAGTGACGGGGGGCCGGGGTGCGCGTTCGAGACCTGGCCGAGACTCACTCGTAAGGGAACAGTGGGCAACCGTTTCCCCTCGCCGCACGTCAAGTTGGACGGAGGGGAAGAGGATGTCCCCTCAGAGGCCGTCCTCCCGGTGGACCGACCCCCGGAAGACGTCCGCCGTCGGGATGTACAACCTCATGGCGTACAAACCGCACCCGCCCGGTTGCCCCACCCTTTCGTACCACCCATAGACTGAACGTCCAGCAGGTGGCTACACGCTCGAAAGGCGCTCTCGTGTCCATCGGCAACTCCCCCGAAGACGACCGGACGTTCCCGTCAGACGACCGGGAACCGATCGGTCGCACCCTCCAGCAGGCCCGCATCGCCGCCGGCCTCAGCGTCGAAGAGGTCAGCGCCTCCACCCGTGTCCGGATCCCGATCGTGCACGGCATCGAGGAGGACGACTTCTCGCGCTGCGGCGGCGACGTCTACGCCCGCGGTCACATCCGCACGCTCGCGCGCGCCGTCGGGCTCGATCCGGCGCCGCTGATCGAGCGGTACGACGCCGAGCACGGTGGCCGCCCCTCGCCCACCCCCGCCGCCCCGCTGTTCGAGGCGGAACGCATCCGCCCCGAGCCCCGGCGGCCCAACTGGACCGCGGCCATGGTCGCGGCGATCGTCGCCGTGGTCGGCTTCGTCGGCTTCACGATGTTCAACGGCCCCGACGAGCCGAAGGGGACCACGGCCGCCGAGGGCGGTCCGGCCCCGGCCCCGGAGAAGGCGTCCTCCCCGGCCAAGCCGAAGCCCGTCAAGCCCGCCCCCAAGCCGACCGAGAGCGCCATCGCGGCCGTCCCGGCCGACAAGGTCACCGTCAAGCTCACCGCCGACGGCAAGAGCTGGATCTCGGCCAAGGCCTCCGACGGCAAGATGCTCTTCGACGGCTTCCTCCAGGAAGGCGACACCAAGACCTTCCAGGACGACGAGCAGGTCGACCTCGTCCTCGGCAACGCCGGCGCGATCGAGCTCTACGTCAACGGCAAGAAGGTCTCCGGAAAGTTCGAGGACGGCCAGGTGGAGCGCCTCAGCTACACCAAGGGCGACCCCGAGGCCGGCTGACCCAGCGGGTGCGGTGTGACCTCCGTCGCGCAGGTGAACCCTGAGCGACGGGGGCACGTCCGGGACGAAGTAGTCTTGAGCCCATGCCCGAACGCCGTACCGTCGCCCTTGTCACTCTCGGCTGCGCCCGTAACGAGGTGGACTCGGAGGAGCTCGCAGGCCGCTTGGCAGCGGACGGCTGGGAGCTCGTCGAGAACGCCGAGGACGCAGACGTCGCCGTCGTCAACACCTGCGGCTTCGTCGAAGCCGCCAAGAAGGACTCCGTCGACGCCCTCCTCGAAGCCAATGATCTGAAGGATCACGGCAAGACCCAGGCCGTCGTCGCCGTCGGCTGCATGGCCGAGCGCTACGGCAAGGAGCTGGCCGACGCCCTCCCCGAGGCCGACGGCGTGCTCGGCTTCGACGACTACGCCGACATCTCCAACCGCCTCCAGACCATCCTCAGCGGTGGCAGCGTCGAGGCCCACACCCCGCGTGACCGGCGCCGGCTCCTCCCGCTCTCTCCGGTCGACCGCCAGCAGGCCGCCGCCGAGGTCGCCCTCCCGGGCCACGGAGCCGCCGAGGAGCCGCAGAACGTCCCGGGCGACCTGCCCGAGGGCCTCGCGCCCGCCTCGGGCCCCCGCGCCCCGCTCCGCCGCCGCCTCGACCGCAGCCCCGTCGCCTCCGTGAAGCTGGCCTCCGGCTGCGACCGCCGCTGCTCCTTCTGCGCCATCCCGTCCTTCCGCGGCAGCTTCGTCTCCCGCCGCCCGTCGGACGTGCTGAACGAGACGCGGTGGCTCGCCGAGCAGGGCGTCAAGGAGATCATGCTGGTCTCCGAGAACAACACCTCGTACGGCAAGGACCTCGGCGACATCCGCCTCCTGGAGGGCCTGCTGCCCGAGCTCGCGGCCGTCGACGGCATCGAGCGCGTCCGGGTCAGCTACCTCCAGCCGGCCGAGATGCGCCCCGGCCTCATCGACGTCCTGACCTCCACCGACAAGGTCGCGCCCTACTTCGACCTGTCGTTCCAGCACAGCGCCCCCGACGTGCTGCGCGCCATGCGCCGCTTCGGCGACACCGACCGCTTCCTCGACCTGCTCGCGACGATCCGCGAGAAGGCCCCGACGGCCGGCGCCCGGTCCAACTTCATCGTCGGCTTCCCCGGCGAGACCGAGGCCGACTTCGCCGAGCTGGAGCGTTTCATCACCCACGCCCGGCTCGACGCCATCGGCGTCTTCGGCTACTCCGACGAGGACGGCACCGAGGCCGCCACCTACGAGCACAAGCTCGACCAGGAGGTCGTCGACGCCCGTCTCGCCCACCTCTCCCGCCTCGCCGAGGAGCTCACCGCGCAGCGCGCGGAGGAGCGGATCGGGGAGATGCTGGAGGTACTGGTGGAGACCGAGGACGAGGAGGACGGCTGGATCGGCCGCGCCGCCCACCAGGCCCCCGAGACGGACGGCCAGGTGATCCTCACCGACGGTGGTGGCGCGGGCCTCGACCTCGCCCCGGGCCGTATGGTCAGGGCGAAGGTCGTGGCCAGTGAAGGCGTCGACCTCGTGGCGGAGTGTGTCGAGGAGGTGGGCAGATGACCGGAGTCCCGGCATCCGCGACGGGCGGGACCGGCAGGCCGGCGCCCCGCGGCAAGCTGGGCTCGGCGGCCGTGAACCCCGTCAGCGTCTGGAACATCGCCAACATCCTCACCATGATCCGGCTGGTCCTCGTGCCGGGCTTCGTGGTGCTGCTCCTCCAGGACGGAGGGCACGATCCCGTCTGGCGGGCCTGGGCCTGGGCGGCGTTCGCCGTCGCCATGATCACGGACGTCTTCGACGGACATCTCGCCCGCACGTACAACCTGGTCACCGACTTCGGGAAGATCGCCGACCCGATCGCCGACAAGGCGATCATGGCCGCCGGCCTGATCTGCCTGTCGGCCCTCGGCGATCTGCCGTGGTGGGTGACGGCGGTGATCATGGCGCGCGAGCTGGGGATCACCCTGATGCGGTTCTGGGTGATCCGGCACGGGGTCATCCCGGCCAGCCGGGGCGGCAAGATGAAGACGCTCGCCCAGGGCACCGCCGTGGGCATGTACGTGCTCATGCTGACCGGTCCGCTGGCGACGCTGCGCTTCTGGGTGATGGCGGTGGCGGTCGTGCTGACCGTCGTCACCGGTCTGGATTATGTGCGACAGGCCGTCGTCCTGAGGCGCAGGGGGCTGGCGGCCGAGCGGGCCGCGGCCCGCTCGGAGGCGGCGGAGGCCTCGGCGCGATGAGCGCGGTGGCCGCCCGCGTCCTCGGTCTGCTCACGGAGCGCGGCCAGACGTTGGCCGCCGCCGAATCGCTGACCGGCGGCCTCGTGGCCGCCGAGCTCACCGGGACGCCCGGCGCGTCCCGAGCCTTCCGCGGCTCCGTCACCGCGTACGCGACCCCCCTCAAGAACGAGCTCCTGGGGGTGGACGCCGGCCTGCTGCGGGAGCGCGGGGCGGTGGATCCCGAGGTCGCGCTGCAGATGGCACGGGGTGTGCGCGAGCGGCTCGGAGCCGACTGGGGGATGGCGACGACCGGTGTCGCGGGACCCGATCCGCAGGACGGACAGCCCGTGGGGACCGTCTACGTGGCGGTCGCCGGACCCGCCACGACAGGCGCGGCGGCCGGGAAAGTGGTGTCGTTGAGATTGAACGGCGACCGCGCGGACATTCGTAGAGAGAGCGTGCGGAGCGTCCTGGAACTGCTCCACGCGGAACTCTCGGGAAATGCGCGGGCACAGGATACGGAACAGAACGGGGGGAATGGATGTTTGCAGCCCTGAGTGAACACGACATCGCTCCCCGCACGGCCGCGGCGCGAGGCGGTACGGTGGGGCGAGAAGGATGCGGCTACGCGGTCCGAGGAGGGAGCCACCGATGATTCTGCTCCGTCGCCTGTTGGGTGACGTGCTGCGTCGGCAGCGCCAGCGCCAGGGCCGTACTCTGCGCGAAGTCTCCTCGTCCGCCCGAGTCTCGCTCGGCTATCTCTCCGAGGTGGAGCGGGGGCAGAAGGAGGCTTCCTCCGAGCTGCTCTCCGCTATTTGCGACGCGCTGGACGTACGGATGTCCGAGCTCATGCGGGAAGTGAGCGACGAGCTGTCACTGGCCGAACTGGCCGCGTCGGCGGCTTCGAGTGAACCGGTGCCTGCACCGGTCCGTCCGATGCTCAACTCGGTGTCGGTGACGTCGGTGGCCGGTGTGCCCACCGAGCGGGTGACCATCAAGGCGCCCGCGGAGGCCGTGGACGTCGTCGCCGCCTGATCCCCCGAACGGGTCTGAGCCCCGGTCGGTGTCCCTTGACGGGGCATCGGCCGGGGCTTCGACGTGATCGCTCCTCCGTTGACGTGATGTTCTTTCGCTTCGAAGCGATTGTTCGCGCTTCAGGTCCTTTGTTTGAGATGTCGCATTCCGGACAGGCGTGCCATGGTGGGGGAGACGTTCGACTGGTTGGAGATTTCGCATGTCTGTCGTGAAGAGCCCGCTGTCCGAGGCCGACCTCAAGACGGTCGGCGACGCCCTCCAGGGCGCCCTCGTCGACCTCGTGGACTTGGCACTGGTCGCCAAGCAGGTGCACTGGAACGTCGTGGGGCCGCGGTTCCGCTCCGTCCACCTGCAGCTGGACGACGTGGTGGACACCGCACGGCTCCACTCCGACACCGTGGCCGAGCGGGCCTCGGCGCTCGGGGTCAACCCCGACGGGCGGGCGGCCACGGTGGCCGCCGGCAGCGCCATCGGCGCCGTCCCGGAGGGCTGGATCAAGGATGCCGACGCGGTACGGATCCTGGTGGACTCGCTCGGCGCCGTCATCACCCGGATGCGGGAGCGGGTCGAGGCCACCGGCGAGCCCGACCCGGTCAGCCAGGACATCCTCATCGGCCTCACGGCCGACCTCGAGAAGCACTCGTGGATGTTCCAGGCCGAGAGCGCCTAGGCGGCCGCCATGGCGATACGTGGCCTGGGGGCTGCTGACCCGAGCGTGCCCGGTGCCGGGCGCGGGGGCGTCCGCCGGATCGCGCGCGGGGTGTGCGCCGGGGCTGACACCGGTGCGCCCTCCCGCAGGGTGATCCGGCCGGTCTAGCGTCGAGCGCAGGAGGCGGCCATGGTACGGCGACGGGTTCCGCTGGTGACGCTCACGCTGATCGCGGTCGGGCTGGTGGTCGGGGGGCTCTGGTGGTGGGCGGTGCTGCGCCTGTTGCTGGTGCCGGGGGATTCCGGACCGGTCGAGGGGGCGGTGGCCGCGGGCGGCTGGGGGCTGAGCCTGCTGCCGGTGCACGTGGCCGCCTCTTCCCGCTCCGAGCGTCTCACCAAGGCGTGGCGCCGGCGCCGTTCGGGCGCGGAATCGGCCCCGTCATGAACGCGGGAACGACTAGGCGGCGCAGGCGACAGGGAGGACCGCTCGGACGACGTCCTCCGGCTCGCCGCGCCGCCGTGGCGGTGTGTGAGGGGCCCTCGCGTCCTCGGTGCGCTCCCCGTGCGCACTTGGGCCGAGGGCCTGCTTGCGTGACACCGGAACTGACGAGCGGTCAACTTCGGGAAGTGGGGCGGTCCGAGGGGGTTTCCGTGGGGCCGTGCTGGCAGCCCGGACACCAGTAGGTGACGCGGTCGCCGAGCTCCGCCTTGCGGACCGGGGTGCCGCAGCGCAGACAGGGGCGGCCCGCACGGCCGTAGACGTGGAGCGCGGTGCGCGGGTGGCGGGCGGTCGTGGTGCGGCGTTCGGGGCGGTCCTTGTTCGCCTCCAGGAGGCGGTGGGCGGTCGCCATCAGGCGGGGCGGGATCTCGGGGTCCAGCTCGCCGACGGGAAGCCACGGGGTGACGGCCGCCAGGAACGCGAGCTCCGACTTGTAGACGTTCCCGATGCCCGCGAGGTTGCGCTGGTCGAGCAGAGCCTCGCCGAGGGAGCGGGACGGATCGGCGAGCAGGCGGCGCGTCGCCTCCTCCGGGTCCCAGTCCGGGCCGAGCAGGTCGGGGCCGAGATGGCCGACCACCCGGGCCTCCTCGGCGGTCCGGAGCAACTCCAGGACCGGGAGGCGGTAGCCGTACGCGGTCTCCTCCTCGTTCCCGAGCACGGCGCGGATCTGGTACTCGGGGCCGCCGCGCGGGCGCTCCCCGGTCGGGTACACCTTCCACGCGCCGTCCATCCGCAGGTGCGAGTGGAGGGTGAGCCCGCCCTCGATCCGGGTCAGGAGGTGCTTGCCGCGCGGCGTGACGTCCAGGACCGCGCGGCCGGTGAGGTCGGCGGTCGCGAAGCGGGGCACCCGCAGGTCGGCGTGGGTCAGCACCCGCCCGGCGAGCGCGGCGTGCAGCCGGTGGGCGGCGTGCCAGATGGTGTCTCCTTCGGGCATGGGGCCATGATGCCGGTCGGGTGGGAGTTGTGGGTGTGAGGGGGGCGGGCCTGGAGGGGGCGGATCGGACGGCGGGCGTGGGGTGTGGGCGTCGGTGCGGCTGGGTGCGGGCGCGGGTGGGGGTGCAGGTGGGGGTGGGGGTGCGGAGGCGGCGGGTGGTCCACGGGTCGCGGGCCGTGATCGCGGGCTCCGGGTGGGTCAGGGTCTGAGGCGGAGGCCTCGGGGGGTGGCCAGGAAGCCGGCAGCCTCCAGGGGGCGGGCCAAGGGGGAGGTCAGGGACGCCGCGCCGTTGATGCGCTCGACCGTGACCGTGCCCAGGGCGCCCGCACGGGCCGCCTCGGCCAGCGCGTCGGACGCCGCAGCCAGGGCAGGGGCGTCCGGTTCCGTCGGCCAGGACAGCACCGACTTGCCGCCGCGCTCCACGTACAGGGCCAGCTCGCCGTCGACCAGGACGACCAGGGCGCCCGCCTTGCGGCCGGGCTTGTGGCCGGCGCCGGTCGGCGGTTCCGGCCACGGCAGGGCCGCCCCGTACGCGTTCGCCGGGTCGGCGGCGGCCAGCACCACGGCCCGGGGGCCCGCGGCGGCCTCGGCGCCCCGGTCCCGGGCGGTCGCGGCCGCCCGCAGCCGGTCCACGGCCCCGTCCATCGCGAACTGCGCCGCGCCCAGCCCCTCCACGACATAGCCGCGCCGGGCCTGGCCGCTGTCCTCGAAGGCGGACAGGATCCGGTAGACCGCCGAGAAGCCGCCCTCGACGCCCTCGGCGGCCACGGCGCCGCGGGTCACGACCCCGTGCCGGTCGAGCAGGGTGCGGGCCAGCGCGTGCGCCCGATGGGTCGGCTCGGGCTCGGCGGGCGGCAGCAGCGCCCAGCGGCCCGAGACCGTCGGCGGGCCCGAGCGGGAGGCGGGGCGGGTGGCGCCCAGGGTGCCGTACCGCCCGCGCGGCACCGTGCGCCGGGCGCGGTGGGCGGTCGAGCCGGCGGTGCGGCCCGAGCCGAGGACGGCGCGCAACGGTGCCAGGGTGTCGTTGGTGAGCCGGCCCGACCAGGCCAGGTCCCAGAGGGCGTCGGCGAGCTGGGGGTCGGTGGCGTCCGGATGGGTGGTGATCCGGACCTGGTCGGCGATCTGGCGGAAGAAGAGCCCGTAACCACCGGCCAGGACGGTCAGGACCGATTCGTGGAGCGCGGTGAGCTCCAGCGGGTGCGGTGGCGGCAGCAGCAGCGGGGCCGCGTCCGCGAGGTAGAGCGAGACCCAGCCGTCCTTGCCGGGCAGCGAGCCCGCCCCGGCCCAGATCACCTCGCCGGTGGTGGTCAGCTCGTCGAGCATCGCCGGGGAGTAGTCCCGGACCCGGGACGGCAGGACCAGCTTCTCCAGGGCGGACGCCGGCACGGGCGCGCCCTGGAGCTGCTCGATCGCGCGGGCCAGGCCGTCGATCCCGCGCAGACCGCCGCCGCCCAGGTGCTGCCACTGGGGGAGGAAGGTCGCCAGGGCGGCCGGGGGCACCGGTTCCAGCTCGTGCCGCAGCGCGGCCAGGGAGCGGCGGCGCAGCCGGCGCAGGACGGCGGCGTCGCACCACTCCTGGCCGATGCCCGAGGGGTGGAACTCGCCCTGGACGACCCTTCCGGACGCGGCGAGGCGCTGGAGGGCGCCGTCGGTGACGGCGGCGCCGAGCCCGAAGCGGGTGGCGGCCTGGGAGGAGGTGAAGGGGCCGTGGGTGCGGGCGTACCGGGCGAGGAGGTCGCCGAGCGGGTCCTTGACCGGCTCGGTGAACGCTTCGGGGACGCCGACCGGCAGCGCCGTACCGAGGGCGTCACGGAGCCGGCCCGCGTCCTCGATCGCCGCCCAGTGCTCGGTGCCCGCGATCCGCACCGCGATCGCGCGCCGGGAGCGGGCCAGCTCCCGCGCCCAGCCCTCCTCGGCGCCGCGCGCGGTCAGCTCGGCGTCGGTCAACGGGCCGAGGACCCGCAGCAGGTCCGCCACGCCCTCGACGTCCTTGATCCGCCGGTCCTCGGTGAGCCACTGGAGCTCCCGCTCCAGCTCGGTCAGCACCTCCGGGTCGAGCAGCTCGCGCAGCTCCGCCTGGCCGAGGAGCTCCGCCAGCAGCCGGGAGTCCAGGGAGAGCGCGGCCGCCCGCCGCTCGGCGAGCGGGGAGTCGCCCTCGTACAGGAACTGCGCCACATAGCCGAAGAGCAGGGAGCGGGCGAAGGGGGACGGCTCGGGGGTGGTGACCTCGACGAGGCGGACCCGGCGGGCCTCGATGTCGCCCATCAGCTCGGTGAGGCCGGGGACGTCGAAGACGTCCTGGAGGCACTCGCGGACGGCTTCCAGGACGATCGGGAAGGATCCGAACTCGCTCGCCACCTGAAGCAGTTGGGCGGCCCGCTGGCGCTGCTGCCAGAGCGGGGTGCGCTTTCCGGGGTTCCGCTTCGGCAGCAGCAGGGCGCGGGCGGCGCACTCCCGGAAGCGGGAGGCGAACAGGGCGGAGCCGCCCACCTGGTCGGTGACGATCTGCGCCACCTCGCCCTTGTCGAAGACGGTGTCCGCCGCGCCCACCGGCGCCTGGTCCGCGTCGTACGCCGTGTCCTGGTGGCGGCCGGGGTCGACCGGTTCGTGGTCCAGCAGGTCGAGCCCCATGTCGAGGCCCATCAGATCGGCGTCGGGTAGGCGCAGCACGATGCCGTCGTCGGCGTGCATCACCTGCGCGTCCATCCCGTACCGCTCGGCGAGCCGGGCGCCGAGTGCCAGCGCCCACGGCGCGTGCACCTGCGCCCCGAAGGGGGAGTGGACGACGACGCGCCAGTCGCCCAGCTCGTCGCGGAAGCGCTCCACCAGGATCGTGCGGTCGTCCGGCACGTGGCCGCAGGCCTCGCGCTGCTCCTTCAGGTACGCCAGGACGTTCTCCGCCGCCCAGGAGTCCAGGCCCGCGGTGATCAGCCGCAGCCGGGCGTCCTCCTCGCCGAGAGCGCCCAGCTCGCGCAGGAACGCGCCGACCGCGCGGCCCAGTTCGAGCGGGCGGCCCAGCTGGTCGCCCTTCCAGAACGGCAGCCGCCCCGGCACGCCCGGCGCCGGCGACACCAGGACCCGGTCGCGGGTGATGTCCTCGATCCGCCAGGAGGTGGTGCCCAGCGTGAAGACGTCGCCGACCCGCGACTCGTACACCATCTCCTCGTCCAGCTCGCCGACCCGGCCGCCGCCCTTCTTCGGGTCGGACCCGGCGAGGAACACCCCGAACAGGCCCCGGTCCGGGATGGTGCCCCCGGAGGTGACCGCGAGCCGCTGGGCCCCCGGCCGGCCGGTGACCGTGCCCGCCACCCGGTCCCAGACCACGCGCGGGCGCAGTTCGGCGAAGGCGTCCGAGGGATAGCGGCCGGCGAGCATGTCGAGCACGCCCGTGAAGGCCGATTCGGGGAGCGAGGCGAAGGGGGCGGCGCGGCGGACCAGCGCCAGCAGGTCGTCCACCTGCCAGGTGTCGAGGGCGACCATCGCGACCAGCTGCTGGGCGAGCACGTCCAGCGGGTTGGCCGGGATCCGCAGCGACTCGATGGAGCCGGAGCGCATCCGCTCGGTGACCACGGCCGCCTGCACCAGGTCGCCCCGGTACTTGGGGAACACCACGCCCGTGGAGACCGCGCCGACCTGGTGGCCCGCGCGGCCGACGCGCTGGAGGCCGGAGGCCACCGAGGGCGGCGACTCGACCTGGACGACGAGGTCGACCGCGCCCATGTCGATGCCGAGCTCCAGGCTGGAGGTGGCGACCACGGCGGGCAGCCGGCCCGCCTTCAGGTCCTCCTCGACCTGGGCGCGCTGCTCCTTGGAGACCGAGCCGTGGTGGGCGCGGGCGAGCAGCGGAGGCGCACCCTGCGCGGCGCCCGACTGGGCCATGATCTCGGCGGGCGGGGCGCCTTCGGGGGCGGGCTCGCCGGTGGCCCGCTCGTAGGCGATCTCGTTCAGGCGGTTGCAGAGGCGCTCGGCGAGGCGCCGGGAGTTGGCGAAGACGATCGTCGAGCGGTGGGACTGGACGAGATCGGCGATCCGCTCCTCGACGTGCGGCCAGATCGACGGCTTGTCGCCGCCCTCCTTGCCCTCGGAGGCGGGGGAACCGCCCAGCTCGCCCATGTCCTCCACGGGCACCACGACGGAGAGGTCGAACTCCTTGCCCGACGGGGGCTGGACGATCTCCACCTGACGGCCGGGGGAGAGGAAGCGGGCGACCTCGTCGACCGGGCGGACCGTGGCCGACAGGCCGATCCGGCGGGCGGGGCGCGGCAGCAGCTCGTCGAGCCGCTCCAGGGTGAGGGCCAGGTGCGCGCCGCGCTTGGTGCCCGCGACCGCGTGGACCTCGTCCAGGATGACCGTCTCCACCCCCGACAGTGCCTCCCGGGCCGCCGAGGTCAGCATCAGGAAGAGGGACTCGGGGGTGGTGATCAGGATGTCCGGCGGCCTGGTGGCGAGCGCGCGGCGCTCGGCGGCCGGGGTGTCGCCGGACCGGATCCCGACCCGCACGTCCGGCTCGGGAAGTCCGAGGCGCACGGCCTCCTGGCGGATGCCGGTCAGGGGCGAGCGGAGATTGCGCTCCACGTCGACGGCGAGCGCCTTCAGCGGGGAGACGTACAGCACCCGGCAGCGCTTCTTCGGTTCGGCCGGGACCGGCACGGACGCCAGCCGGTCCAGGGAGGCGAGGAAGGCGGCGAGCGTCTTGCCCGAGCCGGTCGGGGCCACGACGAGCACGTCCGAGCCCGCGCCGATGGCCCGCCAGGCGCCCTCCTGGGCGGCCGTGGGCGCGGTGAACGCCCCGGTGAACCACCCGCGGGTGGCCGGGGAGAAGTCTTCGAGCGCGGACGTGACCATGCCCCCCATCGTGCACCCGACCACCGACAACCGCCGTGACCTGTGGAGAACCCGGCCCGGTCCGGGCACGGCCTCACCCCGACGGGTGGTTTCCCGTTCGTCGCCCCGGCCGGCGCGAGCGCAGAATGGAGGCATGGCGAGGGGCGAGCGGGCACGGTACTGGCAGTACGCCGAGCTGCCGGGGGTCGACCTGCTGCACGCCCGCTACATCCAGAAGACCTTCTCCCGCCACACCCACGAGACCTTCGTCTACGCCGCGATCACCGAGGGCGTCGAGTCGTTCCACTCGGGGAGCGAGCTCGTCCACGCCGGGCCCGGGCAGATAGCCCTGGTGAACCCCGACACCCCGCACACCGGCTACGCCGGCGTCCCCGAGGGCTGGACCTATCGCACGATCTACCCGGACGCGGAGCTCATCGGCTCCATCGCCGCCGACGCCCTCGGCGTCCGCGCCCCGGTCGGCTTCACCCGGCCCGTCGTCGACGACCCCTACGCCGCCCAGCTCGTGATCGGCGTCCACCGGGCCGCCGAGGAGGGCAATGCCCTCGCCGCCGACAGCCTGCTCCGGCTCGTCACCGCCCGGATGCTGCGCAGCCACGGCGGCCGGCTCCGCCCGTCGGCGCCCGCCGGCGCGGGGGCCGGGGACGCGGCACGGGCGCGCGAGGTCCTGGAGGAGCGGATGGCCGACCCGCCCACCCTGGAGCGGCTCGCCGCCGACCTCGGCACCAGCCCCTTCGCGCTGTTGCGGGCCTTCCGCGCCCGGTACGGCATGCCGCCGCACACCTGGCTCACGGACGCGCGCGTCCGGCGGGCCCGGAGGCTCCTCGACGCGGGGACGCCGCCGGCCGAGGCGGCCGTCGCCGTCGGCTTCACGGACCAGCCCCATCTCAACCGGCACTTCACCCGCAGCGTCGGCGTCCCGCCCGGCGCCTACCAGCGCTCCCGGGGCGTGGACGTCCGCCGGGCCGGGCGCAAGAACGTACAAGACGGGTCGCGAGCCGGCTCGTAACGTCTCCGACGTGGCAGAACAGACAGCACACCCCGCCACGGGGGACATACGTGACCGATCATCCGACGGGAGCGCCGGTGGCGCGGGCAAGCGGGACTCCGCCGTCGTCAGGGACGCGCTCGGCGTCGGCGTCGCCGTCGGCCTCTCCGGCTTCGCCTTCGGCGTGACCTCGGCGGGCGCCGGGCTCACCCTGCTCCAGAGCTGCGCGCTCAGCCTGCTCGTCTTCACGGGCGCCTCGCAGTTCGCTCTGGTCGGCGCCCTCGCCGGCGGAGGCAACCCCTTCACGGCCGCCGCCGGGGCCTTCTTCCTCGGCACCCGCAACGCCTTCTACGGGCTGCGCCTCTCCCAGCTCCTCGCCCTGCCGCGGTCCGCGAAGCCGTTCGCCGCGCAGTGGGTCATCGACGAGACCACCGCCGTCGCGCTCGCCCAACCGGACCGCAGGTCCGCCCGGCTCGGCTTCACCGTCACCGGGCTCACCCTCTACGTCCTGTGGAACCTCACCACCCTGCTCGGCGCGCTCGGCGCCGAGGCCATCGGCGACACCGCCGCCTGGGGCCTCGACGCCGCCGGGCCCGCGGTCTTCCTCGCGCTACTCGCCCCGATGCTGAGGTCCACGACCGAGCGGGCCACCGCCGGCGTCGCCGTCGTCCTCGGCCTGGGCCTGCTGCCCGTGCTCCCGGCCGGCGTCCCCGTCCTGGTGTCGGCGCTCGCCGCCCCGGCCGTCCTCTGGCTCCAGGGCCGGCGGACGCGGAACGAGGGGGCCGCCCGATGAACGGCACGCAGGTCTGGATCGCGATCGGCCTCACGGTCGTCGGCTGCTACCTGGTCAAACTGATCGGCCTGCTCGTCCCGGCGCAGACCCTGGAGCGTCCGCTCGTCCAGCGGCTCGCCGCGCTGCTGCCCGTCGCCCTGCTCGCGGCGCTCACCGCCCAGCAGACCTTCGCCACGGGCACGGACCTGGTCCTGGACGCCCGGGTCGCGGGCGTCGCCGCCGCGGCGCTCGCGCTCGTCCTGCGCGCCCCCTTCCTGGTCGTCGTGGGCGCCGCCGTCCTCGTGACGGCGGGGGTGCGGGCCCTGGGCGGCTGAGGACGGAGCCGTACGGGGCGGCCCCACGCGCGCGTGGGGCCCGTGATCAGCCCTCCAGCGGACGCCCGTAGGCGCGCAGGGTGCGCAGGGCTTCGATCGTGACGATCGGCCGCCACTCCAGGGCCGAGCCCGGCGCCCAGGCCCGCCACCGGATCGGCCAGCCGCCGTCCTCGCCCTGCTCCGCGGCGAGGAAGTCCAGCGAGCGGGACATCTCCTCGTCGGTGAACCACCCCCGGGCCAGGGAGTCCGGCACGCGCGCGTAGTCGTGCGGATAGTGGTGCTCGCCGGGCGCGTACCCGTCGGCCACCGGGAATTCGTCCGGGCGGTCCGGGTCGAGGACGGCGAGCCGCTGTTCGCGCACCAGCCGCCCGAGCCGGTCGGCCGCCGCCTCGGCGCGCGACCGGTCCGGTGCCGAGTCGAGGAAGGCCACCGCCGCCTGCACCTCGTACGGATGCGACTTCTCCAGCGACTCCACGGCCGCCCAGCAGAACTCGGTGGCCCGGAACAGCCAGGCGTGCCAGACCTGGTTGCGGTGGAGCGTGCCCACCACCGGGCCCGTGGACAGCAGCTCGCCCGGCGGGTCGTCGACGACCGGGACGAACGGCGCGGACGGATAGCCGCGCTGGGAGGGATGGATCGCCGGCAGCGCGCCTTCGTGCGTGGACACCGCCGTGAGATAGCGGCAGATCCTTTCCACCCGCAGCCCGCCGCAGCGCCCGATGGAGTCCAGGACCCGCAGGGCGTGCGCGGTGTGCAGCGGCTGGCTGACCGGACCGCGCAGGTCCGGTTCGAGCCCGTGGCCGTAACCGCCGTCCTCGTCGAGGTACGCGGTCAGGGCCGCCTCCACCTGGTCCGCGCCGCCGCGCAGGAAGTGGTAGGCGAATCGGCGCTGTTCGAGCACCCGGGCCGTCAGCCAGACGAACCGCTCGGCGCGTGCCAGCGGCGACCCGGGGGCCGCCGTGGGAGAGGGCGGGGAGGAGAGGGGTTTCTCGGCCATGCTCAGACCGTAGGGCGGAACCGCGCGGTGACAAGCCCCGTCGGGCGGGCTGCACTCTTGGGAGCGGGATACTGGAGTCATGCGGTTGACGATTTTCTGGGAACGGATGGCCGACCACTTCGGCGCCGGGTACGCCGACTCCTTCGCGCGCGACCACGTCCTGTCCGAACTGGGCGGCCGGACCGTCCACGAGGCCCTCGACGCCGGCTGGGAGGCCAAGGACGTGTGGCGGGTGGTCTGCGGCGCCATGGACGTCCCGGCCGAGAAGCGCTGACGGCGCACCGCGGCGATCCGGTCCGACTCCGGGCCGATTGTCCGTCGGGTGCGCGAGACTTGCGGGGTGGCCCCGACTGACGAGACCGAGATGACCGCCCGGAACACACCCGTGACGCCCGCCGCACCCGTGAGACCCGAGACGCCGGCCGCCGCCGACGGGCCGTCCGACGCGAGCGCCTCGCCCGGCGGGCCCGCTGCCGGATCGGGAGGGCAGCCGCCCGCCGAGGCCGCCGCCACCGCGTCCGGCGCGCGCATGCCCCGCTGGCTGCCCCGGGCGATGGTCCTGGCGCTCGCCCTCTACGCCTGCTTCCTGCTCGGCGACTGGGCCTTCCACCAACTCGTCGGACTGCTCGTCAACATCCTGCTCGCCTTCTTCCTCGCGCTCGCCATCGAACCGGCCGTCGGCCGGATGGCGGCCCGCGGCATGCGCAGGGGACTCGCCACCTTCCTCGTCTTCTTCGGCGTCCTCGCCGCCGGCATCGGCTTCGTCGTCCTGCTCGGCTCGATGCTGGCCGGCCAGATCGTCGACATGGTTGAGAACTTCCCCAAGTACCTCGACTCGCTCATCAACTGGATCAACGAGAACTTCCACACCGACCTCTCCCGGGTCGAGGTCCAGGACAGCGTGCTCAAGTCGGACTGGCTGCAGAAGTACGTGCAGAACAGCGCCACCGGAGTCCTCGACGTCTCCGCCACCGTCCTCGGCGGGCTCTTCCGGCTGCTGACGATCTTCCTCTTCGCCTTCTACTTCGCCGCCGACGGACCCCGGTTCCGCCGCGCGCTCTGCTCCGTCCTGCCGCCGGCCCGGCAGGCCGAGGTGCTGCGCGCCTGGGAGATCGCGGTCGACAAGACCGGCGGCTACCTCTACTCGCGCGGTCTGATGGCCCTCATCTCGGGCGTCGCGCACTTCGTGCTCTTCGAGATCCTCGACGTGCCCTACGCCCCCGCGCTCGCGGTCTGGGTCGGCCTGGTGTCGCAGTTCATCCCCACCATCGGCACCTACCTGGCCGGTGCCCTGCCGATGCTCATCGCCTTCACCGTGAACCCCTGGTACGCGCTGTGGGTGCTCGGCTTCGTCGTGATCTACCAGCAGTTCGAGAACTACGTCCTCCAGCCCAAGCTCACCTCCAAGACGGTCGACATCCACCCGGCGGTGGCCTTCGGTTCGGTGATCGCGGGCACCGCCCTCCTCGGCGCCGTCGGCGCGCTGATCGCCATCCCGGCCGTGGCCACCCTCCAGGCCTTCCTCGGGGCGTACGTGAAGAGGTACGACGTCACGGACGACCCGCGGGTGCACGGCCACCGACGGTACGGCGAGGCCGTCGTGGCCCGGCTCCAGAAGGCCCTCCAGCACAAGAAGGAGAACCAGGGCGCCGAGGACGCCTGACGGGCCCGCGACCGCGGGCTCACAGGTGCGCGGAGCCGGTGACGCGCCCCCGAAAGGGGTGCCGGACCCCTGCCCGGACCGCTGCGAGCGGCGCCGACGCGCCTACCCGGAGCGTCGGCGCTGGTACCGGGCGGGAGACGCCCGGGTACCCGACTGCCCTATAGTCAAGAAATTGAATAGGTCGTTGGGTGGGTGCGGCGGAGAAGAGGGTGGCCGACGGATGGGTGCGCACGGATACAGGCGGTACGTGGCCCTCGGCGACAGCCAGACCGAGGGCGTGGGCGACGGGGACGACCTCACCGGGCTGCGCGGGTGGGCCGACCGGCTCGCCGAGCACCTCGCCCGGACCGACCCCGGGATCCGGTACGCCAACCTCGCCGTGCGGGGGCGCCTGGCCGGTGACGTGCGGACCGGACAGCTCCCGGCCGCCCTCGCGCTCCGCCCCGACCTCGCCACCGTCGTCGCGGGGGTGAACGACCTGCTGCGGCCCGGCTTCGACGCCGACGAGACGGCCGGCCACCTGGAGGCCGTCTTCGCCGCCCTGACCGCCCAGGGCGCCCGCGTGGTCACCCTCACCTTCCCGGACGTCGGCCGCATCACTCCGCTGGCCCGGCCGCTCGCCCCGCGCGTCCACGCCCTCAACGACCGGATCCGGCAGGCTGCCGGGAGGCACGGCGTGACCGTCGCCGAGACCGCCCGCCACGAGGTGGTCACCGACCCCCGGCTGTGGAGCGCCGACCGGCTCCACGCCTCCCCCCTCGGGCACGCCCGCATCGCGGCCGCCGTCGCCGACGCGCTCGCCCTGCCGGGCAGCGACGACACCTGGACCCGGCCGCTGCCGCCGCTCCCCGTCCCCACCCGCCTGGGCGCCGCCGCCGGTGAACTCGCCTGGGCCGGGTCCTTCCTCGGGCCCTGGATCGCGCGCCGGGTGCGCGGCCGGTCCTCAGGGGACGGCCGGGTCGCCAAGCGCCCCGCCCTCCTGCCCGTGGAGCGGCGCGGGGAGTAGCCCGGCGGTCTCGCGTGCGCCGGAGCGCCCGGCGACGCGCACGGAGCGTTCCAGGGCGGTCACCGCACCTCCTCCGTGGCCCGCTCTCCCCGCCGCCACGGCCAGGGGGATCAGGCGCGGAGCGGGCCGGTGCGGGCGTGTCGGGAGTTGTCCACAGGCGGGGCGTGGCGCGCTTGACACGAAAATCGAACATCTATTCTCATGAAGGTTCCGGCCCCTGGAATCGCGGGCATCTCGGCGAGTTGTCCACAGGTCGGAGAGACGCGAGGGCCCATTGTCAGTGGCAGGGGTTAGCGTCTTTCACATGAAGCGATCGACTCAAACACCCCGGGTGGAACCCATGGCAGGAACCGACCGCGAGAAGGCGCTCGACGCCGCGCTCGCACAGATTGAACGCCAATTCGGCAAGGGCGCCGTGATGCGCATGGGCGACCGCACCCAGGAGCCGATCGAGGTGATCCCCACCGGTTCGACCGCCCTCGACGTCGCCCTCGGCGTCGGCGGCCTGCCGCGTGGCCGCGTCGTGGAGATCTACGGCCCGGAGTCCTCCGGCAAGACGACCCTGACCCTGCACGCCGTGGCCAACGCGCAGAGGGCCGGCGGACAGGTCGCCTTCGTCGACGCCGAGCACGCCCTCGACCCCGAGTACGCCCGAAAGCTGGGCGTCGACATCGACAACCTCATCCTGTCCCAGCCGGACAACGGCGAGCAGGCCCTCGAGATCGTCGACATGCTGGTCCGCTCCGGCGCCCTCGACCTCATCGTCATCGACTCCGTCGCGGCGCTCGTCCCGCGCGCGGAGATCGAGGGCGAGATGGGCGACTCCCACGTGGGTCTCCAGGCCCGACTGATGAGCCAGGCCCTCCGGAAGATCACCAGCGCGCTCAACCAGTCCAAGACCACCGCGATCTTCATCAACCAGCTCCGCGAGAAGATCGGCGTGATGTTCGGCTCGCCGGAGACCACGACCGGTGGCCGCGCGCTCAAGTTCTACGCCTCGGTGCGCATCGACATCCGCCGCATCGAGACCCTCAAGGACGGCACCGAGGCGGTCGGCAACCGAACCCGCTGCAAGGTCGTGAAGAACAAGGTCGCGCCCCCGTTCAAGCAGGCCGAGTTCGACATCCTCTACGGCCAGGGCATCAGCCGCGAGGGCGGTCTGATCGACATGGGCGTGGAGCACGGCTTCGTCCGCAAGGCCGGCGCCTGGTACACGTACGAGGGCGACCAGCTCGGCCAGGGCAAGGAGAACGCCCGCAACTTCCTGAAGGACAACCCCGACCTCGCCGACGAGATCGAGAAGAAGATCAAGGAGAAGCTGGGCGTCGGCGTCCGTCCCGACACCGCGAAGGCCGACCCGGCCGCCGCCGACGCGGCGGATTCGGCGGACCCGGCCGCCGCGGACGACGCCAAGGCGGCCCCGGCCACCGCGGCCAAGACCGCCAAGGCGACCAAGGCCACCGCGGCCAAGAGCTGAACCGGTGACCGGTCGCACCGAATGGCCGGGTGACAGCCCCGACTCGTCGAGGGCCGAGAAGGAGCTGTCACCCCAGGATCCGGCTGAGCGGGCGCGGGCGATCTGCCTGCGCCTGCTCACCGGAACCCCCCGCACGCGCAGGCAGCTGGCCGATGCCCTGCGCAAGCGGGAGATCCCCGACGAGATCGCCGAGGAGGTCCTCGCCCGCTTCGAGGACGTGGGACTCATCGACGACGCCGCCTTCGCGGACGCCTGGGTGGAGTCCCGCCACCACGGGCGGGGCCTCGCCCGCCGCGCCCTCGCCCGCGAGCTGCGGACCAAGGGCATCGACCCCGGCGTCGTGCAGGAGGCCGTGGGGCAGCTGGACTCCGAGCAGGAGGAGGCCACCGCGCGCGAGCTGGTGGCGCGCAAGCTCCGCGCCACCCGTGGTCTCGACCGCGACCGCCGGCTCAGACGCCTCGCCGGCATGCTCGCCCGCAAGGGCTACCCCGAGGGCATGGCCCTGCGGGTGGTCCGCCAAGCCCTGGAAGCGGAGGGCGAGGCCACCGACGGCCTGGAGGAGGGCTACTAGAGCCCTCCGGCGGACCAGGCCGCCCGGGGTGCGCCGCTCGCGGCTGGACCCGGGGACGGAGTTCGCCCGGGGTGCGCCGCTCGTGGCCGACCCCCGGCCGGATCCGGGGACCGGGCGAGACCGGAGCCCGTGCCGAGCGGGCCCCGGACCCGACGCCGAGGGGGGCGCCGGGCGCGGGGGCGAGCGCCGGTGGACCGGGTCAATGAGCGGTGGTCGGGTGACTGTCGGGGGGCAGTTCACCCGGCGGGAGGACCGGGAGGCCGGCCGCCTTCCAGGCCTGGAAGCCGCCGATCAGGTCGGTCGCCCGGTGGAGGCCCAGGCGGCGGAGGGATTCCGCCGCCAGCGAGGAGGCGTAACCCTCGTTGCAGAAGACCACCACCCGCAGGTCGTGACCGGTGGCGAGCGGGGAGCGGTGGCTGCCCAGGGGGTCGAGCCGCCACTCCAGCTCGTTCCGCTCCACGACCAGCGCGCCCGGCACCAGTCCGTCCCGTTCGCGCAGGGCCGCGTAGCGGGTGTCGACCAGGAGCGCCTCGCCCGAGGCGTACTCCTCGTACGCGGTGCGGGCGTCGACCCGGTCGAGACCGGCCCGCACCTGCTCCAGGAGTTCGTCGATGCCGACGCGGTCGCCGCTCACTGCCAGTCCTCCGGGCGCTCGACCTGCTCCAGGCGCAGCACCGGGCCGGTCCGGCTGAAGCGGCGGATCAGCGGGAGCGGCGGGTAGTAGGCGTGGACCGAGATCGCGTGGGTGTCGGGGGAGGCGTTCAGCACCTCGTGCAGGTGGTCGCGGCCGAAGGCGCGGCCGTCGCCCGCGTCGAGCCGGCGGGAGCGGTCGAGGTCCTCGGCCAGCTCCAGGGTCTTCCAGCCGCCCGCCGGGAGCCGGACCGCGAGCGAGTGCTCGGTCAGGCTGCCGCGGGCGGTCGCGAAGGCGCCGACGGACTCGGCGTGGTCGTGCCAGCCGGTGCCGGTGCCGGGCGGCCAGCCGATCAGCCAGGCCTCGCTGCCGCCCGGGCCGTCCAGGCGCACCCAGGTGCGGCCTTCCGGATCGAGCGGCAGGGAGTCGACGAGGGCCTGGTCGGCGGCGGTGCGGAGGACGAAGTCGAGCAGTTGGGCCGAGGTCGGGCGACCGGCGGACGGGGGAGCGGGGGAGGGGGAAGGGGTGACAGAAGACACGGGCACGGGTGACCGTCCTGGAATCGCTGGGGTGCGCGCCGCGAAGGGAGAACGGCGGGTTCGCCGAGGAAGCCGGACCGAGGACAGCCGCGGGACGGAGGTCCGGGGCGGGGCGGGTCGGGCGGACGCGCGGGAAAGGGGAAGCGAGTTCAGAAGGACGGGCGACACACGCAGCCCGCATAGCGGATCAGGTCCATGTGGACCCTCCGCCACAGGCGTACATCGGTGTCGGTCACGCTCCGGAGTACACCACGAGCGCCCGCGCGAATCAATGGACTTCCACCGTCCGGTCGCGGGCCGACGACGCTTCGGCAGGGGCCGGGACGTCGAGGGAGAGCGCTTCCTCGGCCGTGGCGGGAAGGCGCGGGGGCTCCTCATCGGCGGGATCGGCCGGTTCCTCCGGGGCGTTGCCGCGGGCTGCCTCGGCCGCCGCGTGGAGCTCCTCGGGGTGCACGCCCGCGAAGGCGGCGACCAGGTGCCCGTCGGGGCGGACGAGCAGGACCGCGTGGGCGGGCGCCCCGGGATAGGCGTCGGTGACCAAGACCTCGGCCGCCACCGGGAGGGCTTCGGCGGCCTCCTCCAGGCGGGGCATCAGGCCGGCCGTGCGCCAGTGCCGGCGCTCCCACACCCCGGAGCCGGGGGCGACGAGCAGGACCAGGAAGCGGCCCTGCCCCAGCCGGTCCCGGAGCCGTACCGTCGTGTCGTCGGGGGCGGTCACCCGGACGTCCTCGACGGGCGCGCCGAGCGGGGTGCCCACGGGGACCATGCCCTCGCTGAAGGGCGCGGCGAGCGGCGAGTGCGGATAGGCGGGGGAGGCGCCCAGCGGGCCCCGGCCCAGGTGCCCGTCGGCCAGCAGGGCCTCGTGGCCCCGCATGGCGCCCGGCAGGTAGCTGCGCAGCCCGCCGCCGCCCCGCAGCGCCGGCAGGGCCCGGTCGGCGGCGCGCAGCCGGGCCGCGATCGCCGTGCGGCGTTCGCTCTGGTAGCTGTCGAGCAGGGCGTCGGGGGCGGACCGGTGCCAGGTGAGGGCGAGCTTCCAGGCGAGGTTGTCGACGTCGCGGAGTCCCTCGTCGAGGCCCTGGGTGCCGATCGCGCCGAGCAGGTGGGCCGCCTCTCCGGCGAGCAGCACCCGGTCGACGCGCCAGCGGCGGGCCAGCCGGTGGTGCAGGGTGTGGACGCCGGTGTCGAGGAGCTCGTACGGCGGGGTGGTGCCCTCGCACCAGCCGGCCAGGGTCTCGCGGATCCGGGTCACCAGGGCGTCCGGGGTGACGAGTTCGCCGCGCGGTGGCAGCAGCCAGTCGATCCGCCACACCCCGCCGGGCAGCGGGCGCGCGGTGATCTCCTCGCCGGCGCCGCGCCACGGCGGCTGACGGTGCAGCAGGGACTGGCCGGGCCAGGGGAGTTCGGTGCGCAGCGCGGCGACCGCGTGCCGCTCGACCGCGGTGCGGCCGGGGAAGCGGACGCCGAGCAGCTTGCGGACCGTCGAGCGGGCGCCGTCGCAGCCGACGAGGTGGCTGCCCCGCCACCAGGTGCCGTCCGGGCCGCGGGTGTGCGCGGTGACCCCGGTGCGGTCCTGCTCGACGGTGTCCAGGCGGGCGTCGGTGATGAGCCGGACGAGGGGTTCGCGGGCGATGGCCTCGCGCAGCCCGCGGGCGAGCGCGTGCTGGGTGATGTGCAGGGGCGCGGCCGGAGCGGCGGGGGAGTCGGGGTCCTCGGACCACTCCTCGGTGCCGCCGAGCCCCAGGTCGAAGGCGACCTCGCGGGTCGGCCGGCGGCGCTGCGTCCCGCGCCAGCCGACCCAGCGCAGCCCCTCGTCGCGGACGGTGGCGCAGCCCAGCCGCTCGACCAGCGCTGCCATGTCGGCGCGCAGCACGACGGTCCGCGCCGGGCGCGGCTCCTCCTGGCCGGAGGTCTCGTCGAGCACGACGCTGGGCACGCCCTGCGCGGCGAGCGCGAGGGAGAGCGCGAGGCCGACCGGCCCCGCGCCCACGATGATCACCGGGTCCACGGCGCGGCTCCAAAAGGCCGGAAAGTCATGGGGGCAGCACAGCAGAGTGTGGCACGAGCCCGGTGCTTGATCACAGACCGTATGCAACCCAGTCAGGGTGTTTTGCGTCAAGCGACGTGGTGGGCGTGGTGCGGCTGTTGTCAGGTCGGGGGCCGTTTCCCGGCGCCCGGGCCGCCCCGCGTACCGCTTCCGGCCCCATCAGAACCTCCGGCCCCGCCGGTTCCACCGGAAGCGGATGCTCCGGGGGAGCCGGACGGGGCCGGAAGCGGACGGGCGCGGGACTGGGGGGATTCCGGCCGGTCGGGGTGGTGGTCGTGCGGATGCCTCGGCGGTTCAGGCGCCGGTGCCCCCCGCGCCCGCCTCGACGGCCGTCGTCAGGGTGGGCGCGTCCTTCACCGCGGAGGCCTTGCGGCCCTGCCGGAGCCGCTTCTCCAGTCGGGCGGCGAGGTGGGTGAGGAGGGCGTTGAGCACGATGTAGATCAGGGCGATGACGGTGAAGGCGGCGATCGTGTTGGCGCCGTAGTTGGCGGTGATCTGCCGGTTCTGGCTGAGCAGTTCGCCGAAGCCGAGCAGCGCGCCGCCGAGCGCGGTGTCCTTCACGATGACGACGAGCTGGCTCACCAGGGCGGGGAGCATGACCGTCACGGCCTGCGGCAGCAGCACGTACAGCATGGTCTGGCCCTTGCGCATGCCGAGCGCGACGGCCGCGTCGCCCTGGCCCCGGGGGAGCGAGAGGACGCCCGCGCGGACGACCTCGGCGATGACGGAGGCGTTGTAGAGCACCAGGCCGGTGACGACCGCGTACAGGGGGCGGAAGTCGGAGCTGACGGGCGTGTACGCGGCGTACACGGCGTTGGCGAACATCATCAGCAACAGCACCGGGATGGCGCGGAAGAACTCCACGACCGCGCCGACCGGGACGCGCACCCAGCGGTGGTCGGAGAGCCGGCCGATGCCCAGGGCCGCGCCGAGCGGCAGCGCGATCAGGATGGAGAGCGCGGCGGCCTTCAGGGTCTCCATCAGGCCGGGGATCAGATACGTCGTCCAGACCTGGGAGTCGGTGACGAACGGGGTCCACTTCTCCGCCGCCAGCTGGTTCTTGTCCGCCATGGCGGAGAGCACCCAGAAGGCCACCAGGCCCAGGACGGCGAGGAAGACGATCGTGTAGAGGACGTTGCGCCGCTTGGCCTTGGGGCCGGGGACGTCGTAGAGGACGGAGCTCATCGCTTCACCGCCAGTCGCTTGGCCGCCCAGCCCAGGACCAGGCCGGTGGGGAGGGTCAGGACGATGAAGCCGAAGGCGAAGATCCCGAAGACCACGAAGAGGGCGTCGGCCTCGTTCTCGATCATCGCCTTCATCAGGAACGCGGCCTCGGCGGCGCTGATCGCGGCCGCCACCGTGGTGTTCTTGGTGAGGGCGATGAGGACGTTGGCCAGCGGGGTGATCGCCGCACGGAACGCCTGGGGGAGGATCACCACGGTCAGCACCTGCGTGAAGCTCATGCCGAGAGCGCGGGCGGCCTCGGCCTGGCCCGCCGGGACCGTGTTGATGCCGGAGCGCAGGGCCTCGCAGACGAAGGTGCCGGTGTACGCGCTGAGGCCCAGGATCGCGAGCCGGAAGCCGATCTCCTCGAAGGTCCCGCCGCCGAGCTTGATCTGCAGGGTCTGGGCGAGGACGAAGGAGCAGGCCAGGATGACGACCGTCAGCGGCGTGTTGCGGACGAGGTTCACGTACGCGGTGCCGAAGGCGCGCATCAGCGGGACCGGGCTGACCCGCATGGCGACCAGGGCGGTGCCCCAGACCAGCGAGCCGATCGCCGAGTAGAGGGCGAGCTGCGCCGTCACCCAGAAGGCGCCGAGCAGGTCGTACTGCCCGGAATCAAGAAAGTCGAACACGATGCTCCGCGCTCTCCCCTGGTGGTCGGTCGGTGGGACGGCCGGTGCGTCGGCAGCGGCCGCTGGCGCCGTGACGGCCGCCCGGGTGGGCGGCCGTCACGGCAGTGCGCGAGGTCAGCCCGCGATCTTCGGGGCGGGCTCGTTCTTGTAGCCGGACGGGCCGAAGTGCTGCTTCACGAGCTTGTCCCAGGTGCCGTCGGACACCATCTTCTCCAGGGCCTTGTTGATCTTGCCCTTGAGCTCGGAGTCGCCCTTCTTGAGGCCGATGCCGTAGTTCTCGTCGCTCATCGAGAGGCCGACGAGCTTGAACTTGCCCTGGTGCTCCTTCTGCGAGGCGTAGCCCGCGAGGATGGAGGCGTCCGTGGTGAGGGCGTCGACCGCCTTGTTCTCCAGGCCGGTGAGGCACTCGGAGTAGCCGCCGAGCTGCTGGAGGTCGGCCTTCGGGGCCAGCTTCTCCTTGACGTTCTGCGCGGAGGTCGAGCCGGTGACCGAGCAGAGCTTCTTGGTGTTGAGGTCCTCGACCTTGGTGATCGAGGTGTCGTCGGCGCGGACCAGCAGGTCCTGGTGGGTCAGGAAGTACGGACCCGCGAAGTCGACCTCCTTCAGGCGCTTCTCGTTGATCGAGTAGCTCGCGACGACGAACTTCACGTCGCCGTTCTTGATGAGGTTCTCGCGCTCGGCGGAGGGCGCCTGCTTCCAGTTGATCTTGTCCTCGGCGAAGCCCAGCTCCTTGGCGACGTAGCGGGCGACATCGACGTCGAAGCCGGCGTACGAGCCGTCCGGGGTCTTGAGGCCGAGACCCGGCTGGTCGAACTTGATGCCGATGGTGATCTTGTCGCCGTTGCTGCCCGAGTCCGAGCCGGTGCCGCAGGCGGTGGCGGTCAGGGCGAGGACGACGGCGGCCGCGGCGGCAGCGGAGGTGGTACGAAGCTTCATGGGTGAACGTCCCTTGGGTAGCGTTGAGTTGCGAAGACTAGGTCGTCGACTCGCTCAGTGGTGCAGGATTTTGGAGAGGAAGTCCTTCGCCCGGTCGCTGCGCGGGTTGCTGAAGAACTCCTCCGGGGTGGCCTGTTCGACGATCCTGCCGTCGGCCATGAAGACGACCCGGTCGGCCGCGGAGCGGGCGAAGCCCATCTCGTGCGTCACGACCACCATCGTCATGCCCTCCCGGGCCAGCTGCTGCATGACCTCCAGGACCTCGTTGATCATCTCCGGGTCCAGGGCCGAGGTCGGCTCGTCGAAGAGCATCACCTTCGGACCCATGGCGAGCGCGCGGGCGATCGCCACGCGCTGCTGCTGGCCGCCGGAGAGCTGCGCCGGGTACTTGTCGGCCTGCGCCGCCACTCCCACCCGCTCCAGCAGGGTGCGGGCCTTGGTCTCCGCCTCGGCCTTCGCGGTGCCGCGGACCTTGATCTGGCCCAGCATCACGTTCTCGAGCACCGTCTTGTGCGCGAAGAGGTTGAAGGACTGGAAGACCATGCCGACGTCCGACCGCAGCCGGGCCAGCTCCCTGCCCTCCGCGGGCAGCGGCTTGCCGTCGATCGTGATCGTGCCCGCGTCGATGGTCTCCAGGCGGTTGATCGTCCGGCACAGCGTCGACTTGCCCGACCCCGACGGCCCGATGACGACGACGACTTCACCGCGGCCGATCGTGAGGTCGATGTCCTGCAGCACGTGCAGCGCGCCGAAGTGCTTGTTCACTCCCGAAAGGACGACCAGGTCCTCCGGGGCCCGCGGGGCGTCCTCGTGATCCTTGGACACTGCCACTCCGCTCATCGGCCTCTTGCTCCGTCCTCCTCGGTTGGGAGGACACTAGAGACCCGTCCGGATGACAGTCATCACATCTGAGCGGAAATTGAGGATAACGATAGGGCGACACTCGGACACTCTGGGTGAAGACGGTCCAGGGGGCCGTACCGGGTGGATAACGGAAGCGGGGCCTCCGCAGGGGGACACTTGACTGTGAGGTCGGTGATCGGCGTTCATGGGGCGTTCATGTCCCGAACGCGGGACACCCCGGGGAACGAAAGGAGAAGACCATGCGACTGCTGCTCGTCGAGGACGACGACCACGTGGCCGCGGCCCTCTCCGCGATCCTCGCCAAGCACGGCTTCGCCGTCACCCACGCCCGCAACGGCGAGGAGGCCCTCCAGGCCGTCCTCCCCACCGCGCAGGGCGAGCGCCCCTCGTACGGCGTGATCCTGCTCGACCTCGGCCTCCCCGACCAGGACGGCTACCAGGTCTGCGCCCGCATCCGGAAGCTCACCGCCACCCCGGTGATCATGGTGACGGCCCGCGCCGACGTGCGCTCCCGGATCCACGGCCTCAATCTCGGCGCCGACGACTACGTCGTCAAGCCCTACGACACCGGCGAACTGCTCGCCCGCATCCACGCCGTCTCCCGGCGCACCACCGGCCCCGGCGGCGAGGACACCTCCTCCGGCGGTACGGGCTCCGCCGCCGACGCCACCGTGCTCCGCCTCGGGTCCGTCGCCGTCGAGCTGCCCACCCGGCGCGTCAGCGTCGACGGCCGGCCCGTCGCCCTCACCCGCAAGGAGTTCGACCTGCTCGCCCTCCTCGCCCAGCGGCCCGGCGTCGTCTTCCGCCGCGAGCAGATCATCTCCGAGGTCTGGCAGACCAGTTGGGAGGGAACCGGCCGCACCCTGGAGGTGCACGTCGCCTCGCTCCGCTCCAAGCTGCGGATGCCCGCCCTGATCGAGACCGTGCGGGGCGTCGGCTACCGCCTGGTCGCCCCGGCCGCGTAACGCCCGGCCGCCCTGCCCGTGCGCACCCGACTCCTCCCCCTGCTCATCGTCCTGATGGCGGGGGTCCTGCTCGCCCTCGGCTTCCCGCTCGCCGCCAGCATCGCCGCCGCCCAGCAGCAGCGGGTCGTCGTCGACCGCCTCGACGACGCCGCCCGCTTCGCCGCCCTCGCCCAGTTCGTCGGCGACCTCGCCACCGGCAGGGACGAGCGCCGCACCACGCTCAGCGGCGAGCTCGCCAGCTACCACGACGTGTACGGCATCCGGGCCGGCATCTTCTACCGCGACAACCGCGCCATGGCCGCCGCCCCCGAAGACTGGGTCGTCCCCTACGACGGCGAGAGCCGCCGCGCCTTCAACGAGGCCCTGCTCGGCCGCCGCAGCCACGACCCGCCACAGGTCTGGCCCTGGCAGCCGCACGCCCGCCTCACCATCGCCTCCCCGGTCGTTCGCGACGGGGACGTCATCGCCGTCGTCGTCACCGACTCGCCCACCGGCGCGCTGCGCGCCCGCATCCTCCGCGGCTGGCTGGTGATCTTCGCCGGCGAGGCCGCCGCGATGCTGCTCGCCGTCGGCGCCGCCGTACGCCTCACCGGCTGGGTCCTGCGCCCGGTCCGGGTCCTGGACGGCGTCACCCACGACATCGCCACCGGCCGGATGAACTCCCGGGTCGCCGAGGCCGGAGGGCCGCCCGAACTGCGCCGCCTGGCCCGCTCCTTCAACGAGATGGCCGACCACGTCGAGGAATCCCTCGAACAGCAGCGGGCGTTCGTCGCCGACGCCTCCCACCAGCTCCGCAACCCGCTCGCCGCCCTGCTGCTCCGCATCGAGCTGCTCGCCCTCGAACTGCCCGAGGGGAACGAGGAGATCGCCTCCGTGCGCACCGAGGGCAAGCGGCTCGCCCAGGTCCTCGACGACCTCCTCGACCTGGCCCTCGCCGAGCACGCCGACGCCGATCTGCGGCTCACCGACGTGGGCGCGCTCGCCGCCGAGCGGATCGCCTCCTGGCGGCCGGTCGCCGACGACAAGGGCGTCGTCCTGGTCGGGGAGTGCGGAGCGGCGACCGGCTGGGCGGACCCGGTGGCCCTGTCCAGCGCGCTCGACGCGGTCGTCGACAACGCGCTGAAGTTCACGCCGGCCGGGGAGCGGGTCACCGTACGGGTCCTGCCGGGGAAGGACGCCGTCGAGGTCGTCGTCGCCGACCTCGGTCCCGGCCTCACGGAGGAGGAGCTGACCCGGGTCGGCGACCGCTTCTGGCGCTCCGGGCGCCACCAGAACGTCAAGGGCTCGGGCCTCGGCCTCTCCATCGCCCGCGTCCTGCTGACCGCCACCGGCGGCGGCATCGCCTTCGCCCCGAACGAACCGCACGGCCTGAAGGTGACGGTCACGGTGCCGCGCCACGACCCGACGGACCGCTCGGGAGTGACGTACGGGCCGTGAGGGACGGGTCTACGGGGCCACGGGCCTACGGACTGGTCGCGGTGCGCTCGGGGGCGGGGGCCGGGGCGGAGCCCGTACGCGTCAGGGCTTGACCGAGCGGTAGTAGCGGCGGGCGCCGTCGTGGAGGGTGAGGGGCTCGGTGTAGACGGCCGTCCGCAGGTCCACCAGCTGGGCCGGGTGCACCTGCCCGCCGATGGCGTCCCGGCTGTCGATGACCGACCGGGTGACGCCCTCCACCAGGTCCGGATCGGTCTCCACCGTCGTCACCATCAGGTTCGCCACGGCCAGCGTCTCCACCTCCTGGCCGTTCTGCGCGGCCGCGTACGCGTCGGCCGGGACGACCGCCGAGCGGTAGTGCCGGGTCGAATCGCCGACGTCCCGCAACGCCTCCACCAGCCGCGCGTCCATCGGGATCAGCCGGATCGGTATCCGCTCCGACAGCGTCTGCACGGCCTGGGTCGGCAGCCCGCCCGACCAGAAGAAGGCGTCGATCCCGCCCTTCTCCAGCATCTCGGGCATCGCGTCGATGCCGACCGGCACCGCGGTCACGTCCGTGGACGTGGTGAGCCCGGCCGCCGCCAGCACCCGGTCCGCTATCAGCCGCACCCCGGAACCTTCCTGCCCCACGCCGACCCGCAGTCCGCGCAGGTCGGAGACGCTCTGGACGGTCGAGCCCTGGCGGACGACGAGCTGGACGTAGTCGTCGTAGAGCCGGGCGCAGCCGCGCAGCCGCTCGAAGCCGGGCCGGCGGTCACGGATGTACTGCGCCACGGCGTCGGCGGTCGCGACCGTGAAGTCGGCCTTCCCGGAGGCGACCCGCGTCAGGTTCTGCTGGGAGCCCTCGCTGTCCGTGAGTCTGACCGAGACCTCGGGGAGGTCCTTCGCCATGGCCTGCTTGAGCAGCGCGCCGTACCGCTGGTACACCCCGGTCCGAACCCCGGTGCTGAAGGTGATCGAACCGCTGGGCGTCGAGGCGCCGAACGGTGCCAGCCACCACAGCAGCATTCCGCACACCACGGCCAGCACGGCCGCGAGCGCGAGGACGCGGCGGCGGGCGGCGCGGGTGAGGGAGGCGAACATGCCATCGATCCTGCCAGGTGGCCGAGGCCCCTGGCCAGGGCGACGGGACGCAGGCGGCTGTGATGTCCGCTGCGCGGGGCGTGGGCGCTGCGCGGGATGTGCGGGGTGGGTGGGATGTACGGGCCGTGGGGGGCGTACGCGCCCCGCCGGGGGTACGGGCCGTGCCGGGGGTACGGGCCGCGCCGGGGGTGCAGGCTGGGCCGGGCGTACGGGCCGCGCCGGGCGTACGCGCTGCGCCGAAGCGGTGAGCGGTTCCCGGTGGTCGGCTCCGGCCGTGTGTCCTGTCGTGGTGCCGGGGCCCCTGCGGCTAGCGTCGGGAGGCGCCCGGTGATCTTGAGGGCAGTCCCCTCTGCCCGCCCCTGGCCCCCCGCCGGGCGCGCGACCCGCCTCCGTCCCGAGGGAGTTTTCGCATGTTCAGGACCCCGGTGTCCGTTCTCGCCGTTCCCGCCGCTGACTGGCCCCTGGACTGAGAGCGCCGCGCGGGTGAGGGTGGGGCGGTGCGCACTCCCGGGAGTCGGGAGGCTCGGAAGTCGAGGAGCCGGGAGGCCGGGGAACCGTGAGGCCGAGGCGTCGCCCAGTCCTGGGGGGCCTGGAGGTCCGAAGGCCCCGGTCCCCGGAAGCCGCCGACGCCTCCGGTCGCCGAAGCCCTCCGGCCGCCGACGTCTCCGCGGTGCGCGCCCCGTCCCAGCCTGCACGCCCCCGAGGAGCCGTCGATGCCGTCCGCCCCGCCCGTCACCCCGCCCCGCGTCGCCGTCCTCGCCGACGACCTGACCAGCGCGGGGGATGGGGCGGCGCCGTTCCGCCGGGGCGGCCACCCCGCCCGGGTCCTCCTCGCGGGGAGCCCGCTCGCCGCGCACGGGCGGGAGGACGGGGTGCTCGCCGTCGACCTCGGCACCCGGCTCCTGGACGAGGCCGGGGCCGAGGCCCGTACCCGGGAGGCGGCCCGCGCCCTCGCCGGGGCGGGGCTGCTGCTCAAGACCGTCGACTCGACCCTCCGGGGCCACGTGGCCCCGGAGATCCGCGCCGCGCGCGAGGGCTCGGGGCGGCGCGCCGTCGTCGTCTCGCCCGCCTTCCCGGCCGAGGGGCGCACCACCCGCGAGGGCGTGCAGTACGTCCGCGGAGTCCGCGTGGACGAGAGCGAGTTCGCCCGCGACCCCGCCCACCCCGTCCGCACGGCCGACCTCGCCCGTCTCCTTCCGGAAGCCGTCCGGGTCGACGCCGACCGACCGGAGGCCCTCGCCGAACTCCTGCCCTCCGGCGGCTTGTTCGTCTGCTCCGCCGCCACCGACGCCGACCTCGACCGGATCGTCGCCGCCGTCCCCGACCACCGGTCCGTCCTGTGGGTCGGCTCCCCGGGGCTCGCCGCCGCCCTCGCCCGCCACCACGCGCTGCCCGGGGGTGACGCGGACGCGGAGGAACTCCCGCCCGCGAGAAGCCCCCTGGTCGCCGTCGGCAGTGCCAACCCCGCCACCCGCCGGCAGCTCGCCCTGCTGGCCGCCCGGCCGGGCGCGGTGGCGGCCGTCGCCGCCGAGCCGTTGGCGACGGCCACCGACACCCTCGTACGGATCATCCACACCCCGCACGAACGGCGGGCGGACCCGATGGAGTTGACCCGGGAGCTCGCCGCGTCCGTGGCGGCCCTCGCCGCCCGCGCGCCCTTCGACGGACTCGTGCTCACCGGCGGGGAGACCGCCGAAGCGGTGCTGCGCGCCCTCGGCGCCCACGGCATCGACCTCCACGACGAACCCGAGCCCGGCATCGCTCGCGGCACCCTGGCCGGGCCGGCCGGCGTGCCCCGCGTCCCCCTCGTCATCAAGGCGGGCGGCTTCGGCGACGACCGCACCCTGCTGCGCCTTCACGCCCTGTTGACCGCCACCGGCCCGGCGTGACCGCCACGGGCGTGACCGCCCCGGCCCGGCCTGACCGCCGCAGGCCCGCCCTGACCGCCACCGGCTCGCCCCGACCGGCGCGGGCCCCGCACGAGTGTCAGGCCTCCAGATAGCGCAGGACCGCGAGGATCCGGGGGCTGTGGCCCTCGGTCCCGCGCAGGTCCAGCTTGTCGAAGACCGCGTTGAGGTGCTTCTCCACCGCGCTCAGCGACAGGTGCAGCCTCCGGGCGATCGCCGTGTTCGTGTACCCCTCCGCGAGCACCTGGAGCACCTCCCGCTCGCGCGGGGTCAGCCGGGCCAGCGGATTGGCGTGCGCGCTGCGCACCACCAGCTGCCGTACGACCTCCGGGTCGATCGCCGCCCCGCCCGCGTGGACCCGCTCCAGCGCGTCGAGGAACTCCTCGACCTGCGCCACCCTGTCCTTCAGCAGATAGCCGACGCGCTCGGCGCCGGCGGCGAGCAGCCGGGCCGCGTAGCTTCGCTCGACGTGCTGCGAGAGGACCAGGACCCCCGTCCCGGGCAGCCGCTCGCGGATCGCCACGGCCGCCCGCAGTCCCTCGTCGGTGTGGGTCGGCGGCATCCGGATGTCCACGACGACCACGTCGGGCCGGAGCGCCTCGGTCTCGGCGACCAGCGTCGCCGCGTCGCCGAACGCCCCGACGACCTCGTGCCCCTCCTCCGCGAGCAGGCGGGACAGTCCCTCCCGCAGCAGGGTCGAGTCCTCGGCCAGGATCACACGCACGGCAGCTCCGCGACGATGGTGGTGGGTCCCCCGAGGGGGCTGTCGATCCGCAGGGAGCCGTCGAGCGCGGCGACCCGCCCGCGCAGCCCGGTCAGGCCGCCGCCCGCCGGATCCGCGCCGCCCCGGCCGTCGTCCTCGACCCGTACGGTCAGCGGGCCGCCGGGCGCCCGCGCGACCCGCACCGAGACGGCCGACGCGGCGGAGTGCTTGGCCGCGTTGGTGACGGCCTCGGAGACGACGAAGTACGCCGCCGTCTCCACCGGGCGCGGGAGGGGGCCCGTCACCTCGTACGCGATCCGCAGCGGCAGCGCGCACCGCTGGGCGACGCCGCCGAGCGCCTCCTCCAGGCCGAGGCTGTCCAGCGCCGACGGGTACACCCGCCAGGCCACCTCGCGGAGTTCGGCCAGCACCTCCTGGGCCTCCCGGTGCGCCTGGCCGAGCAGCCCGGCCGCCCGCTCCGGGTCGCTCCGGCCGCTCCTGCGGGCCCGCCCGATCAGCATGGCGAGCGCCACGAGCCGCTGCTGGACCCCGTCGTGGAGGTCCCGCTCGATCCGCCGCCGCTCCGCGTCCACGGCCCCGACGACGGCGGCCCGGCTCAGTGACAGCTCCTCGATCCGCCGGCGCAGCAGCTCCCGCTCCGACGGCCCGAAGCACTCGCGGGCGAGCCGGGCGTCCAGCGCGGTCAGCGCGAACAGCCCCTGGAGGCCCAGGAACAGCAGGACGCCCCCGAGGACCAGCTGCGTCAGCAGCTCCGCCGCCCCGATCGTCCCGCGCGCCAGACCACCGACCAGCAGCACCGCCAGCACCGCGCCGAAGCCGAGCAGCGCGAGCACCACCGCGCACACCAGCCCCGTCGCGGACCGGACGGCCAGATACCGCAGGGCGTCGCCCTCACCCTCGTACGCCTCGGGGAACCGGTCGCCGAAGAAGCGTTCCCGCCGCCTCCGCTCGACGCCCCCGAGCCATCGGGCCCCGGAGCCCAGCACCCCCAGCGCGTACGCCCGCGTCCGCGGCCACAGCAGGAAGGCACCGAGCGCGACCCCGGCCACCAGGAGGTACAGCAGCCCGAGCGGCGCCGTCAGACACCCGGCCACCACTCCCACGACCCGCCGCGCTGCGAACCGCCCCCCGCCCCGTTCCGCCTCCACGCGCCCACCCTAGGGCCTGTCGTCGAACTCCCGCCTGCCCCGCGACGCCATGCCCGCACTCTCGCCGCACCGGGCACAAGGCCAAGTACGTCCCGTACGAGGCCTCGCGCCCGGCATGCCGAGAGCACGCACCTGACGCCGCGGGGCCGCCCTCCGGGCGACGCCGGGAGTTTGACGACAGGCCCTAGGCGCGCCGGTGCCGGGGCTCCGCCCCGCGCCGCCGGAACCGGACGACGAGCCAGGTCGCGGCGGCGGCCAGGACCAGGACGAGGACGGCCTTGGAGACCACGCCCACGTACGCCTCGACCAGCTCCCAGCGGTCGCCGAGGACGTAGCCGGCGAGAATCAGGACGCTGTTCCAGGCGAGGCTGCCGACGGTGGTCAGCAGCAGGAAGAGGGGGACCGGCATCCGCTCCACCCCGGCCGGGACCGAGATCAGACTGCGGAAGATCGGCACCATCCGGCCGAAGAGGACCGCCTTCGTGCCGTGCCGCCGGAACCACGCCTCGGTCCGCTCCAGGTCCGCGACCTTCACCAGCGGCAGCCGCGCCCACAGCGCGTGCATCCGCTCCCGGCCGAACAGCGCGCCGATCCCGTAGAGGGCGAGCGCGCCCACCACCGAGCCCAGCGTCGTCCAGAACAGCGCGGAGGCGAGGCTCAGCACGCCCTGGCCGGCGGCGAATCCGGTCAGCGGGAGGATCACCTCGCTCGGCAGCGGAGGGAAGAGGTTCTCCAGGGCGACTGCGAGTCCCGCGCCGGGCCCGCCGAGCGTGTCGACGAGGTCGGCGGCCCAGCCGGCGATGCCGTCGGCCGGAGCGCCGTCGGGCTTCTGGGCGAGAACGGTCGTGAGCGGTGTCATGAGCCCTCCATGGTGACGGGGACGGTTCCCCCGGAAGGTCCCCTGGCCGACCCGGCCGGGGGACCCTCCCCACGCTAGGAAGGCCGGCTCGGAGCCGGTATGCGCGTTCCCGCCCGTCGCCCTGCGGAAAACCGCAGGGGGCGCTCGGCCCGGTCCCACGACCTTGCGGGAGAACCGCAGGGGCCGCTCGGCCCGGTCCCACGGCCCCTGCGGAGTACCGCACGGGCCGCTCGGCCCGGCCCCGCCGGTCCCGGCTCAGGCCCGCAGGTCCGCCGCCGTCGGCACCACGACCGCGAAGACGTCCGTAAGCCCGGTCAGCGCGGCCCGCTTCAGCTCGGCGGCGGGCACGACCGTCCCGTCCGGCGCGGCGAGGGCGCGGGTGGCCGTCGCCTCGGCGACCACGGTGGGCCGGTAGCCCAGGTTGAAGGCGGCCTGGGCGGTGTAGGTGACGCACATGTGCGTCATGAAGCCGGCGAGCACCAGCTCCTTCCCGTCGCCCGCGGCGAAGCCGAGGCCCGTCAGGACCTTCTCCAGGTCGGTGGCGTGGAAGGCGTTCGGGAAGTTCTTCACCACGACCGGCTCGCCCTCCACCGGCGCCACCTCGTCGCAGATCGCGCCGACCGGCGCCGTGAGGTCGTAGGGGGAGCCCTCGCCGCTGTCGTGCTGGATGTGGACGACCGGAGTGCCGGCCGCGCGGGCCCGGGCGAGGAGCCGCGCCGCCTCGGCGACGGCCTCCTCGGCGCCTTCGAGGGCCATGACGCCGGAGCGGTAGGTGTTCTGGACGTCGATGAGGACGAGCGCCGCCTCGGAGAGCCGGGCCGGCTCGTCGCTCAGACCGGAGAGGGAACGGAGGGGGGTGGAGGGAGTGCTGCTCATTTTTTCTTGACCTTTCTTATGAAATGCGGTGAGGAAGGGTGAAAAGGGGTGCCGTGTGGGCGTGGTGAAGCCACCCACGGCGGGGGGGAAGGGATGGCGGGGGAGGGGGACGGCGGGAGGAGGGACGGTGGGAGGGAGAGGCGGCCTGGGGGGCGAGTAGGCAGGGCGGGAAGGAAGGGCGGCCTGGGGGCGGAGGGACCGCGGAGGAAGGGGCGGCGCGGGGAAGGGCCGTCAGCCGGCGCCGGTGCGGAAGCGTCGCCGGTACGCCGCCGGCGTCGTCGCGAGCTGGCGGCGGAAGGCCCGGTGCAGGGTCTCCACCGAACCGAGTCCCGCCCGCGCCGCCACCTCGGCGAGCGGCGCGTCCGAGGTCTCCAGGTGGCGCCGGGCCACCTCGATCCGGGCCGCCTCCACGTAGGCGGCGGGGCTCGACCCCGTCTCCTGCGCGAAGACCCGGGCGAAGTGCCGCTCGCTGAGGCACATCCTGCCGGCGAGCCGCTCCGCGGACAGGTCCTCGTGGAGGTGGTCCGCGATCCAGAGCCGCAGCTCGTCGATGTCCCGCCGACCGGCCGCCGGGCGGCTCAGCGGTACCGAGAACTGGCTCTGGCCGCCCTGCCGCTTCAGGTACATGACGAGCTGCCGCGCCACCGCCAACGCCGTCTCCTCGCCCAGGTCCTCCGCCACCAGGGCGAGGGACAGGTCGAGGCAGGCGCTGATCCCGGCCCCGGTCCACAGCCGCCCCCGGTCCGTCCGTACGAAGATCGGATCGGGGTCGACGGTGACCTCCGGGTGGTCGGCGGCCAGCTGCGCCGCCGTCGACCAGTGGGTCGTCGCCGGCCTCCCGTCGAGCAGGCCCGCCGCGGCGAGCACGTGCGCGCCGACGCAGACCGACGCCACCCGCCGGGCGTGCGGCGCGGTCTCCCGCACCCAGCGCACGACCTCCGGGTCGAGCCGGGCGACGACCCCGCCGTCCTCGCCGGGGTCCACCGCCCCCGGCACGAGCAGGGTGTCGACGTCCGCGCCGACCTCGTCGAAGCCGAGGTCCGCGAGCAGCCGCACCCCCGCCGAGGTCCGCACCGCGCCGGCGCCGCCGGGCGCGGCGAGCCGCACCCGGTAGCGCTCGTGGCCCGACTCCCGGTTGGCCAGCGCGAAGACCTCGGCCGGCCCGGTGACGTCGAGGAGGTCCACGTCGGGGAAGACCGCGACGACGACCCGGTGCACCGGGTGCGCGGGGCGCCCTGCGGTGGTCGCGGAGGCGGTGGTCTCGGACATGCCTCCACCTTCGCCCGCCCCGCGCCGTGACGGCAATGACGATTCCCTGTCACATCCCGACATCGGCCGGGCTCCGGCGTCCGGCCCGGAGCCCGCGGCGGACCGCCTACTCTTGAAGACTCCATACCCTGGAAAACACGACCAGCAGCAGCGACCGGAGTCTCACAGTGGGCATCGAAGGACCGAAGACCTACGACATTCGCACCTACGGGTGTCAGATGAACGTCCACGACTCCGAACGGCTCTCCGGTCTGCTGGAGGAGGCGGGCTACGTCCGCGCGCCCAAGGACGCCGACGGCGCCGACGTCGTCGTCTTCAACACCTGCGCGGTCCGCGAGAACGCCGACAACAAGCTGTACGGCAACCTCGGCCACCTGGCCCCGATGAAGACCGCCCGCCCCGGCATGCAGATCGCCGTCGGCGGCTGCCTGGCGCAGAAGGACCGCGACACCATCGTGAAGCGGGCCCCGTGGGTCGACGTCGTCTTCGGCACCCACAACATCGGCAAGCTGCCGGTCCTCCTGGAGCGCGCCCGCGTGCAGCAGGAGGCCCAGGTCGAGATCGCCGAGTCCCTGGAGGCCTTCCCCTCCACCCTGCCGACCCGCCGCGAGTCGGCGTACGCGGCCTGGGTGTCGATCTCGGTCGGCTGCAACAACACCTGCACGTTCTGCATCGTCCCCGCCCTGCGCGGCAAGGAGGAGGACCGCCGGCCCGGCGACATCCTCGCCGAGATCGAGGCGCTCGTCGCCGAGGGCGTCTCCGAGATCACCCTGCTCGGCCAGAACGTGAACGCGTACGGCTCCGACCTCGGCGACCGCGAGGCCTTCAGCAAGCTGCTGCGCGCCTGCGGCGCCATCGAGGGCCTGGAGCGGGTCCGCTTCACCTCCCCGCACCCGCGCGACTTCACCGACGACGTCATCGCCGCCATGGCCGAGACGCCGAACGTGATGCCGCAGCTGCACATGCCGCTTCAGTCCGGCTCGGACACCGTCCTCAAGGCCATGCGCCGCTCCTACCGCCAGGAGCGCTTCCTCGGGATCATCGAGAAGGTCCGCGCCGCGATCCCGCACGCCGCCATCTCCACCGACATCATCGTCGGCTTCCCCGGCGAGACCGAGGAGGACTTCGAGCAGACCATGCACGTGGTCCGCGAGGCCCGCTTCGCGAACGCCTTCACCTTCCAGTACTCCAAGCGCCCCGGCACCCCGGCCGCCGAGATGGAGGGGCAGATCCCCAAGGAGGTCGTGCAGGCCCGCTACGAGCGCCTCGTCGCCCTCCAGGAGGAGATCTCCTGGGACGAGAACAAGAAGCAGGTAGGCCGCACGCTGGAGGTCATGGTCGCCGAGGGCGAGGGCCGCAAGGACGGCGCCACCCACCGCCTCTCCGGCCGCGCGCCCGACAACCGGCTCGTCCACTTCACCAAGCCCGACGAGGACGTCCGCCCCGGCGACGTGGTGACCGTCGAGATCACCTACGCCGCCCCGCACCACCTCCTCGCCGAGGGCCCCACCACCGCCGTCCGGCGCACCCGCGCGGGCGACGCGTGGGAGAAGCGCACCGCCGCGGCCGCCGCCAAGCCGGCCGGCGTCCTGCTCGGCCTCCCCAAGATCGGCGCCCCCGCCCCGCTCCCGGCCGCCGAAGCCCCGGCCTGCGGCGTCGCCCACTGATACCCGCTCCGGATCATCAGTGCCGGGGTCGGCGAGTAGGGGCGCCCATGCCACGGTCGGTGAGCGGGGGCGTCCGCGCGGTCCGGTGAGCGTGGGGCGGCCGTACCCGGCCTCCCGCTGACGTCTGGCCGGCGCCGACGCTCGGCCCGTACGCCCCCGGCCCGCGCCCCGTCCCGGTCCGCACCCGCTCCCCGCGGCGCACGCCACCGCCCCGCGGTGTCGAGCCGTCGGCCCCGCGCTCCCGGCTGGGTGGGGCAGTAGGCTGCGGATCATGCTTGTCGCCGCCGCCGTGTGCCCCTGCCCGCCGCTGCTCGTGCCCGAGGTCGCGAGCGGTGCCGCCCCCGAGATGGACGCCGCGCGGGCGCACTGCGCGGACGCCCTCGGGGTGCTCGCCGCCGCCCGGCCCGATCGCCTGTACGTCGTCGGGGTGGCGTCCGGGGACGCCTCGGGCGTCTTCCCGGCGGGTTCCGCCGGCTCCTTCGCCGGTTTCGGCGCCGACCTCGCCGTGCGGCTCGGCGAGGGTCCCGGGGGCGACCGCCCGCTGCCGGCGTCGCTCGCCGTGGGCGCCTGGCTGCTCTCCCGTACCGGTGCGTCCGGCGCGGCCGTGGAGGGGCTCGGGGTCGACGAGGAGGCTTCCGCCGAGGAGTGCGCGGAGTACGGGCGGCGGCTCGCCGCCTCGGCCGAGCGGGTCGCCCTGCTCGTCCTCGGGGACGGCAGCGCCTGCCGCACCGTGAAGGCCCCCGGCTACTTCGACGAGCGCGCCGCCGGTTTCGACGCCGAGGCGGCCCGTGTCCTGGGCTCGGCCGACGTGCCCGGCGTCCTCGCGCTCGACGCGGACCTCGCCCGGGAGCTGAAGGCCGCGGGACGCGCCCCCTGGCAGGTCCTCGCGGGCGCCGCCGAGGGCGCGGACCTGACCGGCCGGCTGCTGCACGAGGGCGCGCCGTACGGCGTCGAGTACCTGGTCGCCGTCTGGTCCTGAGCGCGGTCCCGCCCCACGACGGACGCGGCCCGCGGAGCGCGTACTGCCGCTCCGCGGGCCGAGTCCGTCGTACGGTCAGTGCCTAGGCGGCCGGCGGCGGAGTCGGCGGGGTCGGCGGCGTGCCGTCGGTGCCGGGCCTGCCGTCGTCCTTCTGCCCGATCCGGTCGAGGGCCTCCTTGGCCTTGCCGGTACCGGACCGGATCGTGCCGCTGTACTTGCCCTTGGTCTTCTCGTCGACGATCCTCGCCGCCTTGTCCAGACCCTGGTCGATCTTGTCCCCGTGCTGCTGCGCGAGGTCCGAGACCTTGCCCTTGGCCGGGCCGAGCTTGGCCTTCAGTGAATCCAGGAAGCCCATGGGGCACCTCTCCGTCTCCGTGTCGTGCCTATGTGCGGGCGGCTTCCCCGGTCTCGCCCGCCGCGTCCGCGGCGGTGTCCGCGGCGGTGTCGGCCGACTGCTGCCGGGGGATCTCCACGACCTCCGCGACGGCCTCCGTCGCCTCGGAGGCCTCGGCGGACGACTCCTCCGGGACGGTCACTCCCGGGACGGCCACCCGCGTCACCGTCCCACCCGCCCCCGACCCGGAGCCCGGCTCGGACCCGGATCCCGACCCGGAAACGGGCGCCGACCCCGCCCCCGACCCGGTTCCGGACTCGGATCCGGCTTCGTTGAGCTCCGCCGAGACCTGCTCACCGGACTCCTCCGCCGACTGCTTCTTCCGGCGAAACCTTGAGAAAACACCCATATTCACTCCTCAGCCTACTCGTCAGGGGTGCCGTGCGCGGGGAACCACGGCCGGGGAACGGCCGCGAACACGGCCCGGACCACGCACGGGCAACGAACCCCCCGACCCCGTGTCACGTCGCTCGTTCGGGGACGCCTCCGGAGGTTTGCGAGACTGGGACGGTGAGAAGCGCAGCTCCCGCACCGCGGGTCATCGCCGTCGTCGGCCCCACGGCAGCCGGAAAGTCCGATCTGGGTGTGTTCCTGGCCCAGCAGCTCGGCGGCGAGGTCGTCAACGCCGACTCGATGCAGCTCTACCGAGGGATGGACATCGGCACCGCCAAACTGACGCCCGAGGAGCGCGGCGGCGTCCCGCACCACCTCCTCGACATCTGGGACGTCACCGAGGCCGCCAGCGTCGCCGAGTACCAGCGGCTCGCCCGCGCCGAGATCGACCGGCTGCTCGCCGAGGGCCGCACCCCCGTCCTCGTCGGCGGCTCCGGCCTGTACGTACGCGGCGCCGTGGACGCCCTGGAGTTCCCCGGCACCGACCCCGGGATCCGCGCCCGCCTGGAGGCGGAGCTGGAGGAGCGCGGCTCCGGCGTCCTGCACGCCCGTCTGGCCGCCGCCGACCCCGAGGCGGCCCGCGCGATCCTCCCCAGCAACGGCCGCCGGATCGTCCGCGCCCTGGAGGTCATCGAGATCACCGGCAAGCCCTTCACGGCCAACCTCCCCGGCCACGAGTCCGTCTACGACACCGTCCAGATCGGCGTCGACGTGGCCCGCCCCGAACTCGACGAGCGGATCGCCTCCCGGGTGGACCGCATGTGGGAGGCCGGCCTCGTCGACGAGGTCCGCGCGCTGGAGGCGCTCGGACTGCGCGAGGGCCGCACGGCCTCCCGCGCCCTCGGCTACCAGCAGGTGCTCGCGGCGCTCGCCGGGGAGTGCACCGAGGACGAGGCGCGCGCCGAGACCGTGCGCGCCACCAAGCGCTTCGCCCGCCGCCAGGACTCGTGGTTCCGCCGCGACCCGCGCGTCCACTGGCTCAGCGGGGCCGCCGATCACCGCGCGGAACTCCCGGGGGAGGCGCTGTCGTTGGTCGAACGAGCGGTTACAGCCTGATCACGTGATGGCATCGGGACGCCCTGCCCGTCATTTCCGCGGTCGGGAGCGTGCCATCATCGAGCATCGATCGACCAAGGTGGAGTCCGAGTGGGGAGGGCGCGTGGCGATGGAGGCCGGCCCTCGCGACAGAGAACAGCACGAGGCGGTCCCCGGGAGTGCCCCGGGGCTGACCCCGGACGGTCCCGACGACGCCGAGGGCTCCGCGATCGAGATCGCCGACGAGGTCGAGGTCGAGCTGCGCCCGCGGCGGCTGCTGAGGTTCTGGCAGCTCGCCCCGATCGTGGGGCTCGCCGCCGTCGGCTCGCTGATGTTCGCCTTCCCGCTCGCCTTCGGCTCCGGGGACGCCGGCGCGGTCGTCGCCATGCTGGGACTCCTCATCAGCTTCTGCGCCGCCGGCTGGGGCGTCATGGCCGCCCGCAGGGTCGGGTACACCTGGCCGGGGCTGCCGCAGCGCGGCTCCGGCGAGCGCCCGGACTGGCGGGTCCTCGCCCTGTACGTGACGTCCATCGCGGCCCTCGTCGCCCTCGCCGTCTGGCGCGTCGCCCGCCTCCGCTGAACCGCGCGGGACCGCGACCGGGCCGCCCTGTGGACGACCGGAACGGGTGTCGGGGCGGCACCGTACAGTTGATCCCGTGACCAGCACGCAGACCACCCCGCTCCGTTACCTCAAGGGCCACGGCACCGAGAACGACTTCGTGATCGTCCCCGACGCGGAGAACGAGATCGACCTGCCCCCCGCGCTCGTCGCCCGGCTCTGCGACCGCCGCGCCGGCCTCGGCGGCGACGGCGTGCTGCACGTCGTCCGCAGCGCCGCCCACCCCGACGCCCGCGCCATGGCCGACGAGGCCGAGTGGTTCATGGACTACCGCAACGCCGACGGCACGGTCGCCGAGATGTGCGGCAACGGCGTCCGGGTCTTCGCCCGCTACCTGGAGCACGCCGGCCACGTCACCGCCGGCGAGGTCGCCGTCGCCACCCGGGGCGGCGTCAAGCGCGTCCACCTCGACAAGGACGGTTCCGTCACCGTCTCCATGGGCCGCGCCGTCCTCCCCGAGGAGGGCGTCACGGTCGCCGTCGACGGCCGCAGCTGGCCCGCGCGGAACGTGAACATGGGCAATCCGCACGCGGTCGCCTTCGTCGAGGACCTCGCGCACGCGGGCACGCTGTACGACGAGCCGCCGTACGAGCCCGCGTCGGTCTACCCGGACGGGGTCAACATCGAGTTCGTGGTGGACCGGGGCCCCCGCCACGTCGCCATGCGGGTGCACGAGCGCGGCGCCGCCGAGACCCGCTCCTGCGGCACCGGCGCCTGCGCGGTGGCCGTCGCCACCGCCCGCCGCGACGGGGCCGACCCGGCCGTGACCGGCGCCCCCGTCACGTACACCGTGGACGTCCTCGGCGGCACCCTGGTCATCACCGAGCACCCCGACGGCGGCATCGAGATGACCGGTCCCGCCGTCATCGTCGCCGAAGGCACCCTGGAGCCCTCCTGGCTCGCCGCCGGCTGAGCCCCCTCCGGTTCGTTCCGACGGCCCCTCCCTGCGGCCCAATCGAAACTGTCAACGACTCACGTATCGCTCGAATGGGTGATCCGGTTCACGCTGGGCGAGAGCGGGACTGCCCCGCGTGGTGGGGTCGGTAGCATCAAGCACCGGCCCCCCGGGCTCTCCTCGCCCGTCCACCGCCGGTCGACGCCGCCGGAGGTTGCCCATGAGCGCAGAGGCCACGAACCCCGTGAGCGCGGCCGAGACGGCCGCCACCGACCCCCGCGTCCGCAGGCGCGCACGTGCCCGGCTCGACCTGCGCAGGATCGGCCGCGCGGCCCTGCTCGGCGCCACCGCCGGTCCCGCCTCCCGCGACCGGCTGCCGGACGCCATCAGCCACGTCGCCGAGGCGCACCGCGCCCACCACCCCGAGGCCGACCTGTCGGTGCTGCGCCGGGCGTACGTGCTCGCCGAGTCCTCGCACCGCGGCCAGTTCCGCAAGAGCGGCGAGCCGTACATCACCCATCCGCTCGCCGTCACGCTCATCCTCGCCGAGCTGGGCGCGGAGACCACCACCCTGACCGCCTCGCTCCTCCACGACACCGTCGAGGACACCGAGGTGACGCTGGATCAGGTCCGCCGGGAGTTCGGCGACGAGGTCGCGTACCTCGTCGACGGCGTCACCAAGGTGGAGAAGATCGACTACGGTGCCGCCGCCGAACCCGAGACCTTCCGCAAGATGCTCGTCGCCACCGGCGACGACGTCCGCGTCATGTCCATCAAACTCGCCGACCGGCTGCACAACATGCGCACCCTCGGCGTGATGCGGCCCGAGAAACAGGCCCGCATCGCCAAGGTCACCCGCGACGTCCTCATCCCGCTCGCCGAACGGCTCGGCGTGCAGGCCCTCAAGACCGAACTGGAGGACCTGGTCTTCGCCATCCTCCACCCCGAGGAGTACGAGGCCACCCGCGCGCTCATCGCCGAGGCCACCGGCTCCGGATCGCCGGACGCGCTCGCCGCCGTCGCCGAACAGGTCGGCACCGTCCTGCGCGAGGCGGACATCGCCGCCGAAGTCCTCGTCCGGCCCCGCCACTTCGTCTCCGTCCACCGCGTCCGCCTCAAGCGCGGCGAGCTGCGCGGCTGCGACTTCGGGCGGCTCCTCGTCCTCGTCGCCGAGGACGCCGACTGCTACGCGGTCCTCGGCGAGCTGCACACCTGCTTCACCCCGCTGATCTCGGAGTTCAAGGACTTCATCGCGGCCCCCAAGTTCAACCTGTACCAGTCGCTGCACACCGCGATCGCCGCCCCCGACGGCGCCGTCGCCGAGGTCCTGATCCGGACCCACCGCATGCACAAGGTCGCCGAGGCGGGCGTCGTCGCCCTCGGCAGCCCCCTCGGGGCGGCCCCGGACGCCGTCGACCCGTCCGAGGCCGCCGAGGACGGCGAGCGCACCGACCCCACCCGTCCCGGCTGGCTCGCCCGCCTCCTCGACTGGCAGGAGTCCGCGCCCGACCCCGACACCTTCTGGAGCTCGCTCCGCGCCGACCTCGCCGAGGACCACGAGATCACCGTCTTCCGCGCCGACGGCGGGACCCTCGGCCTGCCCGCCGGCTCCACCTGCGTCGACGCCGCCTACGCCCAGCACGGCGAGGCCGCCCACGCCTGTCTCGGCGCCCGCGTCAACGGCCGCCTCGCGCCCCTGGGCACCGTCCTCTCCGACGGCGACACCGTGCAGCTGCTCCTCGCCCAGGACGCCGGCTCCGGGCCCTCCCCGGAGTGGCTGGACCACGCCAGGACCCCGGCCGCGCGGATCGCGATCACCGCCTGGCTCCAGGCGCACCCGCAGGCCGCCGCCCCGCCCGCCGCGGCCCCCCGCCCGCCGCTCAGCGTCGCCGCCGACCGCAGCTCGGGCGCCGAGCTCCACGCCGACCTCGACGGCGCCCCCGCCGCCCCGGTCCGGCCGGCCGGCTGCTGCACCCCCGTGCCCCCCGACGCCATCACCGGCTTCCGGGTCCGGGGCGGCGCCGTCACCGCCCACCGCACGGGCTGTCCGGCCGTGGACGTCATGCGCCGCCTCGGCCGTGCCGCCGTCCCCGTCCGCTGGGGCGACGCCGCCCACTGCCGGGTGACGCTGGTAGCCGAATCGTTCGGCCGCCCCGGCCTGCTCGCCGATCTGACCGAGGCCATCGCCACCGCCGGCGCCGAGGTGGTCTCCGCCACCGTCGAGCCGCCGACCGAGCAGCGGGTCCGCCACACGTACACCCTGCAACTGGCCGACGCCGCCGAACTCCCCGCCCTCATGCGCGCCATGCGCGAGGTCCCCGGCGTGTACGACGTGGCCCGGACCCACCGCCTCTGACCTCCCGCCCGCCGGTGACACCTTCGGGTGGCGGGTGAGCGCGTCGACCCGCGGAGCGGGCCGGGGCCCTGGTAGCCCTGGCCCATGGCGCACACTTCCCCGCCCCGCCCGCCCGCCCCCACCACCGGTGCCCCCGCCGCGGACGCCCCCGCGACCGGGGCCCCGCCCGCCCCCGGCACACCCCGGCGACCGCGCCGGAAGCCCTGGCTGCGGGCCGCCGGACTCGTCGCCGCGGGCGCCGGACTGGTCGCCGCGACCGTGCCCGCCCCCACCCCGCTCGGCATCGGCGACCCGCTCTTCCCCCACCTCGGCAACCCGGGGTACGACGTCCTCGCCTACGACATCGACCTCACCTACTCCGGCGTGAACACCGAGCCGCTCGCCGCCGTCACCCGCGTCGACGCCCTCGCCACCGCCGACCTCGACCGGCTCCACCTCGACTTCACGCACGGCACGGTCTCCGGCGTCACCGTCGACGGCGTACCGGCCGGCTTCGCGACCAGCGGCGAGGACCTGATCGTCACCCCCGTCGTGCCGATCGACGCCGGCGAGGCCGTCACCGTGACCGTCCGCCACACCAGCGACCCCCGAGGCCCCGCCGCGAACGGCGGCTGGGTGCGCACCTCCGACGGCCTCGCCATGGCCAACCAGGCCGACGCCGCCCACCGCGTCTTCCCCTCCAACGACCACCCCTCCGACAAGGCCGCCTTCACCTTCCGGATCACCGCCCCGAGCGAGCTGACGGCCGTCGCCAACGGCCTGCCCGCCGGCCGCGACGACCACGGCGCCACCACCACCTGGACCTACCGCGTCCACCACCCCATGGCCACCGAACTCGCCCAGGTCTCCATCGGCCGCTCCGCCGTCCTCCACCGCACCGGCCCGCGCGGCCTCCCGGTCCGGGACGTGGTCCGTGCCCAGGACCGGGAGGCCATGGAGCCCTGGCTGCGCAGGACCCCCGGCCACCTGGCGTGGATGGAGGGCAAGGTCGGCCCGTACCCCTTCGAGACGTACGGCGTGCTGATCGCCGACGCCACCACCGGCTTCGAGCTGGAGACCCAGACCCTCTCCCTCTTCGAGCGGCGCCTCTTCACCGACCCCCGCTTCCCCGAGTGGTACGTGGACGCCGTCATGGTCCACGAGCTGGCCCACCAGTGGTTCGGCGACAGCGTCTCCCCGCGCACCTGGTCCGACCTGTGGCTCAACGAGGGCCACGCCAGCTGGTACGAGGCGCTGTACGCCGACGAGACGGCCGACAGGTCCCTGGAGAAGCGGATGAAGGCCGCCTACGCCGCCTCCGACGGCTGGCGCGCCGACGGCGGGCCCCCGGCGGCGCCCCGCCCGCCCGCGCCCGGGCACAAGATCAGCCTCTTCCGGCCCGTCGTCTACGACGGCAGCGCCCTCGTCCTCTACGCCCTGCGGGAGACCATCGGCGCCGACGCCTTCGACCGGCTGCAGCGGCGCTGGGTCGCCGCCCACCGGGACGGCACCGCCACCACCGCCGACTTCACGGCCCTCGCGGAGCGGGTCTCCGGGCAGGACCTCGACGCCTTCTTCGCCGGATGGCTGTACGGGGAGAAGACCCCGCCGATGCCCGGCCACCCGGACTGGCGCTCCCTCCCCGCCCAGGACGGCGCCCGCTGAGGAAACCCGGGTGACGGCCGCCCGGCCGCCGTGTCACCATTTTCAGGTCGGCGACGCGGCCGTGCGGGGACCTCCCCGCGCTCCGGGAACCCTGCGGGAATCTTCCGGGGCCGCCGCGCGTTGTCACCGACACCATCGTTCCAACCGACGTAAGGATCCAATGACCTCCTCTTCTTCCCCTTCCCAGGACGAGCAGAGCTTCGCGCAGTCGCGCCGCACCGAGAGCCTTCGGGCCGATGCCCTGATGGAAGAGGACGTCGCCTGGAGCCACGAGATCGACGGAGAGCGGGACGGCGAGCAGTTCGACCGCTCCGAGCGCGCGGCCCTGCGCCGTGTCGTCGGCCTCTCCACCGAGCTCGAGGACGTCACCGAGGTCGAGTACCGGCAGCTGCGCCTGGAGCGCGTCGTGCTCGTCGGCGTCTGGACCTCGGGGACCGTGCAGGACGCCGAGAACTCCCTGGCGGAGCTCGCGGCCCTCGCCGAGACGGCGGGCGCCCTCGTCCTCGACGGCGTGATCCAGCGCCGCGACAAGCCCGACCCGGCGACCTTCATCGGTTCCGGCAAGGCCCAGGAGCTGCGGGACATCGTCGTCGAGACCGGCGCCGACACCGTCGTCTGCGACGGCGAGCTCAGCCCCGGCCAGCTCATCGCCCTCGAAGACGTCGTCAAGGTCAAGGTGGTCGACCGGACCGCCCTGATCCTCGACATCTTCGCCCAGCACGCCAAGTCCCGAGAGGGCAAGGCGCAGGTCGCCCTCGCGCAGATGCAGTACATGCTGCCGCGCCTGCGCGGCTGGGGCCAGTCGCTCTCCCGGCAGATGGGTGGCGGCGGCGGTGGCGGCATGGCCACCCGTGGTCCCGGTGAGACCAAGATCGAGACCGACCGGCGCCGCATCCGCGAGAAGATGGCGAAGATGCGCCGGGAGATCGCGGAGATGAAGACCGGCCGCGACATCAAGCGGCAGGAGCGGCGCCGCCACAAGGTGCCTTCGGTCGCCATCGCCGGATACACCAACGCCGGCAAGTCGTCCCTGCTCAACCGCCTCACGGGCGCCGGGGTCCTGGTGGAGAACGCCCTGTTCGCCACCCTCGACCCGACCGTCCGCCGGGCCGAGACGCCGTCCGGCCGGGTCTACACCCTGGCCGACACCGTCGGCTTCGTCCGGCACCTGCCGCACCACCTGGTCGAGGCCTTCCGCTCCACCATGGAGGAGGTCGCCGACGCGGACCTCATCCTGCACGTGGTGGACGGTTCGCACCCCGCACCGGAGGAGCAGCTGGCCGCCGTGCGCGAGGTCTTCCGGGACGTCGGCGCGGTGAACGTGCCGGAGATCGTGATCGTCAACAAGGCCGACGCGGCCGACCCGCTGGTCCTCCAGCGGCTGCTCCGCGTCGAGAAGCACTCCATGGCCGTCTCCGCCCGCTCGGGCGCAGGCATCGAGGAGCTGCTCGCCCTGATCGACCGCGAGCTGCCGCGCCCGGAGGTGGAGATCGAGGTCCTCCTGCCCTACACGCAGGGCGGTCTCGTCTCCCGTGTCCACGCCGAGGGCGAGATGCTCTCCGAGGAGCACACGCCCGAGGGCACGCTGGTCAAGGCCCGGGTGCACGAGGAGCTGGCGGCGGCGCTCGCGCCGTACGTCCCCGCCGCGCACTGAGCACGAGCCGTACCGAGGCGCCGGCCCCCTCCCGTGATCGGGAGGGGGCCGGCGCCCTTCTCGTGCGCTCGCGCGCACCGGCCTACCGGCCGGCGTACTTCTTGCTGACCTCGTCGAAGATCGCCTTGGCCTCGGGACCGAGACGCGGCCCCGCCAGCCAGCCGGCCGTCGACGGGCCGATCGAGGTGTTCGACACCAGGGCGGGCTTCCCGTCCCGGCCCTGGGCGACCCAGCCGCCGCCGGAGGAACCGGCCGTCATCGTGCAGCCGATGCGGTACATCGTCGGCTGCTCCGCCTTCAGCGAGAGCCGGCCGGGCTTGTCCGCGCACCGGAACATCTTCTGACCGTCGAACGGCGGCGCCGCCGGGTAGCCGGTCGCCGTCATGTCCTTGATCTTCGGGACGGCCGGGGCGTTGAACTCGACCGGCAGGGCCGTACCGACCGTCTCCTCCAGGGACTTGCCGGACGAACCCTTCTCCGGGGTGACCTGGATGACGGCGAAGTCGTACGGGGCGCCCGCGCCGCCGGTGGACGCGCCCTGCGCGATCCACTGGTCGGAGGTCTTCACCCAGTCCGCCCACCACACGCCGTACGGGGCGATCTGCTCGCGCGTCGCCTTCTCCAGCGCGGAGGTCTCCATCGCGGCGTCGTTGTAGGAGGGGACGAAGGCGATGTTGCGGTACCAGCCGCCCTCCTTGCCCTTGTGGACGCAGTGGCCGGCCGTCCACACCAGGTTGGACTTGCCGGGGTGGGCCGGGTCCTTCACCACGGTGGCCGAGCAGACCATCGAACCGTCGGGACCGTCGAAGAAGACCTTGCCGGACGCCGGCGAGTTCGCGTGGTACTTCGCGGGCACCGCCTTCGCCTTCACCGGGTCCGGCGTCGGGTCGGTGACGCCCTCGTCACCCGAGATGTCCTCCTCCTCGACCGGTCGCGGCTCGGGGCGCTCGGCGTCGCGCATCCGGTCCGGGTCCCAGAGGTCCTCGATGATCGGGTTGACGAAGTCCTTCGCCTCGCGAAGCCACTTGTCCTTGTCCCAGTTCCTCCACTCGCCGTCGCGCCACTTGTCGACGTCGATCCCGTGGTCCTTCAGCCGCTGCTTCAGGTCCTCCGGAATCTTGATCTTGTCGACCGGGTTCTCGCTCGCCGGCGCGCTGGGCTTGTCTCCTGCGTTCTCCTCGGTCGGCCCGCAGGCCGTCGCGGTGAGCGTCAGCGCCGCGACGGCGGACGCCGCCATCAGCAGCGGACGAATCGATCGCATCTCGTGATCCCCCTGGGACTACGTCAACTGGTGCATATCTGGGCATCGGTCGCACGCGCGTCCGACCGGACGCGGGAACGACGCCCCCACTATGCCGGTGCCGGAGGGGACGGTACGCGCCCCGGCGGCGGTTCCGGAGCCGGTGCGGCCGTTGTCATGCCGTGATCCGGGACACGCCAAGGATCTTGCCGTCGGACCGTGTTCCCCGGCTGCTCCCGTCGTTGGTACGGGCGGGGGACACAACGGCGGTGCTCGAAGCGGCCTTCGAGCACGTCCGGACGCCCCGTCGATGTGCAACGCAACCGTTATCGCGGGAGGACAGCGAGCCGTGGCCGTTACCGAATCAGCTTCAGCCAGCGCCCCCACCCGGCGGGGGTACGGGACGGCGGCCGGAGGCGGATACGAAGCGATCCTGCGGCGGCAGGCCCAGCGCGAGTCCGCCGCCCGCACCTATGCCCGCTCGCTGCCGATCGTCCCGGTCCGGGCCCGCGGCCTCACCATCGAGGGCGCCGACGGCCGCCGCTACCTCGACTGCCTCTCCGGCGCCGGCACCCTCGCGCTCGGCCACAACCACCCGGTCGTCCTCGAAGCCATCCGCAAGGTCCTCGAATCCGGCGCCCCCCTCCACGTCCTCGACCTCGCGACCCCCGTCAAGGACGCCTTCACCTCCGAGCTCTTCGCCACCCTCCCGCCGGAGCTCGCCGCCGACGCCCGCGTCCAGTTCTGCGGACCCGCCGGCACCGACGCCGTCGAGGCCGCCCTCACGCTCGTCCGCACCGCCACCGGCCGCCGCGGCCTGTTCGCCTTCACCGGTGCCTACCACGGGATGACCGCCGGGGCCCTCGCCGTCTCCGGCGGCGCCGAGGACGTCCGCGTCACCCGCCTCCCGTACCCGCAGTCGTACCGCTGCCCCTACGGCGTCGGCGGCGAGCGAGGAGCCGAACTCTCCGCCCGGTGGACCGAGTCCCTCCTCGACGACCCGAAGAGCGGCGTCACCACCCCCGCCGGGATGATCGTGGAGGCCGTCCAGGGCGAGGGCGGCGTCCTCCCCGCCCCCGACGCCTGGCTGCGCCGCATGCGGACCCTCACCGCCCGGCACTCCATCCCCCTCGTCGTCGACGAGGTCCAGACCGGCGTCGGGCGCACCGGAACCTTCTGGGCCGTCGAACACAGCGGCGTCGTCCCCGACGTCATGGTCCTCTCCAAGGCCATCGGCGGCTCCCTCCCGCTCGCCGTCGTCGTGTACCGCTCCGGGCTCGACGCCTGGGAACCCGGCGCCCACGCCGGCACCTTCCGCGGCAACCAGCTCGCCATGGCCGCCGGCACCGCCACCCTCGCGTACGTCCGCGAGAACCGGCTCGCCGACCGGGCCGCCACGCTCGGCGCCCACATGCTCGGCCGGCTCCAGGGCCTCCAGGCCGCCCACCCCTGCGTCGGCGACGTCCGGGGCCGCGGCCTCATGATCGGCGTCGAGCTCGTCGACCCCGAGGCCGCGGGCCCCGACGACACCGTCCCGCCCCCGGCCCCCGCCCTCGCCCGAGCCGTCCGGCAGGAATGCCTCGACCGCGGACTCATCGTCGAACTCGGCGGCCGCCACTCCGCCGTCGTACGGCTCCTCCCGCCGCTCACCCTCACCGACGAGCAGGCCACCGCCGTCCTCGACCGCTTCGCGGACGCCCTCGCCGCCGCCGAACGGGCCCACGTCCCCCGCCCGCCCGCCCCCCACCGGACCGCCCCCGGGCCGTCCCACTGACCCGGACCGCCCCCGGCCCCCTCCCCAAGGAACCCGCGTGAACGCCACCCCCACCTCCCAGCTGACCGCGCCCGAGACCCACCCCGACGCCGAGGAATCCACGGTCCCGCGCCAGCACCCCGGCTCCGCGTCCCTCCGGCCGTCCCGCCCCGGAGACTCCCCGGCCGGCGCTCCGCACCACCCCGGCGCCCCCGCCGCCGACCCGCTGGACGACCCCGACCCGCAGCGCGCGGCCGACGCCGCCGCCCTGGAGAACCTGCTCCGCTGCTGGGTCCGCGAGAAGAACCTCCCCGCGCCCGACACCGCGACCCTCCGCATCCCCCTGGACGCCAGCGGAACCGCCCTCCTCGTTCCCGTCGCCTACTGGTCGCCCACCGGCTGGCACCGCTTCGGCAGCCCCACCCTCGAAGGCCTCCCCTCCACCGCCCCGGCCGTCGACGCCGTCACCCTCGCCGCCCTCCTCAGCCGCGAGACCGGCCGCCCCGAGGCCACCGAACTCGTCGGCCGCGTCGCCGACTCCGCCCGCCGCACGGCCGACTTCCTCACCGCCCGCCGCCGCGACCCCCGGCCCCGCCCCGACGCCGACCTCTTCCTCGCCGCCGAGCAGTCCCTCCTCCTCGGCCACCCGCTCCACCCCACCCCCAAGAGCCGCGAAGGCCTCTCCGACGCCGAGTCCCGCCTCTACTCGCCCGAACTCCACGGCGCCTTCCCGCTCCACTGGTTCGCCGTCGACCAGGCCCTCCTCGCCTCCGACTCCGCCTGGACCGAGCAGGGCCGCCCCGTCACCGCCGAGCAGCTCGCCGCCGGCCTCGCCGAAGGCCTCGCCCACCCCACCGGCACCGCCCCCCTGCCCCTGCACCCCTGGCAGGCCCGCGAGCTCCGCCACCGCCCCGACGTCCGCGCCCTCCTCGACCGGGGCCTCCTCCACGACCTGGGGCCCCACGGAAGCCACTGGCACCCCACGTCCTCCGTCCGGACCGTCCACCGCCCGGGCGCCCGCGCCATGCTCAAGCTCTCCCTCGGCCTGCGCATCACCAACTCCCGCCGCGAGAACCTCCGCAAGGAACTCCACCGCGGCGTCGAGGTCCACCGCCTGCTGCGCACCGGCCTCGTCGACGAGTGGCAGGCCGTCCACCCCGGCTTCGACGTCGTCCGCGACCCCGCCTGGCTCGCCGTCGACGCCCCCGACGGGACCCCCGTCCCCGGGCTCGACCTGATGATCCGGCACAACCCCTTCGGCGCCGGCGACGACGCCGTCTGCCTCGCGGCCCTCACCGCGCCCCGCCCCCGACCCGGGGCCACCGGCATGGGCTCCCGCCTCGCCGACCTCGTCGACCGCCTCGCCGGCCGTACGGGCCGCCCCGTCGCCGCGGTCTCCGCCGAATGGTTCCTCCGCTACCTGGACCAGGTCGTCCGCCCCGTCCTCTGGCTCGACGGCCACGCCGGCATCGCCCTGGAGGCCCACCAGCAGAACACCCTCGTCCTCCTCGACCCCGACGGCTGGCCCGTCGGCGGCCGCTACCGCGACAACCAGGGCTACTACTTCCGGGAGTCCCACCGGGCCGAGCTGGAGAGCCGCCTCCCCGGCATCGGCGCCCACAGCGACACCTTCGTCTCCGACCAGGTCACGGACGAGCGCTTCGCCTACTACCTCGGCATCAACAACGTCCTCGGCCTGATCGGCGCCTTCGGCTCCCAGCGCCTCGCCGACGAGCGGATCCTCCTCGCGGCCTTCCGGTCCTTCCTCACCTCCGCCACCGGCCTCGGCTCCCCCCTCCCGCACCGCCTCCTCGAAGCGGCCACCCTCCGCAGCAAGGCCAACCTCCTCACCCGCCTCCACGGCCTCGACGAGCTCGTCGGCCCCGTCGACACCCAGTCCGTCTACGTCACGATCACCAACCCCCTCCGCGCCTGACCGCCCCGGCGGCCCACCGGCCGTCGCCCGCCCCGCCCAACGGCGCGTCCCCGACCACCCACCGAGGGGGACGCACCCGACCCACGGAAGACCGCCGCATGTCCATACACCCGGACCACAGACTCACCGCCGGCACCCCGGCCACCGACCACCCACCGGCCGATCCGGCCCATCCGGCCGGCGATCCCGCGGACACTCCGACCGGCGAACCTCGGGGCACCACGACGGGTACCCCGACGGGCGCTCTGACGGACGCTCCGATGGGCGACGACACCCTCGACCTCCGCGTGGCCGACCTCGTCGCCCTGCTCGCCCGAAACGGCACCGGAACCAGGGCCGGCGCCGGGACCGGTACCGGAACGGAATCCGGCACCGGGACCGGCACCAGGACCGCCGCCGACTCCCGACCCGGCACCGCCACCGGCCCCGAAAGCGGCACCGATTCCGCCGTCGGCACCGACTCCGCCGCCCGCACCGGCACCGGCGCAGCCACCGCCACCGGCACCGGCGCCGATCTGCTCGACTCGGTCGCCGCCTGGGCGCCGGCGGCCACCCGCTTCGGCGCCTTCCGGCTCGTCCCCGTCCGCCCGGAGCGCGACCTCCCCCTGCTCGCGCGCTGGATGAACGACCCCGCCGTCGCCGCCTTCTGGGAACTCGCAGGGCCCGAGACCCGCACCGCCGACCACGTCCGCGCCCAGCTCGAAGGCGACGGCCGCAGCGTCCCCTGCCTCGGCGTCCTCGACTCCACCCCGATGAGCTACTTCGAGATCTACCGGGCCGATCTCGACCCGCTCGCCCGGGCCTACCCGGCCCTCCCGCACGACACGGGCGTCCATCTCCTCCTCGGAGACGGCGCGGACCGCGGCCGCGGCGTCGGCACCGCACTCCTGCGGGCCGTCGCCGACCTCGTCCTCGACCACCGGCCCCGCTGCACCCGCGTCGTCGCCGAACCCGACCTCCGCAACACCCCCTCCGTCGCGGCCTTCCTCAGCGCCGGATTCCGCTACGCGGCGGAGATCGACCTCCCCGACAAACGGGCCGCGCTCATGATCCGTGACAGGTCCCACCGTCACGTCCTGTGAACACCCCTGCCCGTGACACACCGCTCGACCCACAGCGGTTCCCCCTTCGAGGAGTCCTTGTGACGACGTCCCCAGCACCCCACGCCTCCGGACGACCCGCGGCCACCGCCGCGTCCGCCCCCGAACTGCTCGCGCCCCCCGAGCTCAACCCCGACGCCTGGGCCCGCGCAGGCGCCCGCACCCTCGCCAAGGCCCTCGGCGAGTTCGCCTACGAGGAGATCCTCGAACCCGTCGCCGCGGGCCCCGACCACCCCGGCCGGTACACCCTCGCCCTCGACGACGGCAGCCCGCTCGCCTTCACCGCCCGCCGGGGCGCGTATGGCGGCTGGCGCGTCGACCCCGAGACGATCACCCTCGACGGCCGCCCCCTGACCGACCCCCTGGACCTGCTCGTCCGCGCCCGCCGGCTCCTCGGCCTCGACGGCGCCACCCTCGGCCACCTCATCCGCGAGCTGTCCACCACCCTCGCCGCCGAGGCCCGCCTCGACCACACCGCCCTTCCGGCCGACCGCCTCGCCGACCTGTCCTACGCCGAACTCGAAGGACACCAGACCGGACACCCCTGGCTCGTCCTCAACAAGGGCCGCATCGGCTTCTCCGCCGGCGACACGGCCCGCTGGGCCCCCGAAGCCCGCCGCGCCACCCGGCTCCCGTGGATCGCCGTCAGCGACCGCATCGCCGCCTACCGCGGCGTCGCGGGGCTCGCCACCCCCGAGCGCCTCTACGCCGGCGAACTCGAGGCCCCCGTGCTCGACGCCTTCCGCGCCGAGCTCACCGCCAGGGGCCTCGACCCGGACGCGTACCTGTTCCTCCCCGTCCACCCGTGGCAGTGGGACGAGGTCCTCCTCCCGCTCTACGCCCCGGCCATCGCCTCCGGCGCCATCGTCCCGCTCCCCGCCGACCCCGACCTCCGCCTGCCGCAGCAGTCCATCCGCACCTTCCTCAACACCAGCCGTCCCGACCGGCACACCGTCAAACTGCCGCTCTCCGTCCTCAACACCCTCGTCTGGCGCGGCCTCCCCACCGAACGCACCCTCGCCGCCCCCGCCGTCACCGCGTGGGTCCACGGCCTGCGCGACGCCGACCCCTTCCTCCGCGAGGAGTGCGGCGTCGTCCTCCTCGGCGAGGTCGCCTCCGTCACCGTGGAGCACCCCCTCTACGACCGGCTCCCCGAAGTCCCGTACCAGTACAAGGAACTGCTCGGCGCGATCTGGCGCGAACCCCTGCGACTGCCGCCCGGCGAGCGCGCCCGCACGCTCGCCTCCCTGCTCCACACCGACCCGGCGGGCCGCGCCTTCGTCGCCGAACTCGTCGCGCGCTCCGGCCTGACCCCCGCCGTCTGGCTCCGGCGCCTCTTCGCCGCCCTGCTGCCGCCGCTGCTCCACTTCCTCTACCGCTACGGCACCGTCTTCTCGCCGCACGGCGAGAACGCGATCGTCGTCTACGACGAGCAGGACGTCCCCGTCCGCCTGGCGATCAAGGACTTCGTCGACGACGTCAACATCAGCGCCCACCCGCTCCCCGAGCACGCCACGATGCCCGAGGACGTCCGCGCCGTCCTCCTCACCGAGGAGCCCGGCTTCCTCACCCAGTTCATCCATTCGGGGCTCTTCGTCGGCGTCTTCCGCTACCTCGCCCCACTGTGCGAGGAACAACTCGGCGTCCCCGAGGCGGACTTCTGGAGCCTCGTCCGCGCCGAGATCCTCCGCCACCAGGCGCGCTTCCCGGAGCTGAAGGAGCGCTTCGAGCTCTTCGACCTGCTCACCCCCCGGATCGAACGGCTCTGCCTCAACCGCAACCGGCTGCACATGGACGGCTACCGCGACCGCCCCGACCGCCCGCACGCCGCCGTCCACGGCACCGTCCCCAACCCCCTCGCGTGACCCGGAGGAGTGCCTCCGCTGTCGGTGCGGACCCGTAGGCTGGGAACGCTATGACGAAGCCATCCCTCCCCGACCTCCTCCACGCCGCCGTCGCCGCCGTCGGCGGCACGGAGCGCCCCGGCCAGGTCACCATGGCCGAGGCCGTGGCCGAGGCCATCGACGACAACTCCCACCTGCTGGTCCAGGCGGGCACCGGCACCGGAAAGTCGCTCGGCTACCTCGTGCCGGCGCTCGCGCACGGGGAGAGAGTGGTGGTGGCCACGGCCACGCTGGCGCTCCAGCGCCAGCTCGTCGAGCGTGACCTGCCGAGGACGGTCGAGGCGCTGCACCCGCAGCTGCGCCGCCGCCCCCATTTCGCCATGCTCAAGGGCCGGTCGAACTACCTGTGCCTGCACCGCCTCCACGAGGGGGTGCCCCAGGACGAGGAGGAGGGCCTCTTCGACCCCTTCGAGGCGGCCGCGCCCACCAGCAAGCTCGGCCAGGACCTGCTCCGGCTGCGCGACTGGGCGGACGAGACGGAGACCGGCGACCGGGACGACCTGACGCCCGGCGTCTCCGACCGGGCCTGGGGGCAGGTCTCGGTCTCCTCCCGGGAGTGCCTCGGCGCGAGCAAGTGCGCGTACGGGGCGGAGTGCTTCGCCGAGGCGGCCCGTGAGCGCGCCAAGCTCGCCGACGTGGTCGTCACCAACCACGCCCTGCTCGCCATCGACGCGATCGAGGGCGCTCCCGTGCTGCCGCAGCACGAGGTCCTGATCGTCGACGAGGCGCACGAGCTGGTCTCCCGGGTCACCGGCGTGGCCACCGGTGAGCTCACGCCGGGCCAGGTGAACCGGGCCGTGCGCCGGGCCGCCAAGCTGGTGGACGAGAAGGTCGCCGACGAGCTCCAGACCGCCGCGGAGGGCTTCGAGCGGGTCATGGAGCTCGCCCTGCCGGGCCGCCTGGAGAAGATCCCGGAGGACCTGGGGTACGCGTTGGCGGCGCTGCGGGACGCGGCCCGCACGGTGATCACCGCTCTGGGGAACACCCGGGACCGCTCGGTGCAGGACGAGGACGCGGTCCGCAAGCAGGCGATGGCCTCGGTCGAGAGCGTGCACGGCGTCGCCGAGCGGATCACCCACGGCTCCGAGTACGACGTCGTCTGGTACGAGCGCCACGACCGCTTCGGCGCCTCGCTGAGGGTCGCGCCGCTCTCGGTCTCCGGGCTGCTGCGGGAGAAGCTGTTCGCCGAGCGCTCCGTCGTCCTCGCCTCGGCCACGCTGAAGCTCGGCGGCGACTTCAACGGCGTGGGCGCCTCGCTCGGCCTCGCGCCCGAGGGGACCACCGGCGACGACCTGCCGGTCTGGAAGGGCATCGACGTCGGCTCGCCGTTCGACTACCCGAAGCAGGGGATCATGTACGTCGCCAAGCACCTGGCCAAGCCGGCCAGGGACGGCGACCGCGGCGACATGCTGGACGAGCTGACCGAGCTGATCCAGGCGGCCGGCGGTCGCACCCTGGGCCTCTTCTCCTCGATGCGGGCGGCGCAGCTGGCGGCGGAGGAGCTGCGGACCCGCATTCCCGAGTTCCCGATCCTGCTCCAGGGCGAGGACACCCTGGGCGAGCTGATCAAGAACTTCGCGGCCGACCCGAAGACCTGCCTCTTCGGCACCCTGTCGCTCTGGCAGGGCGTGGACGTGCCCGGGGCCAGCTGCCAGCTGGTCGTCATGGACAAGATCCCCTTCCCGCGCCCGGACGACCCGCTGATGAGCGCGCGCCAGAAGGCGGTCGAGGAGGCGGGGGGCAACGGCTTCATGGCGGTGGCGGCGACGCACGCGGCGCTGCTGATGGCCCAGGGCGCCGGCCGGCTGGTCCGGGCGACGGGCGACCGGGGTGTGGTGGCGATCCTGGACCAGCGTCTCGCCACCGCCCGGTACGGCAGCTATCTGAGGGCTTCGATGCCCGACTTCTGGTACACGACCGACCGCAACCAGGTCCGCAGGTCCCTCGCGGCGATCGACGCGAAGGCGAAGGCGGACGGCGCCTGAGCGAGGGCCCGGACATGCCTCCGGCCCCGGCGGGGAGCCGGGGCCGGAGGCGAGCCAGGAGAACGGGTCGTACAGCGAGCCCCGGGACCGGCGCAGTGGATCCCGGGGCCCGGTCGGAGCCGGCGGGCGTGGTCAGACCCGCCGCAGCACGGCGACCACCTTGCCGAGGATGGTGGCCTCGTCGCCGGGGATGGGCTGGTACGCGGCGTTGTGCGGGAGCAGCCAGACGTGGCCGTCCTCGCGCTTGAAGCGCTTCACGGTGGCCTCGCCGTCGAGCATGGCGGCGACGATGTCGCCGTTCTCCGCGACGGGCTGGCGGCGGACGGTGACCCAGTCGCCGTCACAGATGGCGGCCTCGATCATGGAGTCGCCGACGACCTTGAGGACGAAGAGCTCGCCGTCGCCCACCAGCTGCCGGGGGAGGGGGAACACGTCCTCGACCGACTCCTCGGCGAGGATGGGGCCGCCGGCCGCGATCCGGCCGACCAGTGGCACGTAGGAGGCCGCGGGCTTGCCGGTGGTGTCGGTGGGCTGGGTGGTGGGCTGGTCCGAGCCGCGGACCTCGTACGCCCGGGGGCGGTGCGGGTCGCGGCGGAGGAAGCCCTTGCGCTCCAGGGCCATCAGCTGGTGGGCCACGGACGACGTGCTGGAGAGGCCCACCGCCTGGCCGATCTCGCGCATCGACGGCGGGTAGCCCCGCCGCTGGACCGAGTCGCGGATGACTTCGATGACCCGGCGCTGGCGGTCGGTGAGGCCGGAGCTGTCGGCCCTGATGCCTGGAGGCCGTCCGGGGAGGGCTCGGGCGGGACGCCCGGGCTCTTCGCCGTTCATGGCTGTGTCGTTCATGGAGTGCACCGGCTCGAGTCGGCCCTGGGAGCGGTCCTGGGCGGTGATGGTGGCACTGTCTGCGGTGGTGGTCACGTCGTCGGCCCCTCTCGAATGGTCTCCCTGGCTGGCACAACGGTAGTAGCTTTCGAAAGGTTGCGCCAAACACACGTTCGAGTGAAAAACCGCAGATTGCCTTACGTGTGTGCGGGTGTGGGTGTATGGGGGGGGGAGGCCCTCCGGGGTCGATCCGGCCCTTACGGTAGCCTTCGCCGCTGGGTTTCCGGACTCCGGCGCGCCCTCCCAGTCTCCCATCCGCCGGCCGCGGAACCGGCTCCGGGGTGCCGCGACACGCTGGGGGTGTCGCAACCCCCTGAACCCAAGATCTAGTGGTTGGATGTCACCGGCCACCCAGGGATAGTGGTCCCCGGTCTGCCGGGGTGCCGTCCATCGCCTATGCTGGTGGTCGCTTCGAGGGCCTTGACGGGTCGACCGAGGCTGTCAGTCGTGCCATGAGGAGAGGGTCGTAACCAATGCACTGCCCCTTCTGCAGGCACCCCGACAGCCGCGTCGTCGACAGCCGCACCACCGACGACGGCACGTCGATCCGACGTCGCCGCCAGTGCACGGACTGTGCCCGCCGTTTCACCACGGTGGAGACCTGTTCGCTGATGGTGGTCAAGCGCTCCGGCGTCACCGAGCCCTTCAGTCGCACCAAGGTCATCTCCGGCGTGCGCAAGGCGTGCCAGGGGCGGCCGGTCACCGAGGATGCCCTGGCCAAGCTCGGCCAGCGGGTCGAGGAGGCGGTGCGCGCCACCGGCAGTGCCGAGCTGACCACCCACGACGTGGGCCTGGCCATCCTCGGGCCGCTGCAGGAGCTCGATCTCGTCGCGTACCTGCGCTTCGCGTCCGTGTACAAGGCTTTCGAGGGACTCGAGGACTTCGAGGCCGCCATCGCGGAACTCCGCGTGCGGCCTCCCGCTGAGAACGGCGGGACCGGCACCCCCGAGGTGCCCGTTCCCGCCGGCGCCGCCGACTGACGGCGACCCGGGCCCGTGGGGGCCCGGCCACCGGCCGCGGTGCGGCCGTGCAGACCTGCCCCGGGTGACCCGTGCGGCGCCCGCGGGTCAAGCAGTACAGAACGTAGTACAGAAGACGGTGCTCTGGGATTATCTGGGCGCCAAAGGGTGTTTTGCCCGTATATGGGAGGCGGCATGACAGAGACGGCGAGCGGCCCGGCACGTGGTTCCCGCACCAAGGGAGCCAAGGCGGCGAGCAAGGGCCTGCGGATCGAGCGCATCCACACCACCCCCGGCGTGCATCCGTACGACGAGGTGAACTGGGAGCGCCGGGACGTCGTCATGACCAACTGGCGCGACGGCTCGATCAACTTCGAGCAGCGCGGCGTCGAGTTCCCCGACTTCTGGTCGGTGAACGCGGTCAACATCGTCACCAGCAAGTACTTCCGCGGGGCCGTCGGCACCCCGCAGCGCGAGACCGGTCTGAAGCAGCTCATCGACCGCATCGTGAAGACCTACACGAAGGCCGGCGAGGACTACGGCTACTTCGCCTCGCCCGCTGACGCGGAGATCTTCGAGCACGAGCTCACCTACGCCCTCCTCCACCAGATCTTCAGCTTCAACTCGCCGGTCTGGTTCAACGTCGGCACGCCGCAGCCCCAGCAGGTCTCCGCCTGCTTCATCCTGTCCGTCGACGACTCCATGGAGTCGATCCTCGACTGGTACAAGGAAGAGGGCATGATCTTCAAGGGCGGCTCCGGCGCCGGCCTGAACCTCTCCCGCATCCGCTCCTCCAAGGAGCTGCTCTCCTCCGGCGGCAACGCCTCCGGCCCGGTCTCCTTCATGCGCGGCGCCGACGCCTCCGCGGGAACCATCAAGTCCGGCGGTGCCACCCGCCGTGCCGCCAAGATGGTCATCCTCGACGTCGACCACCCGGACATCGAGAACTTCATCGAGACCAAGGTCAAGGAGGAGGAGAAGATCCGCGCGCTGCGCGACGCGGGCTTCGACATGGACCTGGGCGGCGACGACATCACGTCCGTCCAGTACCAGAACGCCAACAACTCCGTCCGCGTGAACGACGAGTTCATGAAGGCCGTGGAGTCCGGCGGCAAGTTCGGCCTGCGTGCCCGCATGACCGGTGAGGTCATCGAGGAGGTCGACGCCAAGGCGCTCTTCCGCAAGATGGCCGAGGCCGCGTGGGCCTGCGCCGACCCGGGCATCCAGTACGACGACACGATCAACCACTGGCACACCTGCCCCGAGTCCGGCCGCATCAACGGCTCGAACCCGTGCAGCGAGTACATGCACCTGGACAACACGTCCTGCAACCTCGCCTCGCTGAACCTCATGAAGTTCCTCAAGGACGACGGCAAGGGCCACCAGTCCTTCGACGTCGAGCGCTTCGCCAAGGTCGTCGAGCTCGTCATCACCGCGATGGACATCTCCATCTGCTTCGCCGACTTCCCGACCCAGAAGATCGGCGAGAACACCCGCGCCTTCCGCCAGCTCGGCATCGGCTACGCCAACCTCGGCGCCCTGCTGATGGCGACCGGCCACGCGTACGACTCGGAGGGCGGCCGCGCCCTCGCCGGCGCCATCACCTCCCTGATGACCGGCACCTCGTACAAGCGCTCCGCCGAGCTCGCCGCGGTCGTCGGCGCCTACGACGGCTACGCCCGCAACGCCGACCCGCACCAGCGCGTCATGAAGCAGCACGCCGACGCCAACGACAAGGCCGTCCGCATGGACGACCTGGACTCGCCGATCTGGGCCGCCGCCACGGAGGCCTGGCAGGACGTGATCCGCCTCGGCGCCAAGAACGGCTTCCGCAACGCGCAGGCCTCGGTCATCGCCCCGACCGGCACCATCGGTCTCGCGATGTCCTGCGACACCACCGGTCTCGAGCCCGACCTCGCCCTGGTCAAGTTCAAGAAGCTCGTCGGCGGCGGCTCGATGCAGATCGTCAACGGCACCGTCCCGCAGGCCCTGCGCCGCCTGGGCTACCAGGAGGAGCAGATCGAGGCGATCGTCGCCCACATCGCCGAGCACGGCAACGTGATCGACGCCCCCGGCCTGAAGACCGAGCACTACGAGGTCTTCGACTGCGCCATGGGCGAGCGCTCCATCTCCGCGATGGGCCACGTCCGCATGATGGCCGCCATCCAGCCCTGGATCTCCGGCGCCCTCTCCAAGACCGTGAACCTGCCGGAGACGGCCACGGTCGAGGACGTCGAGGAGGTCTACTTCGAGGCGTGGAAGATGGGCGTCAAGGCGCTCGCGATCTACCGCGACAACTGCAAGGTCGGCCAGCCGCTCTCCGCCAAGAAGAAGGAGGCCGAGAAGGCGGAGGTGACCGCGAAGACCGAGGCGACGATCCGCGAGGCCGTCGAGAAGGTCGTCGAGTACCGCCCGGTCCGCAAGCGCCTCCCCAAGGGCCGCCCGGGGATCACCACCTCCTTCACCGTCGGCGGCGCCGAGGGCTACATGACCGCCAACTCCTACCCGGACGACGGTCTCGGCGAGGTCTTCCTGAAGATGTCGAAGCAGGGCTCGACCCTCGCGGGCATGATGGACGCCTTCTCCATCGCCGTCTCCGTCGGTCTGCAGTACGGCGTCCCGCTGGAGACCTACGTCTCGAAGTTCACCAACATGCGCTTCGAGCCGGCCGGCATGACCGACGACCCGGACGTCCGGATGGCGCAGTCGATCGTCGACTACATCTTCCGCCGCCTGGCGCTGGACTTCCTGCCCTTCGAGACCCGCTCCGCGCTCGGCATCCACTCCGCCGAGGAGCGTCAGCGCCACCTGGAGACCGGCTCCTACGAGCAGTCGGTCGAGGACGTCGATGTCGAGGGCCTGGCCCAGTCGGCTCCGGTCGCCACGGAGCTGAAGGCCGTCGCCGCCCCGGCCCCGGCGGTCAAGGCCGAGGTCCCGGCCCCGAAGCAGGCGCACACCTCGGCGGAGCTCGTCGAGATGCAGCTCGGCATCAGCGCCGACGCCCCGCTGTGCTTCTCCTGCGGCACGAAGATGCAGCGCGCCGGCTCCTGCTACATCTGCGAGGGCTGCGGCTCGACCAGCGGCTGCAGCTGACATCGGGCGCGGTTGAGGAGTGACTGACGAAGGGGACCGGCCGTCGGCCGGTCCCCTTCGGCGTGCCCCGGTGCGCGGGCCGGGGCACGTGGTACCGGCTGCGCGCTCCCGGTCTGCCCGGGGCGGGCGGGCTCAGGCCCGCGCCGTGCCGATCAGCGACCCGAAGGACTGCGGGTCCGTGTCGAAGCCCCGCTGCAAGGGGCGGAAGGTCCAGCCGGACGAGGCTTCGCGGACGAATTCGACGACGGTCACGGCGGTGGCGTCGGCGAGGCCACCGAAGTCGTACGTCATCAGTTCCGTGTAGCCCTCGCTGACCCGGACCGAGGCCTGCGCTATCCGGCCGAAGGTCACCCGGCCGCCGCCCTGCTGTATCACCACGCCGACCACCACGCGGGTGTACCGCTCGGCCAGCCGGTCCAGTTCCAGCGTCATCGCCTCGTCGTAGCCGAATCCCTGCCCGGTGCGGCTGTCACGGAGGAGGGTGATCGTCCCGTCGGGGGAGCGGCTGCCGAAGTGGACCAACTGCGCGGGCGTGCCGTGCGGATCGTCGGCGGTGAGGACGGCGGCGACGAGATCCAGGTCGTGCGGGGGCGCGCCCGCCGGCGCCGGATCCCATCTGAGCGCCACCTCCACCTTGCCGACGCCCTTGCTGAGTCCGCTCACGATGCCTCCCCTTTCCCCGTGTCCCCGTGGGGACCCTTCGCCCCGGGTCTCCCCTCATGGTGTCACGCACGTACGACAGCCGGGCCGACTGTGCCCTCCCGCGGGGCGCGTACCCGCCCGGAATCCGGCGCCCGACTGGCCGGAACGGAACGGTTCCTGACGAGCGATCACGGGAGGTCGCCCCTCTGCGGCGACGGTCTGCCGGGGTGCTCTCCCGACCCGTACGATGGCCCGGTGCTGGTCAAGTGGATTCGCTGCGCCGTCGTGGACCGTCGAGGGTTCGAGCGGGGACAGCGGAAGTGGGCGGGGCTGCTCGGAGAGCCGGGTTTCCGGGGGCAGGGCGGTGGCTGGAGCCGGGCCCGTCCCGAGATCGCGCACGTCTTCTCCTTCTGGGAGAGCCGGGCCTTCTACGACTCCTTCATGGCCCGCTCGCACGACCGGCTGGCCGCCGCGCAGTCCGGCACGTACAAGGACGCACAGGTCAGGCTCTTCGATCACCGCTTCGACGTGAAGACCGGTTTCGAGCCGAAGTTCGCCGACGCGGACGTGGCGCGCGTGGCGCACTGCCGCGTCCACGAGGAGCGGGTGGAGCACTTCGCCCTGATGCAGGAGAAGGTGTGGAACCCGGCGATGGCCGGGTCGCCGGGCATGCTCCGGGGGTTGTTCGGGGAGGCGCCCGGGAACGAGTTCCTGGTGCTCTCCCTCTGGAACTCCGCCGCCGAGCACGGCAAGTACCGCGAGGAGCGGGTGGAGCGCCTCGGTCTGCGGGCGCAGACCGAGGCGGACGTGGCCGCGCTCTCGGGGGACGTGGTGCGCCTCGAACCCGCCTGGACCGTCTGAGCGTTCAGCTCTCGCGGGGGGCCGCGGAAGGGGCCGGGGCGGCTGCCCGTCTTCCTGCCGGGGCGGTGAAGACGCCCGCCGTCACGGCGGCGAGCGCCGCGTCCGCCGCCTGGTCCGCGAGACGCTCGTCGACGGCTTCCCGGGTGACGAAGAGGCGGAGGAAGAGCGGGGCGGAGACCGCGCGGACCACGGCGCCGGCGTCGGTGCCGACGGGCGCCTCGCCCCGGCCGACCGCACGGTGCACGACCGTCTCGCAGCGGCGGAACCTCTCGCCGTAGAACGCGCGCAGGGCCTCAGCCGCGCGCGGTGACTGGAAGGCGGCGCCGACGAACGCGGTGGGCGCGGCGGCGTCGGCGGGGTCGCGGAAGCCGTCGACCACCTCGTGGGCGAGGGCGCGCAGGTCTCCGGCGAGGCTGCCGGTGTCCGGTGGCGTCCACTCGTCCTCCCCCGCGAGGGCGAGGGCGTCGGCCACCATGCCCTCCACGCTGCCCCACCGGCGGTAGAGCGTCGTCTTGTGCACCCCCGAGTGTTTCGCCAGGTACTCCACCGTCAGGGAGGGGTAGCCGTGCTCGGCCAGTCCCGTCAGGACGGCGTCGCGGACGGCGGCCCGGGTGCGGGCGGTGCGGCCGCCGGGGCGCCGGCTGCCGGGGGCGGGGCCGGGTGCCGGGGCGTCGGGGTGCTCGGGGTCCTCAGTCGAGTCGTTCAATTGCTACTCCCGTTGCGTTAGTGACTTCGAGTCTGCCATACTCGCTGTTAACGCGACAAGGGTTGCGTTTGATGGCGACCGGAGGTGCCATGCCCGCACAGCTCTCGCTCCACGATGTGACCGTCTCCCGAGGGGAACGGTTACTCCTCGACCGCGTCTCCCTCTCCGTCCGCCCCGGCGAGCGGGTCGGGATCGTCGGAGAGAACGGCGCGGGAAAGTCGACCCTCCTCCACCTCCTCGCCGGCGCCGTCGCACCGGACGGGGGCCGGGTGACCGTCCTGGCCGACGGAGGACTGCGGCTCGTCCGCCAGACCCCCGAACTGCCACCGGAGGGCACGGTGGCCGACGCCGTCGACGCGGCCCTCGCCGAGTTCCGCGCCATGGAGACACGCCTGCGGGCCCTCGAAGCCCGCCTGGACGAGGCGGCCGCCGAGGACCTCGCCGCGTACGGAGACCTGCTCACCACCTACGAGCTCCGCGGCGGATACGAGGCCGACGCCCGAGTGGACAAGGCCGTCCACGCCCTCCGAATCGCCCACATCCCCCGCGAGCGCAGGCTGGGCAGCCTCTCCGGTGGAGAGCGCGCCAGGCTCGGCATCGCCGTCGCCGTGGCCGCCGCCCCCGAGGTCCTGCTGCTCGACGAACCCACCAACCACCTCGACGCGTCGGCCCTCGACTGGCTGGAGGAGTCCCTCCGCGGCCACCGCGGGACCGTCGTCGCCGTCTCCCACGACCGCGTCTTCCTGGAGCGGGTGACCACGTCGCTCGTCGAGATCGACACCGACCTGCGGAGCCTCGTCCGCCACGGCGAGGGGTACGCGGGATTCCGCGCCGCCCGCGAGGCCGCCCGCCGGCGCCGACGACAGGAGCACGAGGAATGGCGCGCCGAGACCGAGCGCCTGGAGGCGTACGCGGAGGGAGCCGCCCACGCCGTCGCGACGGGCCGCGTCATGAAGGACAAGAACAAGATGGCCTACGACCGGGCCGGCGGCCGCGTCCAGGCGTCCGTCTCGGGACGCGTCCGCAACGCCCGGGAGCGGCTCCGCCGCCTCAGGGACCACCCGGTGTCCGCACCGGCCCCGCCCCTCTCCTTCACCGCCCGCCCCGAGGCGGGCGCGGCTCAGGGGGAGCTGCTCGCCCTGGACGGGGTCCGGGTCGGCGAACGGCTCGCGGTCGACAGCCTCACCCTCGGCGCGGGCGAACGGCTCCTCGTCCACGGGGGCAACGGCGCGGGCAAGTCCACCCTGCTGCGCGTCATGGCCGGCTCCCTCCTCCCCGATCGAGGCGAGGTGCGCCGCCGGGGCCGGATCGGCTGCCTCGCCCAGGAGGTCACCGTCGCCCGGCCGGCCGAGTCCCTGCTCACCGCCTTCGGCCACGGGCTGGGGCTCGGGCTCGACGAGGAGGAGCTGACCGAACGGCTCCTGTCGTACGGACTGTTCCGGCCCGACGACCTCACAGTGCCCGTGGGAGCCCTCTCGGCGGGGCAGCTGCGCAGACTCGCCCTCGCCAGGTTGCTCGCCCGCCCAGCGGACCTGCTGCTCCTCGACGAGCCCGCCAACCACCTCGCCCTCGGCCTGGTCGAGGAGCTGGAGCAGGCCCTGGAGGAGTGGCCCGGCGCCCTCGTGGTGGTCTCGCACGACCGCGAACTGCGCCGCGGGTTCACCGGGCGGACACGCCGAATGGAGTCCGGGCGCCTCCTCGATTGAGCCGAACGGGGCGGCTCCCTCTAGGGTCGGACCATGGCACGACCGCGGCGCATCGTCCTCGTACGGCACGGGGAGTCCGAAGGCAACGTCGACGACTCCGTCTACGAACGGGAACCCGACCACGCCCTCCGGCTCACCGCGACCGGCCGACGGCAGGCGGAGGCGACGGGGGAGCGGCTGCGGGAGCTCTTCGGCGACGAGGCGGTCAGCGTGTACGTCTCGCCGTACCGCCGCACCCACGAGACCCTGCAGGCCTTCCGGCTGCCGCCGGGGCGGATCAGGGTCCGCGAGGAGCCCCGGCTGCGGGAGCAGGACTGGGGCAACTGGCAGGACCGCGAGGACGTCCGCCTCCAGAAGGTCTACCGGGACGCGTACGGCCACTTCTTCTACCGCTTCGCGCAGGGGGAGTCCGGAGCCGACGTGTACGACCGGGTCGGCGCGTTCCTGGAGAGCCTCTACCGCAGTTTCGAGGCCCCCGACCACCCGCCGAACGTCCTGCTCGTCACGCACGGCCTGACCATGCGGCTCTTCTGCATGAGGTGGTTCCACTGGAGCGTGGCCGAATTCGAATCGCTGTCGAATCCGGGCAACGCGGAGACCCGGGTCCTGACACTCGGGGACGGCGGACGCTACCGCCTTGACCGCCCGTTCGAACGCTGGTGTACCCCGGAACCGTACGGTCCCACCGGATAGAGTGGCGCACCGATGACCGCTGACTCCTCAATCGACCGGCGCCTCGACCGCGCCCTCGCCAGTCTGCGCGGGCTGGCCGTGGGGGACGCCCTGGGCTCCCAGTTCTTCGTCCCCGCGCACTACCCCCTGCTGAAGCGGCGCGAGCTGCCTCCAGGCTCCTGGCAGTGGACCGACGACACGGAGATGGCCTGCTCCGTCCTGGCCGTCCTCGCCCGCCACGACCGCGTCGACCAGGACGCCCTGGCCGCCTCCTTCGCCGACCACCACGACTTCGACCGCGGCTACGGCCCCGCCGTCAACCGGATGCTCCGGCTGATCAGGGAAGGCGGCGACTGGCGCGAGCTGTCCGCGGCCCTCTTCAACGGCCAGGGGTCCTGGGGCAACGGCGCCGCGATGCGCGTCGCCCCGCTCGGCGCCTGGTACGCCGACGACCCCGAACAGGCCACCCATCAGGCCGAGATCTCCGCCTACCCCACCCACCAGCACCGCGAGGCCGTCGTCGGCGCCATGGCCGTCGCCGCGGCGGCCGCCCTCGCGGCCGATCCGGCCGGCCCTCCCACCCCGGAGGCACTGCTCGACGGGGTCGTCGCCCTGGTCCCGCGCAGCGCGGTCGGCGCGGGGCTGCGCCGGGCCCGCGACATGCTGGACTACGGCGACCCCGGGACCGTCGCCGCGGTGCTCGGCAGCGGCCGGCGCACCACCGCCCACGACACGGTGCCCTTCGCCCTCTGGTCGGCGGCCCGGGGCCTCGGCGACTTCGAGACCACGTTCTGGACGACGGCCCAGGTCGGCGGGGACGTCGACACGACCTGTGCCATCGCCGGCGGCGTGGTGGCGTCCGCCGCCGAGGGCGCGCCCCCCGCCGACTGGCTGGAACGCACCGAGGCCCTTCCCGCCTGGGTCCCCCAAGGCACGGCCCGGAGCTGACATGGGGCCGGAGGGGCCGGCCCGGTGCGGGCCCGGCCCCTCGCCTGCTGGGTGACGCGGCGACCGACCGGACGAGCGGCGTCGGACGGAACGGCTCCGCCCTGTGCACGGTCCTTCACGAGTGCGACGAGGAGGCGGCGGCGGTACGTTTCCGCGCCCGGAGCGAGACCGGTGTCGTCTCCCTCTCGAAGCGACTCTTCGCGCGGGTGCCGGAACGCGGGAACGTGTGCGAGGAGGTGCGCGCCGAGGCCCCGGACGACCTCGTCCTCGACGCCGTCCAGGCGAGGACGAGGTTCCGCCCGAAGGTGTGCGGCAGCGAAGGGCCCGAGGGGGAGAGGGCCGATGCCCTCGGCCGGATCGCGGTGCCGATGGCCCGCTCGGTCCCGGCCTGACCGAGCCCGCGGCGCGGGGCGGGAGCGCCTGACGGGAATCCGGGTACCGCAGGCGGCACCCGGCGGCGTAACCTGTCAGGCGCCATGCCGTATGAACCTCCCACCCACACCGTCGAGCGGTCGCTCCGAGCCACCACCGGCGCCAAGATCGTCGCCGGGGTCGACGAGGTCGGACGCGGGGCATGGGCCGGGCCCGTCACCGTGTGCGCGGCCGTCACCGGCCTGCGCCGTCCCCCCGAGGGCCTGACCGACTCCAAGCTGATCACCCCGAAGCGGCGTACCGTCCTCGCCGTCGAGCTGGAGCGCTGGGTCACCGCCTACGCGCTCGGCGAGGCGTCCCCGCAGGAGATCGACGAACTGGGGATGACCGCCGCCCTGCGCCTCGCCGCGGTCCGGGCGCTCGAAGGACTCCCGGTCCGGCCCGACGCGGTGATCCTCGACGGCAAGCACGACTACCTCGGCAGCCCCTGGCAGGTGCGCACGGTGATCAAGGGCGACCAGTCCTGCGTCGCCGTCGCCGCCGCGTCCGTGATCGCCAAGGTGCGCCGGGACGCCATGATGGCCGAGCTCGAGGCCGCCCCCGGCTGCGGGGGCTACGGCTTCGGCGCCAACGCGGGCTACCCTTCGCCCGTCCACAAGGCCGTCCTCGAAGAGCTGGGCCCCACCCCGTACCACCGGCTCTCCTGGTCCTACCTGGACGCCATGCCCCGATGGCGCCACCTCAAGAAGGTCCGCCTCTCCGCCGAGGCGGCCGCTCTGAAGAGCGGGGGCCAACTCGGCTTCGACTTCTGATCTTCCGGCCGCGGGACCTCACCGACGCGGTCCCAGCCGGCCGGGGGCGCCTCCGCGCGCCCACCCGACGGTGCCGTCCGAAACGGCATTTGATAGACATCCACCCATGCCTCTCCCTCCCGAGGAGCCTCAGATTCACGAGAGCGCCCAGGGTCCCAGCGCCACGGCCGCCAGCCGTCCCGCGCCGACCCCACGTCCCGTACCCGGCCCCCGTTCGGCGGCCTCACCGCGTCCCGGTTCGCCCCGCCCCGCGCCGCCGGCCCAGCGGCCCGTGCCGGGTCCGCCCGCACCCAGGAACCGTCCGGAGAATCGTTCCGGCGGTGACAGTCCGCAGCTCCAGCTCATCCCGGCTCCGGCCGACGGCGCCCTCGACGCCGCCGAGGAGGCCCTCGACCTGCTGCTCGACAGCGGCCGGTCGCCCGGCGAGGTCCTGGTGCTCACCACCGGCGAGCGCCATCCGTGGGCCGCGCACGAGCTGTCCTTCGGCGAGGCGTCCTACTGGGCCCAGCAGGACACCGCCGAGGACGTCTTCTTCGCGGACGCCGCCTCGGTCGACAAGGTGACCACCCGCCCCGTGGTGATCGTCGCCCTGAACGGCGGCGACGACGTGGCCGCCCGCGCCCTGCCGATCGCCCGGTCCCGCGCCGGCGCCCTGCTCGTGGTCTGCGGAGACCCGGAGCGGGTCACCGCCCTTCTCGGCGCCGGAGTCTGACGGTCGCGTCTCCGCCGGACCGGAAGCGGCCCGGCGGAGCGGCCGGGCGGCTCAGCGCGCCGCTGCCCGGCGCAGCGGCTCGGCCGCCCCGCCCGCCGTCCGCGGCGCGAGGTGGTTGAGCTCGCCGGTCGGCTCACCCAACGCCAGCGGCGTGGAGTCCGAGCTCGGCCGGCGGCCGCCCCGGCCCTCGCCGACGACCTGCCAGCCGGCCTTGGTCAGGGTGATGTACGCGCCGCAGCGCAGTCCGTGGAGCGTGCAGGCGTCCCGGAGCCCCCACATCCAGGCCCCGTCCTCCTCCGTCCACCGCTCGTCGCCGTCCCGGCAGTAGACCAGCACCGCCGTCCGGACGGGGGTGCGCCGCCGGAGGTCGTGCGGGACCACCCGCCGCAGATGGGCGAGGAGCGCGTTCCGGAACTCCCAGCCGTCGGCGGGACCCGGACGGCGCGTGAACGAGGCACTGGCGGTGATCCGCTCCTCGTGGTCGAGCACCGCCACGACCGCGGTCGTGGGCAGCGGACGATGGCGGGAGTGCAGTCCGCTCACGACCTCACGAGGGCTGCGCAGCAAGGGAATTCCGGCCGCGGCCCAGTCGGCCGGCTCCAGCATCCGGGCGAGACGGCTGGCTGAGGCGGAGCTCGAGCCGAGCGAGGCGGTGGACGGAGCGAATCCGAGGGTCACGGTCCTCCCTTCGGATACGCGCCCGCGAGGCGGGCAAGGTGGGGTGAGGGCGCAGCACGGCACAGTCCTTCCGGACCGCTTCGAGCCGTGTGGGGCGGTTCCCCAATTCTGGCGTGGCCCGAGCGGGGGCGGCAACGAGCAATTGAGGCGGCTGACGGTAATGAACCGTTATGCCACTGATATCCCTGCCCAGTTACCCAGTATTCACTCGTAGTTCTCCCACCCTTCTCAGCCCTGGACGGCGAGCACCAGGGGAAAGACTCCTTCCGCTCCCGAACGCCGCAGCAGCCGCGCCGCCACGGCGAGGGTCCAGCCCGTGTCGGACAGGTCGTCCACCAGGAGCACCGGGCCGCCCGCCGAGGCCAGCCGCTCCGCGAGCGCGGGCGGAACCTCCAGGGCCCGGTGGAGTCCGATGACCCGCTGGGCGCTGTTGGTGCGGGACAGACGGGCGTCCTCCGCCTCGGGGGCGTACTCCACCGATCCGAGCAGGGGCATCCGGCCGATCTCGGCGATCCGGGCGCCGAGCGAGCCGACCAGGGCGGGCCGGCGCCGCGAGGCGACGGTCACCACCCCGGCGGGACGGGCCGACGCGTCGGAGGCGCCGGATGCCCAACCCCCGGGCCCCTTCGCCCAGTCGGCGAGCACCTGGACCACCGCCTGCACCACGTCGTCCGGCACCGGGCCGTCCGGCGCCGTGTCGGCGAGGAGCGGCCGGAGCCGGTTCCCCCAGCCGATGTCCGAGAGGCGTCCGAGGGCGCGGCCGCCGAAGGCCTGTTCGCCGGCCGGGATCCGGCCCTTCAGGTCGACGCCGGCGGCGGCCAGACCCGTCGGCCACATCCGGCGGGGCTCCACGTCCACGCCCGGACGGCCCAGCTCGCCCTTGGCCGCGTCCAGCGCCGCGCCCGTCACCTTCGGGTCGAAGCGCGGGCCCGCGCAGTTGTCGCAGCGGCCGCAGGGCGCCGCCTCCTCGTCGTCGAGCCGGCGCCGCAGGAACTCCATCCGGCACCCCGTCGTGGTGGCGTACTCCCGCATCGCCTGCTGCTCCGCCGACCGCTGCTCTGCCACCCATGCGTACCGCTCGGTGTCGTAGACCCACGGCTGTCCCGTGCTCTCCCAGCCGCCCTTGACCCGGCGCACGGCCCCGTCCACGTCCAGGACCTTGAGCATGGTCTCCAGACGGGTCCGGCGCAGCTCGACCAGGGGCTCGAGGGCCGGCAGCGACAGCGGCCGGCCCGCGGCGGCGAGGACGTCCAGCGTCCGGCGCACCTGCTCCTCGGGAGGGAAGGCGACGGAGGCGAAGTACCGCCAGATCGCCTCGTCCTCCTTGCCGGGCAGCAGCAGCACCTCCGCGTGCTCCACGCCTCGTCCGGCACGGCCCACCTGCTGGTAGTAGGCGATCGGCGAGGACGGCGACCCGAGGTGGACGACGAAGCCGAGGTCCGGCTTGTCGAAGCCCATGCCGAGCGCGGAGGTCGCCACCAGCGCCTTGACGCGGTTCGCCAGGAGGTCGTCCTCGGCCTGCTGGCGGTCGGCGTTCTCCGTCCGTCCCGTGTACGAGGCGACCGTGTGGCCGCACTGGCGGAGGTAGGCGGTGACCTCCTCGGCCGCGGCGACGGTCAGCGTGTAGATGATCCCGGAGCCGGGGAGCTCGTCGAGGTGGTCGGCGAGCCAGGCCAGCCGGTGGGCCGCGTCGGGCAGGGTGACCACGCCGAGGCTGAGGGACTCGCGGTCCAGCGGGCCGCGCAGGACGAGGGCGTCGGTGCCCGCGCCCGTGCCGAGCTGCTCGGCGACGTCCGCGGTCACCCGGGCGTTCGCCGTCGCCGTCGTGGCGAGCACCGGCACGCCGGCCGGGAGGTCGGCCAGCATGGTCCGCAGTCGCCGGTAGTCGGGCCGGAAGTCGTGTCCCCAGTCGGAGATGCAGTGCGCCTCGTCCACCACCAGGAGACCCGTCGCGGCGGCCAGCCGCGGCAGGACTTGGTCGCGGAAGTCGGGGTTGTTGAGCCGCTCGGGGGAGACGAGCAGGACGTCGACCTCGCCGGCCGCGACCTCCTCGCGGACGCTCTCCCACTCCTCGGTGTTGGACGAGTTGATCGTGCGGGCGCGGATGCCCGCCCGGGCCGCCGCGTCCACCTGGTTGCGCATGAGGGCGAGGAGCGGGGAGACGATGACCGTGGGACCGCTGCCGCGCTGGCGCAGCAGGGAGGTCGCGACGAAGTAGACCGCGGACTTGCCCCAGCCGGTCCGCTGCACCACCAGCGCCCGGCGGTGGTCGGCGACCAGCGCCTCGATGGCGCGCCACTGGTCCTCGCGGAGTCTCGCCGTGCCGGTCGGGTCCCCGACGAGTCGGGCGAGTACGGCGTCGGCGGTGGCGCGGAGCGCGGCGCGGTCTTCCGGGCGGTCTGCGTGGGTCATGCCTCCATGCAACCCGATGCCTCGGACATTCGGCGAACGAGGCCGCGATCTGTGGACAGTGAAGATCAGATCATCTGACGGTATATGCGGAGTTATCCACAGGGGTTGTCGGAAAACGGAGATCACGAGACGGTCCTCGCCATGAACGCGAACCACCACGAGACGAACGCATCCACCCGAGGCCGCGAGATCACCCTGCGCAGCCCCTCCGAGCTGGCCGACGCCCTGCCGTTCGTGCTCGGCTTCCACCCGACCGACTCGGTCGTGCTCGTCGCTCTCCACGGAGCGAACGGCCGCTTCGGCGGCCGGATCAGGGTCGGCATTCCCCGCTCGACCGGCGAATGGGACTCGATGGCGGACCACCTGGCGGAATGCCTCGTCGAGAACTCCGCCAAGCGCACCACGCCACCCGACGGCATCGTCGGCTTCCTCTGCCAGGACCCGGGGCCCGGCGAGACCGCGCGCCAGGTCCACGAGCGGCTGCGGCCCCTCGCCCAGCGGCTCAGGACCGCCTGCGGCGCCCTCGACATCCCCGTCTACGAGGTGCTGTGCATCTCCGACGGCCGCCACTTCTCGTACTGCTGCCCCGACACCCGCTGCTGCCCGCCCGAGGGCACCCCGCTGGCCCTCGCCGGCACCTCGGTCATGGCCGCGGCCGCCGCTTACGCGGGCATCCGGGTACGGGGCTCGCTGCGGGAGATGGAGGCCTCCTTCAAGCCCACCGGTGCACCCTGCGAAGAGGAGCAGCGCGCCGCCCTCGACGCCGCCGCGACCGCGATCGTCCCCCGCGTCGTCGAAGGCGCGGAGGAACACGTCAGGGCGGAGCTCCGCGAGACCACCCTCGCCCTCGCGGGCCGGCTCCTCGGCAGGTTCGGCGAACCGCCGCGCCTGATCGCGGAGGACGGCACCCGCCGGGGCCCGGCCGCTGTCGAGGCGGACGATGACGCCCGCGTCGACCCCGGCGAGGCGGCGGCCGTGATCCTGGGGCTCCAGGACCGCGCCACCCGCGACCGGCTCGCCGAATGGATGGAGGGGGCCGAGGGCGCCGCCGCCGTGCGGCTGTGGCGCGTCCTCGCCCGCCGCTGCGTCTCCCCCTACGAGGAGTACGCCGCCGCGCCCCTGACCCTCGCCGGCTGGGCCGCCTGGTCGACCGGCGACGAACCGACCGCCCGCGTCGCCCTCGGCCTCGCCCTCCAGGCCGACCCCGAGTACGTCTTCGCGAGGCTGCTGCACCAGGCGTGCAACGAGGGACTCGACCCGGAATCGCTGCGGTCCTGCCTGCGCCAGGAGCGGGAGGACCGCGTCGCGGCGGCGAAGAAGGCCCCGGCCCCCGCTGCCGGCCGGACCCGCACCCGGACCCGCGTGCGGGGGGTCCGCGCCGGATCGAGGCCGGTCCTCCCGGGGGCCAGGCGCGACGGCGCGCCGCGCGGGAGCGGGCGGGGCCGGGGGAGGACCGGCGTACGACCCGCCGGACGGGCCGCGACGCGGCCCGGAAGGGCCGCCCCGCAGCACGGCGGGCGGCGCGGGACGAGGAGCGGCCGATGACGACCGTGACCCGAGGCGCCGCCGGACCGTTCACCTCTGTGGCGGAGCCGGGCGAGCCGTGCCGCCGACACCCCGCCGGCCGTCCGGATCGCACAGAGAGCACGCCCCACCCCCCATGGTCCTCAGCCCTGTCCCGGCCCCCGGACACCCGACCGAACACCCCGCCCGGAGACCGTCCGCGGGGAGCGGCGCCCCCGCCGTCCACGGGCCACGCCCCGGGGAGCTTCCGCCGGTCCACGATGCCCTGCTCTGCGTCGCCCTGCCCGCCTTCGCCATCTCGCCCGAGCACGGCCAGCTCACCGGGCACGGGCCGGAGGGCGTGTACGCCTCCGGGCGGCGGCTCCTCTCCCGCAGCGTCCTGCGGGTCGGCGGACGCGAACCCGTCCCCCTCCAGGGGCGGCTCGCCGCCGCCGACCGGGCCGTCTTCGTCGGTGCCCTCCGCGTCCCCGGTGACACCGGCCCCGACCCCGGCGTCACCGTCGAGCGCTCCCGGGGCGCCGACGGATCCGAACGGATCACTCTCCGCAGCGCGGTCCCCCGCCCGGTCCGCGTCCCGGTGGAGGTCGCTCTGGGCACGGATCTCGCGGAGCTGGGCGCGATCGCGTCCGGGCACCCCCGGCCGGAGCTCAGGCCCAGCGTCCACGGCACCGGCCTCCGCTGGACCGCCCCCGACGGCCGCTCCGTGGCCGTCACCGCCGACCCCGCGCCGACGGACGCCCTGGCGGCGGTCGGGGTCCTCCGCTGGGAAACCGACCTCGCCCCCGGCACCGCCACCACCCTCCACCTCCGGGTCCGGGCCGAGCGGTCCCCCGGCGTCGCCGCGCCCGCCGGCGGCGGCCGCCCCGGCGGGCACCTGCTCGCCGACGCCCGGGCGGAGGGCGACGACCAGCGGACGGGCGCGCTGCTCCGCGCCTCCGTCGAGGACCTCCGGGCCCTCCTCCAGCGCGACCCCGCCCACCCCGCCGACGTCCACGTCGCGGCCGGAGTCCCGTGGCGCTGCGGGCCCGCCACCGCGGAAGCCCTCTGGGCGGCCCGCATGGCCCTGCCGCTCGGCACCCGGCTCGCCGCCGCCACCCTGCGCGCCCTCGGCCGCACCCAGCTCGCCGGCGGCACCGAGTCCGGACGCGTCCCCGGCCCGCTGCGGGACGCGGGACCGCACCTCCCGCCCCGCTGCACCGGCGTCGAGGCCACCCTCGCCTTCCCCGTCGTCCTCGCCGAAGCCCGCCGGTGGGGCCTGCCCGCGGCCGAGCTCGACGCCCTCCTTCCGGTGGCGGAGCGCTGCCTGGGCTGGCTGCGCCGAGGCCTCGACGCGGACGGCCTCCTGCCGGACCCGGCGCCCGGCGGCCCCTGGCGGGCCGAGACACAGGCCCACGCCCACCGGGCGGCCCTGCTCGGGGCCGACCTCCTCGACTCCTGCGGACGGCCCGGCGGGGAGGAGCTGCGGGGCGCCGCCCGCACGCTGCGCACCCGGTTCCGCGCCGAGTTCTGGCTCGACGACCTCTCCGGCGGCCGGCCCGCCGCCGCCCGATCGGCGGAGGGACGTTCCTGGCCCCAGTTCGGCGGGTGGGCCGCCCACCTCCTCGACACCGGCCTCCTCGACGGCGGCCGGTACGCCCAGGGGCTGCTCGACCGGACCGAGACCGAACAGCTCGCGCGGCTGCTCGGCACCCCCGCCCTCGACTCGGGCTGGGGACTGCGCAGCCTCGGCGCCAAGGAACCCGGACACAACCCCTTCGGGCACCGGGCCGGCGCCGTCCGCGTCCACGAGACGGCCGTCGCCGTCGCCGGACTGGCCGCCGCCGGATACGAGAAGGAGGCCGTGTCCCTGCTCCGCGGCCTCCTCGACGCCGCCGAGCTCTTCGGGCACCGGCTGCCCGAGATGTACGCGGGCGAGCAGCGCACGGCGGGGACGCGCCCGGTGCCGCACCCGGCCGCCTGCCGGCCCGCGGCCGTCGCCGCCGCCGGAGCCGTCCACGCGCTCACCGCCCTCGCCGGGATCCGACCCGACGTTCCCGGCCGGACCGTCGCCGTGCACCCCCTGGCGTCCGCGCCGCTGGGAGCGCTCCGGCTCTCCGGCCTCGTCGTCGCCAGGGAACCCTTCGCCGTACGGGTGAGCCGTCTCGGGCTCGGTATGGTCGAGGAGGCCGCCGAGTCCCTGCAACTGGGGGTGTGACGCATGCCGGACACGGAGACGAGGAACCCCTCCCGGCCGGGGGAGGACGTCGAAGGCGGAGAGCGCACGACGCGTGTTTATCGTCAAAAGGACGACTATGATCGCGGCATGCCCTACGACCCGTCGGCCTTCCCGCCCTTCGCTGTCACCGTCGACCTGGTCGTCCTCACCGTACGGAGCCACGCGCTGTGCACCCTGGTCGTCCGCAGGGGAGAAGAGCCCTTCCAGGGGAGATGGGCGCTGCCGGGAGGCTTCGTCCGTGACGACGAGGACCTCGGCGCCGCCGCCGCGCGCGAACTGGCCGAGGAGACCGGGCTGCGCGCCCACGACCCGTCGGCGCCGTCGCCGGTGCCGGACAACGGCGCGCACCTGGAACAGCTCGCCACCTACGGAGCACCCGGGCGCGACCCGCGCATGCGGGTGGTGAGCGTCGCCCACCTCGCGCTCGCCCCCGACCTGCCCGCGCCCCGGCCGGGCGGCGACGCCAACAGCGTGCGCTGGGCACCCGTGGAGAAACTGCTCGACCAGCCGTGGACCAGCGACCCCGACTCCCCGGACGCGCTCGCCTTCGACCACGCCCAGATCCTCTCCGACGGTGTGGAGCGGGCCCGTTCGAAGATCGAGTACTCCTCGCTCGCCACGGCGTTCTGCCCGCCGGAGTTCACCGTCGGCGAGCTGCGCCGGGTCTACGAGGCGGTCTGGGGCGTGACGCTCGACCCCCGCAACTTCCACCGCAAGGTCACCGGAACCCCCGGTTTCCTCGTGCCGACCGGAGGGACCACGACCCGTCAGGGAGGACGCCCCGCCCAGCTGTTCAGGGCCGGCGGAGCGACCCTGCTCAACCCGCCGATGCTGCGCCCCGAGGTCTGAGGAGCGGAAGCCGCCGCCGCCCCCGAGGCGGCAACCCTGCGGGATAAGTCCGAAATCTAACGTTATCTTGCTGCGATAGCGCCGCCCTGCCGCGGAGCGGTGACTCCTACCGCGAGAGAAGCGATGCTCCAGGCCATCGGACTGACCAGTGCCCCCCGCCGCGACCGCCCGCCGGCCGTGGACGATCTGACCTTCGAGGCCCCGACCGGGGCCGTCACCGCCCTCGTCGGACCCCCGGGCTCCGGCAAGACCACCGCCCTGCGCCTGCTCCTCGAACTCGACCCCGGGCGCGGACTCACCTACTTCCGGGGGCGGCCGCTGCGCCGGATCGCCCAGCCGGCGCGCGAGGTCGGCGTCATGCTCGGCGACGTGCCGGGCCATCCGTCCCGCACCGTCCGGGGGCAGTTGCGCATGCTCGCCGCGGGCGCGGGCGTACCCGTCGCCCGGGCCGACGCCGTGATCCGCGACGTGGGCCTCGGCGGACTGGAGGAGGTGCGACTCGGCACCCTCCCGCGCGGGGCCGACCGCAGACTCGCGCTCGCCGCCGCCCTGTTGGGGCAGCCGCACACCCTGCTCCTCGACGCACCGGGGGCGGGGCTCTCCGCGGCGGAACGGCTCCGGCTGCACGACCTGTTGCGCGCGCACGCTGAGGCCGGCGGCACCGTCCTCTACACCACCCGGGACCCCAAGGACGCCGCCCGCAACGCCGATCACGTCGTCGCCCTCGACGGCGGCCGTCTCGTCGCCGTCCAGGAGGCGGGTGACTTCGCGCGCACCCGGCTGCGGCCGAGGGTCGCCGTCCGCACCCCGCACGCCGCGCGGCTCGCCGCCGCGGTGACCCAGGAGGCCCGCGCCGCGCGCCGCCCGGTCGAGGTCGACACGGAGGACGGCACCCTCCTCCTGGTGTACGGCGGCGACTGCGCTCAGGTGGGGGACATCGCGTTCCGGCACGGCGTACCCCTCCACCGGCTCGCGGAGGAGACGGGCGACGGCGGGCCCGGACCGGTCGCGACCACCGCCGCGGAGCGCCCGGCCGAGCGTGCGCCCGCGCCGCTTCCCGGGCCGCACCGGCCGACGCGGACTCCGTTGCGGCCGCTCCGGTACGAGTTGCGCCGGATCGCCGGCCTGCCGTCCACGGGGCTGATCCTGGCCGGCGCCCTGGCGGTGTCGGCGGTGCTCGCGGTGCTCCTCGGGCGGGGCGGTGGCACCCCGCTGCCCGCGGTGCTCGCCGCCTGGCCCGAGCTCATGCCCCTGCCGCCCGCCGCGCTCGGCGCGGGACTGATCGGCGCGCTCTCCTTCGGGGAGGAGTACCGCTACCCCGCCCTGACCGCGGGCCGCGGCGCCGTGCCGCGGCGGCCGGCGCTGCTCCTCGCCAAGCTCGCCGTCTCGGCGGTCGTCGCCCTGCTCCTCGGCGCGCTGGTGGCCGGCGCCGACCTTGCGGTCCTCCGCCTCTTCTACGGACCGGACTTGATCGCCGTACCAGACAACTGGGCATCGATGAGCGCGAGTTGGCTGGGCCTCTCGTTGGGGTGCGCGTGGGCGGGGGTGCTGGGGGCGGGGGTGTTCCGGGCCGCGGCGGCCGGAGTGGCCGCGGTCCTGTTCGTCCCGGTCGCCTTCGTTCCGCTGCTGCGGCAGGTGATGAGCGGCCCCGCCGTCCGTTCCGTCGCCGGACTCCCCGCACGGCTCGGGGAGTTCGCCGGACCCCGCTGGGCGCCGCCGCTCGACCGGTGGCTCTCCGGGGCGCTGGAGGTGGTGGCGCAGCCCGCCGGGGTGGCTCTCGCGCTCACGTTGACGGTCCTTCTCTGCGCCTATGTGATCACCGGGCTTCGCCGACAGGCCCGTTGGTGATCACGTACGGACCGAAGCCTTCCTCGTGGGTGGCAACTCGCTTGTGAAATGTCGGTTTTGTCCGAATAATCGTCAATTGTGTAGGGGGCGCCGATCACCCTTTCGTGTGCTTTTCACCAAAGACCTCAAGGGCCACGGAGGCCACGCCGACAAAGGATGCGTGAGTACCCTTGCGCATACGATGATGACCGCCGCCCGCTCCGTCGACTCCGGCCTCGGCGCCACGGGCGATCTCGACCGCTACCCCTACGCGGAGGCGCCCACCGCCGACCGCGTGGGCCCGCGCCCCTGGGAGGGGGTGGACACGGACCTCGGCCGCGTCGGCCGCCGCACCGCCGGCAGCCGGGGCCGCGGACTGCACGGCCAGCTCGTCCAGCAGCTCGGCCAGATGATCGTCTCCGGCGACCTGGGCGCGGACCGCCCCCTCGTTCCCGAGGAGATCGGCCAGCGCTTCGAGGTCTCGCGCACCGTCGTGCGCGAGTCGCTGCGCGTCCTGGAGGCCAAGGGCCTCGTCAGCGCCCGGCCCAACGTCGGCACCCGGGTCCGCCCGGTCAGCGACTGGAACCTGCTCGACCCCGACATCATCGAGTGGCGCGCCTTTGGCCCGCAGCGCGACGACCAGCGGCGCGAGCTCAACGAGCTGCGCTGGACCATCGAGCCGCTCGCCGCCCGCCTCGCCGCCGGTCACGGCCGCGAGGACGTCCAGCAGCGCCTCGCGGACATGGTCCAGATCATGGGCCACGCGTACGCGCAGGGCGACGGCATCACCTTCTCCCGCGCCGACACCGAGTTCCACTCCCTGCTCATCCAGCTCGCGGGCAACCGCATGCTGGAGCACCTCTCCGGCATCGTGGCCGCCGCCCTCCAGGTCTCCGGCGGACCCGTCACGGCCTGTGACCGGCCGAGCGAGAGCTGCCTGGCGCACCACGGCCGGATCGTCGACGCCCTCGCCGCGGGGGACGCCACCGCCGCCGAGACCGCCATGCGCCAGCTGCTGACGGTCCACCCCGAGGTGGAACCCCGCGTCGTTCCCGCCCCGCGCGAACACTGATCCGCGGACCGTGGCCGGAAGCACGCGGGCGCGTACGCAAGGAGTGCCGCCGGGGCCGAGCGCGGTCCGGGGAGCCCGTCCGGGCCCCCCGGACCGCGCCAGGTGTCGGCGGCGCCGAATGTACGCTTGATAACTGCTTGCCCCTTTCGTCGCGGATGCGGTGTGACTCGGGACACGAAGATTGGGCGTAACACTCCTCCGAGCCGTGCGATGACCTAAGAGGTGACAGCCGAGGAAGGAATACAGCAGCCGGTGGAGGCGCTGTGCAGTTCCCCGGTTCAGCCCGCGCCGTCGGCACATTCCCCGTCGACGGCCGTCGGCTCCGGCTCGATCTTCGGGCGGGGCCGGAAGCCGTTTCCATCGTTCCGAGAGGTTGTTCGTGTCGGCCAGCACATCCCGTACGCTCCCGCCGGAGATCGCCGAGTCCGAGTCTGTGATGGCGCTCATCGAGCGGGGAAAGGCTGATGGGCAGATCGCCGGCGATGACGTGCGTCGGGCCTTCGAGGCTGACCAGATTCCGCCAACCCAGTGGAAGAATGTTCTGCGCAGCCTCAATCAGATCCTCGAGGAAGAGGGTGTGACGCTGATGGTCAGTGCAGCGGAGTCGCCGAAGCGCGCCCGCAAGAGCGCAGCAGCGAAGAGCCCGGCCAAGCGCACCGCCGCCAAGACCACCGTCACCGCCCGGGCGGCGACGGTGACGAGGACCAGCGTCGCCACCGGCTCGGCGGCCCCCGCGGCCGAGAGCGACGACCCGGCCGACGAGGCCGCGTCGCCCGCCAAGAAGGCGGCCGCGAAGAAGACCGCCGTCAAGAAGACGGCGGCCAAGAAGACCGTCGCCAAGAAGACGGCGGCCAAGAAGACCGCGTCCAAGAAGTCCGACGACGAACTGATCGAGGGCGAGGAGCTTCTCGAGGACGTCGCGCCGGGCAAGGACGAGGAGGAGACCGAGGGCGAGACCAAGGGCTTCGTCCTGTCCGACGAGGACGAGGACGACGCGCCCGCCCAGCAGGTCGCCGTCGCCGGTGCCACCGCGGACCCGGTCAAGGACTACCTGAAGCAGATCGGCAAGGTCCCCCTGCTCAACGCGGAGCAGGAGGTCGAGCTCGCCAAGCGCATCGAGGCCGGTCTCTTCGCCGAGGACAAGCTCGCCAACTCGGACAAGATCGCCCCGAAGCTCAAGCGCGAGCTGGAGATCATCGCCGAGGACGGCCGCCGCGCCAAGAACCACCTCCTGGAGGCCAACCTCCGTCTCGTGGTCTCGCTGGCCAAGCGCTACACCGGCCGCGGCATGCTCTTCCTGGACCTGATCCAGGAGGGCAACCTCGGTCTGATCCGCGCGGTCGAGAAGTTCGACTACACCAAGGGCTACAAGTTCTCCACGTACGCCACCTGGTGGATCCGTCAGGCGATCACCCGCGCCATGGCCGACCAGGCCCGCACCATCCGTATCCCGGTGCACATGGTCGAGGTCATCAACAAGCTCGCGCGCGTCCAGCGCCAGATGCTCCAGGACCTGGGCCGCGAGCCCACCCCGGAGGAGCTGGCCAAGGAACTCGACATGACCCCCGAGAAGGTCATCGAGGTCCAGAAGTACGGCCGCGAGCCGATCTCCCTCCACACCCCCCTGGGTGAGGACGGCGACAGCGAGTTCGGTGACCTCATCGAGGACTCCGAGGCGGTCGTGCCGGCCGACGCGGTCAGCTTCACGCTCCTCCAGGAGCAGCTGCACTCCGTCCTCGACACGCTCTCCGAGCGCGAGGCCGGCGTGGTCTCCATGCGCTTCGGCCTCACCGACGGCCAGCCGAAGACGCTCGACGAGATCGGCAAGGTCTACGGCGTGACCCGCGAGCGGATCCGCCAGATCGAGTCGAAGACGATGTCGAAGCTGCGGCACCCGTCGCGCTCGCAGGTCCTCCGGGACTACCTCGACTGATCCGTCCGAGGTACACGGCAGTGGACGAAGGGTCCGGTTCCCCGCTCGGGGACCGGGCCCTTCGGCCGTGCGGGGGTGCATCGGACCCCTCCGTGCCGGACGCTGGGTGAACGGATATCAGCGGAGAGTCAGGAGGCTCCATGCGCGGTTCCTTCACCCGAGCGTTGACGGGTGCCCTGGGTGTGATGGCGGCGGTGGCCGGAACGGTGGCCGGTGCGGCCCCCGCCGCCGCCGACAGCGTCGTGGTGGGCGGCAGCCCCGCCGAGATCACCGACGCGCCCTGGGTCGTGGCGCTGTCCAGCCGTGACCGGTTCGGAGGTACGCGCGCGGGCCAGTTCTGCGGGGGCGTCGTCGTCGCGCCCACCAAGGTCCTCACCGCCGCCCACTGCGTCAGCCGAGAGGCGCTGGGCGGCGCTCCCTGGCAGCTGCCGGACTTCTCGGTGATCGCCGGCCGGGCGGCGCTGCGCGGGGAGGGCGGGCAGGAGGTGCGGATCGCGGACACCTGGGTGAACCCGGCGTACGACCCGACGACCAACTCCGGTGACCTCGCCGTGCTCACCCTCGCGGAGTCCCTGCCGGGCTCCTACGTCATCAAGGTGGCGGCGCCCGGGGACGCGGCCGAGAACCCCGGCACGCCGGCCGACGTGTACGGCTGGGGCGACACCAGCGGCAACGGCAGCTACGCCGCCTCGCTGCGCTCCGCGCGCGTCCAGGTGCTGCCGGACGGGGCGTGCGAGCGGGCGTACCCGGGCGGCTTCGGAGGCGTCTCGTACCGCAAGGAGACGATGCTCTGCGCGGGCGATCCCCGGGGTGGCAGGGACGCCTGCCAGGGCGACAGCGGCGGGCCGCTGGTGGCCCGGGGGGTGCTGGTGGGCCTGGTGTCGTGGGGGAGCGGCTGCGGGGAGGCGGAGAACCCCGGCGTGTACACGCGGGTGTCCGCGGTGGTGCCCGAGCGGCTCTGAGAGGGCGCACGGGCCCCCGGCCGACCCGGCCGGGGCCCGTCGCCGCCTCGCGGGAGCGGCGGGAACGAGAAACGGGCGGTCACCCCTGGTGCGAGGGGTGACCGCCCGTCGTCCGGCCGCCTAGGGCCGGACCTGAGCTCGTCGTGGATGCGGCGGCGTCAGTGCTCGTCGCCCACCGTTCGGGCCGGCACGTCGGTGAGCCGGTCCGTCTCATCCTGTATCTCAACGGCGATCTTCTTGAGTTCCGGCTCGAACTTGCGACCGTGGTGGGCGCAGAAGAGCAAGTCACCTCCGCTGGCCAGGACGACACGCAGGTAAGCCTGGGCGCCGCAGCGGTCGCAGCGGTCAGCGGCCGTCAGGGGGCTCGCGGGGGTCAGAACAGTAGTCACGTCGCCTCTTCTCTAGCTCGACGAGCTGTCGTACCAGGGTCAACATCCAACCAGGCCGAAAACGTTCCCGCTCGTGGCTTTTCCTTGAAACTTTTTTCCCAAGGTGGCTGTCTGCTGCCGGTTGGCGGCGAATGAACCGTATTGCGTCGCTCTACGGGTTTCGCGTTGCGGTGGTGTGTCGGTCGTCCTCCCGGCGGGGTTGCCGGTTGTTCATGAGGACGTGCCCGGAGCCTAGATGGTTCATGCGCGGAAGGGAACGTGACGTTCGCGTCACCCCTACGAGGGATCGAACATCCATGCGAGCCTGGACTAGCATGAGGAAACCGAGTGGGTGGCGTTTCAGCGGCCCGACCAGGCATCGGTACCCTCTGAGCGGTGAGCGACGCCGGTTCTCACCCCATCGGGCAAGATCTCAAATTCAGCGAGGAGCGAACCGCGTGACCGCCGAAACGTCCGTGCCGTCCAGTGCGCTGCTGACCGCAGACCGTGACGGTTCCAACTACACCGCGCGGCACCTGCTCGTCCTCGAAGGGCTCGAAGCGGTCCGCAAACGCCCCGGGATGTACATCGGGTCCACCGACAGCCGTGGCCTGATGCACTGCCTCTGGGAGATCATCGACAACTCGGTCGACGAAGCCCTGGGCGGCTACTGCGACCACATCGACGTCATCCTCCACGACGACGGCTCGGTGGAGGTCCGCGACAACGGCCGCGGCATCCCCGTCGACGTCGAGCCCAAGACCGGTCTCTCCGGCGTCGAGGTCGTCATGACCAAGCTGCACGCCGGCGGAAAGTTCGGCGGCGGCTCCTACGCGGCCTCCGGTGGTCTGCACGGCGTCGGCGCCTCCGTCGTCAACGCCCTCTCCGCCCGCCTCGACGTCGAGGTCGACCGGAACGGCGCCACGCACGCGATCAGCTTCCGCCGCGGCGTCCCCGGCATCTTCACCGAGCAGGGCCCGGACAGCCCCTTCGACCCGGCGAGCGGGCTGATCAAGGGCAAGCGGGTGCCCAAGACCCGCACCGGCACCCGCGTCCGCTACTGGGCCGACCGACAGATCTTCCTCAAGGACGCCAAGCTCGGCCTGGAGACGCTGCACCAGCGCGCCCGCCAGACCGCCTTCCTCGTGCCCGGGCTCACCATCGTCGTCCGCGACGAGCGGGACCTGGAGGGGATCGGCAAGAGCGAGGAGGTCTTCCGCTTCGACGGAGGCATCAGCGAGTTCTGCGAGTACCTCGCGCAGGACAAGGCCGTCTGCGACGTGCTGCGCCTCTCCGGTCAGGGCACCTTCAAGGAGACCGTTCCCGTCCTGGACGACCGCGGCCACATGACCCCCACCGAGGTCACCCGCGAGCTCGGCGTGGACGTCGCGCTGCGCTGGGGCACCGGGTACGACACCACCGTCCGGTCCTTCGTGAACATCATCGCCACCCCCAAGGGCGGCACCCACGTCTCCGGCTTCGAGCAGGCCGTCACCAAGACCGTCAACGAGGTGCTGCGCTCGGCGAAGCTGCTGCGCGTCGCCGAGGACGACATCGTCAAGGACGACGCCCTGGAGGGCATGACCGCCGTCGTCACGGTCCGGCTCGCCGAGCCGCAGTTCGAGGGCCAGACCAAGGAGGTCCTCGGCACCTCGGCGGCCCGCCGGATCGTCGCCACCGTCGTCGCCCGCGAGCTCAAGGCCTTCCTGACCTCCACCAAGCGGGACGCCAAGGCGCAGGCCCGGGCCGTCCTGGAGAAGGCCGTCGCCGCGGCCCGCACCCGGATCGCCGCCCGCCAGCACAAGGAGGCGCAGCGCCGGAAGACCGCCCTGGAGACCTCCTCGCTGCCGGCGAAGCTGGCCGACTGCCGCAGTGACGACGTGGAGCGCAGCGAGCTCTTCATCGTCGAGGGGGACTCCGCGCTGGGCACCGCCAAGCTCGCCCGCAACAGCGAGTTCCAGGCGCTGCTGCCGATCCGCGGCAAGATCCTCAACGTCCAGAAGTCGTCCGTCTCGGACATGCTCAAGAACGCCGAGTGCGGCGCGATCATCCAGGTCATAGGGGCCGGTTCGGGCCGCACCTTCGACATCGACGCGGCCCGCTACGGCAAGGTCATCATGATGACCGACGCCGATGTCGACGGCTCGCACATCCGGACGCTCCTGCTGACCCTCTTCCAGCGCTACATGCGGCCCATGGTCGAGGCGGGGCGGGTCTTCGCGGCCGTGCCGCCGCTCCACCGGATCGAGCTGGTCCAGCCCAAGAAGGGCCAGGACAAGTACGTGTACACGTACTCCGACAACGAGCTGCGGCAGACGCTCCTGGAGTTCCAGCGCAAGGGGGTCCGCTACAAGGACTCCATCCAGCGCTACAAGGGCCTCGGCGAGATGGACGCCGACCAGCTCGCGGAGACCACGATGGACCCGCGCCACCGCACCCTGCGCCGGATCAACATCGGCGACCTCGACGCGGCGGAGACCGTCTTCGACCTGCTGATGGGCAACGACGTGGCCCCCCGCAAGGAGTTCATCACCAGCTCGGCGGCGACGCTCGACCGCTCGCGCATCGACGCCTGAGGCACACCACCGCTCCGCACCGACGGCCCGGCCCCGCACGAAGGGGCCGGGCCGTCGGCGTCCATACGCATATCGGCCCGGTCCGGTCAGTCGGCGAGCCGAAGTATCACTGGATGGGGTGAAGACCGGAGGGAGAAGAGTCCGGGATCTGCCCACTCTGTCCATCCTTGGGCACGCGGCCGAAACGGTTCGCTGACAAGGAGAGTTGACCGGTGGAGCAGCTGGACGAGCAGGAGCGCGCGGGGGCGCGGGACGACGGTACGGCCCGGGACGGCGGGACGGCCGGGGCGGCCGGAGCGGTGCCCCGGCAGCGGTACGACGAGGCCGCGCAGGGCGCGCCGGGGGCCGCCGGGATCTACCTGGAGGTCCAGCGCAGCCCCGCCTTTCAGGAGGTGCGGCGCCGCTACCGCCGCTTCGTCCTCCCCGCCACCCTCGCCTTCCTGCTCTGGTACCTCGCCTACGTCGTCGCCGCCACCGCCGCCCCCGGCCTGATGGCCCGCCCGGTGGCGGGCGCGGTGAACGTGGCGATGGTCGCCGGACTCGGCCAGTTCCTCACCACCTTCCTCCTCACCTGGGCCTACGCACGGCACGCGCGGCTGCGCCGGGACCGGGCGGCGCTCGAACTGCGCTGGGACACCCAGGAGATGACGAGGGGGGCCGGACAGTGGTGACCGGAGACCACCAGACCCTCGCCCTGGTCCTCTTCAGCGTCTTCGTCGCCGTGACGCTGGCCATCACCACCTGGGTGAGCCGCGATCGGCACGGCTCGGCCGAGGAGTTCTACGCGGGAGGCCGGCTCTTCTCGCCGATGGAGAACGGCTTCGCCATCGCCGGCGACTACATGTCGGCGGCCTCCTTCCTCGGCATCTCCGGCCTCATCGCGCTCTACGGCTACGACGGCATGCTCTACTCGGTCGGCTTCCTCGTCGCCTGGCTGGTGGTGCTCCTCCTCGTCGCCGAACTCGTCCGCAACTGCGGCAGGTTCACCCTCGCCGACGTCGTCGCCGCGCGGATGGCCGAGCGGCCCGTCCGCATCGCGGCCGGCACCTCCTCCGTCGCCGTCTCGGTCCTCTACCTGGTGGCCCAGATGGTCGGCGCCGGCAGCCTGGTCGCGCTCCTCCTCGGCGGCACCGGCGAGGCGGCGCGCACCTGGACCGTCATCGGCGTCGGCGCGCTGATGGTGATCTACGTGTCGCTCGGCGGGATGCGGGCCACGACCTGGATCCAGATCGTCAAGGCGGTGCTGCTGATGGCGGGCACCGTCGCGCTCACCGTGCTCGTCCTCGTCCGCTTCCACGGCGACGTGAACAGCCTGCTCAGCACCGCCGCCGAACGCAGCGGACACGGCGACGCCTTCCTCGGCCCCGGGCTGCGCTACGGCGGCGACTGGACCGCCCGGCTCGACTTCATCAGCCTCGGCCTCGCGCTCGTCCTCGGCACCGCGGGCCTGCCGCACATCCTCTCCCGCTTCTACACCGTGCCCACCGCGCGGGCCGCCCGCCGCTCCGTCGTCTGGTCCATCGGCCTCATCGGCGGCTTCTACCTGATGACGATCGTCCTCGGCTTCGGCGCCGCCGCCCTCATCGGCTCTGCCGAGGTCCGCGCCTCCAACGCCTCGGGGAACACGGCCGTCCCGCTGCTCGCGCTCGACCTCGGCGGGGGAGCGGGCTCCACCGGCGGCACGGTGCTCTTCGCGGTCGTGGCGGCCGTCGCGTTCGCGACCATCCTCGCCGTCGTCGCCGGGATCACCCTGGCGTCCTCCGCCTCGGTCGCCCACGACCTCTACGCCTCGCTGCGCCGGCCTGGCCGGCGGCAGTTCAGCGAGGTCGCGGTGGCCCGGGTGGCCGCCGCGGTCGTCGGCGCCGTCGCGATCGGCCTCGGACTGCTCGCCAGCGACCTCAACGTCGCCTTCCTCGTCGGCCTCGCCTTCGCGGTCGCCGCCTCGGCCAACCTGCCGGTGCTGCTGTACTCGCTCTTCTGGCGCCGCTTCACCACCCGGGGCGCAGTCTGGTCCGTCTACGGCGGACTCGTCCCCGCGGTGCTCCTGGTGGTGTTCTCTCCGGTCGTCTCCGGCAGCCCGGAGGCGCTCTTCCCCGGCGTCGACTTCCGGCTCTTCCCGCTCCAGAACCCGGGCGTGGTCTCCATCCCCCTCGGCTTCCTCGCCGGCTGGCTGGGCACCGTCACCTCGCCCGAACCGCCCGACGAGGCACGGCACGCGGAGACCGAGGTGCGGGCGCTGACGGGGGCCGGGGCGGTCTGACGGAGTCGGAGGCGGCGGCGCGTCAGGGGGAGGAGACCCAGGTGTAGCGGTGCTCGGGGCGGCCGGTCTCGCCGTAGCGGAGGGAGAGCCGGACGCGCCCGGTCCGTTCGAGCAGCTTGAGGTAGCGCTGGGCGGTCTGGCGGCTGACACCGGTCCGGTCGGCGAGCTCCTGGGTGGAGAGGGGGCCGCCGGCGGCGAGCAGCGCCTGGCGGACCAGCTCGGCCGTCGTCGGGGAGTGCCCCTTGGGCAGGTCCGGGGTGACGGAGCCGGCCGCGAGGGTGCCGAAGATCCGGTCGACCTCGGCCTGCTCGGCCTCGCCGCCGTTCTCCAGGGCGCGGCGGAGCGTCGCGTACGCCTCCAGCTTGGCGCGCAGCCCGGCGAAGTTGAACGGTTTGACCAGGTACTGGAGGGCGCCGTGCCGCATCGCCGCCTGCACGGTCGCCACGTCCCTGGCCGCGGTCACCATGATCACGTCGCACTGGTGGCCGCGGGCCCTGAGCTCGCGGATGGCGGCGAGGCCGTTCTCGTCGGGGAGGTAGTGGTCCAGGAGGACCAGGTCGACGGGGTGGCCGTCGAGGGCGTCCAGCGCCTCGGCGGTGGAGTGGGCGGTGGCCGAGACCCGGAAGCCGGGCAGCTTGGTGACGTACGCGGCGTTCACCCGGGCCACGCGGACGTCGTCGTCGACGACGAGCACGTCGATCATCGGGGCACCTCCTGCGTCGGGGGCGGACCTTCCACCGCGGTGTCCGGGGCCCCGGCGTCCTGGGACCGTTCGGTGAGGGCGTCCGGGAGGATCACCGTGAACCGGGCGCCGCCGGTCTCGGCCGTCGCCACCCGCGCGGTGCCGCCGCGCCGCTCGGCCAGGCGGCGTACGAGGGCGAGGCCGAGGCCGCGCCGGCCGTGCGAGGGCGGTTCCTTGGTCGTCCAGCCCTCGGTGAAGATCAGCTCCCGGCGGTCCACGGGGACGCCGGGGCCGCTGTCGGCGACCTCCAGGACGACCGTCCGGCCCTCGGCGCGCAGCGCCACCTCGACCCGGGCGTCCTCGGTGCCGGCGGCCGCGTCCAGGGCGTTGTCGACGAGGTTGCCCACGACGGTGACCAGTTCGCGCGGATCGACCAGACGGTCGGGGAGCAGGGAGCCCGGGGCGATCCGAAGGGAGACGCCCCGTTCGGCGGCGACCGTCGCCTTGCCGACGAGGAGCGCCGCGAGCAGCGGGTCGTGGACCTTCTCCGTCACCTGCTCGGCGGTCGCCCGGTGGACCCCGACGACCTCGGTGACGAAGTCGGCCGCCTCCTCGTACAGCTCCAGTTCGAGCAGCCCCAGGAGGGTGTGGAGCCGGTTGGCGTGTTCGTGGTCCTGGGCCCGCAGGGCGTCGATCAGGCCGCGGGTGGAGTCCAGTTCCCGGCCGAGCCGTTCCAGCTCGGTGCGGTCGCGCAGGGTCGCCACGGCGCCGCCGTCGTCGGTGGGCATCCGGTTGGCGATGAGCACGCGGTGCCCCTGGACGGTCACGAGGTCGGCGCCCGTCGCCCGGCCGGTCAGCACGTCCGCCGTGCGGCCCGGGCCGAGGAGCGCGTCGAGCGGCTGCCCGGCGGCCTCGGGGCCGAGGCCGAGCAGGCGCTGCGCCTCGTCGTTGAGGAGCCGCACGGAACCCTTCCGGTCCAGGGCCACGACGCCCTCGCGGATGCCGTGCAGCATCGCCTCGCGTTCGGCGAGCAGAGCCGAGATGTCCGAGAAGGCCAGGTCTCGGGTCTGGCGCTGGATCCGCCGGGAGATCAGGTACGCCGCCAGGGCGCCGGCCGCCAGCGCGCCGCCCGCGTAGGCCAGCAGGCCGGGGATGGCGGAGAGCAGCCGGTCGCGGACGCTGTCGTACTCGATGCCGACGGAGACGGCGCCGACGATCCCGCCGTCGGCGTCGAGCAGCGGCGCCTTCCCGCGGGCCGAACGGCCGAGGGTTCCGCTGTCGATCTCCATCACCTCGCGGCCGGCGAGCACCTCGCTCGGGTCGGTGGAGACGGTCCGGCCGATCTGGGCGGGGTCGGTGTGCGACCAGCGCACGCCGCGGGTGTCCATGACGACGACGTACTCGGCGCCGGTCGCGGCCCGGATCCGCTCGGCCTCGCGCTGCACCGGGCCCGTCGCCGACGGCGGCCCGCCGGCCAGGTCCGCGGCCGTGCGCGGGGAGGCCATGGTCTCGGCGATGGCGAGGGCCCGCCGCATGGCCTGGTCGTCGAGCTGGGCGCTCAGCGGGGCCAGGAAGAGTCCGGTGGCCAGCACGGTCACACCGGTGGCGACGGCCAGCTGCATCAGCAGCACCTGCGAGAACACCCGCCGCGGCCATCCCAGCCGGCGCCGCCGGCGCACGGCCGGCCGCGCGGAGGAGAGCGAAGCGGTGCCGGTCATGCCCGAAACGGTACGGGGACGGCCCGCGCGACCGGAAATGCGGGCGGGTGGACGGCCGGGCCCGTCCGGCCGGTCGGACCCGGGCCGGGGATCCCGATGCGCCGACCGGACGCCGGCGTGCGCGCGTGTGCGGGGAGGCGGTGGGGGCAGGCTGCCTATCCTGGGGGCCGGTCCGGGGGCCGCGCCGGGGTCCCTCCCGGGCCGTGTCCGGCGTCGTCCAGTGAAAGGTTCGGTTCGTGAGCGCGCAGCAGATTCCCGTCGTCGTCCTCGCCGGGTTTCTCGGGGCCGGGAAGACCACGCTCCTCAACCATCTGCTGCGGGGCTCCCGGGGGACCCGCATCGGGGTCATGGTCAACGACTTCGGCGACATCGGGATCGACGCGATGACCGTCGCCGGGCAGGTGGGCTCGACGGTCTCCCTGGGGAACGGGTGCCTGTGCTGCGCCGTCGACGCGAGCGAGCTGGACGAGTACCTGGAGGTCCTGACCCGGCCCGAGCTGCGCCTCGACGTGATCGTGATCGAGGCGAGCGGGCTGGCCGAGCCGCAGGAGCTGGTGCGGATGGTGCTCGCCAGCGAGAACCGGCGGGTCGTGTACGGCGGGCTGGTCGAGGTCGTCGACGCCGCCGAGTTCGCGGCCACGCGGGAGCGGCACCCCGAGACCGACCGGCATCTCGCCCTCGCCGACCTCGTCGTGGTCAACAAGGCCGACCGGGTGTCCGGGGAGGAGCTGCGCGCGGTCCGGGAGACCGTGGCCGGGCTCGCGGGGAGGGCCGCGGTCATCGAGGCGGCGCACGGCCGGATCGATCCCGAGCTGCTCTTCGACCGGGTCGTCCCGGAGGACGAGATCGCCGGGCAGATGTCGATCGAGGACATCCTCTACGCCGACGAGGACGACCACGCGCACCCGCACGCCGCCTACGACACCGTGTCCCTGGCGACCGGCGTGCCGCTGCACCCGCGCCGGCTGATGGCCTTCCTCGACTCGCGTCCCGAGGGCCTGTACCGGCTCAAGGGCTTCGTGGACTTCGGCGTCGCCGACCCCGAGCACCGCTATCTGGTGCACGCCGTCGGCCGCTTCCTGCGGTTCTACCCGGAGCCCTGGCCGCCCGGCGAGGAGCGGCTCTCCCAGCTCGTCCTGATCGGCTCGGGCGTCGACGCGGCCGCTCTGCGCAAGGAACTCGCCGCGTGCGAGCAGGACGGGCCCGGGGACACCCCGGACGACCACAGCATGTGGGGCGTCCTGCGCTACGTCCCCCGGGACGACGACGAGCCGCCCGCGGACATCTAAGCCGCCGTCACCTCCGCCCGCGTCCGGCCGGCCGTCGTCAGGCCGACCGCCGTCAGGTAGGTGTCGAGGGTGGCGTCGGCGTGGGTGCCGGCCCAGCCGACGTAGCCGTCCGGGCGGATGAGGAAGACGCCGGGGCCGTACGGGGCGTACGGCGGGAGTGCGGCGGTGCGGACGGAGGGCGGGAGGGACGGCGGCGCGTCGGTGGCGCCGACCGTCAGCAGGGTGAAGTGCGGGCCGCGGAAGAGGTCGAAGAGGCGCCCCTCGCCGTACGGCCCGTCCGGGGCGCGGTCGCCGGCGCGCACGGTGTCCTCGGGCGTCTCGGGGCGGGTGTCCACCGCGAGGGCCGAGTCCCGGTAGCCGAGGCCGAGCTGTTGGACGTCCTTGCCCCGCTGGGTGGCCGCGCCGTCGGCGGTGGCCCGGTGCAGGCGGGTGCTGAGGCCGAGGACCTCCGCCGCCACGGGGCGGCGCTCCGCCTCGTACGAGTCGAGGAGTTCGGCCGGTGCGCCGTGGAGCAGGACCTGGGCGAGCTTCCAGCCGAGGTTGTACGCGTCCTGGACGCCGGTGTTGAGTCCCTGGCCGCCGGCGGGGGAGTGGACGTGGGCCGCGTCGCCCGCCAGGAAGACGCGGCCTTCCCGGTAGCGGTCCGCGAGCGCCGCCCGGGCGCGGTAGTCCGAGGCCCAGGGCACCGCCGTGATCTCTTCCGCCGACAGGGGCGTGCGGGTGGTGAGGAGGGTGCGCACGCCCTCCGGGGTGGTGTCCACGGTGGCGGCCTCGTCCTCGAAGGTGGCGGCGAGCTGGAAGAGGCCGTCGCCGCCCGGCAGCGGGCAGAGCGCCACGCCGCCGTCCGGGGCCCGCCAGACGTGCCAGTGGTCCCGGTCGGTCACCGCCCCGGCGGCGATCCGCACATCGGCGACGAGCATCGGGCGCGGGTCGACGGTCTCGCCGGTCATGCGGATGCCGAGGGCCCTGCGGACGGTGGAGCGGCCGCCGTCGGCGCCCACCAGACAGGCGGCCGTGATCGTCTCGCCGCCGCTCAGCTCCACCGCCACGCCGTCCTCGTCCTGGGCGAGCCCGGTCAGCTCGGCACCGAAGCGGACCGCGCCGCCGAGCTCCGTCAGCCGGGCGTACAGCAGTTCCTGGGTGCGGGACTGCGGGATCAGCAGCGTGTTCGCGTACGGCACCTGCTCGGTGGGCTCGGAGCGCTCGATCATGTCCCACTCGCCGCGGCGCTCGGTGCCCTCCCAGGCCAGCATCCGCGGGTACGAGGTCCCGGCGGCCAGCACCCCGGGCAGCACGCCCAGATCGTCCAGGACCTCCTGGGTGCGGGGCTGGAGCCCCTTGCCGCGCGAGCCGGGGAAGAGCCCGCGGGCCCGCTCCAGGAGGAGCGCCCGGACTCCACGGCGGGCGAGGTCGAGGGCGAGTACCAGCCCCGTCGGCCCCGCCCCCGCGATGACGACGTCCGTGTCCCTGTCCGTGGCCCCGGGCGCCGTGGTCCTGCCCGCCGTGCCCCTGTCCCTGGCGCTGGCCGCGCCCGTGCTCGCTGTCATGGCGGGCGCCCCCTTCCTTAACGTCGTTAAATAGCGATACCCCCAGAATGGCCTTAACGACGTTAAGGAGTCAAGGGGATACCGTGACGGAGTGGCGACCAAGAAGACGAGCAAGCTGGAACCCGGCCAGGTGGCGGAGACCGCCCTGCGGCTGCTGAACGAGCGCGGGCTGGAGGGGCTCACGCTCCGGGCGATCGCCCAGGAGCTCCACGTCCAGGCCCCGGCGCTGTACTGGCACTTCAAGAACAAGCAGGCCCTGCTCGACGAGATGGCGACCGTCATGTACCGGCGGATGGTCGCCGACCCTGATCTCCGGCCGGCCGGCGGGCAGAGCTGGCAGGAGCTCATGCTCGCCGCCAACCGGGGGCTGCGCGCCGGCCTGCTGCGCTACCGCGACGGCGCCAAGGTCTACAGCGGCGCCCGCTTCACCGGCACCGACCACGCCCAGGACATGGAGCGCCAGCTCGGCGCCCTCGTCGACGCCGGGTTCTCGCTGCGCGAGGCGGTGCGGGCCAGCACGACGGCGTACATGTTCACGCTCGGCTTCGTCACCGAGGAGCAGGGCACGGAGGACCAGCCCGGCGAGCCCCGGGAGGGCTTCGACATCGAGGAACGCGCCCGGCGCCTCGCCGACTACCCCCTGGCGGCCGCGGCCGGCGCCGAGATCTTCGCGGGCTACGACGAGCGCTTCGAGGAGGGGCTGCGGCTGATCATCGCCGGCATCGAGACGCTCTACGTTCCCGGCGCCACCCGCAGCTGACCCGGCCCGGCCCGCCGCGGTCCCCCCGGCCCTCCGCCTGACCGGCCCCCCGCCCCGACCCCGCCCGCGACCGGCGCGCACCGCGAAGCCCCCCGCTCCCTTCCGGAGCGGGGGGCTTCGAGGCGTACGCGGAGGGGCGGGGCGGCTAGCTCGCCGGGCCCGCCACCACGTCGACCGGCTTCGGCAGCGGGGTGCCCGAGCCGTCGCGGCGCGGGTCCGGTTCCGGCAGGTCGACCGGGGTGCCGTTCTTCTGCGCGGCGCGGGCCGGCAGGGCGCCCGCCCAGGCCAGGAGCAGGACGTCCTCGCCCTTCAGGAAGCGCTGGCAGCGCACGCCGCCGGTCGCCCGGCCCTTGCGCGGGTACTGGTCGAAGGGGGTCAGCTTCGCCGAGGTGGCGGCGGACCCCGTCAGGGTGCCGGTCGAGCCCGCCACCGTGAAGACGGCGGCGTCCGCCGCGGGGTCGACCGCGCCGAAGGACAGCACCTCGGCGCCGGCCGCCAGCTTGATGCCCGCCATGCCGCCGGCCGGGCGGCCCTGCGGCCGCACCTGGGAGGCCGGATAGCGCAGCAGCTGCGCGTCCGAGGTGATGAAGACCAGGTCCTCCTCGCCCGTCCGCAGCTCGACCGCGCCGACGATCCGGTCGCCGTCCTTGAGGGTGATGACCTCCAGCTCGTCCTTGTTCGCCGGATAGTCGGGCACCACCCGCTTGACCACGCCCTGGAGCGTGCCGAGCGCCAGACCGGGGGAGGACTCGTCCAGGGTGGTCAGGCAGACCAGCGTCTCGTCCGCCTCCAGGGACAGGAACTCGGACAGCGGCGCCCCGCCCGCCAGGTTCGGCGCCGCGGCCGTGTCCGGCAGCTGCGGCAGGTCGATCACCGCGATCCGCAGCAGCCGGCCCGTCGAGGTCACCGCGCCCACGTCGCCGCGCTGGGTGGCCGCCACCGAGGAGACGATCACGTCGTGCTTGGTCCGCTTGGCGTCCGCGTCGACCGGCGGCAGCTCCGCCGTGACCGTCCGGGCCAGCAGCCCGGTCGAGGAGAGCAGCACCCGGCACGGGTCGTCCGCGACCTCCAGCGGCACGGCCGCCACCGGGGCGCCCGCCGACTCCAGGAGGACCGTGCGCCGGTCGGTGGCGAACTTCTTCGCGACCGCGGCCAGCTCGGCCGAGACCAGCTTGCGCAGCTCGGAGTCGGAGTCCAGGATCCCGGTCAGCTCGTCGATCTCGCCGGTGAGCCGGTCGCGCTCGGTCTCCAGCTCCAGGCGGTCGAACTTGGTGAGCCTCCGCAGCGGCGTGTCCAGGATGTACTGGGTCTGGACCTCGCTCAGGGAGAAGCGCTCCATCAGGCGCTCCTTGGCCTGCGCGGAGTTCTCGCTCTCCCGGATGAGCCGGATGACCTCGTCGATGTCGAGGAGGGCGACGAGCAGGCCCTCGACCAGGTGCAGCCGGTCGCGCTTCTTGCCGCGGCGGTACTCGGAGCGGCGGCGGACCACCTCGAAGCGGTGGTCGAGGTAGACCTCCAGGAGCTCCTTGAGGCCCAGGGTGAGCGGCTGGCCGTCCACCAGGGCCACGTTGTTGATGCCGAAGGACTCCTCCATCGGCGTCAGCTTGTAGAGCTGCTCCAGGACGGCCTCGGGCACGAAGCCGTTCTTGATCTCGATGACCAGGCGGAGCCCGTGGGCCCGGTCGGTGAGGTCCTTGACGTCGGCGATGCCCTGGAGCTTCTTCGAGCCGACCAGGTCCTTGATCTTGGAGATGACCTTCTCGGGGCCGACCGTGAAGGGCAGTTCGGTGACGACGATGCCCTTGCGGCGGGCCGTCACGGTCTCCACCGAGGTGGTGGCGCGGATCTTGAAGGTGCCGCGGCCCGTCTCGTACGCGTCCCGGATGCCGTTCAGGCCGACGATCCGGCCGCCGGTCGGCAGGTCGGGGCCGGGGACGAAGCGCATCAGCGCGTCCAGGTCCGCGTTCGGGTGGCGGATCAGGTGGCGGGCGGCCGCGATCACCTCGCCGAGGTTGTGCGGGGGCATGTTGGTGGCCATGCCGACCGCGATGCCCGAGGCGCCGTTCACCAGCAGGTTCGGGTACGCGGCGGGGAGCGCGACCGGCTCCTGCTCCTGCCCGTCGTAGTTGGGCGAGAAGTCGACCGTGTCCTCGTCGATGGACTCGGTCATCAGGAGGGCGGCCGGGGCCATCCGCGACTCGGTGTACCGCATGGCGGCCGGCGGGTCGTCGTTGCCCAGCGAGCCGAAGTTGCCGTGGCCGTCGACCAGCGGCACGCGCATGGAGAAGGGCTGCGCCATGCGGACCATGGCGTCGTAGATCGAGGCGTCGCCGTGCGGGTGCAGCTTGCCCATCACCTCGCCGACCACGCGGGCGCACTTGACGAATCCGCGGTCGGGGCGCAGGCCCATCTCGTTCATCTGGTAGACGATGCGCCGCTGGACCGGCTTCATGCCGTCGCGGGCGTCGGGCAGAGCGCGCGAGTAGATGACCGAGTAGGCGTACTCGAGGAAGGAGCCCTGCATCTCGTCGACGACGTCGATGTCGAGGATCCTCTCCTCGTACGCGTCGTCCGGCGGCGGTGTCTTCGTGCTGCGGCGGGCCATCGCGGCTGCGGCTCCTTATCCGACAAAGCTTGATCTGACGCGGACCATTGTGGACCGTGCCACCGACAGCGCGGACCGCGACCCGGACGAGGGACATCGGAGGACTCCGGGAACTTCGCCAGGTGCGGCGCGCTTGCATACAGTGGCAGGACTTTTCCAGATCGCGATCGAAGGGATGTACATGCCCATGGGTCACACGGCCACGGCCGAGGCCGGCTCCGGCGGCCTGACAGCGACCGAGCACCGGCTGGCGAACGGCCTGCGGGTGGTCCTCTCCGAGGACCACCTGACCCCGGTCGCCGCGGTCTGCCTCTGGTACGACGTCGGTTCGCGCCACGAGGTCGAGGGCCGCACGGGCCTCGCCCACCTCTTCGAGCACCTGATGTTCCAGGGCTCGAAGCAGGTGCACGGCAACGGCCACTTCGAACTCGTCCAGGGCGCGGGCGGCTCGCTCAACGGCACGACCAGCTTCGAGCGCACCAACTACTTCGAGACGATGCCCACCCACCAGCTGGAGCTCGCGCTCTGGCTGGAGGCGGACCGGATGGGCTCGCTGCTCGCCGCCCTCGACGACGAGTCGATGGAGAACCAGCGCGACGTCGTGAAGAACGAGCGCCGCCAGCGGTACGACAACGTGCCCTACGGCACCGCCTTCGAGAAGCTCACCGCGCTCGCGTACCCCGAGGGCCACCCGTACCACCACACCCCCATCGGCTCGATGGCGGACCTGGACGCGGCCACCCTGGAGGACGCGCGGGCCTTCTTCCGGACCTACTACGCGCCCAACAACGCCGTCCTGTCGGTGGTCGGCGACATCGACCCGGAGCAGACGCTCGCCTGGGTCGAGAAGTACTTCGGCTCCATCCCCGGCCACGACGGCAAGCCCGCCCCGCGCGACGGCGCCCTTCCCGAGGTCATCGGCGAGCAGCTGCGCGAGGTCGTCGTCGAGGACGTCCCGGCCCGCGCCCTGATGGCCGCCTACCGGCTGCCCGAGGACGGCACGCGCGCGTGCGACGCGGCCGACCTCGCCCTCACCGTGCTCGGTGGCGGCGAGTCCTCCCGGCTCCACAACCGGCTGGTCCGCCGTGACCGCACCGCGGTCACCGCCGGCTTCGGCCTGCTGCGGCTCGCCGGCGCCCCCTCGCTCGGCTGGCTGGACGTCAAGACCTCCGGCGGCGTCGAGGTCCCCGTGATCGAGGCGGCCGTCGACGAGGAGCTCGCCCGCTTCGCGGCCGAGGGCCCGACCGCGGAGGAGATGGAGCGCGCCCAGGCCCAGCTGGAGCGCGAATGGCTCGACCGGCTCGGCACCGTGGCCGGCCGCGCCGACGAACTGTGCCGCTTCGCCGTGCTGTTCGGCGACCCGCAGCTCGCCCTGACCGCGGTCGACCGCGTCCTCGCCGTCACCGCCGACGAGGTGCGCGAGGTGGCCGCGGCCCGGCTGCGCCCCGACAACCGCGCGGTGCTGGTCTACGAGCCGGCAGCCCCCGCCGACAGCGCCGACGGCGACGACGAGGAAGGAGCGGACCTGTGACCGACGCCGCCTCCCTGACCAGCATGGAGTTCCACCCGCAGCCGCAGGCCGGCACGGCCAGGCCGTGGGCCTTCCCGGCGCCCGAGCGCGGCGCGCTCGACAACGGCCTGACGGTGCTCCGCTGCCACCGCCCCGGCCAGCAGGTCGTCGCCGTCGAGATCTTCCTCGACGCGCCGCTGGACGCCGAGCCCGAGGGTCTCGACGGCGTCGCCACGATCATGGCGCGCGCCCTCTCCGAGGGGACCACCGAGCGTGGCGCCGAGGAATTCGCGGCCGAGCTGGAGCGCTGCGGCGCCACTCTCGACGCGCACGCGGACCATTCCGGCGTCCGGGTGTCCCTGGAGGTCCCTGCCTCCCGGCTCCGCAAGGCCCTCGGCCTGGTCGCCGAGGCGCTGATCTCCCCGGCCTTCGACGCGGACGAGGTCAAGCGCCTGGTCGACAACCGGCTCGACGAGATCCCGCACGAGGCCGCCAACCCGAGCCGCCGGGCCGCCAAGCAGCTCTACAAGGAGCTCTTCCCGGCCGACACCCGGCTGTCCCGGCCCCGCCAGGGCACCGAGGAGACGGTGAAGGCCATCGACGCCGCCGCCGTCCGCGCCTTCTACGACGCGCACGTGCGGCCCGCCGCCGCCACCGCGGTCGTCGTCGGCGACCTCACGGGCGTCGACCTCGACGAGGTGCTCGCCGAGACCCTGGGCGCCTGGAGCGGCAAGCCGGCCGCGCGGCGCCCGATGGCGCCGATCACCGCCGACGACACCGGGCGGGTCGTCATCGTGGACCGTCCCGGGGCGGTCCAGACGCAGCTGCTCATCGGCCGGATCGGCCCGGACCGCCACGACTCCGTGTGGGCCGCGCAGGTCCTCGGCGTCTACTGCCTCGGCGGCACCCTGACGTCCCGTCTGGACGCCGTCCTGCGCGAGGAGAAGGGGTACACGTACGGCGTGCGCGCCTTCGGGCAGGTGCTCCGCTCCGACGGCGAGGGCCACGGCGCCTCGATGCTCGCGATCAGCGGCTCGGTCGACACCCCCAACACCGGTCCGGCCCTCGACGACCTGTGGAAGGTGCTCCGCACCCTGGCGGAGGGCGGTCTGACCGACGCCGAGCGGGACGTGGCGGTGCAGAACCTCGTGGGCGTGGCCCCGCTCAAGTACGAGACGGCCGCGTCGGTCGCCGCGACCCTCTCCGACCAGGTGGAGCAGCACCTGCCGGACGACTACCAGGCCCGGCTGTACGCGCGGCTCGCCGAGACCGGCACGGTCGAGGCCACGGCCGCCGTCGTCAGCGCCTTCCCGGTGGACCGGCTCGTCACGGTCCTGGTGGGCGACGCGTCGCAGATCGAGGAGCCCGTCCGGGCCCTCGGCATCGGCGACGTGACCGTGGTGAGTTGAGCCCGGGTGAGCCGGCCGAGGCGGGTCGACGGGTGGACCGGCCGGTGAGCTGACCGGCCGTCAACCCCTGGCGGAGGTCTCCGACGCGTAGAAGCGTCGGAGACCTCCGCTTTGTCCGTTATGGAGTTAAGGGTGATCGTATGACCTGTGGCATGTCTTACAAATGAGCGAGTCTGTTTGGCGATCACCATCCGTCCGGCCTAGCGTCGATCCGTCTGTCCGACCCGACGCACGCGCCGCACCCGCGGCAACCGGACAGACATCGCCGAGTCCCCGTCAGGCGCGAGCCTGGGGAGCCGGGGACCCACGCAGTCCCTGGGGTGAATCGGACGCCTTCGCCACGCGGAGGGGTCCGTAGGAGACCTTCCTGCTCCGAACCCGTCAGCTAACCCGGTAGGCGAGAGGGAAGGAAAGGAACCGTCTTGGCGTTCACCCGTGCCACCGGGAAGCACCGTGGTGCGAGCCGACTGGCTCGCCGCAGCGCCGGCATCGCCGGCGTGGCAGCACTCGCCACCACCGGCGTCGTCGGCACCCTGGCCTCCCCGGCGCTCGCCGCCGACACGGACGACCGTTCCCCCGAGGACACCGGCCTCACCCAGGTGATCGCCGACGAGTCCATCGCGGACCAGCTCAACGCGCAGGCCGCCGCCCAGGAGCGGGAGGCCGCCGAGGCCGAGGCCCGGGCCAAGGCGCGCGCCGAGGCGAAGCGCAAGGCCGAGGCCCGCGCCCAGGAGATCCGCGAGGCCAAGGAGCGCGCCGCCCGTGAGGCCGAGCGCCGCCGGCTCGCCTCCTTCAACCTCCCGGTCGCCGGCTCGTACGTCTCCACCGGCTACAAGACCGGTGGCTCGCTCTGGTCCTCCGGCAGCCACTCCGGCGTCGACTTCCACGCCTCCTACGGCAGCTCGGTGGTCTCCGTCGGCTCCGGCACCGTCGTCGAGGCCGGCTGGGGCGGCGCGTACGGCAACAACATCGTGATCCGGATGAACGACGGCACGTACACCCAGTACGGCCACCTGTCGTCCATCGGCGTGTACGTCGGCCAGACCGTCGAGCCCGGCCAGCAGATAGGCGTCTCCGGCTCGACCGGCAACTCCACCGGCCCGCACCTCCACTTCGAGGCCCGGACCAGCGCCGAGTACGGCTCCGACATCAACCCCGTCGCGTACCTCCGCGCCCGGGGCGTCAGCCTCTGACGCCCCGCGCCCCCGCGCTGCACCGAAAGGCCCCGGCTCCCGCGAGCCGGGGCCTTTCCGCGTCCGGGGGCGCGCGGCGCCGAGCCGCGGGAATCCGTGGCGAACCTGACGAATTTCGAGGCGGCATCGGAATTTCCGGCGCCCTGCAATAGAGTCGCGTGAACGGCGCTGCTCGAATTCGGTGCGCGCGGAGCGAATACGGAGGTCGGACATGCGGGTTCCCGCGCAATCGGTATGCACGGCGATCCGGGACGACATCGTCTCGGGTGTCTTCGAGCGCGGCAGTCGCCTCACCGAGGAACAGCTCGCGCGCCGGTACGGCGTCTCCCGCGTCCCGGTCCGCGAGGCGCTGCGCACGCTGGAGTCCGAGGGCTTCGTCGTCAGCCGCCGGCACGCGGGCGCCCATGTCGCCGAGCCCACCGACCAGGAGGCCTCCGACCTCCTCGACGTGCGGGCGCTGCTCGAACCGCTCGGTGCCGCCCGGGCCGCCCAGCGGCGCACCGACGCCCACCTCAAGGTGCTGCGGGGCCTGGTCAGGCTGGGGCAGGAGCGGGCCCGCCGGGGGCAGGGCGAGGACCTGCGGGCGCTCGGCGGCTGGTTCCACGAGACGCTCGCCCAGGCCTCCGGCTCCCCGGCCCTCGCCGCGCTCCTCACCCAGCTGCGCCACAAGATCGCCTGGATGTACGTGGTGGACCAGCCGGACCGGCCCGCCGAGACGTGGGCCGAGCACGGGGCCATCGTCGACGCCGTCGCCCGCGGGGACGCCGAACGGGCCCGCGCGCTCACCGCGCAGCACGCCGAGCACACGCTCCCGCTGCACCGGCTGAAAAGGCCCGAGCGGGGCCGCGTGAGGGTTTCGCAACATGCCGTCAACACGGCGAGCGTCCGGAATTAACACGGGCACCGTATACAAAGAATAGCGATTATCGGGCTTCTTTCGCGCTGCCCGGAAACTCTCCGAAAAGGCAATTCCGCTGTCCCGGAAATGCCGGACGGCCGCGTCCGCCCGGGAAATTCCGGGGACGCGGCCGTCGGGGGAGGAGCGTGGAGCGACCCGCCGGGGTCAGACCGTCTCGGGGAGCTCGTCGAGGCCCTCGGCGACGAGCTTGGCGAGGCGCTCGAGCGCGGCCTCGGCACCCTCGGCGTCCGAGGCGAGCACGATCTCCTCGCCGCCCTGCGCGCCCAGGCCGAGGACCGCGAGCATCGACGCGGCGTTGACCGGGTTGCCGTCGGCCTTGGCGATGGTCACCGGGACACCGGAGGCCGTGGCGGCACGGACGAAGATGGAGGCGGGGCGGGCGTGCAGGCCCTCGGCCCAGCCGACGTTGACGCGGCGCTCAGCCATGGTGTTGCCCTTCAGGTCTTCAGCGGGTTGTCTAGACCAGTCTCTCACGGGTTGCGGCGTGCTCCTGTCGGGGCGGTCCCGCCTCCGTGGGACGTCCGGCCCTCTCACCTTGCACGGGGCCGGGAGGCCGCGCGAGCCGTGTACCGCCAGGGAGTGGGCGCGCGGACGGTGCCGGTGTCGGACCCCGGCCGTAGGCTTTGCCCATGCGCAGCGCGTCGGAGCAGACGGACGGACCGGGCGGGGCCGGAGGCGGCGGGGCCGCGGTCGCGGGCGGGGCGCCGGGCGGCGGCCCGGCGCCGGAGGAGCACGCCTACCCCGACCACTGGGAGGCCGACGTCGTCCTCAGGGACGGCGGCACCGCGCGCATCCGGCCCATCACCGCCGACGACGCCGACCGGCTGGTCAGCTTCTACGAGCAGGTCTCGGACGAGTCGAAGTACTACCGCTTCTTCGCCCCCTACCCCCGGCTCTCCGCCAAGGACGTCCACCGCTTCACCCACCACGACTTCGTCGACCGGGTCGGCCTCGCCGCCACCGTCGGCGACGACTTCATCGCCACCGTCCGCTACGACCGGATCAACGACCTCGGTCGCCCCGCCTCCTTCCCCGCCGACGAGGCCGAGGTCGCCTTCCTCGTCCAGGACGCCCACCAGGGACGCGGCGTCGCCTCCGCGCTCCTCGAACACATCGCGGCCGTCGCACGCGAGCGCGGCATCCGGCGCTTCGCCGCCGAGGTGCTGCCCGCCAACACCAAGATGATCAAGGTGTTCACGGACGCCGGCTACACCCAGAAGCGCAGCTTCGAGGACGGCTCTGTCCGCCTCCACCTCGACCTCGAACCGACCGACCGCTCCCTCGCCGTCCAGCGCGCCCGCGAACAGCGCGCCGAGGCCCGCTCCGTCCAGCGGCTCCTCGCCCCCCGCTCGGTCGCGGTGGTCGGCGCCGGACGCGCCCCCGGCGGGGTCGGCAGGACCGTGCTGCGGAACGTGGTCGCCGGCGGCTTCACCGGGCAGGTGTACGCGGTCAACCCCGCGCTCGGCGCGGACGGGCCCGCCGAGCTCGACGGCGTGCCCGCCTTCCCCTCCGTCGGCGCCGTCGGAGCCCCCGTCGACCTCGCGATCGTCGCCGTCCCCGCCGAGCGCGTCCCGGAGGTCGTCGCCGACTGCGGCGAACACGGCGTGCGCGGCCTCGTCGTCCTCTCCGCCGGCTACGCCGAGAGCGGCGGCCCCGAGGGCCGCGAGCGGCAGCGGGCCCTGGTCCGCCAGGCCCGCTCGTACGGCATGCGGATCATCGGCCCCAACGCCTTCGGCATCATCGACACCGCCGAGGACGTGCGGCTCAACGCCTCCCTCGCCCCCGAACTGCCCGCCGCCGGCCGCATCGGCCTCTTCACCCAGTCCGGCGCCATCGGCGTCGCCCTCCTCGCCCGGCTGCACCGGCGCGGCGCCGGCCTCTCCTCCTTCATCTCCGCCGGCAACCGCGCGGACGTCTCCGGCAACGACGTCCTCCAGCACTGGTACGACGACCCGGCGACCGACGTCGTCCTCCTCTACCTGGAGTCCCTCGGCAACCCCCGCAAGTTCGCCCGGCTCGCCCGCCGCACCGCCGCCGTCAAGCCCGTCGTCGTCGTCAAGGGCGCCCGGCACAGCGGCAGCGCCCCGCCCGGCCACCGCGTCCCCGTCACCCGCATCCCGCACGCCACGGTCTCCGCGCTGCTCCGCCAGGCCGGCGTCATCCGCGTCGACACCGTCACCGAACTCGTCGACGCCGGGGTGCTGCTCGCCGGGCAGCCCCTGCCGGCCGGCCCGCGCGTCGCGATCCTCGGCAACTCCGAGTCCCTCGGCCTCCTCGCGTACGACGCCTGCCTCACCGAGGGGCTGCGCCCGCAGCGGCCCCTCGACCTGACGACCGGCGCCACGCCCGCCGACTTCCGGGACGCGCTCGCCGCCGCGCTCGCCGACGACTCCTGCGACGCGGTCGTCGTCACCGCGATCCCGTGGGTCGGCATCGAGGGCACCACCGAGGTCTTGGCCGCCTCCCTCCGCGAGGCCGTCGCGGGCAGCGGGGCCGCGGGCGCCGCGAAGCCGGTCGTCGTCGTCCACGTCGAGATGGGCGGCCTCGCGGAGGCCCTCTCCGCCGCCACCAGCACCCGCCCCGCCCTCACCCGCCGCCGCACGGCGGCATCCGCACCACCGGAGAGCGGGCGGACGCAGGACGCTCGGGCGGCGCAGAGCGCCCCGAGCTCCCAGAGCATCCAGAGCACTCAGGGGTCAGACACGTCACAGACGTCACATGCCTCACAGGCAGCACAGGCGCCGCAGGACCCCCACGCGCCGCAGGACGGGTCCGAGGCCGCCGGCCCGGACGGCCCCGCCCGGAACATCCCCGCCTACCCCGCCGCCGAGCGGGCCGTCCGCGCCCTCGCCGAGGCGGTGCGGTACGCGCAGTGGCGGCGGCAGGCCGCCGACCCGGGACGCGTACCGGAGTACGACTCCATCGACGAGTCCGGCGCCGCCGCGTTCATCGACCGGGTGCTCCGCGAGCGCGGCGCCGGGCAGGAGTCCCGGGGCGTCGGCCTCACCGCCGAGGAGACCGGCGCACTGCTCGGCCGGTACGGGATCGCGCTCCGCCCCACGCTGCCCGCGCCCGGCCCCGACGCGGCCGTCGCGGCCGCCGCCGTGCTCGGCTACCCGGTGGCCCTCAAGACCACCGCCCCCCACCTGCGCCACCGCCCCGACCTCGGCGGCGTCCGGCTCGACCTGGCGACCGAGCAGCAGCTGCGGACCGCCTACGCCGAGCTGACCGAGGCCCTCGGCAAGCCCGAGGAGCTCCAGCCGGTCGTCCAGGCGATGGCCCCCCGCGGCGTGGACACCGTCATCCGCGCCGCGATCGACCCCGCCGTCGGCGCCGTCCTCTCCTTCGGGCTCGCCGGCGCCGCCTCCGATCTCCTCGGCGACACCGCCCACCGCCTCGTCCCCGCCACCGACCAGGACGCCGCCGAGCTGGTCCGCTCCATCCGCACCGCCCCGCTGCTCTTCGGCTGGCGGGGCTCGGCCCCCGTCGACACCCCCGCCCTGGAGGAACTGCTGCTCCGGGTCTCCCGGCTGGTCGACGACCATCCGGAGATCGTCTCCGTCGTGCTCGAACCCGCGGTCGTCGGCCCGACCGGCGTCTCCGTGCTCGGCGCCGCGGTCCGGCTCGCCCCGCCCGCCCCCACCACCGACCTCGGCCCCCGCCGCCTGCCCAGCTACTGAAGGGTCGGAGGGGGCCCGCGGCCCCGTAGGATGGAGTCCATGGTGAAGAGCGGTACGACGACCCAGGGGCTGCGCGCGGCGATCGAGCGCAGTGGCTACTACCCGGCCCTCGTGTCCGAGGCGGTGGAGGCCGCCGTCGGCGGCGAGGACGTGGCGTCGTACGTGGTCCACCAGGAGACCACCTTCGATGCCAACGAGGTCCGGCGCCACGTCACCGTCCTCGTGCTGACGCCGAGCCGGTTCATCGTCAGCCACACCGACGAGCAGGCGGCCGACAACAGCTCGCCGAGCCCGTACGCCACCACGTCCACCGAGTCCGTGAAGCTGGACCGGATCTCCTCGGTCGTGGTCAGCCGGGTCGTCGCCAACCCGGAGTCGTACACCCCGGGCTCCGTGCCCCGCGAGGTCGTCCTCACGATCGGCTGGGGCGCCGTCTCCCGGATCGACCTGGAGCCCGCGGCCTGCGGCGACCCGAACTGCGACGCCGACCACGGCTACACCGGCAACGCCACCGCGGACGACCTCAGCCTGCGCGTCAGCGAGGCCGGGGACGGCCCGGACACCGTGCGGCAGACGCTCACCTTCGCCCAGGCCCTCTCCGAGGCCACCGCCGACACCGCGCCGACGGCCGGCCGCTGATGGCGCAGCCGACCTCCGTCTCCCACGGCTGGCCGGACGATCCGGTTCCGCTCGCGCCCGGGACCGCTCCGGTGCCCGAGTACGGCTCCGGCTCCCTCGCCGACCTGCTGCCCACCCTCGTCGCCGGCCAGGGAGTGCCCGGCTTCGACGCGCGGATCGCCGAGCTGACCCCCGCCGACCGCGTCTGCGTCTTCCTCGTCGACGGGCTCGGCTGGGAGCAGATCAAGGCCCACCCGGACGAGGCCCCGTACCTGACCTCGCTGCTCGCCTCCTCGCGCGGCGGCACCGGCCGGCCGCTGACCTCCGGCTTCCCCGCCACCACCGCGACCTCGCTCGCCTCCGTCGGCACCGGTCTCGCCCCCGGCGCCCACGGCCTCGGCGGCTACATGGTGCGCAACCCGGAGACCGACGAGCTGATGAACCAGCTCAAGTGGCGCCCCTGGACCCCGCCGAAGGCCTGGCAGCCGTACCCGACCGTCTTCCAGCGGGCGCACGAGGCCGGGATCCACACCGCGCAGGTGTCCTCCCCGATCTTCGAGCAGACCCCGCTGACCCAGATCGCGCTCAGCGGCGGCACCTTCCACGGCCGCCTCTCCGGCGAGGAGCGGATGGACCTCGCCGCCGAGCAGCTGGCCGGCGGGGACCGCTCGCTGGTCTACACGTACTACAGCGAACTCGACGGCGCCGGGCACCGCTTCGGCCTCTCCTCCGACGCCTGGCGCGGCCAGCTCATGCTCGTCGACCGGCTGGTCCAGCGGCTCGCCGAGCAGCTGCCCGCCCGCTCGGCGCTGTACGTCACCGCGGACCACGGCATGGTCGACGTGCCCTTCGACGAGGAGCACCGGATCGACGTCGACGAGGACTGGGAGCTGCGCGCCGGCGTCGCCCTCCTCGGCGGCGAGGGCCGCGCGCGGCACGTCTACGCCGTCCCCGGCGCCGAGGCCGACGTCCTCACCTGCTGGCGCGAGGTCCTCGGCGAGCAGTTCTGGGTGGCGGGCCGCGACGAGGCCATCGCCCTCGGCTGGTTCGGCGACACGGTCGACGAGCGGGTGTACGGCCGGATCGGCGACGTCGTCGCCGCGGCCCACGACGACGTGGCCCTCGTCGCGTCCGTGGGCGAACCGCTGGAGACCCGGATGACCGGCATGCACGGGTCGATGACCCCCGCCGAGCAGTTCGTGCCGCTGCTCGAAGTCCGGTCCTGACCCCTTCCGCCCTGCCCTTCCCGACTTCCCATCCTTCCCGGCCTCCCGCCCCTCCGACCCGAAAGGTCTGCGACCCGTCATGCCCGAGCTGGTGTTCTTCTCCGGAACGATGGACTGCGGAAAGAGCACCCTCGCGCTCCAGATCGCGCACAACCGCGACGCGCGCGGGCTCCAGGGCGTGATCTTCACGCGGGACGACCGGGCGGGCGCCGGGAAGCTGTCCTCGCGGCTCGGCCTGGTGACCGAGGCCGTCGAGGCGCCGGACGGCCTCGACCTGTACGGGTACCTCGTCGACCAGCTCTCCCAGGGCGGCAAGGCCGACTACGTGATCGTCGACGAGGCGCAGTTCCTCGCGCCGGTCCAGATCGACCAGCTCGCCAGGATCGTCGACGACCTCGGCCTCGACGTGTACGCCTTCGGCATCACCACCGACTTCCGCACCAAGCTCTTCCCCGGTTCGCAGCGGCTGATCGAGCTCGCCGACCGGATCGAGCAGCTCCAGGTGGAGGCGCTCTGCTGGTGCGGCGCCCGCGCCACCCACAACGCCCGGACCGTCGACGGCCACATGGTCGTCGAGGGCGAGCAGGTCGTCGTCGGCGACGTGAACACCGCCGCGGAGGTCGTCGGATACGAGGTGCTGTGCCGCCGCCACCACCGCCGCCGGATGACGAGCGCGAGCGCCCGCGCGGCGGCGCTGTCGCCGGACGTGCTGCCGGTGACCCCGGCCTGAATTTCGCCTTCCTGTACAACCTTCCGGCCAGGACGGGGGTCTCAGGGAGCGGCACCGGTATCCATGCGCCGCGCGCCGACTTCTCGGAAGGAACCTCGTCCCGCCGACTTCGTCGCCCGCGACCGGAACTACGCCGGGACGGGTGACTACCGGAAGCCCTTCGGCCCCCGCGTCGCCAGCCCCGTCCTGACCGGCCGGCCCGCGTTCGACCACGTCCTCTGATCCACCCGCCGTCCCGCCGGCCTCTCCGGCGGGACGGCGGAGCGCGCGCGGCCGGCACCCCTCCCGGCGGTGGAGGCGACACCAGGTGTTCACCCGTGAGCCGCCGGGAGATCGCCGGGTGATCCGCTTCGGGTCGCCCGAACCAGGAGTAATGGGTTCGTCCCGCCGTGCGTTCGCCGCGGGTGATCGACGAGAGCCCCGTGCTCCCTGGAGGACCCGTGCCACCCGCCGCCACACCCGCGCCCGCCCCTGACCGGGAGGCGGCGCGGGGCGGTCCCCGCCGGGTCCGGAACCCGCTGCTGCTCGCCCCCGCCGGCGCCGGACTGCTCACGGCGGCCGTCTTCGTCCTGGCCACCGCGCTCGCCCGCAGCCATCCCCTCGGGCCGTACACCCGGAACGTCGTCGACCTGGGCCAGCAGTACCTGCCGTACCACGCCTACTGGCGTGCCTTCCTGCTCGGCGACACCCACGGCGACGCCTTCCTCAACTGGAACTCCGGCTTCGGCGCGGGCTTCCTCGGCGACATCGGCACGTATCTGAGCAGTCCGTTCTCCCTGCTCGTCGTGGTCTTCCCGGCCGACCGGCCGGAGCTCGCGCTGTACGTCATCACCGCGCTCAAGATCACCGCGGCGGGGGCGGCGATGGCCGCGCTGCTGATCCGGCTCCGCCCGGCGGACGGGCGGGACGGCGGCCCCTGGCCGCTCGCCGCCCTCCTCGGAGCCGCGTACGCGCTCTCGGGCTGGACCTTCAACCACGGCGCCTCCGTGCCGATGTGGCTGGACGGGCTCATCGCCTTCCCGCTGCTCTGCCTCGTGGCCGAGTGGGCACGGGCGGGACGGCGGCCGGTGCTCGGGCCGCTGGTCGTCGCCGTCGCCTGGACCGCCAACTTCTACACCGCCTACATGGCCACCCTCGGTGCCGCGCTCTTCCTCGCCGTGCGGCTCCTCACCGCCGACACCACCGGCGCCCGGGCGCGTCTCGCCGCGCTGCTCCGGTCCGTGTGGACCGTCGGCCTCGGCGTCGGGCTCGCCGCGCCGCTCGTCCTCGTCGTCTTCAGCGGCACGAAGTACGCGGACCCGACGCCCGAGACCGTCTTCGCGCCCGCCGCCTGGACCGAGCTGTTCGGCCGCTTCCTGCCCGCCACCGCCAACGTGGGCACGCCGGCGCTCTTCATCGGCACGCCCGCGCTCCTCCTCGCGCTCACGCTGCCGTTCAACCGGGCCGTCGCCCCGCGCGTCCGGTACGGCTGGACGGCGGCGGTCGTCCTCGTCACGCTCTCCCTCCAGTGGGGGCCCACCCACCTCCTCTGGCACGCCGGCGCCTCACCCAACGGCAACCCGTACCGCCAGACCTTCGTCCTCTGCGGCCTGCTCCTGATCGCCGCCTGGCTCTCCGGCGCCCCCGGCGTGCCCCGTCCGGCCGCCCTGCTCGGCGCCGCCACCCTCCTCGGGGCGCTCGCCCTCGCCGCCCGCACCAGCACCGACATCGACGCCTGGAGCCACCCCACCGCCGGCGCCGCCCTCCTGCTCGCCGCCCTCGCCGCGCCGCTCCTGCTCCGCGGCCGCGCACGGACACCCGCACTCGCCGCCGTCGCCGCCGCCCTCCTGCTCGCCGCGCAGGCGGGCGAGGCGGCCGTCAGCGGGGCGCGGATCGAGCGGCAGCAGCGCGCCGACGTGGCCTGGGCGCCCCGGATCGGCGGCTGGCAGCGGGCCGTGGGCGCCGAGGTGGCCCGCGCGGACGCCTGGCCCGCGCACCGCACCGACCCCGGCCCGCTGCCCGGCGGCAACGAACCCCTCCTCCTCGGCGGCGAGGGCGCCGACACGTACTCCAGCCTCACCACCGAGAACACCTCCCGCACCCTCGACTCCCTCGGCTTCGGCCACTACGCCAAGGGCCGGCACCCCGAGACCCTCGACAACCCCGTCACCGACGCGATCTTCTCGATCGGCACCCGGATCCGCTCCGCGGCCGCCGAGCCGGTGCGCCAGGACGCCGCGCCCCGCGGCACCGCGACCGCCACGACCACCGCCGTACCGCCGCTCGTCACCGTCCACCCGGGCCGGCCGGCCGTCGTCGACCCGGCGGACTCCGCCTTCCGCAACCAGGAACTGCTCCTCGGCGCCTCCGTGTACGCGCTGCCCGCCGTGCGCCGCACCGGCACCACGCTCACCGCCCGCTGCCCGGCCGGCGCCGAGGTCTGGTTCTGGGCGCCCGAGTACGAGGGCACCGCCGCCCTCGCCGACGGCGCGCCCGCCGACTACGACGGCCGCCCGCCCGCCACCCGCGCCCCGATGCGCGCCCTCGGTACCGTCCCGGCCGGCGGCGAGGTGCGCATCCGGCTCGTGCCCGCGCGGAAGCCGGTCCTGCCACGCCAGTCCGTCGGCTGCCTCGACCGCGCCCGGCTCGCCGCCGCCGTCACCCGGCTCACCGCCACCGGCGCCACCCGCGTCACCACCACCGGCCACACCCTCACCGCCGAACTGCCGCCCGGCAGCACCGGCCTCGCCGTCGTCGCCGTGCCCCGGACCACCGGCTGGCGCTGCGCGGCCGGGGAGGCCGAGCCGGTCTCCGCCCGCTCTCACCGGGGCCTGCTCGCCGTCCCCCTGGACGGCCGCGCGACCCGGGTCGGCTGCTCCTTCCGCCCCCCGGGCGTCCGGCTCGGCGCCGCCGCCGGGGCCACCGCGCTCCTCGCCCTCGCCGGCACCGCGCTGGTCGCCCGGCGTCGCGCCCGAGGGCCGGACGGCGGTTCGCGCGAGGGACGACAAGAGTTCACCGGCCGTCCACGCGAGGCTCGTTCGCGTGCTCAGGACGCCGATTACGCTGCCCGCCGTACCGGCGCCTGACAGCCGGAGGACACCCGGAATCCAGATCCGGGCCCGTCCCCGGCACCGCAAGCCCGCCCTCGTGAGCCCACTCCCGCAAGCCCGCCCTCGTGAGCCCACTCCCGCAAGCCCGCCCCGTCGCACGGTCCCGTCCGTCTCCGACCCGTCCGTCTCCGACCCCGTCCGTCTCCGATCCAGTGTGGGGATTCTCCGCGTGCCCAAACTCTCCGTCGTCGTCCCCTTCCACAACGTCGGGCCCTACGCCCCCGACACCGTGCGCAGCCTCGCCCAGAACGCGGACCCGGACTTCGAGTTCCTGCTGATCGACGACTGCTCCACCGACGAGACCCCGGACGTCCTCGACCGCTGGCGGGACCGCATCCCGAACGCCAGGGTCATCCGCCACGAGACCAACCTCGGCGTGGCGCAGGCCCGCAACACCGGCATCGACGCCGCCACCGGCGACTACCTCACCTTCCTCGACGGCGACGACTGGTACGCCCCCGGCCACCTCCGGGCCGCCGTCGACGGCATAGAGCGGCTGGGCTGCGACTTCGCCCGGACCGACCACGTCCTCGCCGAGGGCCGCAAGCGGAACATCAAGTACGCCCCCGCCAAGGTCCGCGACGCCGTGATGGACCCCCGCGACGGCATCGCCCCGGCCAGCATGATCACCATGGTGGACTACCCCTTCGTCCCCTTCGGCATCTACGGCCGCACCCTCTTCGAGGACGGCGCGTCCCGCTTCGAGACCCGGCTGCGCACCGCCGAGGACCGTCTCTGGGTCTGGCGCCTCCACCTCAAGGCCCGCACCTACGCCGCCCTCTCCCTGCACGGCGTCTTCTACCGCCGGGGCGTCACCACCTCGCTGACCCAGATCAGCGACAACCGCCAGCTGGACTTCATCCCCTCCTACGACCTGCTCCTGGAGGAGGTCTCCCGGGACCGGGACGCCGACCGCTTCCTGCCCAAGGCCGTCCGCACCTACTGCGCCATGATCGCCTTCCATGTGAACAAGGCCGGGAAGTACGAGCCGGAGGTCGCCCAGCGGCTGCGCGCCGACGTCGCCGACGCCCTGCACCGCATGCCGCAGGACGTCCTCGAAGAGACCCTCTCCACCATGGACACCCCTCGCGCCACCCTCCTGCGGAGCCTGCGCGAGACCGGAAGGACCGTCTGACCATGACCACCGACACCGCCACCGGGGCCGGCACGGTCCAGATCTTCCAGGTCTCCACCCTCTACGGCGCCGCGACCGTCGCCGCCGCGATCGACGCCGGACTCTACGGAGCCCCCGCCGACGCCCGCCGCCTCCTGCTGCTCTCGCACAACGCCGAGATCCCGGAGACCGCGCTCCGCCTGGAGTCCATGACCGGCTACCCGCGGATCGCGGCCCGCTTCGACGGCGTCCTCGACTGGAACGAGACGATCCACCCCTACCACCCGGCCGCCTGGGCCCCCCGCCCGGAGGAGGCCCCGCTCTGGCAGCGGGTGCTCCGCACCGCCTGGGACCTCGGATCCGCCCGCGTCGAGCTGATCGTGGAGTCCATCCAGGTCAACCCGGCCAAGGCGCTCGGCGCCTGCTTCCCGGAGAGCTCCGTCGAGGTGTACGCCGACGGGCTGATGAGCTACGGACCCACCCGCACGGACGTGGCCCAGTCCCTGGCCTGCCGCATCCGCCGGCTGCTCCACCTCGACCTCGTGCCCGGCCTCACCCCGATGCTCCTCACCGAGTACGGCACCCCCTCGGCCCTGGTCCCCGACGCCGCCTTCCGCGCGGTGCTCGCCGAGATCGCCGCCGACGCGGGCGAGGACCCGGCCGTCGCCGCGGCCGTCGCCGCCGCGCCCACCGCGCTCCTCCTCGGCCAGTACCTCGCCGCGCTCGGCCTCCTCACCGTCGAGGAGGAGGAGGAACTGCACGTCCGCATGCTCCGGGGCGCCGCCGCACTCGGCCACCGCAGCGTCGTCTTCAAGCCGCACCCCACCGCGCCCGCCGGCTACTCGACCGTGCTGCGCGAAGCCGCCGAGGAGGCCGGGGTCCGGCTCACCGTCCTCGACGTGCCGCTGCTCGCGGAGACCTTCTACGAGCGCTGCGCGCTGCGGCTCGTCGTCGGCTGCTTCTCCACGGCGATGCTCACGGCCGCCGTCTACTACGGGGTCCCCGTCGCCCGGGTCGGCACCGGCGAACTGCTCGAACGGCTGACCCCCTTCGAGAACAGCAACCGGATCCCGCTCACCGTGGTCGACCACCTCGTCCCCGATCTGGAGGACGGCGCGGAGCCCGTCGTGCCGGGGGCGGCGCCCGCGTCACTCGCGCCGCTCGTCCGCGCGGTGAGCTACTGCATGCGGCACAAGGCCCACCCCGGCATGCGGGCCGAGACCGAGCTGTACCTGGCGGCGCACCACGCCGACCCTGCGGTCGCCCACCACTTCGCCCCGGCACGCCTCACCCAGCTCGGCCTGCCCGGCGGCGAGCCCGCCCCGGCCGGGCCCTCGCTGCTCCGCCGGGGCCTGGTCCGCGGCCGCCGCTGAGGTCCGCCGCGCCGCCGGTTCGGTCCCGGGGCCGTACCGGCGTCAACGGGAGCGTGACCTCACGAGGGTGAACACCGCGCCCTCCGGGTCCGCCACCAGGGCGAGCCGTCCGGCGGTGCCGTCCCGGGGCGGCCGCAGCACGTGGCCGCCCAGCTCCACCACGAGCCGGGCGGCCGCGTCCGCGTCGTCGACCTCGAAGTACGTCATCCAGTGCGGGCCCCGGTCCCGGGCCAGCTCCTCGCCCACCCCGTGCAGCGAGGCGACCGGGCGCCCGTCGACGTGCAGGGTGGCGTAGTCGAAGTCCGCCGAGACGACCGGCTCGACCTCGTAGCCGAAGACCGACCGGTAGAACTTGCCGACGGTGGCCGTCTCGTAGGTGAGCAGTTCGTTCCACACCGGCGTCCCGGGCGGGCCCGCGAGCGCGGTGCCGTGGTGGGCCTCCGCCTCCCAGACCCCGAAGACCGCGCCCGCCGGGTCGGCGCAGATGACGAGGCGGCCGGCCTCGCCCGCGTCCAGCGGGCCGACCGCCACGGTCCCGCCGCAGCAGCGGATGGACTCGGCGGTCTCCCCGGCGTCGTCGGTGGCCAGATAGGTCGTCCAGGCGGTGTCGAGGTGGCGGTCGGGGGGCAGCTGTCCGATGCCGGCCACTTCGCGGCCGCCGAGGAGCGCCCGCACGTACGGGCCGAGCTGCTGCGGACCGGGGACGAACTCCCAACCGAAGAGTTCCCGGTAGAAGTCCTGCGTCGCCTGGATCCCGTGCACCATGAGACTCACCCAGCAGGGTGTCCCCGGGCTGCGTCGAGCGGCCTCGGTCATCGTCACCCTCTCCTCGGACGTGGTCGTGACCGTGCTCCGCCGCCGGTGACTTCGCCGGGCCGCGCACGGCGCGCCCCGGTCGCACCCCGTCTGGCGCGATCCTCCGGGAGGACGCCGGGTCCCTCCCCGACGCGGGCATGGCTGCGCGAGGATGGCCCCATGAAGCCCATCATCTCCGCAAGCGAACTCGCCAGCGAGTCGGCGGGAACCCGGCCGCCGGTCCTCCTGGACGTGCGCTGGACCCTCGGGGGCCCGCCCGGGCGCCCCGCGTACGAAGCCGGCCACCTGCCCGGCGCGGTCTACGTGGACCTCGACGCCGAACTGGCGGGACCGCCGGGGGAGGGCGGCCGGCATCCGCTGCCCGACCCGGAGGCCTTCGGGGCGGTGATGCGCCGGGCGGGGGTCCACGCGGACCGTCCGGTGGTGGTCTACGACGGCGGGCTCGGCTGGGGGGCCGCCCGCGCCTGGTGGCTGCTGCGCTGGACCGGCCACCAGGACGTGCGGGTGCTCGACGGGGGCCTGGCGGCCTGGCCGGGGGAGCTGTCGACCGCGGTGCCGGCACCGGAGCCGGGCGACTTCACTCCGAAGCCGGGCGGGCTGCGGTTGCTCGACGCGGACGAGGCGGCGGCGCTGGCCCGCTCCGGGCTGCTCCTGGACGCCCGGGCGGCCGAGCGGTACCGCGGCGACGTGGAGCCGATCGACCGGGTCGGCGGTCACATCCCGGGCGCCCACTCGGCGCCGACCACGGAGAACGTGGCCGCGGACGGCCTCTTCCTCGCCGCCGACGCGCTGCGGGAGCGGTTCGCCGGTCTCGGCGCGGTGGAGGCGGAGGAGGTCGGCGTCTACTGCGGCTCGGGCGTCTCCGGCGCCCACGAGGTGCTGGCCCTGGAGCTGGCCGGCATCCCGGCGGCCCTGTACGCCGGCTCCTGGTCGGAGTGGTCCTCGGACCCGTCCCGCCCGGTGGCCACCGGCCCGGACCCGCGGTAGCGGAGGCGTACGGGAAGGACCGCGGCACCGGAGGTTCACGGAAGGGCCGGCAGTAGCGGAGGCGTCCGAGAGGCCCGCGGTAACGGAGGCGTCCGAGAGGCCCGCGGTAGCGGAGGCGTACCGAAGGGCCCGCGTCGAGCGTTCGACGCGGGCCCTTCCCGGTGCGTGCCGGGGCTACTCCTGCTTCTTCCGGCGCGTCCCGAAGACGATCTCGTCCCAGCTGGGGACCGCCGCGCGGCGGCCCGGGCGGACGCCGTCGGCCTCCGCCTGCCGGTCGGTGGCGCCGTGCAGCCGGTCGCGGTGACCGGAGACGGAGCGGGGCATGAGGACGTCGGCGTACGCCGCGCCGGCTCCCGCGGAGGCGGCGGGAGCGGGCGGCTCCTCCGCCTCGACCTCGTCGGAGGGCTGCCCGTCGGGCTGCTCCGGCACCACCAGGTCGCCGCGGAAGCTCGGCACCGCCTCCAAGAGGCTGGTGAGCGAGTCCCGCTCGTCCTCCGGCTCCGCCGACGCCGTCAGCGGGGCGCGGTCGAGCTGCCGGTCGAGGGCGCGGTCCAGCGGCCGGTCCAGAGTCCGGTCGAGCGGCCGGTCCCGGGGCAGCCGGGCGATGCGCGGTACGAAGGGGAAGCTCGGCTCCGGCGCGGCGAGGGTGTCGTCGGTCTCGCCGATGAGCGCCCGCGCCTCGTCGTCCACGGCCTGGACGAGCCGGCGCGGCGGGTCGTAGGTCCAGCTGGCGGTGTGCACCTCGCCCGCGACCCGGTAGACGAGCAGCACCTCCCAGGTGCCGTCGTCGCGCCGCCAGGAGTCCCACTGCACGGTGTCCTTGTCGGCGCCGCGCAGCAGCAGCCGCTCCTGCACCGCCTCGCCGAGCTGGGGTCCGGTGTTCTCGCCGGGCCGGCGAACCGGGGTCTTCCGGGCCCGCTCGGCCATGAAGGCGCGCTCGGCGAGGACGGGGCCCTCGAACCGGCGGACGCGGTCGACGGGGATGCCGGCGAGCTGGGCGACCTCCTCGGCGGAGGCACCGGCTCGTATCCGCGCCTGGATGTCCCGGGGGCGGAGGTGGCTCTCGACCTCGATCTCGATCTGGCCGAGGCGCGCGCGGTCGTTGCGCACGGCGGCCCGCAGCCGCTCGTCGATCGGAAGCGTGTACTCCGTGCTGTCGGCAGCCTTGAGCACCAGTCGTGTGCCGTCGTTGGAGACGGCCACGACACGCAGTTCGGGCATGGGGACCTCCCGGGTGGTGCCTGCCGACGTCACGTGCGTCGCTGCTTCCGCTAGTCGAGTGTGGCCTGCCCGGGTGCAGCCTGCCACTACCTTGCCGAGTTGCCCGGCGTGTCGGGCGTGGACCCGGAGTCGCCGTTATGGCACGGTTACCTGTTCACTACCCGGAGTGACCGAGGGTCACACTGTGTAGCGGTTCCGTTCCCGGGCGCCCCGGAAGGCGTCCGGACCCAGGGTTCGCCAATGTACTCCATTCGGGCCACTCGGGTGGACCGGCGCGCCGCCCAACTTCTCGGGGTGCGCGGGAGTTGAGTCGCCGTCTCCCTTCCTGCCGCGTGGCACTCTTCACAGAACCCCCTGAAACGGAACTATTCGCTTCGCCCGTATGTCCCTTCTGGGTGCACGGTGGAACAGATGACCAAGCAGAGGGTGGAGATGCGTCACAGGCAGCCGACCGACACGGACGACCCGGAGATACGGGCGCCGGCCCCCGGGAACGGAGCCCCGGAGCCGGGGGAGACGGCCCCGCGGAAGATCGACCTGAGCGTGCCCCAGGTCGCCGGCAGCGCTCTCGCCGCCGTGATCGCCGCCAAACTCGCCTCCACCCTGGGGGTCTACGGCACGATCCTCGGCGCCGGTGTGATCAGCGTCATCGCCACCTGCGGCGGGCCGCTCTTCCAGCAGCTCCTCAAACGGACCGGCGAGCAGGTGCGGGGCGCGACCGCCGTCAAGCCGAGGGCGCGTCAGGTCCCGTCCCCCGCACCGGCGGACCCCCGCGACGACCGCCACACCCCGATGCCGGGCGCCCTCCCCGGGGCCGCGGCGCCGTCGCCGTACGACGGGGAGTTCGGCGCCGCCACCCTCCACGGAACCCGGCTGCGTGGCTGGAAACGCCCGATGCTGGCCGCCGCGCTCGTCTTCGGCGTCACCATGGGCGGCATCACCACCTACGAGCTGGTCTCCGGCGAGGACTTCAGCGGTACCCAGGGCACCACCACCTTCGGCTCCGTGGTCCGCGGCGACGGCGGGGGCCGGCAGGACGCCCCCGAACCGCTCGCGCCCGAGCGCCGGACGCCCGCGCCGACCGGCTCCGCGAGCCCCGACGCCCAGCCGGACGCGCGCACCCCGTCCACCGGCGCCACCTCCGACCCCGGCACCGGCACCGGAACCCCGGACGGCGGGGCCACGACGGCCCCGGTCCCGGACCCGACCGGCTCGGCCGACGGCGGCACGGCCCCCACCCGGGAGCCCGTCGCGCCGACCACCGGGCCCACGGCGCCCGAGTCGCCGAGCGCGCCCACCGAGCCCCCGGCCACCGGCCCGGTTCCCGGGGGCACCGCCCCCACCGCCCCCGCGGCCCCCTCCGGGGACGGCACGGCCGGCTGAGCCCCCGTCAGTCGCCGAGGATCCGCCGCAGATGGTCGTTGGCGAAGAGGCGCTCCGGATCGAGCCGGTCGCGCAGGGCCGTGAACTCGGCGAAGCGCGGATAGGCCGCCGCCAGCCGGTCCGCGTCCCGGGTGTGGACCTTGCCCCAGTGCGGCCGGCCGCCGTGCGCGGTCATGATGCGCTCCACCGCGGTGAAGTACCCGCGGTGGGGCGTCCCCCGGTAGAGGTGCACGGCGATGTAGGCCGTCTCCCGGCCGGAGGCCGTGGAGAGCGTGATGTCGTCGGCGGGCGCGGTGCGCACCTCCACCGGGAAGCTCACCTTGAGCGGCGAGCGCTCCACCATCGCCTTCAGCTCGCGCAGCGCCGTCGTAGCGGCCTCCCGCGGCAGCGCGTACTCCATCTCCAGGAAGCGGACCCGGCGCGGGGTGGTGAAGACCTTGTACGGGATGTCGGTGTACGTACGGGCGGACAGGGCGCGGCTGGAGACCCGGGCGATCGAGGGGATGGCCGGCGGCACCGCCCGGCCGAGTGCGCAGGCCGCCCGGAAGACGCCGTTGGAGAGGAACTCGTCCTCGAACCAGCCGCCGAGGCGCGGCAGCGGGGCGGCGGGACCGGCGCTGCGGTTGTTGCGCTTGGTGTTGCAGTTGTCCGTGTGGGGGAACCAGTAGAACTCGAAGTGCTCGTTCTCCGCGTGCAGCTGGTCGAACTCGGCGATCACGCGGTCGAAGCGCATCGGCTCCTCCCGAGCGGTCAGCAGGAAGAGCGGCTCCACGGCGAAGGTGATCGCGCTGACCACGCCGAGCGCGCCGAGGCCGATCCGGGCCGCCGCGAACACCTCGGGGTGCCGCTCCTCGGAGCACGTCATGACCCCGCCGTCGGCCGTCACCAGCTCCAGGGCGCGTATCTGGGCGGCGAGGGAGGCGGAGTCCCGGCCGGTGCCGTGGGTGCCGGTCGAGGTGGCCCCGGCGACCGTCTGCTCCATGATGTCGCCCATGTTCGTGAGCGACAGGCCCTCCCGGGCCAGCGCCACGTTGAGCCGCTTCAGCGGCGTGCCGGACTCCACCGTCACCGTCATCGCCGCGCGGTCGATCCGCCGGATCCCGGTGAGCAGATCGGGGCGGATCAGCACCCCGTCGGTGGCGGCGATCGGGGTGAAGGAGTGGCCGGTGCCGACCGTCTTGACCCGCAGCCCGTCCCGGGCGGCCCGGCGGAGCTCGGCGGCCAGCTCCTCGGCGGAGGCCGGGCTCACCTCCCGGACCGGCCGGGAGGTGACGTTCCCCGCCCAGTTACGCCACGGGCTGCCCGCCGTCCTGGCGCTGCCCGGTCCCGCTGTCCTCGTGCTCATCTCGCCCCTCCCGCTCCGGCGCCGGCGTCCGCAGCCGGCGGTGGCCGAGGAGCCCCACCACGACCGCGAGCGCGCCCGCGACGACGGGCACCACGTACGCCGCCTCCGCCCCCGAGGCGTCGACCACCCAGCCGGCCGCGGAGGAGCCGAGGGCCACGCCGATCGCGAGGCCGGTGCCGGTCCAGGTCATGCCCTCGGTCAGCTGGGTGTGCGGTACGTGCTTCTCGACGAGGGCCATTGTGGTCACCATCGTCGGCGCGATGGAGAGGCCCGCGACAAAGAGCGCCACGGCCAGCAACGGCAGGTTCCCGGCCAGTAGGAGGGGGATCATACTCACGGCCATCGCGCAGACGCCGAGCAGCCACCGGCGGGACGGCTCGCCCTTGAGGTGCAGCAGCCCGAAGACCGCGCCGGCCAGGCAGGAACCGAGCGCGTAGACGGCCAGGACCAGGCTGGCGGCGGCCTTGTGGCCGCGCTCCTCGGCGAAGGCCACGGTCACCACGTCCACCGCGCCGAAGATCGCGCCGGTCGCCACGAAGGCCAGGGCGAGGACCTGGAGGCCGGGGGAGCGGAGCGCCGAGCGGCTCTTGACGGCGGGCTGCGGGTGCGGCTCGGGCTCGGTGGCCCGCTGGGAGGTCAGCCAGAAGACGCCGATGGCCAGGAAGACGCCGGCGAGCAGCGGGCCGGCCTCGGGGAACCAGGTGGTCGACAGGCCGATGGAGATGATCGGGCCGAAGATGAAGCACACCTCGTCGACGATCGACTCCCACGAGTACGCCGTGTGGAGCTTGCGCGCGTCACCCCGGTAGATGCCCGCCCAGCGGGCCCGGGTCATCGCGCCGACGCTGGGGACGACGCCGATCACGGCCGTGAACGCGAAGAGGGTCCAGTCCGGCGCCCCCTGCTGCACGCAGAGCAGCAGTCCGGCCGCGGCGGCCATCGAGATCAGGGTGACCGGGCGGAGCACCCGGCGCTGGCCGTGGCGGTCGACGAGCCGGGAGACCTGGGGGCCGAGCACGGCGGCGGACATCGCGAGCGTCGCCGACAGGGCGCCGGCGAGCCCGTACCGGCCGGTGACCTGGGAGATCATCGTGACGATGCCGATGCCCATCATGGACAGCGGCATCCGGCCGAGGAACCCGGCGACGGAGAACGAGGCGGTGCCGGGAGCGGAGAAGATCGCGCGATAGGGACTGGACAAGGGGTTCTCCGGCTCTGCGACGCGGCGTGCCGTCTGCGCGGCGCGGTCGACACGGGTAGTTAATGTCTAAAGCCTAAGGGTTCGAAGCGATCGGGTCACCCCCGAATTCCGGACGGGCCGCGCCCCGGACCGTCGGTCGCGGGTGGCAGGATCGGTGCCATGTCCGATCAGCTCGATCCCGCCCCGTACGACGCCCTGCTGCTGCTCTCCTTCGGCGGCCCCGAGGGCCCGGACGACGTCGTCCCGTTCCTGGAGAACGTGACGCGCGGCCGTGGCATCCCCAAGGAGCGGCTCAAGGAGGTGGGCCGGCACTACTTCCTCTTCGGCGGCGTCAGCCCGATCAACGGCCAGAACCGCGCGCTGCTCGACGCGCTGCGGGCCGACTTCGACGGGGCCGGCCTGCGCCTGCCGGTCTACTGGGGCAACCGCAACTGGGCCCCCTACCTGACCGACACCCTCCGCGACATGGTCCACGACGGCCGCCGCCACATCGCCGTCCTCACCACCAGCGCCTACGCCTCCTACTCCGGCTGCCGCCAGTACCGCGAGAACCTCGCCGACGCGCTCGCCGCCCTGGAGGCCGAAGGCCTGCCGCTGCCCCGCGTCGACAAGCTCCGCCACTTCTTCAACCACCCCGGCTTCGTGGAACCCATGGTCGAGGGCGTCCTCGCCTCCCTCGCCGACCTGGACGACGCCGTGCGGGACGGCGCCCACCTGGCCTTCACCACCCACTCCATCCCCGACTCCGCCGCCGACACCTCCGGCCCCGTCGCCGACCACGGCCCCGGCGGCGCCTACGTCAAGCAGCACCTCGACGTCGCCGGGCTCATCGCCGACGCGGTGCGCGAGCGGACCGGCACCGACCACCCCTGGCGGCTCGTCTACCAGTCCCGCAGCGGCGCCCCGCACATCCCCTGGCTGGAGCCGGACATCTGCGACCACCTGGAGGAGCTGCACGCCGCCGGCGCCCCCGCCGTCGTCATGGTGCCGATCGGCTTCGTCTCCGACCACATGGAGGTCCTCTACGACCTCGACACCGAGGCCACCGCCAAGGCCGCCGAGCTCGGGCTCCCGGTCCGCCGCTCCGCCACCGTCGGCGCCGACCCCCGCTTCGCCGCCGCCGTCCGCGACCTGGTCCTGGAACGCGCCGCCACCGAACGCGGCAGCCGCGCCGAACGCTGCGCCCTCGGCGCCCTCGGCCCCTCTCACGACCTCTGCCCCATCGGCTGCTGCCCCGCCCGCGGCGAACACCCGGCCGCCGCCGGCGCCGACAGCCCCTACGCCTGAGGAGCCGGCCATGACCTCCGCACCCCCGCTCGACGAGCTGCTCGCCCTCGCCCTGGAGGCCGCCCGGCGCGCCGGCGCCCTGCTGCGCGACGGCCGGCCCGACGACCTGGCCGTCGCCGCCACCAAGACCAGCGCCATCGACGTCGTCACCGAGATGGACATCGCCGCCGAGAAGCTGATCACCGGCTTCCTCACCGAGCACCGCCCGCAGGACGGGCTGCTCGGCGAGGAGGGGTCCGCCACCCCCGGCACCAGCGGCGTCCGCTGGGTCATCGACCCGCTCGACGGCACGGTGAACTATCTCTACGGCCTGCCGTCCTGGGCCGTCTCCATCGCCGCCGAGTACGAGGGCGAGACCGTCGTCGGCGTCGTGGAGGCCCCGCTGCGCGGCGAGACCTTCCGCGCCGTCCGCGGCGGCGGCGCGTACCTCGGCGACCGCCGGCTCGCGGTCCGTACGGCGCCCCCCTTCGACCAGGCCCTGCTCGGCACCGGCTTCGGGTACGTCCAGACGCGCCGCGCCCGCCAGGCCGACGTGGTCAGGGAGATCCTGCCGATGGTCCGCGACATCCGGCGGGGCGGCTCGGCCGCCATCGACCTCTGCGACGTGGCGGCCGGCCGGCTCGACGCGTACTACGAGCGCGGGCTCAACCCCTGGGACCACGCGGCGGGGGCCCTGATCGCCCGCGAGGCGGGCGCGCGCACCGGCGGACGTCCGGGGGAGCCCGAGTCCGGCGAACTGGCCGTGGCGGCCCCCGAGGGGCTCTTCGGGCCCCTCCAGGAGCTGCTCGAACGCCTGGGCGCCTGGCACGACTGAGACAGGGCGGGGCGGGGCCCCGACACGGCGATGCCCCGGAGCCGCGAAGGCTCCGGGGCATCGCCGTCGGCGCTCCCGGAGGAGCGCCGACGCTCAGGCGCTCTGTGCGTAGACCGTCGCGACCTCCACGCCGTGCTCCGCGGCCAGTCGGTGCAGGTCCTCCAGCTCGGCCTGCTCGACCTCCGCGAGGTACTCGTCGCCGGTCTCGCGGGCCCGCGTGAGGTCCGACTGCGTGGTCCTGATGCGGTGCAGCAGTCCTGCGGTGAACGCGTCCATGCGCCCCTCCTCGTGGGTCCGGCGGCACGGGGGTGTGCCGAGGATGGATGGATCACGCTCTGCGACGCTCCCCGGGGGACGGAGGAGCCGTGGGCGTGCCACAGACAGGGTGTGATCGCGGGGTGTGCAGACCTCCTCCCCAACGCCGTCCGCGGGGAAACCTCAACTGGCCCGGGATTCATGGTGAATTCTCCGTACTCCGTGGCGAGTCCCCGCCACGCACCCGCCCGCCCACGCGCCGACCCCGGCGCGTCCCCCGCCGTTCGCCGTCCCGTCATCCGCACCCCCGAGCGACCCCCGCACCCCCGCCTTACAGCCGGTTTACGCGCGTCCGGGGCAGGATGGACACGCACAGTCAGTGTTCGAGAACCGCCTCCGGTCCGCCCGGACCGGGGCGCGCGAGGGAAGGAAGAACGACGTGCGCGTACTCGTCGTCGAGGACGAGCAGCTGCTCGCCGATGCGGTGGCCACCGGACTGCGCCGGGAGGCCATGGCCGTCGACGTCGTGTACGACGGCGCCGCCGCCCTGGAGCGCGTCGGGGTCAACGACTACGACGTCGTCGTCCTCGACCGCGACCTGCCCCTGGTCCACGGCGACGACGTCTGCCGCAAGATCGTCGAGCTGGGGATGCCCACCCGCGTCCTGATGCTCACCGCCGCCGGCGACGTCAGCGACCGGGTCGAGGGCCTGGAGCTGGGCGCCGACGACTATCTGCCCAAGCCCTTCGCCTTCACCGAGCTCACCGCGCGCGTGCGGGCACTCGGGCGCCGCACCTCCGTGCCGCTGCCGCCCGTCCTGGAGCGCGCCGGCATCAAGCTCGACCCCAACCGCCGCGAGGTCTTCCGGGACGGCCGGGAGGTCCAGCTCGCCCCCAAGGAGTTCGCCGTCCTGGAGGTGCTGATGCGCTCCGAGGGCGCCGTCGTCTCCGCGGAGCAGCTCCTGGAGAAGGCCTGGGACGAGAACACCGACCCGTTCACCAACGTCGTCCGCGTCACCGTCATGACCCTGCGGCGCAAGCTGGGCGAGCCGCCCGTCATCGTCACCGTCCCCGGCTCCGGCTACCGGATCTGACCCGGTGGCCGCGACTCCGGCGCCGCACCCGCAGGCGCCACCGAAGCCCACCTGGGACCCCAGGGACCCGGTGAGACCGCTGCTCCGGCCGACCATCCGGATACGGCTCACGCTGCTGTACGGCGGCATGTTCCTGATCGCGGGGATCCTGCTGCTGTCGATCATCTACGTCTTCACGGCGCAGGCCGTCACCCACAACCTCACCCAGCTGCCGTTCAAGGTCGTCACCGGCAAGGTGCAGCCCACCACCTCCTGGTGCGAGCTGCCCGTCCAGGGCACCGGCGAGCAGCTCAACGCGGCCGTCTCCGCCTGCCTCAAGTACCAGCAGGACAAAGCCCTGGACGACCTGCTGCGCCGCTCGCTCTTCGCCCTCCTCGGGCTCAGCGTGATCGCCTTCGCCTTCGGCTACGCCATGGCCGGACGGGTGCTCTCGCCGCTCGGCAGGATCACCCGCACCGCCCGCCAGGTGGCCGGTTCCGATCTGGCCCGGCGGATCGAGCTGGACGGGCCGGACGACGAGCTCAAGGAGCTCGCGGACACCTTCGACGAGATGCTGGAGCGCCTGGAGCGGGCCTTCACCGCCCAGCAGCGCTTCGTCGCCAACGCCTCGCACGAGCTGAGGACCCCGCTGGCGATCAACCGCACGCTCCTGGAGGTCCACCTCTCCGACCCCGGGGCGCCGGTCGAGCTCCAGCAGCTCGGCAAGACCCTGCTGGCCACCAACGAGCGCAGCGAGCAGCTGGTCGAGGGCCTGCTGCTGCTCGCCCGGAGCGACAACCAGATCGTGGAGCGCAAGCCCGTCGACCTCGCCGAGGTCGCCGAGCGGGCCGTGGACCAGGTGCACGCGGAGGCCGAGGCGAAGGGCGTGGAGATCCGCGGCCGGCGGGCTCCCGTGGTCGTCCAGGGCAACGGCGTCCTGCTCGAACGGATCGCCTTGAACCTGCTTCAGAACGCCGTGCGGTACAACGTTCCCGAGGACGGCTGGGTCGAGGTCACCACCGAGGCGCAGCACGGCCAGGCGGTGCTCGTGGTGTCCAACACGGGACCCGTGGTCCCCGCGTACGAGATCGACAACCTCTTCGAGCCGTTCCGCAGGCTCCGCCAGGAGCGGACCGGCAGCGACAAGGGCGTCGGGCTCGGACTGTCGATCGCGCGCTCGGTGGCCCGGGCGCACGGCGGGAGGATCAGCGCGGAGCCCCGGGAGGGCGGTGGGCTGGTGATGCGTGTCACTCTGCCGATCTGACACACTGCGGGGACGAAGCCCGATCTGTTCGCTTTGAGCGGAATTCGGCGCGTCCCGCCCTGAGACGGTCATGTGTGATCGATCACAAGCACGAGTGCGGGATCGACCGCGCTGCGTGACCGTGAATTCCGGGGGAAAACCCGGAAAAGTCCGGGTTTCCCGGGCATCCGGCGGCGGAAAGTACACGGGGTGGCGCTCCACGCGGACCCACCGAGGACCGTGTACGGTCCGCTTCGCCACTCGTACCGATCCCTCGTGAAGAGCCCGGGACGGGTGTCGATTGAGTAACAGACCTTGATGTGAGGCAAAATCTGCGCCTCAGGTCGGGCACAAGTCCGACCTCTCACGCGTTACGTGCGCTGAGACACCCGCAACGACCCAGAGGGGGAGAGCGACATGGCAACGGATTACGACACCCCACGCAAGACCGACGACGACGTCGACTCGGACAGCCTTGAAGAGCTCAAGGCCCGTCGGAACGACAAGTCGACCTCGACCGTCGACGTCGACGAGTTCGAGGCCGCAGAGGGCCTGGAGCTCCCGGGCGCCGACCTCTCGAACGAGGAACTGGCCGTCCGCGTCCTGCCCAAGCAGGCCGACGAGTTCACCTGCATGAGCTGCTTCCTGGTGCACCACCGCAGCCAGCTGGCGCGCGAGAAGAACGGCCAGCCGATCTGCCGCGACTGCGACTGAGCTGGTCGCGGCCGTGGCAGGCGACACACCGTCCCGGAAGCGGCGTCTGAGGCTCCCCGTGAAGCCCCGGACGCACAAGGGCGGCACAGGCCCGACAGAGGGCGCCCAGGAGGCTCCCGACGCCGGGCGGGCCGCCCCTCTGCCCTCCCTCGGTCCGGCGGACGACGAGCGGGGCCCCACGGCCTCGCTCGAAGGCGCCGCGACCCCCGGAGAGGACCGGGCACCGCTCCCCGCCGAGCGGGACGCCGAAGGGTCCGCGGACCCCGGGGCGACGAAGGACCGTGACGACCGCCGGAGCGGGAAGCGCGGCACCGTCAGGCGACTGGCCGATCCGGCGCGCACCCGGATCGACCGCATGAGGATCGACGCCTCGCGCATCGACGCGGTCCGTCGCGGCGTGGAGGGCGTCAGGCAGGGCGTGAAGCGGAGCGGCGACGGAGCCAAGGCGGGCATCGGCTATCTGGCCGACCGGCTGATCGACCTGGCCCCGCGCGTCCCCGTCCGCGACCTCGCGACCCTGCGCAAGCAGTTCCCCGGGCTCGGGCCCGAGGAGCTGGCCGACAAACTGGTCTCCGGCGCGGCCAACGCGAGCTCCACCGTCGGTGCCGGCATCGGCGCCGCCGCCATGCTCCCCGTACCGCCGGCCATGCCGGCCGAGCTGGCCGCGGAGATCACCGGCGTGGCCGCCATCGAGCTCAAGCTCATCGCCGAGCTCCACGAGGTCTACGGACTCCGGCCGCCCGGCACCCTTCCCCAGCGCTCGGCCGCCTATCTGGCCTCCTGGGCCGAGGAGCGGGGCATCGACCCCACCAAGCCCACGACGATCAACGCGGCCCTCGGCGGGCAGCTCAAGCGCGAACTGCGCCAGCAGATCATGAAGCGCATGGTGCGCAACCTGCCGAACCTCACCCCGTTCATGGTGGGCGCCGCCGTCGGAGCGGTCATGAACCGGCGCGACACCAGAAAGCTCGCCGGCCACATCCGCAAGGACCTCAGAGCCCGCCAGGTCCCCTGGGGGAAGCTGGCGGAGCTGCCCCCGCTGGAGCAGCCCGAGAACCCCAAGGAGCTGGGCTTCTAGGGCGTGCCCGGGCCGCGCGAGCGGCCCCGTGCCGGGCTCAGGCCTCGCCGCGCACCGCCTCCACGGCGGCCGCCAGGCCCTCCGGGTCACGGCTCGACAGGTACAGGTACGGCGTCGGGTCGGCCGGGTCCGTGACCTCGATCCGCACCGCCCGCGGCACATAGCTCCGCAGCAGCATGAAGGCGCGCGGATCGGCCTTGTGCGAGCGCCAGGCGCGCGCCTCCTCCTCGTCCAGCACCTCGACCGCCCCCAGGGCCGACACCGGCACCCGCGCCTCGCCCGCCACCAGCGAACCGGCCACCACCCGGATCCGGGCGGAGCCGTACGAGGACACCGCGACGCCGGCCGCGACGCCCGCCACGATCAGCCCGCCCAGCGTCGGCACCGTTCCCAGCGGGAAGGTGACGAGACCGCCGGAGAGCGCGAGCAGCACGACGATCACCCACCACGAACCGGGCACGGTCAGCCGCTCGTCGAAGCGCGGCGCCGCCGGGGACGCGGAGGACTCGGGGGAGGGGGCGGGAGACGAGGCGGAAGGCTGCATGCGTCCAGCTTGGCACGGCGCGACCCGGCCCCGGCCGCGCGGGTAAGGTCTGGGCCTGTGACTGCAACATCTGCCGCCCTCACCCCGCCGGCCGACGCCGTGGCGCCGACCCGGCACCCCGACGCGCCCGCCCCCGGCGAGGCACTCGGCTCGCACTACGGCCACTGCTTCGGGTGCGGCGACGGGCAGCCGCACGGGCTCCACCTGGACGCGCGCGCGGGAGAGGGCGTGACCGTCACCGCCGAGTTCACCGTGACCGCCGACCACCAGGGCGCCCCCGGCCTCGCCCACGGCGGCGTGCTCGCCACCGCGCTCGACGAGACCCTCGGCTCCCTGAACTGGCTGCTCCGCGTCATCGCCGTGACCGGCCGCCTGGAGACCGACTTCCGCAGGCCCGTCCCGGTCGGCACCGTCCTCCACCTCCAGGCCGAGGTCACCGCCGTCCACGGCCGCAAGATCTACTCGACCGCCACCGGCCGGATCGGCGGCCCCGACGGACCCGTCGCCGTCCGCGCCGACGCCATGTTCGTCGAGGTCAAGGTCGACCACTTCATCGACAACGGCCGGCCGGAGGAGATCCGCGCCGCCATGGCCGATCCCGACCAGCTCCGGCGCGCCCGCGCCTTCGAGGTGAACCCCTGATGCGCCCTCCCGTCGACGTGCTGATCCGCCGGGTGGACCCGGACGTGCCCATCCCGGCCTACGGCCACCCCGGCGACGCCGGTGCCGACCTCGTCACCACCGAGGCCGCCGTCCTCGCCCCCGGGGAGCGCGCCGTGCTGCCCACCGGGGTCTCCGTCGCCCTCCCCGACGGCTACGCCGCCTTCGTCCACCCGCGGTCGGGACTGGCCGCGCGCTGCGGAGTCGCGCTCGTGAATGCCCCAGGGACGGTCGATGCCGGGTACCGTGGAGAGATCAAGGTGATCGTGGTCAATCTCGACCCGCGCGAGAGCGTGCGGTTCGAGCGCTTCGACCGGATTGCCCAACTGGTCGTCCAGCAGGTCGAGAAGGTGCGCTTCCACGAGGTGGCGGAGCTTCCCGGCTCGGCGCGGGCCGAGGGGGGCTTCGGGTCCACCGGCGGTCATGCCGCCGTGGACGGCACGACGGGTGGGAATCGATACGCTTCGGTCGTATCCGACCGGGAAGGACAGTGACGTGTTCGGACGTCGCAAGAAGAGCGGTGCCGCCGACGCGGCGGGCGAGGCCGAGCAGGTCGTCGACGCCGTGGCCGGCGAGGACTCCGCGGAAGCGGCCGACCAGCCGCGCAAGGTGAACCTTCCGCCGGCGCCCCGGCCCGACGGTCCCTGGGACATCTCCGAGGTCGCGAAGCCCGAGGAGGGCCGCGTCGACCTCGGCGGCCTGTACGTCCCCGGTGTCGAGGGCATGGAACTCCGCGTGGAGGTGGCGGGCGACGCGATCGTCGCCGCGACCGTCGTGCTGCGCGACAGCGCCGTACAGCTCCAGGCGTTCGCCGCGCCCAAGAAGGAGGGCATCTGGGGCGAGGTCCGCGAGGAGATCGCCACCGGCATCGTCCAGCAGGGCGGCGCGATCGACGAGGTCGAGGGCCCCCTCGGCTGGGAGCTGCGCGCGCAGGTCCCCGTCCAGCTGCCCGACGGCAACCGCGGCGTGCAGATCGTGCGCTTCGTCGGCGTCGACGGCCCGCGCTGGTTCCTGCGCGGCGTCATCTCCGGCCAGGGCGCGGTGCAGCCCGAGGCCGCCGGCCTCCTGGAGCAGATCGTCCGGGACACCGTCGTCGCCCGCGGCGACGGCCCGATGGCCCCGCGCGACCCGATCGTCCTCAAGCTGCCGAACGACGCGCAGATGGTGCCGGACGGCGTCCAGCAGGAGGAGCAGGCCGGGTCCCGCTTCTCCGGCGGCATGGGCCAGCTCCAGCGCGGCCCGGAGATCTCCGAGATCCGCTGACCCGCCCCGGGGCCGTCGCGGCCCGGGAAGGAGTCGGTCCGGTGGGCCGTCGCCCGTACGCACGTCGTACGGGCGACGGCCCACCGGCCGTTTCGCGCCCCGGTCCCGCGCTTCCCCTACGGGTCCTCCCCCGTCCGGAGTGCGGGATGGGGCGTCCGGACTTCGGGGTCGGGTCGGGGTTCCCGGCTCTGGCCCCGGTGCGGGCGGCCGACCATACTGGACTGCGCAGGTGTTCGAGGAGGGGGACGCAGATGAGCGAGAACAGCACGCGGTCCGCGACGGCCGTCGCCGAGGACCCGGCCGGGGGGCCGATGATCCGGGTCGAAGGGCTGCGCCGGACGTTCGGTGAGGGCGAGGCCGCCGTCCACGCCCTCAAGGGCGTCTCCTTCGAGATCCCGCGCGGCGAGCTGGTCGCCCTCAGGGGCCGCTCCGGCTCCGGCAAGACCACCCTGCTCAACCTGGTCGGCGGCCTCGACAGCGCCGACGGCGGCCGGATCGTCATCGACGGCACCGACCTCTCCACCCTCGGCGAGGACGGACTCCTGGAGCTGCGCCGGGACCGCATCGGCTTCATCTTCCAGTCCTTCGGCCTGCTGCCGATCCTCTCCGCCGCCGAGAACGTCGGCGTCCCGCTGCGGCTGCGGAAGGCGGACCCGGCCGAGCGGGAGGAGCGGGTGGCCCTGCTGCTCGCCCTCGTGGGCCTCGCCGACCACGCCGACCAGCGCCCCGGAGAGCTCTCCGGCGGCCAGCAGCAGCGGGTCGCCATCGCCCGCGCCCTCGCCAACAAGCCGGCCCTGCTCATCGCCGACGAGCCGACCGGCCAGCTCGACGCCGAGACGGGCCTCGCCGTGATGGAGCTGCTGCGGGCGGTGGTCCGCAGCGAGGGCTGCACCGCCCTCGTCGCCACCCACGACCACCAGCTCCTCGGCCTCGCCGACCGGGTCCTCGAACTCCGCGACGGGGAGATAGCCGAGGCCTGAGCCCCGGCGGGACGGCCGGCGCTCAGGCCGGCCGGGCCGGTGCGGGCCGACCGCGCCGACGGGCATCAGGATCACGTCAATACCGCGTCGGGGTGCTCCTCCGGGTGCGGAATGTCCGATCGGCCGGACGTATGGTCGGTCCATGGGACGTGGCAAGCTTCGGATCTACCTCGGCGCGGCGCCCGGCGTCGGCAAGACGTACGCGATGCTCGCCGAGGCCCACCGCAGGGTGGAGCGCGGCACCGACTGCGTCGTCGGCTTCGTCGAGCACCACGGCCGGCCGCGCACCGAGGTGCTGCTGCACGGCCTGGAGCAGGTGCCCCGGCGCGAGCTCGAACACCGCGGCGGAGTCTTCACCGAGATGGACGTCGACGCCGTCCTCGCCCGCCGTCCCGCCGTCGCCCTCGTCGACGAGCTCGCCCACACCAACGTCCCCGGCTCACGGAACTCCAAGCGCTGGCAGGACGTCGCCGAACTGCTCGCCGCCGGCATCGACGTCGTCTCGACCGTGAACATCCAGCACCTGGAGTCCCTCGGCGACGTCGTCGAGGCGATCACCGGCGTCCGGCAGCAGGAGACCGTCCCGGACGAGATCGTCCGCCGCGCCGACCAGATCGAACTGGTCGACATGTCGCCCGAGGCCCTGCGCCGCCGCATGGCCCACGGCAACGTCTACACCTCCGACAAGGTCGACGCCGCCCTCTCCAACTACTTCCGCCCCGGCAACCTCACCGCCCTGCGGGAGCTCGCCCTCCTCTGGACCGCCGACCGGGTCGACGAGTACCTCCGGCAGTACCGCGGCGAGCACAACATCCGCTCCACCTGGCAGGCCCGCGAGCGGATCGTCGTCGGTCTCACCGGCGGCCCCGAGGGCCGCACCCTGATACGACGCGCCACCCGGCTCGCCGAGAAGGGCGCGGGCGGCGAGGTCCTCGCCGTCTACATAGCGCGCAGCGACGGCCTCACCGCCGCCTCGCCGAAGGAGCTGGCCGTCCAGCGCACCCTCGTCGAGGACCTCGGCGGCACCTTCCACCACGTCATCGGCGACGACATACCGACCGCCCTCCTGGAGTTCGCCCGCGGGGTCAACGCCACCCAGATCGTCCTCGGCTCCAGCCGCCGCCGCACTTGGCAGTACGTCCTCGGGCCCGGCGTCGGCCAGACCGTCGCCCGCGAGTCCGGCCCCGACCTGGACGTCCACATCGTCACCCACGGCGAGGTCGCCAAGGGCCGGGGACTCCCCGTCGCCCGCGGCGCCCGGCTCGGCCGCTCCCGGATCCTCGGCGGCTGGCTCGTCGGCGTCGCCGGACCGGTGACGCTCGCGCTCCTCCTCACCCACACCGACGCCGACCTCGGCCTCGCCAACGACATGCTCCTCTTCCTGGCGCTCACCGTCGGCTCGGCCCTGCTCGGCGGCTTCCTGCCGGCGCTCGCCTCCGCGGCCGTCGGCTCCCTCCTCCTGAACTGGTTCTTCACCCCGCCGATCCACCGGATCACCATCGCCGACCCACTGAACATCGTCGCCATCGCGGTCTTCCTCGGCGTCGCGATGGCCGTCGCCTCCGTCGTCGACCTCGCCGCCCGCCGCACCCACCAGGCCGCCCGGCTGCGGGCGGAGTCCGAGGTCCTCTCCTACCTCGCAGGCAGCGTGCTGCGCGGCGAGACCAGCCTCGACGCCCTTCTGGAACGGGTCCGCGAGACCTTCTCCATGGAGTCCGTCGCCCTGCTCGAACGGGCCGACGGCGCCGAGCCCTGGCAGCGGGCCGCCGCCGTCGGGCCCCACCCGGCTGCCCGGCCCGAGGACGCCGACGTGGACATGCCGGTCGGCGACCACCTCGCCCTCGCCCTCAGCGGACGGGTCCTGCCCGCCGAGGACCGCCGGGTGCTCGGCGCCTTCGCCGCCCAGGCCGCCGTCGTCCTCGACCGGCAGCGGCTCGTCGGCGAGGCCGAGGAGGCGCGCAAGCTGGCCGAGGGCAACAAGATCCGCACCTCCCTGCTCGCCGCCGTCAGCCACGACCTGCGCACCCCGCTCGCCGGCATCAAGGCCTCCGTCAGCTCCCTCCGCTCGGACGACGTCGAATGGTCCGAGGAGGACCGGGCCGAGCTCCTGGAGGGCATCGAGGCCGGCGCCGACCGCCTCGACCACCTCGTCGGGAACCTCCTCGACATGTCCCGCCTCCAGACCGGCACGGTCACCCCGCTGATCCGCGCCGTCGACCTCGACGAGGTCGTCCCCATGGCCCTCGGCGGCGTCCCGGACGGCAGCGCCGAGGCCGACGTCCCCGAGACCCTGCCGATGGTCGAGGTCGACAAGGGACTCCTCGAACGGGCCGTCGCCAACATCGTCGAGAACGCCGTCACCTACAGCCCCGACGGCGTCCCCGTCGCCGTCACCGCCAGCACCCTCGGCGACCGGGTCGAACTCCGGGTCGTCGACCGCGGCCCCGGCGTCCCCGACGAGTCCAAGGACGGCATCTTCGAGCCCTTCCAGCGCTTCGGCGACGCCCCGCGCGGCTCCGGCGTCGGCCTCGGGCTCGCCGTCGCCCGCGGCTTCGTGGAGGCCATGGGCGGCACCCTCAGCGCCGAGGACACCCCGGGCGGCGGCCTCACCATGGTGCTGACCCTCCGGGCCGCCGGGGGCACCGCACCGCCGCCCGCCGCCGGGCTGCCGGCCCGCACCATGGGCTGAGCCCCCGCCCTCCGCCCCGTACCCGCGCCGAACCCCCGCGCCCCGTCCCGTACCCCTCCCGCGGAAGTCCCCGTGGAACGCCCGCGCCGCCTCCGTACAGCAGGAACAGCTCCAGAGAAGGAAGGCCCCCGCCATGACCCGGGTCCTCGTGGTCGACGACGAGCCACAGATCGTCCGCGCCCTGGTGATCAACCTCAAGGCGCGGAAGTACGAGGTCGACTCGGCCCCCGACGGCGCCACCGCCCTCAAGCTCGCCGCCGAACGCCACCCCGACGTCGTCGTCCTCGACCTCGGCCTGCCCGACATCGACGGCGTCGACGTCATCAAGGGGCTGCGCGGCTGGACCCGGGTCCCGATCATCGTGCTCTCCGCCCGCCACACCTCCGACGAGAAGGTCGAGGCCCTCGACGCGGGCGCCGACGACTACGTCACCAAGCCCTTCGGCATGGACGAGCTCCTCGCCCGGCTGCGCGCCGCCGTCCGCCGCGCCGAGCCCGTCGGCGGCGCCGAGGACGGGGTCGTCGTGGTCGAGACCGAGCACTTCACCGTCGACCTCGCCGCCAAGAAGGTCCACCGCGACGGGCGGGACGTCCGGCTCACCCCGACCGAGTGGCACCTCCTGGAGGTCCTGGTCCGCAACGGCGGCCGCCTCGTCAGCCAGAAGCAGCTCCTCCAGGAGGTCTGGGGCCCCTCCTACGGCACCGAGACCAACTACCTGCGGGTCTACATGGCCCAGCTGCGCCGCAAGCTGGAGACCGACCCCTCGCACCCGCGCCACTTCGTCACCGAGCCGGGCATGGGGTACCGCTTCGAACGTTGAGACGGGCCCGCTCCCGTCCAGGCCGCGGCCGGTACGCTTTTGGGTATGAGTGCTGCACCCCGTACCGACAGGCCGGCAGGCCGGTTCCGCCGGATGCTCGACCGGCTCTCCTCCTCGCCGGAGGACCTGGAGTCGGAGGAGCTCCAGGAGGACACGGCCGCCTCGGGCTGCACGCGGATCTCCGACTGCGACGACCGCCAGATAGTCAAGGTCACTGGTACCTTGCGCACGGTCACGCTGCGCCCCAGGGCCGGTGTCCCGGCGCTCGAGGCCGAGCTGTTCGACGGCACGGCACCCCTGGACGTCGTCTGGCTGGGCCGGCGCTCCATCGTGGGCATCGAGCCGGGCCGCAAGCTGATCGCCTCCGGCCGGATCTCCATGAGCCACGGCCGGCGGGTCCTCTTCAACCCCAAATACGAGCTCCGACCGCTCGGACAGGAGTAGCCGGTGACGTCCGTCGACAAGCCGACCACCGCACCCCCGACCCCGGATCAGGACGCCCGGACCGACAGGGCGGTGACCGAGGCCGCGCTCTTCGAGGCGTTCGGCGGCGTCCGCGGCATGGTCGAGACGGTCCTGCCCGGACTGCTCTTCGTCACGATCTACACGATCAACAAGGACCTGAAGAGCTCGGCCATCGCCGCGCTCGCCGTCTCCCTCCTGCTCGTCGTCGTCCGGCTCGCCCGCCGCGACACGGTCAAGCACGCCTTCAGCGGGGTCTTCGGCGTCGGCTTCGGCGTCGTCTTCGCGATGATGACCGGCAACGCCAAGGACTTCTACCTGCCCGGCATGCTGTACACGCTGGGCCTCGGTCTCGCGTACATCGTCACCACGCTCGCCGGCGTCCCGCTGATCGGCCTCATCCTCGGCCCCGTCTTCAAGGAGAACCTCTCCTGGCGGACCCGGAACCCCGGCCGCAAGAAGGCCTACGCGAAGGCCAGCTGGGCCTGGGGCCTGATCCTGCTCGCCAAGTGCGCGATCCTCTTCCCGCTCTACTGGTGGGCCGACACCACCCAGCTCGGCTGGGTCCTCGTCGCCCTGAAGATCCCGCCCTTCCTGCTCGCGGTCTACCTCACCTGGGTCTTCCTGGCGAAGGCGCCGCCGCCGATCGACGTCTTCGCCGAGATGGAGGCGGAGGAGAAGGCCGAGAAGGAACGCGAGGCCGCGGCCGCGAACCGTTCCGAGGCCTGACCCGCTCGCGCGGGGGCGCCGTCGCGGCGCCCGATCCGCCGCCGGCCGGGACGGCCGTACCGACGCGTGATCCGGTTCGGCCGAGGGCCGCACCGAGGCCTGATCCGGGCCGGCCGGGGCCGTGTCGGCACGTGACCTCGTCGGGCCCGGGGCCGTACCGTGCTCCGGTCGGGCCGGGGCCCGTACCGCAGCCCGATCCGGCACCGGGCCGTACCCGGTGCGACCTGATCTGACCTGACCTGACCTGACCTGACCTGACCTGACCTGACCCGATCCGGCCCGGCTCCCGAGCCGTGGCGGACCCCGGTCCGGGAGCGTCGCTCGGGGCCGTACGGCTGCCCGGCCCCGGGGCCGTAGCGACGCCCGGGCCGCCGGCCGTGTCGGTCGCGGCCGTACGCGGAAGGGCCCGGGACCTGCGCAGGTCCCGGGCCCTTCCGCGTACGGTGCGGTGGCGCTACTCCGTCGGCTCGCGGCGGACCTGGAGGAGCTCCTCCAGCTGCTCCTCGCGGGCCTGCGCCGCGACGAACAAGAGCTCGTCGCCGGCCTCCAAGGTCTCCTCGGGACTCGGCGTCAGCACCCGCGAACCGCGGATGATCGTCACCAGCGAGGTGTCCTGCGGCCAGGGGACCTCGCCCACCTGCGTACCGGCCACCGCCGACTCCGGCGGCAGCGTCAGCTCCACCAGGTTGGCGTCGCCGTGGCTGAAGCGGAGCAGCCGGACCAGGTCGCCGACGCTCACCGCCTCCTCCACCAGGGCCGACATCAGACGCGGCGTGGAGACGGCGACGTCCACGCCCCAGGACTCGTTGAACAGCCACTCGTTCTTCGGGTTGTTCACCCGGGCGACCACCCGGGGCACCCCGTACTCGGTCTTCGCGAGCAGCGAGACGACCAGGTTCACCTTGTCGTCGCCGGTGGCCGCGATGACCACGTTGCAGCGCTGGAGCGCCGCCTCGTCCAGCGAGGTGATCTCGCAGGCGTCGGCGAGCAGCCACTCCGCCTGCGGCACCCGCTCCACCGAGATGGCGGTCGGCGCCTTGTCGACGAGCAGGACCTCGTGACCGTTCTCCAGGAGCTCGCCGGCGATGGAACGGCCCACCGCGCCCGCGCCCGCAATCGCGACCCGCATCAGTGACCGCCCTCCTCGGGGCCTTCCGCGAAGGCCGCCTCGACCTTCGCGATCTCGTCGGTCCGCATCATCACGTGCACCAGATCGCCTTCCTGGAGCACCGTCTGCGAGCTCGGGATGACCGCCTCGCCCAGCCGGGTGAGGAAGGCGACCCGCACGCCGGTCTCGTCCTGCAGCCGGCTGATCTTGTGGCCGATCCAGGAGGGCGAGGTGTGCACCTCGGCGAGCTGGACACCGCCGCTGGGGTCGCTCCACAGCGGCTCCGCGCCCGACGGCAGCAGCCGGCGCAGCATCTGGTCGGCGGTCCACCGGACCGTCGCCACGGTGGGGATGCCCAGGCGCTGGTAGACCTCGGCGCGCCGGGGGTCGTAGATCCGCGCGGCCACGTTCTCGATGCCGAACATCTCGCGGGCCACCCGGGCCGCGATGATGTTGGAGTTGTCACCGCTGCTCACCGCGGCGAACGCACCGGCCTCCTCGATGCCCGCCTCGCGCAGCGTGTCCTGGTCGAAGCCCACACCGGTGACGCGCCGGCCTCCGAAGCCGGAGCCCAGGCGGCGGAAAGCCGTCGGGTCCTGGTCCACCACGGCGACCGTGTGGCCCTGCTGCTCCAGGGTCTGCGCGAGAGCGGCTCCCACTCGCCCGCAGCCCATGATGACGATGTGCACGTCCCCGTTACCCCGCACTCCTGATCGCCTTGCTGACCTGCGAAAACACCCTGCTCACAACTTTCCTCGCCCGATCGGCCCGGGCCGTGGCGGGCAACGCCCTGCCGGGTTGCCCGGTCCGAGCTTAAGCCGCAACGCGGAACGGGACCGCATCCGAGGGCCCCCGGAAAGATTCCGTATGGATTGGGGGTCGCGGTGAGGATGGCTCTTTTCGAACGCTTACGATCCTCTGTTGTGTCCAAACTGACCGATGTGCCCAAACGGATCCTGATCGGGCGGGCCCTGCGCAGCGACAAGCTCGGGGAGACCCTGCTCTCCAAGCGGATCGCCCTCCCCGTCTTCGCCTCCGACCCCCTCTCGTCGGTGGCGTACGCGCCGGGCGAGGTCCTCCTCGTCCTCTCCGTCGCCGGCCTGTCGGCCTACCACTTCAGCCCGTGGATCGCGCTGGCCGTGGTCGTCCTGATGTTCACCGTCGTGGCCTCGTACCGGCAGAACGTGCACGCGTACCCGAGCGGCGGCGGCGACTACGAGGTCGCGACCACGAACCTCGGACCGAAGGCCGGACTCACCGTCGCGAGCGCCCTGCTCGTCGACTACGTCCTCACCGTCGCCGTGTCGATCTCCTCCGGCATCGAGAACCTCGGCTCCGCGATCCCCTTCGTCGTCGAGCACAAGGTCGCCTGCGCCGTCGGCGTCATCGTCCTCCTCACCGTGATGAACCTCCGCGGCGTGAAGGAGTCCGGCAGCCTCTTCGCGGTTCCGACGTACGTCTTCGTCTTCGGCGTCTTCTGCATGATCGCCTGGGGCGCCTGGCGCGGCATCGTCCTCGACGACACCATGAAGGCCCCCACGGCCGACTTCGAGATCAAGCCGGAGCACCCGGGACTCGCCGGCTTCGCCCTGGTCTTCCTGCTGCTGCGCGCCTTCTCCTCCGGCTGTGCGGCCCTCACCGGCGTCGAGGCCATCTCCAACGGCGTCCCCGCCTTCCGCAAGCCGAAGTCGAAGAACGCCGCCACCACCCTCGCGCTCATGGGCGGCCTCGCCGTCACCATGTTCTGCGGCATCATCTTCCTCGCCGGGGCCACCGACGTGCGGATGGCCGAGAAGCCCGCCGAGGACCTGCTGCTCGACGGCGTCCCGGTCGGCGAGGGATACGTCCAGGACCCGGTCATCTCCCAGGTCGCGGCCGCCGTCTTCGGCGACGGCACGTTCTTCTTCATCCTGCTCGCCGCCGCCACCGCGCTCGTCCTCTTCCTGGCCGCGAACACCGCGTACAACGGCTTCCCGCTCCTCGGCTCGATCCTCGCCCAGGACCGCTACCTGCCGCGCCAGCTGCACACCCGCGGCGACCGGCTCGCCTTCTCCAACGGCATCGTGCTCCTCGCGGGCGCCGCCGCCCTCCTCGTCTGGGTCTACGGCGCGGACTCCACCCGCCTCATCCAGCTGTACATCGTCGGCGTCTTCGTCTCCTTCACGCTCAGCCAGATCGGCATGGTGCGGCACTGGAACCGGCACCTGACGACCGAGCGCGACCCGGCCAAGCGCCGCCACATGATCCGCTCCCGCGCGATCAACGCTTTCGGCGCCTTCTTCACCGGCCTCGTCCTCGTCGTCGTCCTCGCCACCAAGTTCACCCACGGCGCCTGGGTCGCCCTGCTCGGCATGGTGATCTTCTACGTGACGATGACCGCGATCCGCCGCCACTACGACTCCGTCGCCGCCGAGATCGCCGCCGCGGAAGAGCGCCCCGACGAGTACGTGCGCCCCTCCAGGGTCCGCTCCATCGTCCTCGTCTCCAAGCTCCACAAGCCCACCCTCCGTGCCCTCGCCTACGCGAAGCTGCTGCACGCCCACGAGCTGGAGGCGCTGACCGTCAACGTCGACCCGGCGGAGACCAAGGCGCTCCGGGAGGAGTGGGAGCGGCGCGGCATCAACGTGCCGCTGAAGATCCTCGACTCGCCGTACCGCGAGATCACCCGGCCGGTCATCGAGTACGTGAAGAACCTCCGCAAGGAGAGCCCGCGCGACGCCGTCTCCGTGTACATCCCCGAGTACGTCGTGGGCCACTGGTACGAGCACCTGCTCCACAACCAGTCCGCGCTCCGCCTCAAGGGCCGGCTGCTCTTCACCCCCGGCGTCATGGTCACCTCCGTCCCCTACCAGCTGCAGTCCTCCGAGGCCGCCAAGCGCCGGGCCCGGAAGCGCCAGGACTGGAACGCGCCGGGCTCGGTCCGCCGCGGACCGGTCGAGAAGGCCAGGAAGGAATCGGCCGGGAAGAGCAACTAGACTGGTGGGCTGCTGTCCGAACAGCAGCCCGCTTTTCCTCCCCCCTCTGGCTCTGGAGTCCCCGATCATGCAGAACACCCCTGTGAAGTCCCTGATCGGGGAGGAGTACGAGGTCGAGGTCGGCCCGGTGGCCCACGGCGGCCACTGCATCGCGCGGACGGAGGAGGGCCGCGTCCTCTTCGTGCGCCACGCGCTGCCGGGCGAGCGCGTCCGGACCCGCGTCACCGAGGGCGACGAGAGCAGCCGCTTCCTGCGCGCCGACGCCGTCGAGATCCTCGACGCCTCCAAGGACCGCATCGAGGCGCCCTGCCCCTTCGCCGGGCCCGGCAAGTGCGGCGGCTGCGACTGGCAGCACGCCAAGCCGGGCGCCCAGCGCCGCCTCAAGGGCGAGGTGATCGCCGAGCAGCTGAAGCGGCTCGCGGGCCTCACCCCGGAGGAGGCCGGCTGGGACGGCACCGTCGTCCCCGCGGAGGGCGACAAGCTCCCGGCGGGCGAGGTCCCGCAGTGGCGCACCCGCGTCCAGTACGCCATCGACGCCGACGGCCGCGCGGGCCTGCGCAAGCACCGCTCGCACGAGGTCGAGGTCATCGACCACTGCATGATCGCGGCCCAGGGCGTCTCGGAGCTCGGCATCGAGGCCCGCACCTGGGAGGGCATGGCCACCGTCGAGGCGATCGCCGCCTCCGGCTCCCACGACCGCCAGGTCATCCTCACCCCCCGCCCCGGCGCCCGCCTTCCGCTCGTCGAGCTCGACAAGCCGGTCTCGGTGCTGCGCGTCGACGAGAAGGACGGCGGCGTCCACCGCGTCCACGGCCGCGCCTTCGTCCGCGAGCGCGCCGACGAGCGCACCCACCGCGTCGGCAGCGGCGGCTTCTGGCAGGTCCACCCGAAGGCCGCCGACACCCTCATGAAGGCCGTCATGCAGGGCCTCCTCCCGCGCAAGGGCGACACCGCCCTCGACCTCTACTGCGGCGTCGGCCTCTTCGCCGGAGCCCTCGCCGACCGCGTCGGCGAGCAGGGCGCGGTCCTCGGCATCGAGTCCGGCAAGCGCGCCGTCGAGGACGCCCGCCACAACCTGGCCGCCTTCCCGCGCGTCCGCGTCGAACAGGGCAAGGTCGAGTCGGTCCTCCCGCGCACCGGCATCACCGAGGTCGACCTCATCGTCCTCGACCCCCCGCGCGCCGGCGCCGGCAAGCAGACCGTCCACCACCTCGCCGGCCTCGGCGCCCGCCGCATCGCCTACGTCGCCTGCGACCCGGCCGCCCTCGCCCGCGACCTCTCCTACTTCGCCGAACGCGGCTACCGGGTCAGGACCCTGCGCGCTTTCGACCTGTTCCCGATGACGCACCATGTGGAGTGCGTGGCGATTCTGGAGCCTGCCGACAAGGGTCGCTGAGCCGCCGTTCTTCCGGTTGTCCGTGAGGGGTGGCGTGGGCTGGGGCCGACCGGGGTGACGCACGTCTGAGGCGGGAGGGCCACGCGGAATCCGGCCCTCCCGCGTGGTGAGCGGAAGGGGTGGGCGCACGCGCCCGCGGGGGCCTCATCGACGCCTGCACCGTCTGCCTCCGCCCGGTCGCCAGGGACGAGTGAGGGCCGTGGACGTGTGAGGTGTCCCATCGCGCGCGTACACGCGATGAACAGCGGGCTCGGTTCGCCCAGAAGGTCCTCCCGGTGCTGCTGGGGGCGGCGACCTCCTCCGAGTGAGGGTGTTCTTCTGTGGCACGAGCGCATCGCTCACGGCGGCGACGGTGACGCAGCGGCAGGCAGCGGCCTCCCCCTTGCCCTGCGTGCAGGAGGCCGACGCCCCGGCGTGGTTGGTCCGGAGCCCGCTACTTCGCCCCTGCGCCCCGTGTCGCACCTGCTGATCCGTGCGATCTCCCTGAAACGCGGCTACTCAGGGGGCTTGCCGCACTGCTTGTGGAACGGGCCTGTCGATGGTTCGGGCGTCGGGGGGTGGGGCAGGCCGGGCTTCAATCAGATCCTCCTGGCGGCCGGTGAAGTAAGCCTTTCTCCTGCGCGGTTGCAAAGCGGCGGGTCGCCTCGCTGTTCGTCGTGGACGATCACCCTTCCTCTTCGGCCGTGCTCGGGGGAGAGGCTTTCTCGGACGTCCTCGCTTCGGCGGCTCGGAATTCTGGAGTCCTCCTTGAGTTCCTCTGGAGAAAGGAGAGGAGGTGGAGACGGTATGTGCGGAGCGTGGGGTTCAGTCGGTGGTCACCTTGGAGGCGTGAGGGGGTCTCTGAGGGAGCGGGATAAACCGACTTACCTGTTTTGTTTTCTGTGGGGGAGGGGTGGCTCGGGGAGAGGTGGGGGAGCAAAAGGGCTTTGTAGCGGGTCGGGGAGCCGTTCAACGCGCCCTGCTGGAGCGGTGGATGAGGGCGAGCGGCTCATAAGAGGCAGTGTTGTATGATTCCGCGTGGCTTTCACGCCCGGGGGTAGCAGATTCGACCGATGTCATGAAAAGAGGGCCCATGCAGACCAGGTCGCACCGGACCCGGCAAGCCCTTGTGCGGGCCATGGCCGAGCTGGTCGCGGACGGGCCGCCCGCGGACGCGGGACTGGTCAACGTCTGTGAGCGGGCCGGGGTGAGCAGGGGGGCGCTCTACCACCACTTCGCCTCCACCGCGATGCTGGCCGCCGCGGTGTACGAGGAAGCCCACCACCGGATCGTCGTGCTCATGGACGAGGCGTTCAGCCGGGAGTCGGCGGAGGCCTTACGGACCTTCCTCGTCGCCCTGGGCGAGTCGCTGCGCACGGACCCGCTCGTGCGGGCGGGGATGAAGCTCGCGGGCGACGGGACGTTCCGGTCGCCCCGGCTGCGGGACCAGATGCTGGCCATGCTCCACGAGCGTCTCGTGCTCTCCGGGCGGCGGACGGCGTTCCCGGGGGAGGACCTCGCCGACCTCGCCGTGCTGCTCGCCGCGGGCGTGGAGTCCCAGGGGCGCAGCGACCCCAAGTGGTGGGAAGGGCACAGTGTGGACCGGCTGTGGCCCGTGCTTCAGGCGCTGTTCGAGCCCGGAGAGGCCGCGGAGGGGCGTGGGGCGGGGCGGACAGCGCCCTCGGTGCCGGCGCCGGGCGGTTCCGGGTGGCCCTCAGTCAGATGAGGGCCGCGGGGCGCGCGTCGGCGGTGTGGTCCGCAGGCGGCTGATGAGGCCCGGCGTGGCCAGGCCGGGCAGGACGAACCGCCAGAGGGCGCCGACCCGGTCGATCAGGTCGGCGCGCCCGCTGTACGCCTGGTCCATGGTCTGGACGCCGGTGTAGGCGCCGACGATGAAGAGCGTCGCCTCGTCGATGTCCAGGCCGGGCAGCATCTCGCCCTGCTGCATGGCCTGCCGCAGGAGGTTCCGTATGACCTCGATGGACTGCTCGTAACCGGTCTGGACGGCGGTGAACGAGGACTGTTCCACGGAGAGGCGGACACTGGCGCGGAGGGCGGGATCACGCTGCAGCTGCTGGGCGAACCTGAAGGTCAGGTCGATCAGGCTCTGGAGCTTCACCGGCTGCTCCTCCACCTCGAGGGCGTCGACGTGCATGTCGAGCAGGGCGAGGGCGATGGCTTCCTTCGACGGGAAGTGGTGGTACAGCGCCCCGCGGGTGAGGCCGGCCCGGGCGAGGATGTCGGTGGTGCTCGCCGAGTCGTAACCGCGCTCGTCGAACAGCTCCGCCGCGGCGGTGAGGATGGCGTGACGCGTCCGCAGTGCCCGTTCTTGTTTAGCCATTCCACTCTCTCGCCGCGAAGTTTTTGACAAACTTGTCTGTACTTTAACGCAACGTGAACGCGGCGGTGTGGCGGGCGGCGGGGGAGGAGCGTCGCCGGGCGGCCGTGTGCGGCCCGGTCACGGGCACCGGAGGCGGAAGCCGATGCCCCGGACGGTGTGGATCCACTCGCTGGAGCCGAGCTTGCCCCGGAGCGTTCCCACGTGGGTGTCGATGGTGCGGCCCTGGGCGGATCCGACGTCCCCCCAGACCTGGGCCATGATCTGGCGGCGCGAGATCACCGTGCCCGGCTGGGAGGCGAGCAGGAACAGCAGGTCGAACTCCTTGCGGGTCAGGTCCAGCGGTTCGCCGTCGAGAGTGGCCGTCCGCGCGTCGGCGTCGAGGCGCAGGCCCTGGTGGGCGGCGACGCGCGCCGGCGAGGTCTGACGGTGGACCCGCCGCATGACGGCCTCCATCCGGGCCAGCAACTCCCGGAAGCCGTAAGGCTTGACGAGGCAGTCGTCCGCCCCGGCGCGCAGGCCGAGGACCCGGTCGAGCTCGGAGTCGCGCGCGGTCACCGTGATGATGGGCGTCTCGCTGACGGTGCGGATGCCCCGGCACACCGCGAGGCCGTCGAGGTCCGGCAGGTCGAGGTCGAGCAGGACGAGGTCGGCGTCGCGGTGGAGACGGAGCGCCTGGGCGCCGTTCCTCGCGCTCTGCGTCACGTACCCCTGACTGCTCAGGCCTTGGCGGAGCAGGATGGCGTCGCGGGTGTTGGTCTCGACGACGAGGACACGCAGGCCCTTCTGGCCGAGAGGGGCGAGGGAGGAGGTGAAGTGGAGCCGGGAGGGGGCGCCCTGCGGGTGCCGCGGGCGCGGGCGTCCGGTCGGTGGAGCGAGGAGATCCACGGCCTGCCGATTCATCTGTTCCTCCTGAGGCGTGGCCGCAGCGGCTGAGGCGCCGCAGTCGGCGTGAGGACGATAACAAACAGACATGTCTGAATGTCAAGAGGGTTCCACCCCTGCGTGTCAAGGGTTCGGTGGGTGAGGGCACCTTGAGGAGCGGTGGAGGTGCTCCTCTTTGGTGACTCACTGTGACGACGGGTTCGGGATTCGGGGAGAACTTCATGGGGACCACGCAGACCGGTCTGTATGTTGTCTCCCGGAAGGTTTGCCGCAGCGGGGGGCGACGGCGTGCCGTAGGTGTCCCCTGCCCGCATACGACAGGAGCCCTACATGCCGCACTTCGTTGAGCAGTCGTCCACGACGCGGGTCAGGCGGACGGGACCGGCCCCGGTGGTCGAGCAGGCCTTACTCCGGGTCCCCGCGCAGCGCCTGACGTCGACGGTCCCGCGGGAGTACGTGCACCGCGCCGCGGTCTCCGAGGTCTTCCTGACGGGATGGGACGCCGTCGGCCCGCAGGGCGGTGCCGAGGCGTTCGCTGTCCGCGCCCAATGGCCGCGCAGCCACTCCCTGTTCGCCCGCGACGACGACTACCAGGACCCACTGCTCCTGGTCGAGTCGGTCAGACAGGTCGGATCGCTCCTCGCCCACGCCGAGTTCGACGTGCCCTTCGGCCACCAGTTCCTGATGCGGGACATGTCCGTCTCGCTCGAACCCGAGCTGCTCAGGGCGGGCGGCACCCCTACGGAGATCGTCCTCCGTACCGAGTGCCGGGACATCGTCCGCCGCAACGGAGCGCTGTCCTCCATGGGGTACGTCGTCGCCGTGGAGCGGGACGGCAGGAGACTCGGCACCGCGGAGGCCTCCTTCCGGTGCATGAGCCCCCAGGTGTTCCGGCGACTGCGCGGCGGCACCCCCACCCACAGCGACCGGCCGGTGCCCCCGGCCGTCGAGCCGGCCCTCGTGGGGCACACCAGCCCCCGGCACGTCGTGCTCGGCGTGCCCGCCCCGGGCGCCGTCGACCGCTGGGAACTGCGGGTCGACACCGCTCACCCGACCTACTTCGACCACCCGGTGGACCACGTCCCGGGCATGGTCCTGCTGGAGGCCGCCCGGCAGGCCGCGCACGCGGTCACCGGCCTTCCCGACGCGCTCGTGCTCGGCCTGAAGAGCACCTTCACCTCCTACGCCGAGTTCGAGGCGCCTTGCTGGATCGAGGCCCGGACCCTTCCGGGTGATCGCCCGGACGACGTACTGGTGAGGGTGGAAGGGATCCAGCGGGACAAGCCGGTCTTCACCACCGACCTGGTCGTGTCCCCGCGGAACCGCTGACCGACGTCCGCGACGAGGCAGGCGCGCACGTCCCCGAGTACGCCGTCGACTCGGGGGACGGCTCCGTCGGACGGACGTCGGCACCGCGACGTACCGCCCCGGGGGCGCACCCACCGCTCCGGGCCCGATGGACGGGCCGTCGGGCCCGGAGCTCTCGGCGAGGATCCGGCCCCCCGGCCCGGCGGCATCGCAGACTGCCACCGGCCGCCTGCCGGCCCCCGTGGAGCCCTGCGGCGGGGTCTTCCGCGGGCCGGCGCCGAGACGTGCGCGGCAGGCGGTTCAACCGGCGGTGGCCGGGTGTTCCGCCCCGTCGAACGCCCGCCGTGCCCGCTCCACCTCGGGAAGGTGCTCCGCCGACCAGTCGGCGAGGGAGGCGAACAGGGGCGCGAGGCTCCGGCCCAGGTCGCTGATCTCGTACTCCACGCGGGGCGGCACCTCCGGGTGGTACGTGCGCAGGACCAGGCCGTCCCGCTCCATCTGGCGCAGCCGCTGGGTCAGCACCTTGGGAGTGATGGTGCCGATGTTCCGGTGCAGTTCCACGAAGCGCTGGACGCCGTGGGTGTGGAGGGTCCAGAGGATGGGCGTGGTCCAGCGGCTGAAGACGAGGTCCACGACCGGAGCGATGGGGCACGCCTGCTCCGCCGCGCGGGTGTCGGCAAGGCTTCTCGGCAAGGCGGTCACCTTTCGGGACGTCGTTCTCCTCCGGGTGCTCACCCTATCGACGGTGACGGCCCTGTCGACGGTGACGGCCCTGTCGCCGCGTACGGCGGGGACCTGGGGGTGAGTCGCTTTCCTCTAGGTACCCACTGGTCCGCGGGTGTTAGCTTCCGCGACGTGACGGCGGACGTGCTGTCCGAACCCGTGCGCCCGGTCTCCCCGGCAGCGGTGAACTCACCCCAACCACCCCGATACAGGGAGCTGTTCATGATTGTCGTCACCGGTGCCACCGGCAACATCGGACGCCCGCTGGTCGCGGCCCTGGCCGAGGCCGGCGAGGAAGTCGTGGCGGTGTCGCGCAGCGCCCGGCCCGCCGGCCTCCCGGACGGCGTCCGCTTCGTCCAGGCCTCGCTCGGCGACTTCGCCGGCATGAAGCCGGTCCTCGAAGGGGCCGACGCCTTCTTCATCCTGCTGGCCGGCGAGCAGAACGGCCCCGGGCAGCCGGCGACCGACCTGCTGGACATCGCGAAGGGCGCCGGAGTCAAGCGCGTCGTCCTCGTCTCCTCCCAGCTCGCCGGCACCCGCTCGGACACCCCCTCGCACCACCGCCTGCGCGAGTTCGAGGCCGCCGTGCGCGCGTCGGGCCTGGAGTACACCATCCTGCGGCCCGGCGGCTTCGCCTCCAACGCCTTCGCGTGGGCCGAGTCGGTGCGCACCAGCCGCCGGGTCTTCCACCCCTTCGGCGACATCGCGCTGCCCGTCGTCGACCCGGCGGACATCGCCGACGTCGCGGCGGTCGCCCTCCGCGAGGACGGCCACGACGGCCGCACCTACGTGCTGACCGGCCCCGAGGCCGTCGACCCGCGCCGCCAGGTCGCCCTGCTCTCCGAGGCCCTCGGCGAGGAGGTGACCTACGTGGAGCTGACCCGGGAACAGGCCGCCGAGGTCATGTCCGCGGTCATGCCGGAGGCCGTCGTCGAGGGCACCCTGGACGTCCTCGGCGAGCCGCTCCCCGTCGAGCAGGAGGTCAGCCTCGACGTGCGGAAGGTCCTCGGCCGCCCGGCCCGTTCCTTCGGCGACTGGGCCGCGCGCGCCGTCCCGGCCTTCACGTAGGGATGCCGGGAGGACCGGACACGGAGCCGCCACCGCGGGTCCGCCGCGATCGCCCCCGCGGCGGGCGGATGCCCGGTGGCCGAGGGCCGAGCCCGCACCCCGGGCGTCCCGCCGTGCGGGCCTCCGCCGCACCGTGCGCAGGTCGGAGCCCGTTCGCGACCGGGGATGGACGGCGCTTCGAGCGGCCTGTGACAGGCTGGCCGTTCGGATGAAGGGGTGGACGATGCGGTGGGACAGCGTGTACGTCGGTGCTGCCACGGTCCGGCTGGGACGACGTGAACCCATTCGCCCCGCGGTGACCGCCGGGCGCTACAGCCTCCGGACCTGGCGCCGCGACGGCTACGACGCCGTGTGCGTCGCCGAGCGCGGGAGCGCCGAACAGCTCACCCACTCCGCCGCCTCGCACGCCGTGCGCACCGCGGGCCGCGCCGGGCGCGAACTCGACCTCGTCGTCCACGCCCAGTCGACCCGCTGCGGCTCGCTCCAGGGGACCGCCGGAGCACGGGTGCGGGAGACGGTGGCCGGCCACCGTGCCACCACCCTGGAGGTCGTACGCCCCGCCGGGGGCGGAGTGCTGGCCCTGCACACGGCCGCCGCCTACCTGGACGCGCTCGACGGCGACGGCGTCGCGCTGGTCGCCACCACCGACGCCGGAGGCGCCGCCGACTGCGACCGCTACCGGCACACCAGCGGCGCGGTCCTCGGCGACGGTTCCACCGGGCTCGTCCTCACCCGCACCGGGGGAGTGGCCCGGCTGCTCTCCACCGCGGTCCTCGGCGAACCGCCCGAGGGCACGCTGTTCCGCGCCGACCTCGCCTGGCGCGAGGCGCCCTCCGCCATCGACTGCCGCCGCCGCGCCGGCGACGGACCGGGCGCCGCGTCCCTCCTCGCCACGCGGGAGCGGGAGGCCGTGCGCACCGCCGTCGCCGAGGCCGGACACACCCTCGACGACGTCGCGCGCTTCGTCTTCCCCAACACCGGCCGGGACTCCGCGGTCTGGCGGTGGCGCACCGCCGACGGGATCGACGAGAGCCGGACCACCTGGGACTGGGGCCGGCAGGTGGGGCACCTCGGCGCGGGCGACCAGATCGCCGGACTCGCCCACCTCCTGGAGACCGGCGCGGTACGGCCCGGGGACCTCGTGGCGCTCGTCGGCGGCTGTGCGCGCACCGTCGGCTGCGCCGTGGTGGAGATCATCCGCTGACCACCCCCGCCCACGGCGCCGCGGGGTTCTCGGCACATCGGTACGGACGAGGGCCGCTCCGACGACGGAGCCGGCCCAGGCAACGACAGGGGAGAGACATCATGAGTGGTGAGTGGTTCCGGCGGTTCGACGCGATACGCGCGAGCGGTCCGCGGCTCTTCTGCTTTCCGCACGCCGGCGGCGCGGCCAGCGCCTACGTGGGCCTGGCCCGCGAGCTGAACCCGGCGTTCGACGTGGTGGCCGTGCAGTACCCGGGCCGGCAGGACCGGCGCCTGGAGGAGCCGATCGACGACATCGAGCGGCTCGCGGACGCCATCGCCCGGGAGATCGTCCCGCACCTGGACCGGCCGTACGCCTTCTTCGGGCACAGCATGGGCGCCGTCCTCGCCTACGAGACGGCCCGCCGCCTCGCCGGCCAGGACCTCCCGGCCCCGGTGCGGCTCTTCCTGTCGGGCCGCGGCGCGCCGACGCCGTTCCGCAACCCGCTGGACCGCATGGACGACGACGAGGCGGTGATCGCCGCGATCCGCCGGCTCGGCGGCACCGGCAGCCAGGTCCTGGAGGACCCGGAGATCATGGCCATGGTGATGCCCAGCCTGCGCGCCGACTACCGTGCCATCGGCTCCTACGCCTGGACCGAAGGGCCCCGGCTCTCCATGCCGTTCACCGTCCTCGTCGGCGACAGCGACCCGGTGGTCACCACGGACCGCGCCGCCGCCTGGCGGGAGCACACCGAGGCCAGGACGGACGTGCGGATCTTCCCCGGCGGGCATTTCTATCTCGACGGCCGGACGGCCGATGTCGCCCGCGTCGTCCATTCCGCGCTCACCGCCGGTTCCGTGACCGTGCCCACCGCCGGGAAATGAGCGGCCGATGACCGCGGCATGACCCGGGGGGAGAAAAGGGAGAGGCCTTCCGGTTGCAGGCCGCGGCTAGGGTCGCCGCATCGCTTCGTGGTCGACGTGGTCGACGTGGCCGGAAAGAGGGCGGGCATGAATTCCAAGACACAGCAACCCGAGTTGGCGGAGCCGTACATTCTCGGTTTTCTCAGCTCCGTGGGGCTCGACGTCGCTTACAAGCGGGCCTCGGGAAACTCCCTGTACTACGAGGGCCGGGACGGCCGTGAGGTCGAGGTGTTCGACGCGGCGGGCGGATACGGCTCGCTCTTCTTCGGGCACAACCACCCGGAGCTCGTCGCGCACGCCAGGGAACTGCTCGACTGGGGGACCCCGGTGCTCGCGCAGTTCTCCCGGCACCCGGACGCGGACGCCGTCGCGGGCCGGCTCAACCGCATCCTCCAGCGCGAACTCGGCACGGACGAGCCGTACTTCGCCATCTTCGGCAACAGCGGCGCGGAGGCCATCGAGGCGGCCGTCAAGCACGCCGAGCTGGACCGGGTGATGCGGGCCGGCGAGCTCGCCGAGGCCGTCGCCGCGGAGCTGGCGGAGGCGCGGGCCGCCGTCCTCACCGGCGAGGCCGTGGTGGCCGCCGAGGCCTTCGGCGCCCTGGAGGTGCCGGCCGCCGACGGCGCCACCGGCTTCGAGGCGCTCGCCGCCGAGGTCGAGCGCCGCAACGCCGCCGTGGCGGGCCGGGCCCCGGTGTTCCTCACCCTGGAGGGCTCCTTCCACGGAAAGCTCGTGGGCAGCGTCCAGCTCACCCACAACCCCGGCTACCGGACCCCGTTCACCGCCCTGGCCGCGCAGGCCCGCTTCCTGCCGCGCGAGGACGCCGAGGCGCTCCGCCGGACCCTCGCCGAGGAGCGGACCGTCCTGCACGGACTCGCCGTGCGCGGCGGCCGGGTCGTCGTCGTGGAGCACGCCTTCCCGGGCGTGGCGGCGCTGCTCCTCGAACCCATCCAGGGCGAGGGCGGCATCGTCCCGCTCTCGGAGGAGTTCGCGGCCGAGATCCAGCGGGAGTGCGCGGCGGCGGGCGTCCCGATCGTCGTCGACGAGATCCAGAGCGGCGTCGGCCGGACCGGCCGGATGCTGGCCAGCTCGGCGATCGGGCTGCACGCCGACTACTACGTCCTGGCGAAGAGCCTGGGCGGCGGTCTGGCGAAGACCTCGGTCATGCTGACCCGGCAGAGCCGCTACCGCCACGAGTTCGAGCTCGTGCACAGCTCCACCTTCGCCAAGGACGGCTTCTCCACGCGCATCGCCCTCAAGGTGCTGGACATGCTGGAGGCCGACGGCGGCCGCGCCTACCGGCTCGCCGAGGAGCGCGGGGCCCGGCTCGCCGACGCCCTCGGCAAGGTGCGGGCCGACTTCCCCGACGTGGTGAAGGACGTGCGGGGCCGGGGCCTGATGCAGGGCCTGGAGTTCCACGAGCAGTCCGGTTCGGCGTCCGAGGTGATCGCCGAAGGGGCCCGCTCGGGGCTGCTCGGCTACCACCTCGCCGGCTTCCTGCTGCGGGAGCACCGGGTGCGTACCTTCCCCACCGCGAGCGCCGGCAACACCCTCAGGTTCGCCCCGTCGGTGCTGGTCACGGACGCGGAGATCGCCCAGCTCGAAGCCGGCCTGCGGGCCGTCGCCGAGGTGCTGAGGGACGCGGACGAGGCCCGGCTGACCGGTCGCTGACCCGGCCCTTCTCCCGGACGCCGGGAGGCCCCGGGCGCGAAGCCCGGAGCCTCCCGAGGGACCTGCGGGATCGTCAACCGACCAAGGACTCCGGTGACTTGTTGCCGGTCGGCCGCTCCGGCAGCGGGGTGGCGAGCCGCAGCAGTTCGCGCACCTGGCGGCGGCGGTCGGCCGGCGGATGGCACGCCGCACCCTGGAGCGTCCGGTGCAGCATCCCGCCGTTCCGCTTGTCCATCCCCGCCGTCGGCTCGGTGACCAGCAGGTCGAGGAGCCGGTCCACCGCGGTGTCGGAGAGCGGCGCCAGGGTGAGGGTGGTGGTGTGGGGGGCGGCCGCGCCCCACACCGGCCGGCGCTCGCGCAGCTCGGGGCGCGCCGCCGCGACCACCACCAGCGGCACCGGGCCGGCCTCCTCCGGCAGCCGCTCCAGGCAGTCGAGCAGCAGGTCGTCGGCGAGGTGCAGGTCGTCGACGGCGATCACCACGGGTCGCACCCGCGCGGCCCGCACGAGCAGGGAGCGCCAGGCGTCCAGGACGTCGGCCGTACGCGCGCCGCCGGCTCCCCGGTCCGCGTCCGCCCCGGCGTCGGTGAAGAGGGACAACAGGAGCGACAGCGCGCGCTCGTCGTCGGGGTCCGACGGCGAACCGGGCGGCAGCTCCCGCAACGGCCGGGCCAGCTTGTTCCGCACCTTCTCCGGCGGGTCGCCGGGGAGGATCCCGCAGTACGCGCGCAGCAGCTCGGCCGGCACGGCGAGGGGGCCCGCGTCGGCCGCGTCCGGCGCGGGAGTGGTCGCGGCGAGGAACTGCGCGAGGTCGGGGCGGCCCGCCACCCGGCGGCCCAGCTCCATCACCAGCCGGGTCTTGCCCACCCCGTCGGCGCCGACCAGGGTCACGAGGTGCGGCGCCGCCCGGTGCTCGGCGAGCTCCACCAGGCCGCTCAGCAGCTCCAGTTCGTACTCGCGGTCGACGATCGGGAGGGTGTGCAGGCCCGGCCGGTCGCGGCGCGGTCCGGTGAGCTTCCAGCCGGTGCCCGGACCGTCCGTGGGGAGATAGGAGAAGGCGGTCTCGGTCGCGTGGTGCACGCCGGCGCTGGCGTGGATCTCGCCGGCGGGGATGCCCGCGAGGAGCGTCTGAGCGCCGTCCAGGAGCCGGCCGCTCACCCGGGGAGGGGTGGTCTCGTCGTCCGGGCCGAAGTGGACGAGGACCTCGCCGGTGTCGATGGCGGCCCGGAACTCGACGAGCCCGGTGTGCGCGAGGCGGTCCCGTACGGCCAGGGCGGCCCGTACCGCCCGGGCCGTGTCGTCGCCGTGGCTGCGGCGCACCCCGAACAGGGCCAGGGACACCGAGCCGATGGCCGCCGCGAGCGTGCCGTTCAGCCGCTCCACCTCCTCGCGGACGGCGGCGGACGTCTCGGCGAGCGACCGGTCGACGACGTCGCCGGGCGACTCCAGGGCCTCCGGCGTCGGTTCGGTGCGGATCAGCAGCACGCCGAGCCACTTCCGCTCGGCCGACACCCGGGAGCGGCCCGCCGGGGCGGCCAGTTCTCCGGTGCCGTACGCCGTCGCGCCCGACGGCGGGGCCGCGGGCGCGGCCCGGTCCGGAAGGCCGCGGGACTGCGCGGGGATGAGGGTGGAGCCCGCCTCGGCCCGCGGGCGGTCCACCGCGCGGGGGGCGGCGGGTGCGCCGGATGGCGGGGCGAGGACGGTCGCGGCGGGGGAGAGGTCGGCCAGGGCCACCGGACGGGCCGCGGACCAGCCCATCGGCAGGGACTGCTGGGCGGACATGGGCACGCTGGGGAGGATGAGCTCGGGGTCCTGGTTGAGGATGGCCTGGTGGAGCAGCCGCAGGTCGTGCCCGGGCTCCAGGCCCAGGTTCTCCACCAGCTCCGCCCGTACGCGCGCGTAGACACTGAGCGCGTCCGCCTGCCGGCCGCAGCGGTACAGGGCGAGCATCAGCTGGCCGCAGGCGCGCTCCCGCAGCGGCTCCGTCTCGACGAGGGTCTCCAGCTCGCCGAGGATCGCCTGGTGGCGGCCCCGGGCCAGCTCGGCCTCGAAGTAGTCCTCCAGGGCGTCCAGGCGCGTGCCCTGCACGGCCGCCAGCTCGGGCCAGCACACACCGCCCTCGACGAGGTCGGCGAGCACCGGACCGCGCCACAGCGCCAGGGCGTCCTTCAACTGCTGGGCGGCCAGGTCCGGTTTGCCCGCCGCGAGCCGCGCCCGGCCCTCCTCGACCTGCGCCCGGAACCGGAACAGGTCGATCTGGTCGGTGCTGACCCGGAGCATGTAGCCGGGCTGCTGGGTGACGACCCAGGGGGCGTTCGGATCGCAGCCGGAGGTGTTGTCCCCGCTGGCCGCCAGCACCCGGCGCAGGCCCCACACCGTGTTCTGGAGGATCTTCCGGGCCGAGTTGGGTGCCTCGTCCTCCGGCCACAGGGCCTTCAGGAGCTGACTGGTCGCCACCACCTTGTTGACGCGCAGCAGCAGGAACCCCAGGGTCGCCCGCTGCTTCGACCCCCCCAGCGCAAGCGACTGGTCGTCGGCCGTGATCTCCAGTGGCCCCAACATCCGAAACCGCATCATGTTCCCCCGCGCGATCGTCGTCGTGGACTGCCCTCGCTCGCAGCCCCACCCGGGGGGCAGGGGCCGCATGATCCCGACTCGACTCCGAGCCGGCCCTTGAGCATCGAGCCGCGCACCGGGAAGATGACGGCGACGCTCAGGGCTACGGGTCCGGTACGACGGCATGCGGCCGACAGCGCCCCGCGCCCAGGGTCGCAGAGGCCTCTCGAAGGTCCGTAGAGGCCCCGTGGAACCCCCGTGGAGCCCGTGTTTGGGGTGTTTCCCACCCCTCCGGGCGGATCCCGGGCGCAGGTCAGAAGCCTGGATGAAACCTCAAGTAGCCCTCCAGGGTGCCGTGTTTCCATGAGGGCGTCCGGCCGGCGGCGCACGAGACGGCCGACCAGCGCGAGTGCTGGAATCACAAGGAGTAGAGAATGAGCAAGTACGCAGGCAAGAAGGCTCTCGTCACCGGCGGCAGCAACGGCATGGGCCTGGCCATCGCCAAGCACTTCGTCGACGGCGGCGGCGAGGTCATCGTCACCGGCCGCAGCGAGAAGAACCTGCAGGACGCCAAGAACGCCCTGGGCGACAAGGGCCACGCCGTGGTCTCCGACACCGCCGTCCTCGCCGACATCGACGCCCTCGCGGCCACCGTCAAGGACAAGGTCGGCTCGCTCGACTACGTCTTCGTGAACGCCGGCATCTCGGAGCTCGGCCCGCTGGAGCTGGTGACCGAGGAGTCCTACGACCGCCAGTTCAACATCAACACCAAGGGCGCGTTCTTCACCGTCAAGGCCCTGGCCCCGCTCATCAACGAGGGTGGCGCCATCGTCTTCACGACCTCGATCGCCGACGTCACCGGCACCCCGGGCATGGGCGTCTACTCGGCGTCGAAGGCCGCCCTGTGGTCCTTCGCCCAGGTGCTCGCCTCCGAGCTGCTCCCGCGCAACATCCGCGTGAACGCGGTGCAGCCGGGCTTCATCGACACCCCCACCGCCGGTGCCGCGGGCCTCTCCGCCGAGGAGCGCGCGGGCTTCCACGCGCTGGGCGACGCCATCACCCCGATGAAGCGCCACGGCTCGGTCGACGAGATCGCCGCCGCCGCGCTCTTCCTCGCCGCGGACGCCACCTTCACCACCGGCGTCAAGCTGCCGGTCGACGGTGGTCTGGCGCAGCACATCTCCGCCCCGCAGGAGGGCTGAGCCGGTACCCGCCGGGCACGTCCCGGCGGGTACCCACCCGGTGGGCGCTCCTCAGGGAGCGCCCACCCACCGTACGACTCGGTGAGCACCACCCCAGGTCCGGCCCCCGCCCACGGCGGGGGCCGGACCCTTTTTCCCGCCCGGAGCTCAGTTGCCGAACGGGTGGTCGATGGCGAAGCGCCACTTGCCGTCCTCGCCGAGGCGCAGGACGTCGTTGCCGACGCCCTCGTGGTGCTCCTCGGTCCCGTCCGGGCCCGTGACGTCGATCGTCCAGTCGACGACCAGGAGCGCGGCGTCGCCGGCCACGTAGGCGGTGCGCAGCTTGGCGTTCATCGTCGGCTTGAGGGCGAGGAACTCGGCCAGCGCGTCCTTGCGCTCCTGACCCGTCTTCGGCTGGCCGGGCTCCCACACCGTCACGGCGGCGTCGGTGTACAGCTGGTTGACCACATTCGGGTCACCGGTGTTGAACGCCTTCTGGTAGAGCTCCGTCATCTTGGTGGCGTCGTCGGTGAGTTCAATTGCCATGGCGAATCCGGTCCCACTTTCATCTCGGTCTGGCGGAAGCTTTTCCGAAAAGCTATCCGAACCCGACTCACCCACCGCTCACCGCAAGGTAACCGCCCGCTCTCCGGCGCGGATTCCACCGCCGTGACCAGGGGCCTACCGGAACATTACCGAGCCAGAACGAGGCAATTAGCGACGGTCGGTAAGTTCGATCGGGCTTCAGCTGTCTGCCTGTTTTCGATGATGAAGTCGGACAGTTCTTCTGTGCTTCTGCGATGAAAGGTCAGTCGAGCGCGATGACGGTCGAACACACCCCTGTCGTCAACGGTCCGGGAAACGGGAATGGTGCGGGCATCGCTGTGGTGGGAATTTCCTGCCGGCTCCCCCACGCCGCCGACCCGGACGCATTCTGGACCCTGCTCCGCGACGGTTCGAGCGCCATCACCGAAGCACCGGAGGGCCGCCTGGAGCACTCCACGCCGGCCGCGCACGACGGCGTACGGCGCGGCGGCTTCCTGGACCGGGTGCAGGACTTCGACGCCGCGTTCTTCGGCATCTCCCCCCGCGAGGCCGCCGCCATGGACCCGCAGCAGCGGATCGTCCTCGAACTGGCCTGGGAGGCCCTGGAGGACGCCGGAGTCGTCCCCGCCACCCTCCGGGGCAGCCGCACCGCCGTCTTCGTCGGCACCCTGCGCGACGACTACGCCGGACTCGTCTACCGCCACGGCGACCAGGCCGTCACCCAGCACACCATGGCCGGCGTCAACCGCGGCGTCATCGCCAACCGCGTCTCCTACTTCCTCGGACTCCAGGGCCCCAGCCTCACGGTCGACGCCGCCCAGTCCTCCTCGCTCGTCGCCGTCCACCTCGCCTGCGAGTCGCTGCGCACCGGCGAGTCCGAGACCGCCATCGCCGCCGGCGTGAACCTCAACCTGCTCACCGAGGCCGCCCTCGCCGAGGAGCGCTTCGGCGGCCTCTCGCCCGACGGCACCGCCTACACCTTCGACGCCCGCGCCAACGGCTTCGTCCGCGGCGAGGGCGCCGGCGTCGTCGTCCTGAAGCCCCTCGACCGCGCCCTCGCCGACGGCGACCGCATCTACGGCGTCATCCGCGGCAGCGCCGTCAACAACGACGGCGCCACCCCCGGCCTCACCGTGCCCAGCGCCGCCGCCCAGGAGCAGGTCCTGCGCGAGGCCTACGCCAAGGCCGGCGTCACCCCCGCCGAGGTGCAGTACGTCGAACTCCACGGCACCGGCACCCCCGTCGGCGACCCCATCGAGGCGGCCGCCCTCGGCGCCGTCCTCGGCGCGGACCGCCCGGCCGGCGAGCCCCTGCACGTGGGCTCCGCCAAGACCAACGTCGGCCACCTCGAAGGCGCCGCCGGCATCACCGGCCTCATCAAGACCCTCCTCAGCCTCTCCCACCGCGAGCTCCCCCCGAGCCTCAACTTCGAGACGCCCAACCCGGCCATCCCGCTCGACGCGCTCGGCCTCGCCGTGCAGCGCGAACTGTCCGGCTGGCCGCACCCCGAGCGCGAACTCGTCGCCGGCGTCTCCTCCTTCGGCATGGGCGGCACCAACGCCCACGTCGTCGTGGCCGAGAGCCCCGTCCGCGAGAGCGCGACCCCCGCCGGAGAGCCGGCCGCAGCCGCGCCGGCCGGGCTCACCCCCTGGGTGCTCTCCGGGCGCACCCCCGAGGCGCTGCGCGCCCAGGCCGCCCGCCTGCACCAGGCCCTCACCGACGGCGCCGGCGCGCCCGACGCGGCCGACATCGGCTGGTCGCTCCTCACCACCCGCACCCTCTTCGACCACCGGGCCGTCGTCCTCGGCGCCGGTTCCGCCGAACTCCTCGCCTCCACCGCCGCCTTCGCGGCCGGAGACCCCGCGCCCGGCGCCGTCACCGGCGCCGCGGCCGAGGCGGGCCGGACCGCGTTCCTGTTCACGGGCCAGGGCGCCCAGCGCGCCGGGATGGGCCTCGAACTGGCCGAGGCGTTCCCGGAGTTCGCGGAGGCCTTCGGCGAGGTCGTCGGTGTCCTGGACGGTCTGCTGAAGGTGTCGCTGCGCGAGGTCATCGCGTCGGGCGAGAACCTGGACCGGACGGGGATGACGCAGCCGGCGTTGTTCGCGGTCGAGGTGGCGTTGTTCCGTCTGGTGGAGTCGTGGGGTGTGCGCCCGGACTTCGTGGCCGGTCACTCGATCGGCGAGCTGGCCGCCGCCCACGTCGCCGGGGTGCTGTCTCTGGAGGATGCCTGCCGTCTGGTGGTGGCGCGTGCGTCGTTGATGGACGCGCTGCCGTCGGGTGGTGCGATGGTGGCGGTTCAGGCGGCGGAGGACGAGGTTCTTCCGCTGCTTGAGGGCCGGGTCGCAATCGCGGCCGTCAACGGTCCGACGTCCGTGGTCATCTCGGGTGACGAGGACGCGGTCCTCGCGGTCGCGGAGAAGCTCCGTGAGCAGGGCCGTAAGACGAAGCGGCTCACGGTCTCCCACGCGTTCCACTCCCCGCACATGGACGGCATGCTCGACGACTTCCGTACGGAAGCGGCGAAGCTCACCTATGCCGAGCCGGTCATCCCGGTCGTCTCCACGCTCACCGGCCGCCTCGCGGAGGGCGACGACCTGCGGACGCCCGCCTACTGGGCCGACCAGGTGCGGGGCGCGGTGCGCTTCGCCGACGCCGTCGGCACCCTGGAGGCCGCCGGAGTCGGCGTCTTCCTCGAACTCGGGCCCGACGGTGTGCTGTCGGCGATGACCCGCGACTCGGTGGCCGCCGCAGACCACGTCACCGCCGTCCCCGTCCTGCGCCGCGACCGCGACGAGGCGCAGACCTTCGCCTCCGCGCTCGCCGCCGCCTTCGTGCACGGCGCCCCCGTCGACTGGACCCGCGCCTTCGAGGGCTCCTCGCCGCGCCAGGTCGCCCTGCCCACCTACGCCTTCCAGCGGCAGCCGTACTGGGTCTCCGGCACCCCCCGCGCCGCGGCCGAGCTCCCCGACGCGCCCGCCCGCGACGTCCTTCCGGCCGGCACGGACGCGGCCGCCGCACCGCGCGCCCACGGCGGAGCGTTCGCCCAGCGGCTCGCGGGCCTCGGCGAGGCCGAGCGCCGTACCACCGTCACCGACCTGGTCTTCGCCCACGTCGCCGCCGTCCTCGAGTACGCGAGCCCCACGGCCGTCGACGCACGGCTGCCGTTCAAGGACCTCGGCTTCGACTCGCTGATGTCGGTCGAGCTGCGGGAGGCCCTCGCCACCGCGACCGGGCTCCGGCTGCCCAGCGGCCTGCTCTTCGACCACCCCACCCCGGCCGCCCTGGTCGAGCACCTGCTCGCCGAGCTCACCGGCGTCCGGGACGCCGACGACGACCTGTTCACCCCCGCCGGAGACGACGAGCCCATCGCGATCGTCGGCATGGCCTGCCGCTACCCGGGCGGCGTCGCCTCGCCCGAGGAACTGTGGCGGATCGTCGCCGACGGCGTCGACGCCATCGGCGGCTTCCCCGAGGACCGCGGCTGGGCCGAGGACCTCTTCGACCCCGACCCGGACCGCAGCGGCCGCAGCGCCGTCGACCGGGGCGGCTTCCTGCACGGCGCGGGCTCCTTCGACGCCGGCTTCTTCGGCATCTCCCCCCGCGAGGCCCTCGCCATGGACCCGCAGCAGCGGCTCCTCCTGGAGACCGCGTGGGAGGCCGTCGAGCGCGCCGGGATCGACCCGGAGACCCTGAAGGGCAGCCGCACCGGCGTCTTCGTCGGCGCCACCACGCTCGACTACGGGCCGCGGATGCACGAGGGCGCCGAGGCCGTCGAGGGCCACCTCCTCACCGGCACCACGCCCAGCGTCATGTCCGGCCGCATCGCCTACCAGCTGGGCCTCGTCGGCCCCGCCGTCACCATCGACACCGCCTGCTCGTCGTCCCTCGTCGCCCTCCACATGGCCGTCCGCTCGGTCCGGCAGGGCGAGTCCCGGATGGCCATCGCCGGCGGCGCCAGCATCATGTCGACGCCCGGCATGTTCGTCGAGTTCTCCCGCCAGCGGGGCCTCGCCGCCGACGGCCGCTCCAAGTCGTTCTCCGCCGCCGCCGACGGCACCTCCTGGGCCGAGGGCGTCGGCCTCCTCGTCGTCGAGCGGCTCTCGGACGCCCGCCGCCACGGCCACCGCGTCCTCGCCGTCATCCGCGGCACCGCGATCAACCAGGACGGCGCGAGCAACGGCCTCACCGCCCCCAACGGCCCCTCCCAGCAGCGCGTCATCCGGCAGGCGCTCGCCGACGCCGGACTCACCGGCGCCGACGTGGACGCCGTCGAGGCGCACGGCACCGGCACCCGGCTCGGCGACCCCATCGAGGCCGAGGCCCTGCTCGCCACCTACGGCCAGGACCGGCCCGAGGACCGCCCCTTCTACCTGGGCTCGCTGAAGTCCAACATCGGCCACGCGCAGGCCGCGGCGGGCGTCGGCGGCGTCATCAAGATGGTCGAGGCGATGCGCCACGGCGTCCTGCCCCGCACCCTCCACGTCGACGAGCCCAGCCCGCACGTCGACTGGGCGTCCGGCGCGGCACGGCTCCTCACCGAGGAGACCCCGTGGCCCGAGGCCGGCCGGCCCCGCCGGGCCGCCGTGTCCTCCTTCGGCATCAGCGGCACCAACGCCCACGTCGTCCTGGAGCAGGGCGACGACGAGGCCCCGGCCCCCGCCGCCACCGACGACGGCGCCGCCCCGGCCGCGCCCGCCCTGTGGGTGCTGTCCGCCCGCGACCAGGACGCGCTGCGCGAGCAGGCCGCCCGCCTCCACGCCCACCTCACCGCGCAGCCCGACACCGCGGACGCCGCGTCCGTCGGCGCGGCCCTCGCCACCCGCACCGCCTTCGAACAGCGGGCGGCGGTCCACGGCTCCACCACCGAGGACCTCCTCACCGGACTCGACGCGCTCGCCCGCGGCACCGACGCCGTCCACGTCGTCACCGGCGACGCCGCCCGCGCCGGCCGCACCGCCTTCGTCTTCACCGGCCAGGGCGCCCAGCGCGCCGGCATGGGCCGCGAACTGTACGCCGCCCACCCGGTGTTCGCGCGCGCCCTCGACGAGGTCGTCGACAGCCTCGACCCGCACCTCGACCGGCCGCTGCGCGAGCTCCTGTTCGCCGAGCCCGGCACCCCCGAGGCCGAGCTGCTCGACCTCACCACCTACACCCAGCCCGCCCTCTTCGCCGTCGAGGTCGCCCTCTTCCGGCTCCTCGAACACCACGGGCTCACCCCCGACCTGCTCGCCGGCCACTCCATCGGCGAACTCGCCGCCGCGCACGCCGCCGGCGTGTTCTCGCTCGCCGACGCGGCCCGCCTGGTCGCCGCCCGCGGCCGGCTGATGCAGGCCGCGCGGGAAGGCGGCGCGATGATCGCCGTCGAGGCCACGGCCGACGAGATCACCGAGAGCCTCACCGGCTACGAGGGCCGCGTCGCACTCGCCGCCGTCAACGGACCCACCGCCGTCGTCATCTCCGGCGACGCCGACGCCGCCGAGGAGATCGCCGGGACGTGGCGCGCCCGCGACCGCAGGACCCGCAGGCTCACCGTCAGCCACGCCTTCCACTCCCCGCACATGGACTCCGTCCTCGACGAGTTCCGCCGCACGGCCGAGGAGCTGGACTACCGCGAGCCGGCCGTCCCCGTCGTCTCCACCGTCACCGGCACGCTCGCCGAACCCGGCCTGCTCACCTCGCCCGCGTACTGGGTCACCCAGATCCGCGAGGCCGTCCGCTTCTTCGACGCCGTCCGCACCCTGGAGGAGCAGGGCGCGACCGTCTTCGTCGAGGTCGGCCCCGACGCCGTCCTCACCGCGATGGCCACCGGCTCCTTCGCCACCGCGACGGCCCGCGCCTTCCCGCTGCTGCGGTCCGGACGGTCCGAGCCCGGCACCCTCCTCGCCGGCATCGCCGGCGCCCACACGGCCGGCGCGCCCCTGGACCGCGCCTCGTTCTTCCCCGGCGCCCGGCCCGCCGCCGACCTGCCCACGTACGCCTTCCAGCGCGCCCACTACTGGCTGGCCCCGCAGGCCTCGGGCGACGCCCGCAGCCTCGGCCTGGACCCGGCGGACCACCCGCTGCTCGCCACCACCGTCCGGCTCGCCGACCGCGAGGACGTCGTCCTCACCAGCCGCCTCTCCCTGAGCGCCCACCCCTGGCTGGCCGACCACACCGTCGGCGGCGCCGTCCTCGTCCCCGCCACCGCCTTCCTGGAGCTCGCCGTCGCGGCGGGCGACCAGACCGGCGCCGGCCGCGTCGAGGAGCTCACCCTGGAGGCGCCGCTCGTCCTGCCCCGCCAGGGCGCGGTGCGCGTGCAGGTGACCGTCGGAGCCCCCGACGCCACGGGCGCCCGCCCGTTCACCGTCCACTCGTCGCCCGAGACGCGCGTGTCGGACGACACGGCGCCCCTCACCGACGGCGAGGCCCTGTGGACCCGCCACGTCACCGGCACCCTCGCCCCGGCGACCGCCGCCGAGGCCCCCGAGGACCTCCGCCAGTGGCCGCCCGCCGGCGCCGTGGCCGAGCCCCTCGACGGCGTCTACGACCGCCTCCGGGAACTCGGATACGGGTACGGGCCCGCCTTCCAGGGCTTCACCGCCCTCTGGCGCGCCGGCCACGACGTGTACGCCGAGATCCGGCTGCCGCAGGACCAGCACGAGCGGGCCGCCCGCTTCGGCGTGCACCCCGCGCTGCTCGACGCCGTCCTGCACCCGCTGGTCCTCGACGCCGCCAAGGACAGCTCGCCGGACGAGATCCGGCTGCCCTTCGCCTGGTCCGACACCGTCCTCCACGCGTCCGGGGCCACCGCCCTGCGCGTCCGGATCTCGCCCGCGGGCCCCGACACGGTCTCCCTGCTGCTCGCGGACACGACCGGCGCCCCGGTGGCGTCCGTCGCGGCCCTCACCCTGCGCCCGGTGCCCAAGGCCCGCCTCTCCCGGGCCGCCGACACCACGCCCGACGGGCTGTACCGCGTGGAGTGGCAGGAGGTCGCCGACCGGTCGGCCGACGCCACGCCCGAGCCCGTCGTCCTCCGCGTCCCGGTCACCGCCGGCGCCGCCGGCGACCGGCCGTCCGCCGCGCACGCCGCGGCCCGCACCGCGCTCGACCTGCTCCAGCGGCACCTGGCCGACGACTCGCACGCCGACGCGCCGCTCCTCGTCGTCACCCACGGCGCCGTGGCGGCGCTGCCCGGCGACGAGGTGGCCGGACTCGCCGCCGCGCCCGTCTGGGGCCTCGTCCGCTCCGCCCAGGCCGAACACCCGGGCCGCATCGTGCTCCTGGACGTGGACACCGAGGAAGCCGGCACCGGCACCGAGGTGTTCGCGCGGGCCCTGGCCGCCGGTGAGCCGCAGCTCGCGCTGCGCGACGGGCGCCTCCACGCGCCCCGCCTCACCCGCGCCACCGCCCCGGCGGACACCGCCGCGCCGGAAGCCGCCCCGTCCGAGGGCGCCGCCCAGCGGCCCGCCTTCGCCCCCGACGGCACCGTCCTGGTGACCGGCGGCACCGGCGGCCTCGGCGCCCTCTTCGCCCGGCACCTCGTCACCGCCCACGGCGTACGCCACCTGCTGCTGAGCAGCCGGCGCGGCCCCGCCACCCCCGGCGCCGACGAACTGACCGCCGAACTCACCGCCCTCGGCGCCCACGTCACCGTGGCCGCCGCCGACGCCGCCGACCGCGACGACGTCGCCGCCCTGCTCGCCGGCGTCCCCGCCGAGCACCCGCTGACGGCCGTCGTCCACACCGCCGGCGTCCTCGACGACGCCACCGTCGCCGCGCTCACCCCCGAGCAGCTCACCACGGTCCTCGCGCCCAAGGTCGACGCCGCCTGGCACCTGCACGACCTCACCCGCGACCTGGGCCTGTCGGCCTTCGTCCTCTTCTCCTCGGTGTCCGGCATCACCGGCACCGCGGGGCAGGCCAACTACGCGGCGGCCAACACCTTCCTGGACGCCCTGGCGGCCCACCGCCACGCCCAGGGCCTGCCCGCCCTGTCCCTGGCCTGGGGCCTGTGGGACGCCCAGCAGGGCATGGGCGCCGGACTCGGCGAGGCCGACCTGGCCCGCTGGACCCGCGCCGGCATCAACCCGCTCGACGCGGCCCGCGGCCTCGCCCTCTTCGACGCCGCCCTCGCCTTGGGCGACGCCCTCGCCGTCCCCGCCGCCTTCGACCTGCCGCGGCTCCGCGCCGCCGGCGAGCCGTCCGCCCTGCTGCGCCGCCTCGTTCCGGCCGCCGCCCGTGCCCGCCGGGCCGCGGCGTCCGGCCCGGGCGCGTCCGGCTCGGACTGGGCCGCGCAGCTCGCCGCGCTCTCCGCGGAGGAGCGGGCCACCGCCGTCCTCGACCTGGTGCGCGGTGTCGTCGCCACCGTCCTCGGCCACGCCGACGCCCGTTCCGTCGACCCCGAACGGGCCTTCAAGGACACCGGGTTCGACTCCCTCGCCGGTGTCGAGCTCCGCAACCGGCTGAACGCCGCCACCGGGCTCCGGCTGCCCGCCACCCTGGTCTTCGACCACCCGAGCCCCGCCGCGGTCGCCACGTTCCTCCTCGGCAAGGCCGAGGGCGCCGCCGGCACCGCCGCGCCCGCCGCCCCCGCGAAGGCACCCGCCACCGCGACCGCGAACGAGCCCATCGCCATCGTCGGCATGGCCTGCCGCTACCCCGGCGGGGTGTCCTCGCCCGAGGACCTGTGGCGGCTCGTCGCCGACGGCGTCGACGCCATCAGCGAGTTCCCCGCCAACCGCGGCTGGAACCTCGACGACCTGTACGACCCGGACCCGGAGCAGACGGGCACCTCGTACGTCCGCCACGGCGGCTTCCTCCACGACGCCGACCTGTTCGACCGGGAGTTCTTCGGCATCTCGCCGCGCGAGGCCACCGCAACCGACCCGCAGCACCGGCTGCTCCTGGAGACCGCCTGGGAGACCTTCGAGAGCGCGGGCATCGACCCGACGACCCTCCGCGGCTCCCACACCGGCGTGTACACCGGCGCGATGTACGACGACTACGCGGCCCGGCTGCCCGCCAGCCCCGAGGAGTTCGAGGGCTTCCTCCTCGCCGGCAACCTCTCCAGCGTCGTCTCCGGCCGGCTCTCCTACACGTACGGCCTCGAAGGCCCGGCCGTGACCGTGGACACCGCCTGCTCCTCGTCCCTGGTCGCCCTCCACCTCGCCGCCAACGCGCTGCGCAGCGGCGAGGTCGACCTCGCCCTCGCCGGCGGCGTCACCGTGATGGCCGGACCCAGCGTCTTCGTGGAGTTCTCGCGCCAGCGCGGCCTCTCGCCCGACGGTCGCAGCAAGTCGTTCTCGGCGGACGCGGACGGCACCGGCTGGGCGGAGGGCGTCGGCCTCCTGCTGGTCGAGCGCCTGTCCGACGCCGTGCGCAACGGCCACCAGGTCCTCGCCGTGCTGAAGGGCTCGGCCGTCAACCAGGACGGCGCCAGCAACGGCCTCACCGCCCCCAACGGCCCCGCCCAGGAACGCGTCATCCGCCAGGCCCTGGCCACCGCCGGCCTGACGGCCGCCGACGTGGACGCGGTCGAGGCGCACGGCACCGGCACCCGCCTCGGTGACCCCATCGAGGCGCAGGCCCTGCTCAACACCTATGGCCAGGACCGGCCCGAGGACCGGCCGCTCTACCTGGGCTCGCTGAAGTCCAACATCGGCCACTCCCAGGCCGCGGCGGGCGTCGGCGGCGTCATCAAGATGATCGAGGCGATGCGCCACGGCGTCCTGCCCCGCACCCTCCACGCCGACGAGCGCAGCCCGCACGTCGACTGGGAGGCCGGTGCCATCGAACTCCTCACCGAGGAGACCCCGTGGCCCGAGGCCGGCCGGCCCCGCCGGGCCGCCGTGTCCTCCTTCGGCATCAGCGGCACCAACGCCCACGTCATCATCGAGCAGCCCCCGGCGAAGACCACCGGCGGCCAGCCGGCGCAGCGGCCGGCCGGCCCGGCCGTCCCCGTCACCCCGTGGCTCCTCTCGGCCCGCGGCGAGGACGCGCTCCGCGCCCAGGCCGCCCGCCTCCACGCGCACGTCACCGAGAACCCCGGCACCGACCCCGCCGACATCGGCTGGTCCCTCGCCACCACCCGGGCCCTCCTCGACGACCGCGCCGTCGTCACCGGCACCGGACGCGACGAGCTCCTCGCCGGACTCGACGCCCTGGCCCGCGGCCAGGCCTCGCAGGACGTCGTCCGGGCCGCCGCCCGGCGCGGGAAGACCGCGTTCCTGCTGACGGGCCAGGGCTCCCAGCGGCTCGGCATGGGCCGGGAGCTGTACGAGACCTCGCCCGTGTACGCCGCCGCGTTCGACGCGGTCTGCGGACGCCTCGACCAGGAACTCCCGCGCCCCCTCAAGGAGGTGCTGTTCGCGCCGGCCGACTCCGCCGACGCCGCCCTCGTCGACCAGACCGCCTTCACCCAGGCCGCCCTGTTCGCCGTCGAGACCGCCCTCTTCCGGCTCCTCGAACACCACGGGATCACCCCCGACTACCTCCTCGGCCACTCGATCGGCGAGGTCACCGCCGCGCACCTGGCCGGCGTCCTCGACCTCGACCACGCCTGCGTCCTCGTCGCCGAACGCGGACGGCTCATGCAGGCCGCCCGCGAGGGCGGCGCCATGGCCGCGCTCCAGGCGACCGAGGACGAGGTCCGCGCCGAACTGGCCGGACTCCCCGCCGGCGCCGCCGTCACCGTCGCCGGGCTCAACGGCCCGTCGTCCACGGTGATCTCCGGCGACGCCGACCACGTGGCGGCCCTCGCCGCCGCGTGGAAGGAGAAGGGCCGCAAGGCCAAGGTGCTGTCCGTCAGCCACGCCTTCCACTCCCCGCACATGGAGGAGGTCCTCGACGAGTTCCGGGAGGTCGCCGGCGGGCTCGTCTACCACGCCCCCCGCATCCCGGTCGTCTCCAACCTCACCGGCGACCTCGCCACCCCCGAGCAGCTCGCCTCGGCCGACTACTGGGCGAGCCACATCCGCGAGGCCGTCCGCTTCCTCGACGGCGTGCGCACCCTGGAGGCCGTCGGCGTCACCGAGTGGATCGAACTCGGCCCCGACGGCGTCCTCACCGCCCTCGTCCAGGACTGCCTCACCGACGACCCCGGAGTCGTCGCCCCCGTCCTGCGCCGGGACCGCCCCGAGGGCCGCTCCTTCGCCGCCGTGCTCGGCCTGCTCGCCGCCTCCGGCGCGCCCGTCGCCTGGGACACGGTCTTCCCGGGCGCCCGCAGGACCGCCCTCCCGTCGTACGCCTTCCAGCACGCCCGGTACTGGCTCGACGGCCCCGCCGGCGGCACCGGCGACGCGAACGGCCTCGGCCTGTCCGGCACGGACCACCCGCTGCTCGGCGCCGCCGTCGCCCTCGCCGACCGGGACGAGTACGTCCTCACCGGCCGCGTCTCCCGCGGCGGCCACCCGTGGCTCGCCGACCACGCCGTCGCCGGAGTGACCCTCCTGCCCGGCACCGGACTCCTCGAACTCGCCGCCCGCGCCGCCGAGGAGACCGGCACGAGCCACGTCGAGGAACTCACGCTCGCCGCCCCGCTCGTCCTGCCCGAGACCGGCGCCCTGCACCTCCAGGTCGCCGTCGGCGCCGCCGACGACACCGGCCGCCGCACCGTCGACATCCACTCCCGGCCCGAGGCGGACGCCGACGGCACCGGCTGGACCCGGCACGCCACCGGCACCCTCGCCGCCGACCGGACCCCCGCTCCCGAGGCGCTCGCGGCCTGGCCGCCCGCCGGGGCCGAGGAGGTCGACCTGACCGGCGCGTACGACCGGCTCCAGGAGCAGGGCTACGGCTACGGTCCGGTGTTCCAGGGTCTGCGGCGGGTGTGGAAGGGCGAGGGCGAGCTCTTCGCCGAGGTGGCCCTGGGGGAGGAGCAGCGTGCCGACGCGGCCCGCTTCGGCCTGCACCCGGCCCTCCTCGACGCCGCCCTGCACACCCTGCTCCCGGGCGTCGCCGACAAGGACGGCCGGTCCTGGCTGCCGTTCGCCTGGAGCGGCGCCGCCCTCCACGCCACCGGCGCCACCGCCCTGCGCGTACGCCTGGCCCTGAACAGCCCCGACCCCGACACCCTGCAGGCCGCCATCACCGTCACCGACGGCGCCGGCGCGCCCGTCGCCACCGTGGAGACCCTGCACCTGCGCCCGCTCTCCGTCGACGCCCTGCGCGCCGCCGGTTCGGGCACGCGGGACGGGCTCCTCCGCGTCGCCTGGACGGCGCTGCCGGCTCCCACCGGCGAGCCCGCCCTGCCCGAGGACCGCTTCGAGCTGCCGTCCGGCGCGACGGACGTGTCGGAGGTGCCGGCGGCGCCCGGCCTGGTCGTCCTGCCCGCGGCGCCCGGCGGTGCCATGACGGGCGAGGCGGCGCGCGCCGCCGTGGCCCAGGTCCTGGACGCGGTCCGTTCCTGGCTGGCCGACGAGCGGTTCGCGGACGGGCGGCTCGTCGTCGTGACGCGTGGTGCGGTGTCCGTCGGTGGTGGGGATGTGTCGGATCTGCTGCACGCGGGTGTGTGGGGTCTGGTGCGTTCGGCGCAGACCGAGAACCCGGGGCGGATCGTCCTGGTCGACCTGGACCCGGCCGAGGCGTCCGAGGCGTCCGACCGTGTTCTCGCTGCCGCTCTGGCGACGGGTGAACCGCAGGTCGCGGTCCGGGCCGAGTCGCTTCTCGTGCCGCGGCTGGCGCGTGCGCAGGCCGATTCCGATGCCGGTTCCGCTGCTCGTTGGGACGCGGGGACGGTGTTGATCACGGGTGCGACGGGTGCGTTGGGTGCCGTCCTTGCCCGGCACGTGGTGGCCGAGCACGGTGCGCGGCATCTGCTGCTGGTCAGCCGGCGGGGTGAGAGTGCGCCGGGTGCGGCGGAGTTGCGTGCGGAGCTGGAGGAGGCCGGTGCGTCGGTGACGGTCGCGGCGTGCGACGTGACGGACCGGGAGGCGCTGGCCGCACTGCTGGCCGCGGTTCCGGCCGAGCAGCCGCTGACCGCCGTCGTCCACACCGCCGGCATCGTCGAGGACGGCGTCTTCTCCGCCCTCGACCGGAAGCAGCTCGACGCCGTCCTCCTGCCCAAGGTGGACGCGGCGTGGAACCTCCACGAGCTCACCCGCGACCTGGACCTCACCGCCTTCGTCCTCTACTCCTCGATCGCGGGCCTCCTCGGCACCGCGGGACAGGCGAACTACGCGTCCGGCAACACCTTCCTCGACGCCCTCGCGGCACACCGCCGGGCCCAGGGCCTGCCGGGCCTGTCGCTGGCCTGGGGCCTGTGGGCGGAGAGCAGCGACCTCTCCGGCAGCCTGACGGACGCCGACATCAAGCGCCTCGCCCGCTCGGGCCTGCTGCCGCTGCGCACGGCCGAGGCGATGGAGCTCTTCGACGCCGCCTCCGCCACCGGCGAGGCCGTCCTCGGCGTCACGCGCCTCGACACCGCGGCGCTGCGCTCCGCGGACACCGAACCGCCCGTTCTGCTGCGCGGCCTGGTCCGCCGGGCACCCAAGCGCGCGGCGGCCGCCGCAACGGCCGACCAGGCCGGCGGCGCCTCCCTCGCCGAACGGCTCGCGGCCCTGTCGCCGGGCCAGCAGGAAGCGGCCCTCGTGGACCTGGTGCGGGCGCAGGTCGCCGGTGTGCTGGGGCACGCCGACCCGTCGGCGATCGACGCCGACCGGGCGTTCCAGGAGCTGGGCTTCGACTCGCTGACCGCCGTCGAGCTCCGCAACCGCCTCAACACCGCCACCGGCCTGCGGCTGCCGACCACGCTGGTCTTCGACCACCCGAACCCCGGCAGCCTGGCCACCCACCTCCGCGACCAGCTCGGCCTCGACGGAACCCCGTCCGCCGAACCCGTCCTCAAGGAACTCTCCCGCCTCACCTCGCTGATCAAGGAGGTGGCGGCCGCCGGCTCCGACGGCCAGGCCCTCCTCACGGCCCGGCTGCGCGAACTGCTCAGCCTGGCCGAGACGGCCGGGGCCGACGCCGCCCCCGGCAGCCGCGAGGACGACGACGCGGACCTGGAGAGCGCCAGCGACGAAGAACTGTTCGCCCTGCTCGACGAGCTGGAGTGAGCACCGCACCGCGCGAACCGGCGCTTCATCCGACACCACACCCAACGCCACAGCCATCGGCGGACCGCCGCCGCCACACGCACACCACATCAGGGGGAAAGGACACCATGTCGGGCGAGGAGAAACTCCGCGACTACCTCAAGCGGGCCATCGCGGATGCCCGCGACGCGCGCAGGCGACTGCGCGAAGTGGAGGACAGGCAGCAGGAACCCATCGCGATCGTCGGCATGGCCTGCCGCTACCCGGGCGGGGTCACCTCGCCCGAGGACCTGTGGCGGCTGGTCGCCGACGGCGTGGACGCGGTCTCCGAGTTCCCGGACAACCGAGGCTGGGACGTCGACGCCCTGTACGACCCCGACCCGGAGAGCGTCGGCAAGACCTACGGGCGCGAGGGCGGCTTCCTCCACGACGCCGACCGGTTCGACCCCGAGTTCTTCGGCATGTCGCCGCGCGAGGCCGTGGCCGTCGACCCGCAGCAGCGCCTGCTGCTCCAGACGGCCTGGGAGGCCTTCGAACGGGCCGGCATCGACCCCGAGGACGTCCGCGGCAGCCGCACCGGCGTGTTCACCGGCGTCATGTACAACGACTACGGCTCCCGCCCCCACCTGCCCCCGGAGGGCGTCGAGGGCTACCTGTTCAGCGGCAGCGCCGGCAGCATCGCCTCCGGCCGCCTCGCCTACACGTACGGCCTCGAAGGCCCGGCCGTCACCGTCGACACCGCCTGCTCGTCGTCGCTGGTCGCCCTGCACCTCGCCGCCAACGCCCTGCGGCGCGGCGAGTGCGACCTCGCGCTCGCCGGCGGCGCCACGGTGATGTCCACCCCCGTCGCCTTCATCGAGTTCTCCCGGCTGCGCGGCCTCGCCGCCGACGGCCGCTGCAAGTCGTTCTCGGCGGACGCGGACGGCACCGGCTGGGCGGAGGGCGTCGGCCTGCTGCTCGTGGAGCGCCTGTCCGACGCCGTGCGGAACGGCCACCAGGTCCTCGCGGTGGTGCGGGGTTCGGCCGTCAACCAGGACGGTGCCAGCAACGGCCTCACCGCCCCCAACGGCCCCGCCCAGGAGCGGGTCATCCGCCAGGCCCTGACCGCCGCCGGCCTGTCCGCCGCCGAGGTCGACGCGGTCGAGGCGCACGGCACCGGCACCCGCCTCGGCGACCCCATCGAGGCGCAGGCCATCCTCAACACCTACGGCAGCGACCGCGAGCGCCCCGTCTACCTCGGATCGCTGAAGTCCAACATCGGCCACGCCCAGGCCGCCTCGGGCGTCGGCGGCGTCATCAAGATGGTGGAGGCGATGCGCCACGGCGTGCTGCCCCGCACCCTCCACATCGACGAGCCGACGCCGCACGTCGACTGGGAGAGCGGCGCCGTCGAGCTCCTCGCCGAGGAGACCCCCTGGCCCGAGGCCGACCGGCCCCGCCGCGCCGGTGTCTCGTCCTTCGGCTTCGGCGGCACCAACGCCCACGTCATCATCGAGCAGCCCTCGGCGCCGGCCGCCGAGGACGAGACCACGGAGCAGACCGAACCGGCCGCCCCGGCCGCCCGCGCCGTCGACCTGCCGGTCGTCCCGTGGCCGCTCTCCGGCAAGACGCCCGAGGCCCTGACCGCCCAGGCCCGCAACCTGCTCACCTCCCTGGAGACGGCCGACCCCGCCCCCCGCCCCCTCGACGTCGGTTTCTCGCTGGCGGCCGGGCGTGCGGTGCTGGACCACCGTGCGGTGGTCGTCGGTGACGACCGCGAGGCCCTGCTGGCGGGTCTGCGGGCGCTCGCCGAGGGCGGCACGGCCGCCTCGGTGGCGGTGGGCGCGGGGCGCTCGGGCAAGACGGCGTTCCTGTTCACGGGCCAGGGCGCCCAGCGCGCCGGGATGGGCCTCGAACTGGCCGAGAAGTTCCCGGTGTTCGCCGAGGCCTTCGACGAGACCCTAGGCATCCTCGACGGTCTGCTGAAGGTGTCGCTGCGCGAGGTCATCGCGTCGGGCGAGAACCTGGACCGGACGGGGATGACGCAGCCGGCGTTGTTCGCGGTCGAGGTGGCGTTGTTCCGTCTGGTGGAGTCGTGGGGTGTGCGCCCGGACTTCGTGGCCGGTCACTCGATCGGCGAGCTGGCCGCCGCCCACGTCGCCGGGGTGCTGTCTCTGGAGGATGCCTGCCGTCTGGTGGTGGCGCGTGCGTCGTTGATGGACGCGCTGCCGTCGGGTGGTGCGATGGTGGCGGTTCAGGCGGCGGAGGACGAGGTTCTTCCGCTGCTTGAGGGCCGGGTGGCGGTCGCGGCTGTCAACGGTCCGACGTCCGTGGTCATCTCGGGTGACGAGGACGCGGTCCTCGCGGTGGCGGAGAAGCTCCGTGAGCAGGGCCGTAAGACGAAGCGGCTCACGGTCTCCCACGCGTTCCACTCCCCGCACATGGACGGGATGCTTCAGGAGTTCCGTGCGGAGGCCGCCAAGCTGACGTTCTCCGAGCCTTCGATTCCCGTCGTGTCCACGCTGACCGGTCGCCTCGCGGAGGGCGACGACCTGCGGACGCCCGCCTACTGGGCGGACCAGGTGCGGGGTGCGGTGCGCTTCGCCGACGCCGTCGGCACCCTGGAGGCGGCCGGGGTCGGCGTCTTCCTGGAGCTGGGTCCCGACGGTGTCCTCACCGCCATGGCGGCCGAGTCCGTCCATGAGGGGACGGTCGTCGCGGGTCTGCGGCGTGAGCGTTCCGAGCCGGAGACCCTGGTGGCCGCCCTGGGGCAGCTGCACGCCGCCGGTGTGACGGTCGACTGGGACGCGTACTTCGCCCCGGCGCAGCCGTCCCGGGTCACGCTGCCGACGTACGCGTTCCAGACACAGCGGTACTGGCTGGAGTCCGGCCCGGCCGCTGCGGCGGACAGCAGCGGTCACCCGTTGCTCGGTGCGGCCGTCACCGTCGCCGGCTCCGACGACACCCTCTTCACCAGCCGTATCAACCGCCACACCCACCCGTGGCTCTTCGATCACCGGGTCCTGGACGCCGAACTCTTCCCGGGCACGGGCTTCGTGGAGCTCGCGACGGCGGCGGGCGAGCGTCTCGGCGCCGGCCGCGTCGAGGACCTGACCCTCGCGGCCCCGCTCCTGCTGCCCGCGTCCGGCGCGGTCCAGATCCAGGTCCTCGTCGGCGGCGCGGACGCCTCCGGCCGCCGGAGCGTCGGCGTCTACTCGCGACCCGACGGCGACGACGCCGCGGCCGTACTCCCGTGGGTGGCGCACGCCACGGGCACCCTGGCCCCGGCCGCGACGGAGACCCCCGAGGGGCTGGCCGCGTGGCCGCCCGTCGGAGCCCGGGAGGCCGAACTCGACGGCGTCTACGCGCGCTTGGCGGAGCTCGGCTACGGCTACGGTCCGGTGTTCCAGGGTCTGCGGCGGGTGTGGAAGGGCGAGGGCGAGCTCTTCGCCGAGGTGGCCCTGGGGGAGGAGCAGCGTGCCGACGCGGCCCGCTTCGGCCTGCACCCGGCCCTCCTCGACGCGGCCCTGCACACCCTGCTCCCGGGCGTCGCCGACGCTCAGGGCCAGGAGGGCTTCCCGTTCTCCTGGTCGGGCGTCCAGGTGCACGCCCTCGGCGCGTCGGCGCTGCGCGTACGGCTCCGGCTCACCGGGCCCGAGACGGTCGCGTTGACCGTCGCCGACGCCTCGGGCGCGCCCGTGGCCACCGTCGACGAGCTGGCGCTGCGCCCCCTCTCCCGGGAGGCCCTGCGCGCCGCGGCGACCCAGGTCCGCGACGGCCTGTACGCCGTCACGTGGACCTCCCTGCCCGCCCCCACAGGCGAACTCGCCCTGCCCGCCGACCGCTTCGAGCTTCCCTCGGACGCCTCGGACCTGTCGGCGCCGGCCGCGCTGCCGACGGTGCCGGGCGTGGTCGTGCTGCCGCTGACGTCCGGTGGCGCGGTGTCCGGCGAGGCGGCGCGCGGCGCCGTGGCCCGGGTGCTCGGCGTGGTCCGTTCCTGGCTGGCCGAGGAGCGGTTCGCGGACGGGCGGCTCGTCGTCGTGACGCGTGGTGCGGTGTCCGTCGGTGGTGGGGATGTGTCGGATCTGCTGCACGCGGGTGTGTGGGGTCTGGTGCGTTCGGCGCAGACCGAGAACCCGGGGCGGATCGTGCTGGTCGACCTGGACCCGGCCGAGGCGGCCGACGCCACTGATCGCGTCCTCGCCGCGGCCCTGGCGACCGGCGAACCGCAGGTCGCGGTCCGGTCCGGGTCGCTTCTCGTGCCCCGGTTGGCGCGTGCCCAGGCGGGCGCCGACTCGGACGCCGGGTCCGCTCCTCGCTGGGACGCGGGGACGGTGTTGATCACGGGTGCGACGGGTGCGCTGGGTGCGGTCCTGGCGCGGCATGTGGTGGCCGAGCACGGTGCGCGGCATCTGCTGCTGGTCAGCCGTCGGGGTGAGAGTGCGCCGGGTGCGGCGGAGTTGCGTGCGGAGTTGGAGGAGGCCGGTGCGTCGGTGACGGTCGCGGCGTGCGACGTGACGGACCGGGAGGCGCTGGCCGCACTGCTGGCCGCGATTCCGGCCGAGCAGCCGCTGACCGCCGTCGTCCACACCGCCGGCGTCCTCGACGACGGGCTCATCGGCTCGCTGACCGCCGAGCGCCTCGACGCCGTGCTGCGGCCGAAGGTGGACGCGGCGTGGAATCTCCACGAGCTCACCCGCGACCTGGACCTCACCGCCTTCGTCCTCTACTCCTCGATCGCGGGCCTCCTCGGCACCGCGGGGCAGGCGAACTACAGCGCGGGCAACACCTTCCTGGACGCCCTGGCGGCGCACCGCCGGGCCCAGGGCCTGCCGGGCCTGTCGCTGGCCTGGGGCCTGTGGGCGGAGAGCAGCGAGCTCTCCGGCGGTCTTTCGGACATCGACCTCCAGCGCATGGCGCGCTCCGGTCTGCTGCCGCTGCGCACGGCCGAGGCGATGGAGCTCTTCGACGCGGCCCCCGCCACCGGCGAGGCCGTCCTCGCCGTCAACCGCATCGACCTCGCCGCGCTGCGCGGCGGGAGCGGCGACCAGCCGCTGCCGATGCTGCGGGCCCTCGTCCCGGCCGCGCCCCGCCGCGCCGGTTCCGCGGGCCACGGCGACGCCGCCCTGGCGGAGCGGCTCGCGCCGCTGACGCCGGCGCAGCGCGACGCGGCCCTGCTCGACCTGGTGCGGGCGCAGGTCGCCGGTGTGCTGGGGCACGCCGACCCGTCGGCGATCGACGCCGACCGGGCGTTCCAGGAGCTGGGCTTCGACTCGCTGACCGCCGTCGAGCTCCGCAACCGCCTCAACACCGCTTCCGGGCTGCGCCTGTCGACCACGCTGGTCTTCGACCACCCGAACCCCGGGGCCCTCGCCGCGCACCTGCGCGACCAGCTCGGCCTCGACGCGGACACCCCGGCCGCCGCGGCCGTGGCGGCGCCCACCGCCGTCACGGCGGACGAACCGATCGCGATCGTCGGCATGGCCTGCCGCTACCCGGGCGGGGTCACTTCGCCCGAGGACCTGTGGCGGCTCGTGGCCGACGGCGTGGACGCGGTCTCTGAGTTCCCGGACAACCGCGGCTGGGACGTCGAATCGCTGTACGACCCCGATCCGGAGAGCGTCGGCAAGACGTACACGCGCCACGGCGGCTTCCTGTACGACGCCGACCGGTTCGACCCGGAGTTCTTCGGCATGTCGCCGCGCGAGGCCCTGGCCACCGACCCGCAGCAGCGCCTGCTGCTCCAGACCGCGTGGGAGGCCTTCGAGAACGCGGGCGTGGACCCCGGCTCCCTGCGCGGCAGCCGCACCGGTGTCTACACCGGCGTCATGTACCACGACTACGGCGCCGGGGCCGCGCACATCCCCGACGACCTGGAGGGGTACCGCGCCGCCGGCATCGCGGGCAGCGTGGCCTCCGGCCGCGTCTCGTACACCCTCGGTCTGGAGGGTCCGGCCGTCACGGTCGACACCGCCTGCTCGTCGTCGCTGGTCGCCCTGCACCTCGCCGCCAACGCGCTGCGCAGCGGCGAGTGCGACCTCGCGCTCGCCGGTGGTGCGACCGTGATGTCCACCCCGCTGACGTACGTGGAGTTCTCGCGTCAGCGCGGGCTCTCGCCCGACGGCCGCTGCCGGTCGTTCTCGGCGGACGCGGACGGCACCGGCTGGGCGGAGGGCGTCGGCCTGCTGCTCGTGGAGCGCCTGTCCGACGCCGTGCGGAACGGCCACCAGGTCCTCGCGGTGGTGCGGGGTTCGGCCGTCAACCAGGACGGTGCGAGCAACGGCCTGACCGCTCCGAACGGTCCCTCGCAGGAGCGGGTCATCCGCCGGGCCCTCGCCGCCGCCGGCCTGTCGACCGCCGACGTGGACGCGGTCGAGGCGCACGGCACCGGCACCCGCCTCGGTGACCCCATCGAGGCGCAGGCCCTGCTCAACACCTATGGCCAGGACCGGCCCGAGGACCGGCCGCTCTACCTGGGCTCGCTGAAGTCGAACATCGGCCACTCCCAGGCCGCCGCCGGCGTCGGCAGCATGATCAAGATGATCGAGGCGATGCGCCACGGCGTGCTGCCCCGCACCCTCCACGTCGGTGAGCCGACGCCGCACGTCGACTGGGAGACGGGCGCCGTGGAACTCCTCTCGGAGGAGATCCCGTGGCCCGAGGCCGGCCGGCCCCGCCGCGCCGCCGTCTCGTCCTTCGGCATCAGCGGCACCAACGCCCACGTCATCATCGAGGAGCCCCCGGCCGCCGCCCAGGAGAGCGCACGGGACGACCGTCCGGCCGCGGACCTGTCCGTGGTGCCGTGGACCGTGTCCGGCCGTACCGCCCAGGCCCTCCAGGACCAGGCGGCACGCCTCGCCGCGTTCGTCGAGGCCGACCCCGACCTGCGTCCGGCCGACGTCGGTTTCTCGTTGGCGGCCGGGCGTGCGGTGCTGGACCACCGTGCGGTGGTCGTCGGTGACGACCGCGAGGCCCTGCTGGCGGGTCTGCGGGCGCTCGCCGAGGGCGGCTCGGCCGCCTCGGTGGCGGTGGGCGCGGGCCGCTCGGGCAAGACGGCGTTCCTGTTCACGGGCCAGGGCGCCCAGCGCGCCGGGATGGGCCTCGAACTGGCTGAGGCGTTCCCGGAGTTCGCGGAGGCCTTCGGCCACGTCATCGGCGTGCTGGACGGTCTGCTGAAGGTGTCGCTGCGTGAGGTCATCGCGTCGGGCGAGAACCTGGACCGGACGGGGATGACGCAGCCGGCGTTGTTCGCGGTCGAGGTCGCCCTCTACCGTCTGGTGGAGTCGTGGGGTGTGCGTCCGGACTTCGTGGCCGGTCACTCGATCGGCGAGCTGGCGGCCGCCCACGTCGCCGGGGTGCTGTCTCTGGAGGATGCCTGCCGTCTGGTGGTGGCGCGTGCGTCGTTGATGGACGCGTTGCCGTCGGGTGGTGCGATGGTGGCGGTTCAGGCGGCGGAGGACGAGGTTCTTCCGCTGCTTGAGGGCCGGGTGGCGGTCGCGGCCGTCAACGGTCCGACGTCGGTCGTGATCTCCGGTGACGAGGACGCGGTCCTGGCGGTGGCGGAGAAGCTCCGTGAGCAGGGCCGTAAGACGAAGCGGCTCACGGTCTCGCACGCGTTCCACTCTCCGCTCATGGACGGCATGCTCGACGACTTCCGTACGGAAGCGGCGAAGCTCGCTTATGCCGAGCCGGTCATCCCGGTCGTCTCCACGCTGACCGGGCGCCTCGCGGAGGGTGACGACCTGCGGACGCCCGCCTACTGGGCCGACCAGGTGCGGGGCGCGGTGCGCTTCGCCGACGCCGTCGGCACCCTGGAGGCCGCCGGGGTCGGCGTCTTCCTGGAGCTGGGTCCCGACGGTGTCCTCACCGCCATGGCGGCCGAGTCCGTCCAGGAGGCGACGGTCGTCGCGGGTCTGCGGCGTGAGCGTTCCGAGCCGGAGACCCTGGTGGCCGCCCTGGGGCAGCTGCACGCCGCCGGTGTGGCGGTCGACTGGGACGCGTACTTCGCCCCGGCGCAGCCGTCCCGGGTCGCGCTGCCGACGTACGCGTTCCAGACGCAGCGGTACTGGCTGGAGTCCGGGCCGGCCACTGCGGCGGACAGCAGTGGTCACCCGTTGCTCGGTGCGGCCGTCACCGTCGCCGGCTCCGACGACACCCTCTTCACCAGCCGCATCAACCGCCACACCCACCCCTGGGTGGAGCGTCACGCGGTCGGGGACGCGGTCGTCCTCTCCGCCGGCTCGTTCGTCGAGCTGCTGATCCGCGCCGGTGACGAGCTGGGCGCGGACACCCTCCACGGGCTCGCCCTGCACGCGCCGCTGGTGCTGCCCGCCGCCGGCGACGTACAGCTCCAGGTCCGCGTGGGCGGGCCGGACGAGGCCGGACTGCGGCCGTTCGCCGTGCACGCCAGGGCCGACCGGCCCGGCGCGGAGTGGACCCTGCACGCCGACGGCACCCTGGGCGACGCCGCACCGGACGCGGAGACCGAGGTACCCGCTGCCGGGGCGTCCGCCCCCGAGGTGGCACTCGCGGACGAACTCGCGGCCGACGCCGCACGGTTCGGCCTGCACCCGGAGCTGATCGACGGGGCGCTGCTCCGGCATCCGTTCCCGCAGCCGGCGGAGGCGGACGGGGTGCTCGTGCCCGTCGCCTGGAGCGGCGTCCGGCTGCACGCCACCGGCGCCACCGCCGTACGCGCCCACCTCACCGCGACCGGTTCCGGGGCCGACGCGCCGACGGCCGCGCTCCTGCTGACCGACGCCGCCGGTCAGCCGGTGCTCACCGCCGGCTCCGTCACCTTCCGGGAGATCCCGTACGAGGCGTTCGCCGCGCCGGTCCGGGACGGCGACGGCGAGGAGACGGCGCCGAGGGAGACCGCCAGGGCCTCCCGGCGTGCCGCCGTGTCCCAGGCCGCGCCCGCCGAGTCGCTCGCCGACCGGCTCGCCGGGCTCGACGACGAGGCGCGCTCCCGCACCGTGCTCGCCCTGGTGCGGAGCAAGGTCGCGGAGGTCCTCGGCCACTCCGACCCGGACGCCGTCGAGCAGACGCGGGCCTTCCAGGAACTGGGCTTCGACTCGCTGACCGCCGTCGACCTGCGGAACCGGCTCAGTGCCGCGGCCGGGATGAAGCTGCCGGCCACGCTGGTCTTCGACCACCCGACGCCCGCCGCGCTCGCGGCGGGACTGCTGGAGCTCGTGACGACGGGCACCTCCGGCAGCGGCGCGGTGCTCGACGAACTCGACCGCGTGGAGGCCGGGTTCGGTGCGATCGCCGACGACGAGGAGGCCCGTGCGGCGGTCTCGGCGCGGCTCATGGAGCTCCTGGAGAGCCTCGGCGCCCCCGTCGCGTTCGCCGCGGCCGCCCCGGAGGCGGCGGCCCCGGACGAGGACGGGACGGACCTGGCCGAGCGGCTCGGATCGGCCTCGGCCGAGGACCTGTTCGCCTTCATCGACAGCGAGCTGGGCGGTGACCCCGTGAACTGACGGTCCCGCGCCACCGACGTCCCCTTCCCTTCGCAGTTCCCCGGGTGCCACGCGGCACCCGGGGCCACCGAGGAGAGATTCACGCATGTCCACCAAGCCCAGCACACCCCCCGCCCCCAAGGCGTCCGGCGGTCCCGCCGCGCCGAACGAAGAGAAGCTCGTCGAGTACCTGAAGCGCGTCACCGTCGAACTCCAGCAGGCCCGCCGCCGGGTCGCGGAGCTGGAGGCGGCCGACGACGACCCGATCGTCATCGTCGGCATGGCCTGCCGCTACCCCGGCGGCATCGCGTCCGCCGACGACCTGTGGCAGCTCGTCGCCGAGGGCCGCGACGCCATCACCCCCTGGCCCGTCGACCGCGGCTGGGACGTCGACGGCCTGTACGACCCGGAGCCCGGCAAGCCCGGGAAGTCGTACACGAAGGAGGGCGGCTTCCTCGACGGGGCCACCCGCTTCGACGCCGGCTTCTTCGGGATCTCCCCGCGCGAGGCGCTCGCCATGGACCCGCAGCACCGGGTGCTCCTGGAGACCGCCTGGGAGACGTTCGAGCACGCGGGCATCGACCCGACCACCCTCAAGGGCAGCCGCACGGGCGTCTTCGTGGGCGTCGTGGAGCAGAGCTACCTGGAACTCGACGGCCCCGAAGAGTTCGAGGGCTATCTGATGACCAGCAAGCTCAGCAGCGTCGCCTCCGGCCGCGTCTCCTACTTCCTCGGCCTGGAGGGGCCCGCCGTCTCCCTCGACACGGCCTGCTCGTCGTCGCTGGTCGCCCTGCACCTCGCGGTCAGCGCGGTCCGCAGCGGCGAGTGCACCCTCGCCCTCGCGGGCGGCACCACCGTCAACGGCCACCCGGGCGGCTTCGTCGACTTCTCCCGGCAGAGCGGCCTCGCCGTCGACGGCCGCTGCAAGTCCTTCGCGGCCTCCGCCGACGGCACCGGCTGGTCCGAGGGCGTCGGCCTCATCCTGGTCGAGCGGCTGTCCGACGCCAGGAAGAACGGCCACCAGGTCCTCGCCGTCGTCCGCAGCACCGCCGTCAACCAGGACGGCGCCAGCAACGGCATCACCGCGCCCAACGGCCCCTCCCAGGAGCGGGTCATCCGCCAGGCCCTGACCGGCGCCGGGCTCGGCAGCGGCGACGTCGACATCGTCGAGGCCCACGGCACCGGCACCCGCCTCGGCGACCCCATCGAGGCGCAGGCCCTCCTCAACACCTACGGCCAGAACCGGCCCAAGAGCCGCCCGCTCTACCTCGGCTCGTTCAAGTCGAACATCGGCCACACCGTGGCCGCGGCCGGCGTCGGCGGCATCATCAAGATGGTGCAGGCGCTGCGCCACGGCGTGATGCCGCAGACCCTGCACGTCGACCGCCCCACCCCGATGGTCGACTGGGAGTCGGGGGCCGTCGAGCTCCTCACCGAGGCCCGCCCCTGGCCGGAGCTGAACCGGCCCCGCCGCGCCGGCGTCTCCTCCTTCGGCGTGAGCGGCACCAACGCCCACGTCATCCTGGAGCAGCCCCCGGCCGAGGCGCCCGCCCCGGCCGCCGAGGCCGACGGCGACACCGGCACCGCCCCCGCCGCGACGGCGCTGCCCGTCGTCCCGTGGGCGCTGTCCGCGCGCACCCGCGACGCCCTGCGCGGCCAGGCCCGCAGGCTCCTCGACCACCTGGAGAAGAACGACGACGTCCGCGCCCTCGACGTCGCCTACACCCTCGCCGTGCACCGCGCGGCGCTCCCCGAGCGGGCCGTGATCGTCGGCGCCGACCGCGACGGCCTCCTGGACCGGCTGCGGGCCCTCGCCGACGACCAGCCCGCCGCCGGCCTGGTCCGCGGCGCCGCCGGGACGGCCGGACGCACCGCGTTCCTGTTCCCCGGGCAGGGCTCCCAGTGGATCGGCATGGCCGTCGAACTCCTCGACACCGCGCCGGTCTTCGCCCGCTCCATCGCCGACTGCGGCGCCGCGCTCGCCGAGTTCTGCGACTGGTCCCTGGAGGACGTGCTGCGGGGCGCGGACGGCGCGCCCGACATCGAGCGCGTCGACGTCATCCAGCCCGTCCTGTGGTCCGTGATGGTCTCCCTGGCCGCGCTCTGGCGCCACCACGGCGTGCGTCCGGACGTCGTCGTCGGCCACTCCCAGGGCGAGATCGCCGCCGCCACCGTGGCGGGCGTCCTCACGCTCCAGGACGGCGCCCGGGTCGTCGCCCTGCGCAGCCAGGCCATCGGCCGGGTCCTCGCGGGCCTCGGCGGCATGGTGTCCGTGGCGCTCGGCGCCGACCGGGTGCGGGAGCTCATCGAGCCGTGGGAGGGCCGCATCCAGCTGGCCGCCGTCAACGGGCCCGCCAGCGTCGTCGTCGCCGGTGAGACCGACGCCCTCGACGCGTTCCTGGAGCAGGCGAAGGCCGCCGGCGAGCGGGTCCGCCGCATCGACGTCGACTACGCCTCCCACTCCGCGTACGTCGAACTCCTCGAAGAGGAACTGGCCGGGCTGCTCGCGCCGGTCAGCCCGCGCCCCGCGGAGATACCGTTCCTGTCCACGGTCACCGGCACCTGGGCCGAGGGCACCGAGATGGACGGCGGCTACTGGTACCGCAACCTGCGCCAGACCGTCCAGCTCGACACCGCCGTCCGCCGCCTCCTCGGCGAGGACTGGACCACCTTCGTGGAGTGCAGCCCCCACCCCGTCCTCGCCGCCGGCATCCAGGGCACCATCGACGACACCGGCCGCGACGCCGTCTTCATCGGCTCCCTGCGCCGCGACGAGGGCGGCCTGGAGCGCTTCTGGACCTCCCTCGGCGAGGCCCAGGTCCGCGGCGCGGGACCCGACTGGGCGAAGGTCTTCGAAGGCACCGGCGCCCGCCGCGTCCAGCTGCCGACGTACGCCTTCCAGCAGGACCGCTACTGGTACGAGGCGGGCAGCGGCACCCTCGACGCGCAGGGCCTCGGACTCGGCGCGACCGGGCACCCGCTGCTCGGCGCCGCCGTCACCGTCGCCGGCTCCGACGAGACCCTGTTCACCAGCCGTCTCTCGCTGCGCACCCACCCCTGGCTCGCCACCCGCACCCTGCACGGCGCGCCCGTCCTCGACGTCGCCGCGCTCGCCGAACTGGCGGCCAGGGCCGGCGACGAGTTCGGCGCCACCACCGTCGACGAGCTCACCCTCGACAACCCGGTCGTCCTGCCGGAGGGCGAAGGCGTCCACGTGCAGGTCGCGGTCGGCGCGCCCGACGCGGACGGACGCCGCTCCGTCACCGTGCACGCCCGCCCCGAGCGCGGCGACCTGCCGTGGACGCCGCTCGGCCGCGGCCTGCTGAGCGTCCGCGCCGCCGGGGCCCCGTTCGACCTGGCGGCCTGGCCGCCGGAGGGCGCCGTGCCGCACGCCGAGCGCGGCCCGGAGAGCGGACCGGAGCCCGCCGCGGACGCGGCGCCCGAGGCCGAGCCCGTGACCGTGTGGCGCACCGGGGACGGCTCGCTCCACGCCGAACTGCGCCTGCCCGAGCGGGAGGTCTCCGGCGCCGCCACGCACCTCCTCCACCCGGTGCTGCTCGCCTCCGCGCTCGGCATCGCCGACCCCACCTGGGGGCAGGACCGGTCCGGGCCCGCGTGGACGGCCGACCGGCTCACCGGCTTCCGGGTGCACGCCACCGGCGCCGCCGCCGTCCGGGCCCGCCTCACCCCGCTGCCCGACGGCGCGTACGGTCTGCGGCTCGCCGACCGCAGCGGGCAGCCCGTCGCCTCCGCCGAGTCCGTGCGGTTCCGCCCCGTCCCCGCCGAGGAGATCGGCCGCGGCCGTGTCCGCGCCGCCGACGCCCTCTTCCGGATCGGCTGGAATCCGCTCGCCCTGCCCACCGGCCAGGCCGACCCGGCCGCCCTGACCTGGGGCGTCCTCGCCGACGGCGCCGGCCGCGACGGACAGGACCCGAAGCCGTACGGGGCCGGGACCGCGGGCCGGCCGTACACCGGCCCGGCCGACGTCGCCGCCGCCCTGGACTCCGGGACCCGCCTCGACGCGGTCCTGCTGCCCTGGACCAGCCCCGAGGCCGCGTCCCCGGCCGAGGCCGCGCACCTCGCCGCGCACCGCGTCCTGGAGCTCGCCCAGCGCTGGCTCGCCGACGAGCGGCTGGCCGGCACCCCGCTGGTCGTCGCCACCCGCGGCGCCCTCGCCACCGCGGCCGTCCCGGCCGCCGCGGGCGACGCCGTGCCCGACCTCGCCGCCGGCGCCGTGTGGGGCCTGCTGCGCTCCGCCCAGTCCGAGGCGCCCGGCCGGATCGTCCTCGTCGACACCGACGAGGACGAGGTGCCCGCGGAGCTCCTCGACGTCCTCGTACGGTCCGGGGAGGCGCAGGCCGCGGTCCGCGCCGGCACGGTGCTGCTGCCGCGCCTGACCCGCGCCGAGGACTCCGGCCCGGCCACCGGGGAGTGGCGTGCCGACGGCACCGTCCTGATCACCGGCGGCACCGGCACCCTCGGCGCGCTCTTCGCCCGCCACCTCGCCCGGGTCCACGGCGTCCGGCACCTGCTGCTCACCAGCCGCCGCGGCGCCGACGCCGCCGGCGCCGAGGAACTCGCCGCCGAACTGCGCGAGTCCGGCACGGAGGTGACGATCGCCGCGTGCGACGCCGCCGACCGGGACGCGCTCGCCGCCGTCCTCGCCGCCGTCCCCGCCGACCGGCCCCTGACCGGGGTGGTGCACCTCGCCGGTGTCCTCGACGACGGACTCCTCGCCGACCAGACGCCCGAGCGGATCGACCGGGTGCTGCGGCCGAAGGCCGACGCCGCCTGGAACCTGCACGACCTGACCCGCGACCTCGACCTGTCGGCGTTCGTGCTGTTCTCCTCGCTCGCCGGCGTCATCGGCGGCGCGGGCCAGTCCAACTACGCCGCCGCCAACGCGTTCCTCGACTCGCTCGCCCAGCACCGGACCGCCCGCGGCCTGCCGGCGACCTCCGTCGCCTGGGGCCTGTGGGCGCAGGCCAGCGGCATGACCGGCGACCTCGACGAGGCCGACCTCCAGCGCATCGCGCGGGCCGGTTTCCGCCCCGTCACCTCCGAGCAGGGCCCGGCGATCCTCGACACGGCGCTGGGCCTCGGCAGCCCCGCCCTGGTCGCCACCCCGCTGGACATCACCGCCCTGCGGGAGAAGGCCGCCCAGGCGCCGCTGCTCCTCACCGCCCTGGCCAAGGCCCCGGGCCGGCCCACGGCCCGCAACAGCGCCGTCGCCGCCGGAGACCCCGCGGAGGTCCTCGCGGGCCTCCCCGAGGAGCGGCGCCTCGGCTACCTCGTCGACCTGCTCCGGGCCGAGATCGGGGCCGTCATCGGGCACGCCGACCCCAGCGCCATCCCGCTGGACCTGCCGTTCCCCGGCCTCGGCTTCGACTCGCTGACGTCCGTGGAACTCCGCAACCGGATCAGCGCCGTCACCGGCCGCCGGCTGCCCGCCTCCCTGGTCTTCGACCACCCGACCCCGGCGGCGCTCGCCGCGCACCTGTGCGCGATGCTCCTCGACGGGGCCGGGACCGCGACCGCGGAGGAGACGGACTTCGCGGCCGACACGGAGCTGCCGGACGACATCGTCCCCGCCGCCGAGGTCGTGCGCTCCGCCGACGACCCGTCGGAGGTGCTGCTCACCGGCGGCACCGGCTTCCTCGGCGCCTTCCTCCTGCGCGACCTGCTGCGCACCACCCGGGCCACCGTGCACGTCCTGGTCCGCGGCGCCGACGAGGAAGACGCCCACGCCCGGCTCCGCGCCAACCTGGAGTGGTACCGGCTCTGGCCGGAGATCGACCGGGAGCGGGTGCGGGTCCACGTCGGCGACCTGGGCCGGCCCCGGCTGGGCCTCGGCGAGGAGGAGTACGAGCACCTCGCCCGTACCGTCGACGCGGTCTACCACCCCGGCGCCTCGGTGAACTGGATCCACCCCTACGCCCGGCTGCGGGAGGCCAACGTCGGCGGCACCGTGGAGCTGATGCGGCTCGCCGCCAAGCACCGCAGCGTGCCCCTGCACTACGTCTCCACCACCGGCGTGTTCTCCGGCGCCACCGGCGACGGCCGGGCCCTGCGGCCCACCGACCCGGTCGGCACGCCCGAGTCGATGCCCACCGGCTACGTGCAGACCAAGTGGGTGTGCGAGCAGCTGGCCAAGCGGGCCGTGGAGCGCGGACTGCCCGTCACCGTCCACCGCGTCGACGTCATCTCCGGCGACCAGGCCCACGGCGCCTGCCAGACCAAGGACTTCGTCTGGCTCAGCCTGAAGGGCCTGCTCCAGGCGGGGGCCGTCCCCAAGGGCCTGGCCGGGCCGCTGCACCTGATGCCGGTGGACTACGTCAGCGCGGCCATCGTCGCCATCTCCACCCGGGAGGAGAACACCGGGCGCACCTTCCACCTGTACAACCCGGCCGAGTTCAGCTTCGCCGAGGCCGCCGAGCTGCTGCGCGCCGCCGGTCACCGCCTCGACGAGTACGACCGGGACACCTGGCTGGAGAAGGTGACGGCCGACCGCGACAACGCCATGGTGCCGCTCCTCGACGCCTTCGAGATGGTGATGACCGACAACGAGGGCTTCTACCCCCCGATGGACGTCACGGACACCGTCGAGGCGCTGGAGGGCACCGGCGTGGAGTGCCCGCCCGTCACCGCCGAACTCTTCGCCCGCTACGTCGAGTTCTTCGTCTCCACCGGCTACTTCCCGCGGCCGGAGAACGACCGCGTCCTGGAAGCGGTCTGACCCGCCCCGCCACCCCTGACGCCGGCCCGGCCGGCGAACACACCCGGCGCGCCCGGTCTCCCGTCCACCGCGGACGGGGGGCCGGGCGCGCGGCTCATCGTGCGGGCATCCGCCGGTCTCTGCACAGGTCACCCCCGCGATTACCGCGCGGTGACTCGCGGCATGAACGGCTTGAAACTGCCCTCCCGTAGCGTTCTGGCATCGGCGCGGTTCCCCTGCGGCGCACTCGCGCAACGCAATCCGACCTCGCAGACCGCCGGCATTCGTGCCGAACTTCCGTCGAATTCCTCAGGAATTCCGGATCCCGTACGCCAGAACGCTGCCTGTGGTCACCGCCGCTGTCCGGCCGGTGAGAAAACAGGCGGCTTGGGGAGGAGAAAAAGAATGACCAGGATCGACAACGCGGGCGACACCGAGGTCGACCGCATTCTCGACGAGGTCGGGAAGGCCGTGCCCCTGCTGCGGGAGAACGGCGCGGAGGCCGAGAAGCGCCGCTGGATCCCGCAGGAGAACATCGACGTCCTGGACAAGGCCGGCGTGTTCCGCATGGGTGTCCCCGCGCGCTTCGGCGGCCTCGACAGCTCCCTGGAGGAGCAGGCCCGGGTCCTGTCCGCGATCGCGAGCGGCTGCCCCTCCACCGGCTGGGTCGCCATGGTCTGGGTGTCCAGCGGCTGGCTCGTCACCCTGTTCCCGGACAGCGTCCAGGAGGAGGTGTTCGCCGGCGGCTCCGTCAAGGTGTCCGGCGGCTTCACCCCGAGCGGCACGCTGAAGCCGACCGAGGGCGGCTACGTCCTCGACGGCGCCTGGCGCTTCAACTCCGGTGTCCGCGGCGCCGACTGGAACATCGCCGCCGCCATCGTGGAGAACGCCGACGGCTCCCACGAGGAGGTCGTCGCGATCGTCCCGCAGTCCGAGTTCACCATCGCCGACGACTGGGACGTCATGTCCGCCGGCGGCACCGGCAGCTGCACCTCCACCGCCACCGGGGTCTTCGTCCCCGAGCACCGGGTGGTCGGCTTCGGCGACGCCATCTTCAACACCACGCCCGGCCGCGACCAGGAGGTCACCCCGGGCCGCAAGTACGGCCTGTTCAGCTACGTGATGGCGGCCGGCGTGTCCGCCTACCTCGGCATCGCCACCGGCGCCCTGGAGCTCTTCAAGGGCCGCGTCAACGGCCGCCCGATCACGTACACCGACTACGAGGACCAGGCCAAGCACCCGCTGACCCAGATCCAGGTCGCCACCGCCGCCAACAAGATCGCCGCGGCGTACGCCCTGCAGTCCGCCTACATCGGCCGCCTCCAGGCGCGCGCCGACGCCGACGAGCAGCCCACCATCGAGGAGAAGGCCGAGCTGCGCGGCCAGGCCGCCTACGCGATGCAGCTCGCCAAGGAGGCCGTCGAGATCCTCTACAACGCGAGCGGCGCCTCCGTCATCGCCCGCTCCGCGCCGCTCCAGCGGTTCCACCGTGACATCCAGGGCCTGTCCCTGCACGGTCTGCTGCTGCTCAGCACCAACCTCGAGGTCCACGGGCGCGTCCTGCTCGGCCTCGACCCCGAGACCCCCTTCCTCTAAGGGGCAGGGACGCGGCCCGCACCCCCTGGCGGGCCGCGCCCACCGGTTCTCCGACCCCTCCCCGCCCGTAGTCCCCCTTCCGGGCGGGGACGGTGGCCGGCGCGTCGCACCCCCCTGTGCGGCGGCCCGGCCGGACAGCACGACGGAGCGCCCAACAGATGGTCACCCCCACCCCCACGCCCCGCCTTCGTGGAGCTCTCCGCTTTTCCACCGACAAAGACGAGATCAAAGGGATCATTTGATGGACGCTCAGCACAGCGACGCCCAGCCCGTCCTCGGCGAGGACACGGAGGCGACCGCCGGCGGATGGGACCGCCGCGGCTTCCTCAAGCGGGCGGGCGCCGTCGGCGCCATGGCCGCCGCGGGCATGGCGCTGTCCGGCACCGCCACCTCGGCGGCCGCCAAGCCCACCGGCACCCCGGTCGAGCCCGACCCCGACATCCTCGTGATCGGGGCCGGCTTCGCGGGCCTCGCCGCCGCGCGCCACCTGCGCGGCATGGGCTTCCAGAACGTGGAGATCCTGGAGGCCAGAGGCCGCATAGGCGGGCGGACCTGGACCGACACCCTCCAGGGCAAGCAGATCGAGCTGGGCGCCGGCTGGTTCCACCCGAGCCAGTCCCACATCCAGACCGCGCTGCGCAAGTACGGCATCGGCATCGTCTACGACGACCCGATGGACGCCGTCCTCGCCCAGCAGGTCGACGGCACCTACCGGCAGTACGACGTCGGTACGGCCTTCGAGACGATGGGCAACCTGTACACCAAGTTCTTCCAGGGCACCCAGACGTTCCTCCCGAACGCCATGAACCCCCTGCAGGCGAAGGACCTGATCGCCGCCCAGGACGCCTACACCGCCGCCGACCGGTACGCCCAGATCGGGATGACCGCGGAGGAGAAGGCCTGGATCGGCGGCACCCTGGCCGGCTACGCCGGCCTGCCGTCCACCGGCGCCAGCTGGACCTCCCTCGCCCAGTGGTGGGGCCTCGGCGGCTACGACGCCAACGGCTGGTTCAACCTCACCAGCCAGAAGCCGGCGACGGGCATGATCGGCCTCGCCCAGGCCATGCTCAACGAGGCGAACCACGGGATCTCCTACAACCAGAACGTGGTCCGGATCTCCGACCCCGGCACCACCGGCTCCCAGGTGTCCGTCACCACGGCCCAGAACATCGTCTACCGGGCCAAGGCCGTCGTCTGCGCCGTCCCGACCAACGTCTGGAACAACATCACCTTCACCTACGGCATCCCGCAGGCGTTCAAGGACGCCGCCACCGAGGGCCTGGGCGTGCCGCACGCCGTGAAGATCTGGATGTACGTGCGCGGCCCGCAGACCCGCACGCTGGTGCAGAGCAAGGAGGGCTCGAAGTTCGAGTCCATGGTGCCCATGCACAAGCTCCCCGACGGCCAGCTGATGATCGCCTTCGGCGGCGCGGGCCTGACCCTGGACAAGGCCACCCTCAACGCCGAGACGAAGAAGATCCTCGGTTCCGCCTACGAGGTCGTCGACTTCAAGGTCGCCGACTGGGGCCACGACCCGTACGCCCGCGGCGGCTGGTCGCTGCGCCGCCCCAAGCAGCTCCTGCGCCACCTGCCCGCCCTGCAGCAGCCCGTGGGCCGCATCGCCTTCGCCAACGACGGTCTGGCCAGCGGCTGGAACGGCTTCATCGAAGGCGCCATCGAGTCCGGCATCAACGCCGCGATCAAGGCGGCGGAGGCCAGCGGCATGGCGTGACGCCCGTCCGTCAGGCCGGCGGTCCCCGCCGACCCCACCCTCCCGTAGAAACAGGAGTACCTCACCGCCATGACGACCACCCCGGACCTGCAGAACCTGGTCCTCACCGACGACGTCGAGCAGCAGAACCAGGCGTTCATCGACGCCTTCAACTCCGGTGACGGCGCCATCTTCGACGCCCTCTACCGGGATGACGCCATCTCGAACCTGACCGGAAAGCCCCTCACGGGCGCCGAGCGCAAGCAGGGCATCATCGACCTGCTGAAGACCGGCCCGAAGCTCGACTCGCGCGTGACGAACAACTACGTCGCGGGCGACGTCTCGCTCGTGTTCGTCGAGTTCGAGCTGGAGCTCACCGGTGAGGACGGCGAGCGCACCGTCATCAACGGCACCTGCACCGACGTGATGCGGCGCGTCGGCGAGAACCGCTGGATCATGGCGGTCGACCGTCCGCTCGCCGACGAGCTGCCCACCGCCTAAGACGCACCACCGGTTCCGGGTGCCCCCCGCCCGGAACCCGCGAGACCCCTACACGGCCCCCGGAGGAGACGCGCTTCGACCACCCCTACGAAGCGCGTGTCCGCCCGGGGGCCGTCCCCTTCCCCCATCAGAGCGAGACCACAAGGATGAGCGGCATGCAGTGTCCCTTTCTCATAGACCCGACGGGCTCGGACGTCCACGCCGAGGGCCGGCTGCTGAGAGCGAGAGGGCGCGCCACCCGGACCGAGCTGCCGGGCGGCGTGGTCGTCTGGACCGTCACCGACCACCAGTTGGTCAAGGACCTCCTCACGGACCCGCGCGTGTCCCGCGACACGTACCAGCACTGGCCCGCCTGGGGCAACGGCGAGAGCGAGCTGGCGCAGACCTGGCCGCTCGCCATGTGGGTCGCGGACCGCAACATGATCACCGCCTACGGGGACGACCACAAGCGGCTGCGCAAGCTCGTCGCCAAGGCGTTCACCGCCCGCCGCACCGCCGTCCTGCGCCCGCGCATCGAGGAGCTGACGCACACCCTCCTGGACCGGCTGGCCGCGCTGGCCGAGAACGGCACGGTCGACCTGAGGGCGGAGTTCGCCTACCCCCTGCCGACGTACGTCATCTCCGAGCTGCTCGGCATCCCGGACGACCTGCGCGACCGGCTGCTCCACGTCATCCACAACCTCTTCGACACCAACGTCACGGCCGAGGACGCCCAGCGCAACGAGGCCGAGGTGTACGCCCTGCTCGCCGAGATCGTCGAGGTCAAGCGGGCCGCCCCGGCCGACGACCTGATCACCGGACTCATCGGCGCCCGCGACGAGGACACCGGCGGTCAGGGCCTGACCGAGCGGGAACTCGTCGACACCATCCTGCTGATGTTCACCGCGGGCCACGAGACGACCGTCAACCTCCTCGACCACGCCGTGTACGCCCTGCTGACGCACCCCGAGCAGTTCGCGCTCGTGCGCTCCGGCGAGGCGACCTGGGAGGACGTCGTCGAGGAGACCCTCCGCCTGGAGGCCCCGCTGGTCAACCTGCCCATGCGGTACGCCGTCGAGGACATCGACCTCGGCGACGTCGTCATCCCCAAGGGCGACCCGATCCTCATCTCCTTCGGCGCGGCGGGACGCGACCCCCGCACCCACGGCGAGACCGCCGACGAGTTCGACCTCACCCGGCCCACCCGCCGCGACCACGTCGCCTTCGGCCACGGCGTCCACCACTGCGTGGGCGCGCCGCTGGCCCGCCTGGAGGCGTCCATCGCGCTCCCCGCGCTCTTCGAGCGCTTCCCCGACCTGGCGCTGGCCCGGCCGGCCGCGTCCATCCCGCCGCTCGGCTCCTTCATCTCCAACGGGCACGGCGAGCTGCCGGTGCTCCTGAAGGGCGGCGCGGCCTGACCCCGCGGGGCCGACGGAGGACATGAGGAGGGGGTCGCAGCGTCATCGCTGCGACCCCCTCCTTTCCATGGTCTCCAGGGGGAACCGGACGCTCTAGGCCCGGCTCCCTTCGGCGAGTCGGCGGAAGTTGCTGCGGTAGTACACCAGGGGTTCGCCGTCGCCGGTCTGCGCCTCCATGACCTCGCCGATGAGGATCAGGTGGTCGCCGGCCGGTATGCGGCGTTCGGTCCGGCACTCCATCCGCACCAGGGCGTCCGGCAGCAGCGGCAGCCCGGCGGGGGACAGGTCCACCCCGAGCCCGGCGAACTTGTCCGCCCCCTTGCGCGCGAAGTGCCCGGCGAGGTCCTGCTGGCCGTCGGCGAGGACGTGCACCACGAAGCCCGACGACTGGTCGAAGGCCTCGTAGCAGTTCGCCCTGTTGTCCAGGCACACCAGGACGAGCGCGGGATCCAGCGAGACCGACGAGAAGGCGCTCGCGGTGAAGCCGTGGTGCGCGCCCGCCGGATCCGACGTGGTCACGACGGTGACTCCACTGGTCCAGTGGGACAGAGCGGCACGGAAAAGGTCTGGGGAGATCGACTTTGTGAGCACATGTCCATCGTCCGGGAACCGCCTCGAAAGCATGTCCAGTCGATGTCGCGCCCCTTCCTCATGTTAGGTGAAAATCAACACTTGACACTTCCTTGTCGTTTGTTGGATCGGTGACACGCCATCTGCCTAGGGTGAACTCAGCCACGTCGACGATGTGAGGCCGGTGCCAAAAGCGCCGGGAAGGAGTGTTCGGAGTGCGGTTCAACCTCTTAGGCCCTTTCGAGATCATCACGGACGACGGTCGCATCCATCGACCCGGTACGCCGAAGGTCTGTCAGACGCTTGCCCTGCTCCTCACCAGGCCCAACGAGGTCGTGGCGTCCGAAGCTCTCATACGGGAGCTATGGGGTGCCCATCCGCCTCGAAGCGCTCAGACGACACTCCAGACGTACGTGTACCACGCCCGCCGCATGCTGGTGAGCGAGTGTGGAGTACCGGCCAACCGCCAGGTGGTGACGACCCGTTCGCGCGGGTACGTCGCCGAGGTCGACGCCGACGAGATCGACCTCCTGGTCTTCGAGGGCCTGATCAACCAGGCCCAGGAGGACCTCGAACTGGGGGCCGTCCAGGGCGCGTCCGCGCGCCTCCGCGAAGCGCTCGCCCTCTGGCGCGGACCGGTGCTGTCGACCGTGCGGACCGGCGAGGTGCTCGCCGCCTGCATCTCGCACGTCGAGGAACTCCGCATCCGCGCCCTGGAGTTGCGCATCGAGACCGAGCACCGGCTCGGCCGCTACCGGGAGACCATCCCGGAGCTGCGCATGCGCGTCCAGGACTACCCGCTCAACGAGTGGTTCCACGGCCAGCTGATCCGTGCCCTCTCCCAGGCGGGCCGGCGCGCCGAGGCGCTCCAGGCCTACCAGAACCTGCGGCGCCTGCTGAACGAGGAGCTGGGCCTCGAACCCTCTCCCGAGGTCCAGATGCTGCAGCGCGAGGTGCTCGGCTCGGCGTCCGTACGCAAGGAAGTGATCCGCGCGGAGCTCGAGGTCACGCCGCTGCGAAAAGTTTCCCTCGCCGGCTGACCCTCCCGGGAATCAACGGAACCCGTCGAAGGTTCCAACGGTGCGGCTGCCCGGCCGACGTCGCGTGCGACGTCGGCGACACGGCAGCCGCACCACGGCGTTTCCACGGCGCCCCGACGGCGCATCCACCACGTCCTCTTGACGCACCCACGCAGAAAGGAGAGCTCTGCCATGCCCTCGACCGCCCAGATCGGCGTCATCGGCCTCGCGGCGACCGGACGCAACCTCGCCCGGAACCTGGCCCGCCGCGGCTACGCGGTCGCCGTGCACAGCCGGACCGCCGACCGGACCCGGGGGCTCGTCGACGAGTTCGGGCACGAGGGCACCTTCCTCCCCGCCCGGACCGCGCGTGAGCTCCTCTCCTCCCTGGAGCGGCCCAGACGGCTCCTGATCACGGTCCGCCCGGGGGAGGCCACCGACTCCGTGATCGCCGCCTTCGCCCCGCTCCTCGAACCCGGCGACCTCCTCGTCGACGGCGGCGACGCGCACTTCGCCGACACCCGCCGCCGCGAGGCCGAACTGGGCGAGCACGGCATCCACTTCGTCGGGGCGGGCATCGCGGGCGGCGAGGAGAAGACGCTCTACGGCCCCAGCATCTCGGTCGGCGGCTCCCCGGAGGCGTACGAGGTCGTCGGCCCGGTCCTGGAGACGATCGCGACGCGCACCTCCGACGGCCGCCCCGCCGCGACGCGCGTAGGTCCCGACGGCGCGGGCCACTTCGTGAAGATGGTGCACGACGGCATCGCCCACGCCACCGTGGAACTGACCGCGGAGGCGTACGACCTGCTCCACGGGATCGGCGGCTTCTCGCCGGAGCACATCGCGGACATCTTCGGACGGTGGGACGGCGGCCGCCTCGGCGCCCACTTCACGGAGATCACCACCGACCTCCTCGCCGGCACCGCCGCCGGCGCGGACGAGGACGAGGACGGACGGCGGGAGCGGCACGACGGGCGGCAGGGGGGTTCCGGATGCCGCGCCGCCCGGAGCGACCGGGACGCCGACGTCCCCGTCGCGAACATCGCCGCGGCCGTGTTCGACCAGGCCCTGTCCGGTCTCGCGGCCTGGCACCGGGACGCCCGCCGACTCCCCGGCCCCGGACCCTTCGGACGGCACCTCGCCGACCCCGACGCGTTCGTCCGCGAGGTGGAGCAGGCGCTGTACGCCTCCAAGGTCGTGGTGTGGGCCCAGGGCTGGCACCGGATCGTGGAGGCCAACGGCGCCTACGACTGGGACATCGACCTCGGCGTCGTCTCCTCCCTCTGGGGGGACGACTCCCTCGTCCCGGCCCCCTTCCTCGACCGGATCGCCGGCACCCGCGGGACGGGGCACGCCGTGCCCTGCTTCCCGACCGACGCGGCGTTCACCCGCGAGTTCGCCGCGGCCCAGCGCGGCTGGCGCGGCGTCGTCGCCACGGCGGCCCGCGGCGGCGTCCCCGCCCCCGCCCTCTCCACCGCCCTCTCCTACTACGACACGCTGCGCGCCGAGCGCCTCCCCGCCGGCCCCGCCCGGGGACGGCGGGACCTGGACGGCCCCCGCACGGGCTACCGCACGGCCCAGCACGACGACCTCATCCCGAAAGGCTTACGGATCCCATGAACGCGCCGACCCCTCAGCTGGACTCCCTCTACGACGAGATCCTGCGCCGCAACCCCGGCGAGGCCGAGTTCCACCAGGCCGCCCGCGAGGTCCTCGAATCCCTCGGCCCCGTCCTCGCCGCCCGCCCCGAGTACGCCACGGCCAAGCTGGTCGAGCGACTCGTGGAACCCGAGCGCCAGTTGATGTTCCGGGTCCCCTGGGTGGACGACTCCGGAACCGTCCGGGTCAACCGCGGCTTCCGCGTCGAGTTCAACAGCGCCCTCGGCCCCTACAAGGGCGGCCTGCGCTTCCACCCCTCCGTCAACCTCGGCATCATCAAGTTCCTCGGCTTCGAGCAGATCTTCAAGAACGCCCTGACCGGCCTCGGCATCGGCGGCGGCAAGGGCGGCAGCGACTTCGACCCCCGCGGCCGCTCCGACGCCGAGGTCATGCGCTTCTGCCAGTCCTTCATGACCGAGCTCCACCGCCACCTCGGCGAGCACACCGACGTCCCCGCCGGCGACATCGGCGTCGGCGGCCGCGAGATCGGCTACCTCTTCGGCCAGTACCGCCGCATCACCAACCGCTGGGAGGCCGGCGTCCTCACCGGCAAGGGCACCGGCTGGGGCGGCTCGCAGGCCCGCGCCGAGGCCACCGGCTACGGCAACGTCCTCTTCACCGCCGAGATGCTGCGCCACCGCGGCCAGGACCTTGAAGGCCTCCAGGTCGGCGTCTCCGGCTCCGGCAACGTGGCCCTCTACTCCATCGAGAAGGCCCAGGCGCTGGGCGCCCACGTCCTCACCGCCTCCGACTCCAGCGGCTACGTCGTCGACGAGAAGGGCATCGACGTGGCCCTGCTCAAGCAGATCAAGGAGGTCGAGCGGGGCCGGATCTCCGCGTACGCCGAACGACGCGGCGGCGCCGCCCGGTTCGTCGCCGGCGGCAGCGTCTGGGACGTCCCCGTCGACATCGCCCTCCCCTCCGCCACACAGAACGAGCTCGACGAGAACGCCGCGCTCACCCTCGTGCGCAACGGCGTCAAGGCCGTCTCCGAAGGCGCCAACATGCCCGTCACCCCGAAGGCCGTCCGCCTCCTCCAGGAGGCCGGCGTCGCCTTCGGCCCGGGCAAGGCCGCCAACGCGGGCGGCGTCGCCACCTCCGCCCTGGAGATGCGCCAGAACGCCGGACGCGTCTCCTGGGACTTCGCGCAGGTCGAGCAGGAACTCGCCACCATCATGCGCGACATCCACCGCACCTGCGTCGAGACCGCCGAACGCTACGGCGCCCCCGGCGACAACGTCGCGGGCGCCAACATCGCCGGCTTCGAGCGCGTCGCGGCGGCCATGCTCGACCAGGGCGTGATCTGACCACCCCTCCCCGAACCGGCTCCCGGTCCGCTCCCATGTGCGGGGGAGCGGACCGGGAGCCGCCTACGCCGAGCCGCCGAAGGCCGCGCCGAGACGGACGAGGAGCGGCGCCACGGACGGGTGCGCGTCCCGGCGCGGAGCGATCGCGTAGACCCCGCGCGTCGGGGCGCCGACGAGCCGCGCCGTGACGACGTCCGGGCGCAGCGCCCTGGCCAGCACCCCGGGGATCAGGGCGAGGGCGTGCCCCGTCGCCACCAGCGCGAGCTTCCCCGGGAGATCCGCGGCGGCGAGGTCGACGCGGAGGGCGACCCCGGCGCGGGCCGCGTGCTGCCGCAGCAGCGCCGCCGAACCGTCGTCGTCCTCCGCCCACGTCTCCCCGGCGAGCCCGCCGATGTCCACCGGACCGCCACCCGCCCGGGGATGTCCGGCGGGCAGCGCGACGACCATCTCGTCGAGACCCAGGAAGTGCCGCACGAGCCGCGGTGCGTGCGGCAGCCCCGGTGGCGCGTCGGTGACGACGGCGACGTCGAGGTCCCCCGCCAGCACCCGCTCGTGCAGCGCCGCCGTCAGCCCGGGGCGCAGGCTCCAGCGCAGCGGCCCCACCTCGTCCAGGAGCGCCCGCACCGCCTCGGGCACGATCCCCGCGGCGAGCGACGGCGTGGCCCCGACGGCCAGCGGCCGGTCCCGCGCCCCGTCCCCGGCGGCCCGAACGGCGCGCAGGGCCCGGTCGGCCTCGTCGAGCGTGGCCAGCGCGTGCCGCCGGAACACCTCACCGGCCGCCGTCGGGCGCACCCCGCGCGCGTGACGCTCCATCAACTCCACGCCGAGCTGCCGTTCGAGCCCGGCGATCTGCCGGGACACGGCCGACTGCGTGTGGTGCAGCTCGGCCGCCGCAGCCGACAGCGATCCGAGCCGACACACCGTCACGAAGCTCCGCCACACCGTCAGATCCATGCCCGTCAGTATGGAGCAGCCATGCGTCCCGGGCAGACCTGCCCTGCGAGATCTGCGCTTGTCGCAGGCCCGGCGGCAGCGGGATCGTGGGCGGCATGACCGCAGCACACAAGATCACCGTCCTCGGCCTGGGCCGCATGGGCACCGCTATCGCCGCTCGCCTGTCCATCGTGGGAGGGGACGGTGCGACGGGTGGGACCGGCGTAACCGACGTGACCGGCCATACCGGCATGACCGTCACGGGCTGGACGCGCTCGGGCCGCGCGTGGGGAGACGACGCGAGGGACGGCCGCGGGACGGAGGGGCTTCCGGGGGAGGGGCTTCCGACAGGTGGAGTCGTGATGGGCGGAGGCGCGACGGCTGGATTCGTGACGGGTGGAGGTGCGACGGACGGCTTCACGACGGTCGCGGACGCGAAGGAGGCCGTGGCGGAGGCCGACGTCGTGGTCCTCGCGCTCTTCGACGGGGCGGCCTGCCGCGAGGTCCTCGACGCCGTCGAGGGCGCCCTCCGGGAGGACGCGGTCGTCGTCAACACCGCCACCATCGCTCCCGACGAGGCCGCCGCGCTGGCCCGGCGCCTGGGCCCCGCCTACGTCCACGCGCCCGTCCTCGGCTCCGTGCAGGCCGTCGTCGCCGGCGCGCTGACGCTCCTCGCCGCCACCGAGGAACCGGCCACGCTCGACCGGGTACGACCGGTGCTCGACGCGCTGGGCACCGTACGGCCCGTGGAGGGGGCCGCCACCGCCGCCGCGCTCAAGCTGGTCGCCAACCACGGCCTGGCCGGCGCCGTCCTGGCCCTGCGCGACGCGCTGCACCAGGCCGACGCCCTCGCCCTGCCCCGCGACCTGGTCCTGGACGTCCTGGAACGCGGCCAGCTGGGTGGCCTCGTCGCCCGCAAGCGCTCCTATCTCCTCCACGGACCGCCGCCGGCCACGGCCGAGTTCACGATCGGCGCGCTCGCGAAGGACCTGGCCCTCCTGGCCGCGACCTCGGGGCACCCGATGCGGGGCGGCACGTCCCCGTTCGGCACACCGACACCATCGGCGGCACCGGCACCGGCACCGGTACCCGCACCTGCGTCCGCAGCCGCGCCCATGTCCGCATTGGCACCCGCAACCGGACCGGCACCCGCTCCCGCATCAGTACCTGCGTCCGCGACCACGCCCACGTCCGCACCGGCCCCAGTACCTGCGTCCGCGCCCCTACCTGCGACCGCACCGGCACCCGATCCCGTACCCGCGGCTGCGCCCGACGCGGACATCGCCGTCGCCGCGACGGTCCCCGCCGTGCCCGACGAGGTCCTCGCCCCGCTCCACGCGTACGTCCGGGGCCACGCCACCGGCGATCCCCGCCACTTCCGCGAGGCGTTCCTGCCCACCGCCCGCGTCGAGGGGATCCGGGACTCGGTCCTCGTCTCGTGGCCGCTGGACGAGTACTGCGCCCTGTTCCCGGGCCGCCCGACGCCGGACGAGGCGACCAGGTCCCGGCGCGTCGACACCGTGGACGTCCACGGCACCGTGGCGACCGCCACCATGACGCTCCACCACGGCCCGGACACCTTCACGGACGTCTTCCTGCTGGTCCGCGCCGGCGAGACCTGGCGGATCGCCAACAAGGCGTACCACCGTCACCCGGCGACGGAGGGTTCCGCCTCCTCCAGCGCCGGGTAGTCCGAGAGGCCCGGCCGGGCAGGGCCCGTGTCGCCCGGGTCGGGCCATGTGCTCCGTCCGTCCGGCCGCGAGCCGGGCCGAGCCGGGGGTTCGTGTCGTGCCCGCACGCCCCGGCTCCCGCCGGATCCGGCGGGAGGGCACGGATCGGCACTCCCCGGGGCCCTCACCGGCCCGGTCCTACCCTGCCCGACGGGGGCAGGCGGGGGCCCCACCCGGGGCGGGCGGCGACGGCCCTCGGAGCCGTACCTCCGCTTCCGGTAGCACCCCCCCCGCACGGGCACGGGCGGACAGAGGTGACACTCTCCGTCGTGACCACGAGCACCCCCACACCCCCGCCCGCCACGGCCGCCGCCCCCGCCCCCACGCCCGGCACCGGTCACGCCGCCGCGCATCACGGCGAGCTGCTGCAGGGGGTCTTCGCCGACGGCGACGCGCGGCCGCGGGCCGGTCTCGTGACGCTGCCGCTGGACGGACCCGGCACCCGGGCGGAGTTCACGCCGAGCCCCGAGGCGCCGGCCGGCGCGGTCGACGTCGTGCCCGCCGGGCGGACGAAGGCCGCCCGCGCCGCACGGCTCGCCGTCGCCGTCTGCGCGGCCCGCACCGGCCGCCCCGCCCGCGGCGGCACGCTGCGCCTCACCGGCTCCGTGCCGCTCGGGCTCGGCATGGGCAGCTCCACCAGCGACGTCCTGGCCACCGTGCGCGCCGTCGCCGACGCGTACGGACTCCGCCTCGACCCCGACACCACCGCCGGCCTCGCCGTCCGCGCCGAAGGCGCCAGCGACCCCCTCATGTTCGACGAGCGTCCCGTCCTCTTCGCCCAGCGCGAGGGCCGCGTCCTCGAAGTCCTCGGGCCCGCGCTGCCGCCGCTGCTCGTCGTCGGCTGCCTCCTGGGCGGCGGCGCCCCCGTCGACACGCTCGCCCTGCCCGCCCCGGAGGCCACCCGCGCCGAACTCCGTGCCTACGCCTGCCTCCGCGACCGGCTCCGCCGCGCCGTCGCCGACGGCGACGCCGCACTTCTCGGCCGGGTCGCCACCGCCAGCGCCCGCCGCGCCCAACGCGTCCTGCGGCACCCGGACTTCGAGGCGCTCGCGGCCCTGGCCCGCCGCACCGGCGCCGTCGGCGTCCAGGTCTCCCACAGCGGCTCCGTCGCGGGCGTGCTCCACGATCCGGCCGCCCCGGGCGCCGAGGCCCGGGCGGAGGCCACCCGCCGCGCCCTCGCCGCCGCCCGCATCCCGTACACCCGCACCTTCACCGCCGGCGGCCGTCGTCCGGCAGCCGTTCATCCGTGTCGTTGTTGGGCCGAACGGGTGAGGGGCGGGAGGATGGGCCCATGAGTAGGTACGAGAGGTACGACGTCACCGACGAACAGTGGGAGGGCCTGGCCCAGGTCCTGCCGCTGCGCGGCCGCGACGAATGGCCGTCCAGGGTCGACCACCGCACGATCCCCGAACAGTACGAGTCCGTCGAACAGCGCCGCATGGTCGTGCTGCGGGTCCAGGTCTTCGCCGACGCCCGCGAGGTCGCCGAGTACCTCATCGCCCAGATCCCGGTCCTGCTCGACCTCACCAGCGCCGACCCCGAAGTCGCCAAGCGGGTTCTCGACTTCAGCAGCGGCGTCGTCTTCGGCCTCGGCAGCGGCATGCACCGCGTGGACCGCAACGTCTTCCTGCTCGCCCCTCCCGGGACCGAGGTGGAGAGCACCGGCGAGGCCCCGTCCGGCGACGAGGACGACGAGCCCGTCGGCGCGCCGCGCTCCGGCGTCCCCCGATCGTAGGAAGGTCATCTCGACGTAACGGTTCGTCAGCTCGACCTCTGCGTACGGTCCGATCATGGACCTCACCTGCGGCCCCACCCTGGCCCGCACCCCCGCCACCCTCGCCCCGGCCCCGGGAGCACCCCGCCCGGACACCGTCCCCGGCCCCCGCCCGGCCCCGCCCTCCCCTACGGGAACGGGCGGGGACGACGGCAACGGCACCCCCGCCCCACCCTCCGACGCCACCACGCCCCGGGCCCCAGGCCCACACAAGGCGTTCGCCCCCGAAACGGGGACCCCCGGCGCCGACACGCCACCGGACACCGACACCGCGCCCAGCACAACCCCGGCGCCCACCCCCGCCGCCGACAACCCTGCCGCCGCCACCCCCGGCATTCCCCCGGCCCCCGCCGCCCCCACCGCGCCCGGCCCCGTGGCTGACACCCCGGGCCACACGACAGCACCCGACGCTCGCAAGGCGCCCAATACGGCCACCACGCTCGCCACTCGCACGACACCCAGCACGGCCAGGCCGCCCGCCACCCGCACGGCGCCCGGCCCCGTGACTGACACCTCTGTCGCCGGTACCGTGCCCAGCCCCCGCCCCGGCACCCCTGACGCTCGTACCGCGCCCCGTACGGCCCCGGCTCCCGGCACTCGCACCGCACCCGTTCCCGCCCCTGACGCTGGCACCCCCGGCCCCGCCACAGCACCCGACACTCGTAACGCGCCCGGTACGGGCGCAGTGCCCCGGGCTCGCACGGCGCCCGCCCCAGGTTCTGGCCCCGGTACCCCCGTGCCCGGCACCGCCTCCGCCCCCCGCACCGGCGCCGACACCCCTGGACCCGGCACCGCCCCCGGCGGCCCCGGCCCCCACACTCGTACGGCGCCCGTCCTCGGCACCGCCACCGCCCCCGGCGCCGACCCGCGTCTCCGTACCCGTTCCGGCACCCGCTCCCCGTCCCGACGGCGTCCGCGTCCCGAAGGCGCGGGCGGCGTCGGCGGCGGGTACGGAACCGGCGCGGCCGCCGCCGGAACCGGCACGTCCGTCGGCGGAACCGGCACGGCCGCAGCCGGAACCGCCGCCGTCCCCGACAACGCGTCGCCGACCCTGCCCCGCCCCGCCGTGACCGAACTGCGGCTCTCCGCCTTCGCGGGGCGCCGCCGCGCCGTGTACACCCTCGCGCCCGTCACCCTCTTCGCCGGGCCGAGCGGCAGCGGCAAGTCGACCGTCCTCGCCGCGTACGAGGCACTGGCCAGGCTCGGCGCGGGGGAACCGCTCGGCGAGGTGTTCCCGCACGCCGCCGACCTCGTCCCGGACAGCGCCCGGCCCGACGCCGAGGGCCGCCGCGGCTTCCGTATCGGCTGCACCGTCGACGGCCCCCTCGGCCCGGTCCGGATCGACCTCGCCGTCCAGGCCCACCCCGACCTCCGCATCGTCGGCGAACGCCTCACCCACCACGGCCGCACCCTCTTCACCACCGCCCTCCGGGACCCCGGCCGCGCCACGGTCCAGGCCGCCTGGCTCACCGCCGGCGCCACGCCCGTCACCCGCGCCCCGCTCCCCGACGACCTCCTCGGCACCGCCCTCCTCCCGCTGCGCGTGGCCGGTGCCACCCAGGGGCAGCGCGAGGTGCTCGCCGCCGCCGAGCAGGCCCTGGTCGGGCTCCGTTCCCTGTTCCCCTGCACCCCCGAACCGGAGAGGATGCGCGCGCCCGTCCTCCCCGCCGAGGGCCGGCTGCTCCGCGACTGCGCCAACCTCGCCGAGGTCCTGCACCGCACCCACACCGACTGCCCGCGCCGCCACCAGCGTCTCGCCGTCGTCGCCGGCGCGGGCTGCGCGGCCCCCGTCACCGGCGTCGGCACGCGGGAACTCGGTGACGGCACCGTCCGCGCCCTCCTCGCCCGGGGCGACGGTCCGGCCACCCCGCTCGGCCGCCTCGGCGCGGGCGAACTCCGCTACCTCGCCCTCGCCCTGACCCTCCTCACCGGCCCCGGCGTCCTCGCGATGGACCGCATCGCCGAGGTCCCGGACGCCATGCAGTGCCTCACCCTCCTCACCGACGACCTCGACCGGGGACTCGACGACCGCCAGACCGCCGCCCTCCTGGACCTCGCCGCCACCATCGCTGCCGACGGCCACATCCGGCTGGTCGGCGCGGTCGGCGAACGCACCGCGGACCGGGCCCGGCGGACCCCCGGGGTGACGGTGGTAGACCTGACCCCGTGACGGACACCGAACACGACGTGGCGGCGCTCCAGCGCCGCCTCGCCGCCTTCGCGGCGGCGCGCGACTGGCAGCCCTACCACACGCCCAAGAACCTCGCGGCGGCGCTCAGCGTCGAGGCGGCCGAACTCCTGGAGATCTTCCAGTGGTTGACGCCCGAGCAGGCCGAGAAGGTGATGGACGACCCGGACACGGCCCACCGGGTCGCCGACGAGGTGGCCGACGTCCTCGCCTACACCCTCCAGTTCTGCACGGTCCTGGGGATCGACCCCCTCGCCTCCCTCGCCGCCAAGATCGACCGGAACGAGCTCCGCTTCCCACCCCGCAGACGGGACGGAACGGACGAGTCGGACACCGAAGGCACCGATCGTCACTCTTCGGAGTGATCGCCTCATGCCCGTCGAGATGCCTGTCCACAGATTTCCGACTTCCTCTGGTGCCGCGGCTCGGGCGGCCTCACTCTGGGTAGTGATTGAGGGAACGGCAAGTGGCACGAACGGGGGCGGAGTTGATGGAAGCGGAGCGACTTATTCAGGCCGGCCTGCACGCGCTGGGCGAGAGCCGGACGGCACACGACATCGTGGCGGAAGCCTGGCAGGCCCGGGCCCTCGCCCAGGCGATAGGAAGTCACCTCGCGCTCTGCGGACCGCTGGAGCTGCGCGGTGACGCGCGAGGGCTCAGCGAGGCGGGGGAGTACCCGACGTGGGGAGCGGCGGGCCCGCGCGCGGCGCGGCTGACGGAGGTCGGGGAGCCGCGTTCGGCGCTCACCGCCCTCGGTGAGCTGCTGGGGGAGGTGGGCATCGCGCTCGTCGGCGTGGCCTCGGTCACCGACGACGAGAACCTGTACTGGCAGTGCATGGAAGCCATCGACGCCGCCGACGAGGCGGGCGACCGGGTCCGGGGCATGCTGCGCCGCCTCGACGTCCGCGAACAGGGCAGGGCCCGCCCTCCCGACCCGCCGAGGCACCGCGTCGGCCCGCCAATCGCCGCCACCCCGCACCCCAGGTCCCCCACCGCCCCCTGCCGCCCGGCCCCCGAGCCCGGCCGGCAGACGGAGCAGACAGCGGACGGGAGCCGAGAGCGGGAAAGGGAGCGGGAGCACGACCGGGCCCGGGACCGCTGAGGTCCCAGGCCCGGCAGTGAGAGAGACGAGGGAAGGGGGAGGGTCGAGGGGAGCGGAGGGGAGGAAAACGAGAAGGAGAAGCAGAAGGAGGAGAAGGAGAAGAAGGAGGAGGGACAGGAGAGCCAAGCGACCGGGCGGGCGGCCAGCTCAGCGCGCCCCGGGACCGCCGTCCGGGCGACGGCCGACGGAACCGCCGGCGCCGGTGGTGCCACCGGCCGTGAGCTCCGCCGCCGTGAGCTCTGGGGTCGTGAGCCCCACAGCGGCGCGCTCAGCAGCGGCGCCCGCCCCAGTGGTGGCCTCCCCAGCGGTGGCCTCCCCAGCGGTCAGTTCCACAGCGGTTGGCTCCACAGCGGTGGGCTCCACCGTCATGCGCTCCCAGCCGTGGGCTCCGCGTCCAGGCGTTCCGCCGACGACTGGAGGTCGGCGTCCAGCTGGGAGAGGTCGGCGGAGAGCGCCGCCATCAGCTCCTCCATCTGCTGGAGCAGCCCCTTCGGGGCTCCCGGAGCCTGCTGCTCGGGCACGGACTGCGGCATCTGCTGCTCGGGCAACGCCTGCTCCGGCGCGGCTTCTTGGGACATCGCGGCCTCCTCGACCCGCACCCCGGCCGGCATGGACGGGACCACGGGAGAAGAACGACGCACCGGCTGGGGCCGCCGGCACGCGGGCCGGGCGGTCCGGCTCCGCCCGAGCAAACGACGGCACCCGGTCACGGTCACTGGCCAGCGGCGACGCGTCCCGCCAGGGGGACGGATATTCACCCGACCGTGCCGGGAGGCCCGCCGCGCTGACGTGCGGCTTGACGCACACCCGGAGGTGCAGGATGGAGGCATGGATCTTCGCGTTTTCACCGAACCGCAGCAGGGCGCCGACTACGACACCCTCCTGAGGGTGGCCCGCGCCACCGAGGAGCTCGGCTTCGACGCCTTCTTCCGCTCCGACCACTACGTCCGCATGGGTTCCGGGGACGGGCTGCCCGGACCGACCGACGCCTGGATCACCCTGGCCGGTCTCGCCCGCGAGACGAAGCGGATCCGGCTCGGCACCCTGATGACCGCCGGCACCTTCCGGCTGCCGGGCGTCCTCGCCATCCAGGTGGCGCAGGTCGACCAGATGTCCGGCGGACGGATCGAGCTGGGCCTGGGCGCGGGCTGGTTCGAGGAGGAGCACACCGCGTACGGCATTCCGTTCCCGAAGGAGAGGTTCGGCCGGCTGGAGGAGCAGCTGGCGATCGTCACCGGCCTGTGGGCGACCGAGGCCGGCAAGACCTTCGACTACGAGGGGAGGTACTACCGTCTCGTCGACTCGCCCGCGCTGCCGAAGCCGGCGCAGCGGCGGATCCCGGTCCTGATCGGCGGCCTCGGCGCGACCCGTACGCCGAGGTTGGCGGCGCGGTACGCCGACGAGTTCAACATCCCGTTCGCCTCGGTCGAGGACACCGAGCGGCAGTTCGGCCGGGTGCGGGCCGCGGCCGAGGAGGCGGGACGGCCGGCCGGGGACCTCGTGTACTCCAACGCGCTGGTGGTCTGCGTCGGCAAGGACGACGCCGAGGTGGCACGCCGCGCCGCCGCGATCGGCAGGGAGGTGGAGGAACTGAAGGCCAACGGTCTCGCGGGTTCACCCGCCGAGGTCGTCGACAAGCTCGGCCGCTACGCGGCGGTCGGCTCCTCCCGGGTCTACCTCCAGGTCCTCGACCTGGACGACCTGGACCACCTGGAGCTGATCTCCGCCCAGGTCGCGCCCCAGCTGGACTGACCCGATGACACGGGACCGGACCCCTGAGGGAACCCCCGCCGGGACCCCTGACCGCATCCCGGGCGGGACCCCTGGCCGGACCCCCGACGGGATCCCTGACCGCATCCCTGGCCACGCCCCAACCGGGGCCCCGGCCCGGACTTCCGCCGGATCCCCTGACGGGACCCCCGCCGGATCTCCCGACCGGAATCCCGCCGGGATCCCGGACGGAACCCCCGACCGGACCCGCGGCCCGGTGCCCGTCGGGACCGGGCCCCGGGCGTTCGGCGAGGCGCTCGCCGGTGGGGTGCTGGTGCTCGACGGGGGGCTCTCCCATCAGTTGGAGGCGCAGGGGTGCGCGTTGTCGGACGCGCTCTGGACGGCGCGGCTGCTCGCCGACGCGCCGGAGCAGATCGCGGCGGCCCACACCGCCTACGTCCGGGCCGGGGCCCAGGTGCTGATCACCGCCAGTTACCAGGCGACCTTCGAGGGCTTCGCGCGTCGGGGGCTCGGGCGGCGGGAGACGGCGGAGCTGCTGCGGCGGAGCGTGGCGCTGGCCCGTGGCGCAGGGGAGGGGAAGGCCTGGGTGGCGGCCTCCGTCGGGCCGTACGGGGCGATGCTCGCCGACGGGAGCGAGTACCGGGGGCGGTACGGGCTGTCGGTCCGGCGGCTCGCGGCCTTCCACCGGCCCCGGGTGGAGGCGCTGGCGGCGGCGGGGCCGGACGTGCTGGCCCTGGAGACGGTGCCGGACGCCGTCGAGGCCGAGGCGCTGCTGCGGGCGGCCGAGGGGTGCGGGGTGCCGGTGTGGCTGTCGTACACGGTGGCCGGCGGGCGGACCCGGGCCGGTCAGGGGTTGGCGGAGGCGTTCGCGGTCGCCGCGGGGAACGACCAGGTGGCGGCCGTCGGAGTGAACTGCTGCGAGCCGGCGGAGGCGGCCGAGGCCGTGGCCACGGCCGTCGCCGTGACCGGCCGCCCCGCCGTCGTCTACCCGAACAGCGGGGAGCGGTGGGACGCGGAGGCCCGGGGCTGGCGCGGGGCCTCAAGGTACGGTCCGGCGGCCGCCCCGGAGCTCGCCGCGGAGTGGGCCGCCGCCGGGGCCCGGCTGATCGGCGGCTGCTGCCGCGTCGGGCCGGAGACCGTCGCCGCCGTCGCCTCGGCCCTCGGCACCGCGGCGGCGACGGCACCCGAGGGAAGCGAGGGCAGAGAGGCAAGCGAGCGAAGGAAGCGAAGTGTCGGAAGGGAGGGAAGGAAAATGCCTGGTGGGGGGTGAGGAGCGGCGCCCATACTCGGACGCGTGTTCCTGACGATCAGTACGACCGGCACCCCGGAGCGACCCGCGACCGATCTCGGATTTCTGCTGCACAAGCATCCCGAGCGGGCGCAGGCGTTCTCGACCTCGCACGGCACCGCGCACGTGCTCTATCCCGAGGCCACCGCGGAGCGGTGCACCGCGGCCCTGCTCCTGGAGGTGGACCCCGTGGCGCTGGTGCGCCGGGGCAAGGGGAAGGGCCGGGGCGGCGCGCCCGACGCGGCGCTCGCGCAGTACGTGAACGACCGGCCGTACGCCGCGTCCTCGCTGCTCGCGGTCGCGCTGGCGCAGGTCTTCAAGACGGCGCTGCACGGCCAGTGCCGGGCCCTGCCGGAGCGGGCGGCGGAGCCGCTGCCGCTGCGGATCGAGGTGCCGGTGCTGCCGGCGCGCGGCGGCGCGGAGCTCGTACGGGAGCTGTTCGGGCCGCTCGGTTGGACGACGGTGGACACCGAACCGGTCGCGCTGGACGCGGAGTTCCCCGAATGGGGGGACTCGCGGTACGTGCGGCTCGTCCTGGAGGGCGAGGGGCTGCGGCTCGCGGACGCGCTGAACCAGCTGTACGTGCTGCTGCCGGTGCTCGACGACGCCAAGCACTACTGGGTGGCGCCCGACGAGGTCGACAAGCTGCTGCGGGCCGGCGAGGGCTGGCTGGCGACGCACCCCCGGCGCGAGCTGATCACCACCCGCTATCTGTCGCGCCGCCGCGGCCTCGCCCGCGAGGCGTCGGAGCGGCTCGAACTGGTCCGGCTCGCCGAGGCCGACGGGCTCGACGTCGAGGACGTCGACAACGCCGTGGACGAGGCCGGCGACACGGAGGAGCGGCCGGTGCCGCTCGCCGAGCACCGGCGGGCGGCGATCCTGGCCGCCCTGCGGGCCGCAGGCGCCACCCGGGTCCTCGATCTGGGCTGCGGCCAGGGCCAGTTGGTGCAGGCGCTGCTCAAGGACGCGCGGTTCACGGAGATCGTCGGCGTGGACGTGTCCATGCGGGCGCTGACCGTCGCCGCGCGCCGGCTCCGCCTGGACCGGATGGGCGAGCGGCAGGCCGCCCGGGTCAAGCTGCTCCAGGGCTCGCTCGCGTACACCGACAAGCGGCTCGGCGGCTATGACGCGGCCGTGCTCAGCGAGGTCGTCGAGCACGTGGACCTGCCCCGGCTCCCGGCCCTGGAGTACGCGGTGTTCGGCGCGGCCCGGCCGCGCACGGTCGTCGTGACGACGCCGAACGTCGAGTACAACGTGCGCTGGGAGACGCTGCCCGCCGGGCACGTCCGGCACGGGGACCACCGGTTCGAGTGGACCCGGGCCGAGTTCGGGGAGTGGGCGGACGCGGTGGCCGGGAGGCACGGCTACACCGTGGAGTTCACGCCCGTCGGCGCGGACGACCCCGAGGTCGGCGCGCCCACGCAGATGGCCGTCTTCACCCGTTCCGGGGGAGAGGACGAACCGAGGACGACGAAGCAGGAGGAGGACCGGGCATGACCGTGACCACCACCGAGGAGCGCCGGGTGCTGCCCGTCACCGACCTCTCGCTCGTCGTGCTCGTCGGCGCCACCGGCTCCGGCAAGTCGTCCTTCGCGCGACGCCACTTCAAGCCCACCGAGGTGATCTCCTCGGACTTCTGCCGGGGGCTCGTCGCGGACGACGAGAACGACCAGTCGGCGTCGAGGGACGCCTTCGACGTCCTCCACTACATCGTCGGCAAGCGGCTCGCGGCCGGCCGGCTGACCGTCGTCGACGCGACCAACGTGCAGCGCGAGGCGCGCCGGCAGCTGGTGAGCCTCGCCCGGGAGCACGACGTGCTGCCGATCGCGATCGTGCTCGACCTGCCGGAGTCCGTCTGCCGGGAGCGCAACGCGCTGCGGGCCGACCGGGCCGGGATGCCCGACCACGTGATCCCCCGCCACCGGCGCGAGCTGCACCGCGGCCTGAAGGGCCTGGAGCGGGAGGGGTTCCGCAAGGTCCACGTGCTCCGTTCGGTCGCCGAGGTGGAGGCCGCAGAGGTCCGGCTGGAGCGCCGGTTCAACGACCTGCGACACCTGACCGGCCCGTTCGACATCATCGGTGACGTCCACGGCTGCCGGAGCGAGCTGGAGACGCTGCTCGCCCGGCTCGGCTACGTCGACGGGGCGCACCCGGAGGGCCGCACGGCCGTCTTCGTCGGCGACCTCGTCGACCGGGGCCCGGACTCGCCGGGCGTGCTGCGCCGGGTGATGGACATGGTGGCGGCCGGGAACGCGCTCTGCGTGCCCGGGAACCACGAGAACAAGCTGGGCCGCTGGCTCAAGGGCAAGAAGGTCCAGCAGACCCACGGCCTCGCGAAGACGGTGGAGCAGCTGGAGCGCGAGCCGGAGGAGTTCCGGCAGCGGGTGCGGGAGTTCATCGACGGACTCGTCTCCCACTACGTCCTCGACGGCGGGAACCTCGTGGTCTGCCACGCCGGTCTGCCGGAGAAGTACCACGGCCGCACCTCGGGCCGGGTCCGCTCGCACGCGCTGTACGGCGACACCACCGGCGAGACCGACGAGTTCGGGCTGCCGGTGCGCTACCCGTGGGCGGAGGACTACCGGGGCCGGGCGACGGTCGTGTACGGCCACACGCCGGTGCCGACGACGTCCTGGGTGAACAACACGATCTGCCTGGACACCGGTGCCGTGTTCGGCGGGCGGATGACCGCGCTGCGCTGGCCGGAGCGCGAGCTCGTCGACGTGCCGGCCGAGCGGGTCTGGTACGAGCCGGCCCGGCCGCTGGCGTCGGAGGCGCCCGGCGGGCACGAGGGCCGGCCGCTCGACCTCGCCGACGTCCACGGGCGGCGGACGGTGGAGACCCGGCACCTGGGGAACGTGGCGGTGCGGGAGGAGAACGCGGCGGCGGCCCTGGAGGTCATGAGCCGCTTCGCGGTCGACCCGCGGCTCCTCGCGTACCTGCCGCCGACGATGGCGCCGACGCCGACCGCGAAGGCGGAGGGCTTCCTGGAGCATCCGGCGGAGGCGTTCACCCAGTACCGGGCGGACGGGGTCGAGCGGGTCGTGTGCGAGGAGAAGCACATGGGTTCGCGGGCGGTGGCACTGGTCTGCCGGGACGCGGAGGCGGCCCGCGAGCGGTTCGGCGTGGACGGTCCGACGGGTGCGCTGCACACCCGTACCGGCCGGCCGTTCTTCGACGACGGGGCCGCGACCGAGGAGGTCCTCGCGCGGCTGCGGACGGCGATCGGCGCGGCCGGGCTCTGGGAGGAGCTCGACACGGACTGGCTGCTGCTCGACGGCGAGCTGATGCCGTGGTCGCTGAAGTCCGGCGGACTGCTGCGGCACCAGTACGCGGCGGTCGGCGCCGCCTCGGGGGCGGTCCTCCCGGAGGCCGTACGGGCGTTGGAGACGGCGGTCGCGCGGGGCGTCGAGGGCCTGGACGGGCTGCTCGCCGCGCAGCGGGACCGGGCGGCGGACGCGGGCGCGTTCACCGAGGCGTACCGGCGGTACTGCTGGCCGACGGAGGGCCTGGACGGGGTGCGGTTCGCGCCCTTCCAGCTGCTCGCGGTCCGCGGGCGGTCGCTCGCGGACGTGCCGCACGACGTCCAGCTCGGATGGCTGGACCGGCTCGTCGAGCACGATCCGACGGGGCTGCTCCAGGTGACGCGGCGGATCGTCGTCGACACCGGCGACGAGGCGTCCGTCCGCGCGGGCACCGACTGGTGGCTGGAGCTGACCGGCGCCGGCGGCGAGGGCATGGTCGTCAAGCCGCTCGCGGCGCTGGTCCGCGACGCCTCGGGCCGCCCGCTGCAGCCGGGCGTGAAGGTACGCGGCCGTGAGTACCTGCGGATCGTGTACGGCCCCGAGTACACCCGCCCGGAGAACCTGGAGCGGCTCCGGCAGCGCCACCTCGGACACAAGCGCTCGCTCGCGCTCCGCGAGTACGCGCTCGGCCTGGAGGCCCTGGACCGCCTCGCGGCCGGGGAGCCGCTGTGGCGCGTCCACGAGGCGGTCTTCGCAGTCCTCGCCCTCGAATCGGAACCTGTCGACCCGAGGCTGTAGCCGACCCCGAACCGAGGCGGCGGGTTCGGCTTCGGCCCCTGCCTCGGTCGCGGTCGCGGGCGCGGGCCTGGGCCCCGGCCACCGGGCTCGGGCCTCGGGCCCGGTCATGGTCGCGGGCCCCGGTTTCGGGCCTTGATTACGGTCCCCGCCACTGTTGCGGCCTGGGCCACGGCCCCGGGCTCGGCCACGGCCCCGGGCTCGGCCCCGGCGTCGGCCCGGGCTCGGGCCCCGGGCCTCGGGCTCGGCCCGGCTCGGCTCGGCCCGTCCCGGCTCGGCTCGGCCCGTCCCGGCCCCGGCTCCGGTTCCGGTTCCGGCCTCGGCCCCGGCCCCGGCTCAGCTCGGCCCAGCCCAGCCCGGCCCCGGCCCCGGCCCCGGCTCCGGTTCCGGCCTCGGGCTCGGCCTCGGGCTCGGCCCCGGCTCGGGCTCCCGCCCCGACCCCGGGCCCCGCCCCGACCCCGGGCCCCGCCCCCGACCCCGGGCCCCGGGCCCCGCCCCGGCCCCGCCCCAGGCATCGGACCCCTGCCTCAGCCCCCTGCCCCCGGCCCGCGCCCCCGGCCCCGTACCGCCCCGGCCCCCGCCCCAAGCCGGCGCCCCGCCCCGGCCCGCGCCCCACCCCACGCGGTACGCCCGGTCGGCCGGGCCTGGCGGGCGCGGGCCGGGCACCAGCCGGGCACGGGACGGGCAGGGCCCGGGGGAAAGGTTTCACCGGCGGGGAATTCGGGGGTGCGCTTCCCACGCGTACGGCCGTCCGCTCCGCCAGGATGGGCGCATGGGATTCCATGTCGACTCAGAGACCGGCCGGCTCCGCCGCGTGATCCTCCACCGCCCCGATCTGGAGCTGAAGCGGCTGACCCCGTCCAACAAGGACGCCCTCCTCTTCGACGACGTGCTGTGGGTGCGGCGGGCCCGGCAGGAGCACGACGGCTTCGCGGACGTGCTGCGCGACCGGGGCGTCGAGGTGCACCTCTTCGGCGACCTGCTGACGGAGGCGCTCGACGTGCCGGCGGCCCGGTCGCTCGTCCTCGACCGGGTCTTCGACGAGAAGGAGTACGGCCCGCTCGCCGCCGACCACCTGCGGGCCGCCTTCGACTCGCTGGAGACCGCCGCGCTGGCGGAGGCGCTGGTGGGCGGGATGACGAAGCGCGAGTTCCTGGCGGCGCACCGGGAGCCGACGTCGATCCGCTTCCACGCCCTCGAACTCGACGACTTCGTGCTCCGCCCGCTGCCGAACCACCTCTTCACCCGGGACACCTCGGCGTGGATCTACGACGGGGTGTCGATCAATGCGATGAAGTGGCCGGCGCGGCAGCGCGAGACGGTGCACTTCGAGGCGATCTACAAGCACCATCCGCTCTTCACCGGCCCGGAGGCCGGACCGTTCCACCACTGGTCCGAGGGGCAGGCCGACTACCCGTCGACCATCGAGGGCGGCGACGTGCTCGTGATCGGCAACGGCGCGGTGCTGATCGGGATGAGCGAGCGGACCACCCCGCAGGCGGTGGAGATGCTGGCCCGGGGGCTGTTCGCGGCGGGTTCGGCGCGGACGATCGTGGCGCTCGACATGCCGAAGCGGCGGGCGTTCATGCACCTGGACACGGTGATGACGATGGTGGACGGGGACACCTTCACCCAGTACGCCGGGCTCGGGATGCTGCGCTCGTACACGATCGAGCCCGGCGACGAGGGCCGGGCGCTGCGCGTGACGGACCATCCACCGGAGCACATGCACAGCGCGATCGCGGCGGCCCTCGGCCTCCAGGACGTGCGGGTGCTGACGGCGACGCAGGACGTGCACGCGGCGGAGCGGGAGCAGTGGGACGACGGCTGCAACGTGCTGGCGGTGGAGCCGGGGGTGGTGGTGGCGTACGAGCGGAACGTGACGACCAACACGCATCTGCGGAAGCAGGGCATCGAGGTCATCGAGATCCCGGGGAGCGAGCTGGGCCGGGGGAGGGGCGGCCCGCGCTGCATGAGCTGCCCCGTGGAGCGGGACGCCGTGTGAGGGGCCGCACGGCACCGGGCGGGACCTTCGTCGGGCGGGACCCCCGTCGGGCCCGCCCACCCCGGGACTGTATAGACATGCCTATCTATGTATAGACTTCCATCGTCCCGCAGGATCCGTCCCGACCGTATCCGCCCCTCCCACCCCAGGAGCGCCCGTCATGGCCCTTGACCTCTCCGGCCGCCACTTCCTCAAGGAGCTGGACTTCACCGCCGAGGAGTTCCGCGGCCTGATCGCCCTCGCCGCCGAGCTGAAGGCGGCCAAGAAGGCGGGCACCGAGGTGCAGCGGCTGCTCGGCCGGAACATCGCCCTGATCTTCGAGAAGACCTCCACCCGCACCCGCTGCGCCTTCGAGGTCGCCGCCGCAGACCAGGGTGCCTCCACCACCTACCTCGACCCCTCCGGCTCCCAGATGGGGCACAAGGAGTCGGTGAAGGACACCGCCCGGGTCCTCGGCCGGATGTTCGACGGCATCGAGTACCGGGGCGACAGCCAGGCCACCGTGGAGGAGCTGGCCGCCTTCGCCGGCGTCCCCGTCCTCAACGGACTCACCGACGACTGGCACCCCACCCAGATGCTCGCCGACGTGCTCACCATGACCGAGCACAGCGACAAGCCCCTCGACGGCATCTCCTTCGCCTACCTCGGCGACGCCCGCTTCAACATGGGCAACTCCTACCTCGTCACCGGCGCCCTGCTCGGCATGGACGTGCGGATCGTCGCCCCCGAGGCGTACTGGCCGGCCGAGGAGGTCGTCACCGCCGCCCGGAAGCTGGCCGAGGAGAGCGGCGCCACCCTCACCCTCACGGACTCCGTCGCCGACGGCGTCCGGGGCGCCGACTTCGTGGTCACCGACGTGTGGGTCTCCATGGGCGAGCCCAAGGAGGTGTGGGACGAGCGGATCACCGCCCTCGCCCCGTACGCCGTCACCATGGACGTGCTGCGCGCCACCGGGAACCCGGACGTCAAGTTCATGCACTGCCTGCCCGCCTACCACGACCTGGGCACGAAGGTCGCCCGCGAGATCCACGACCGGCACGGCCTGACCGAGCTGGAGGTCACCGACGAGGTCTTCGAGTCGGCGCACTCGGTCGTCTTCGACGAGGCCGAGAACCGGCTCCACACGATCAAGGCCGTCCTCGTCGCGACCCTGGCGGGTCCCGCGGGGGCATAGGATCGCACGAGACGTCAGGGGGGTCCGGGCAGCGATGCCGGGACCCCCCTGACGCATGTCCCCCCGTACCGCCACCTCCCCGCGCCCCCCACAAACCCCGCGCGGACCGGCTCGTGCAGGACCAGCTCCTGCGGGACCGGCTCGCGCGGGACCAGCTCGCGCAAGACCGGCTCGTGCAAGACCGGCTCGTGCAAGACGGGCTCGTGCAAGACGGGCTCGTGCAAGACGTGCAAGACCAGAGATGAGAAAGCCCGCATGCCCTCGCGGATCAAATCCCCCCAGCAGCTGATCGCCGAATCCGGCGGAGACCTCGAAGGCCACGGCCTCAAGCGCACCATGGGGCTTTTCCAGCTCGTGTGCTTCGGCGTCGGGGCGATCGTCGGCACCGGCATCTTCGTCGGCCTGGCCGACAGCGTCGCCGAGGCCGGCCCCGCGGTCGTCGTCTCCTTCGTCCTCGCCGCGATCACCTGCGTCTTCACCGCCTTCTCCTTCGCGGAGCTCGGCGGCGCGATCCCGGTCTCCGGCTCCTCCTACTCCTTCGCCTACGCGAGCCTCGGCGAGCGGGCCGCGTTCCTCGTCGGCTGGTGCCTGCTCCTGGAGTACGGCGTGTCCGTCTCCGCGGTGGCCGTCGGCTGGAGCCAGTACCTCGACGAACTCCTCCACAGCGTCACCGGACTGCGCCTCCCCGACGCGCTCGCGGCCGGCCCCGCCGAGGGAGGCGTGGTCAACCTTCCGGCCGTCGTCGTCATCCTGATGGCCGCGACGCTCCTCGTCCGGGGCGTCCGCGAGAGCGCCCGCGCCACCGCCGCCATGTCGATCCTCAAGATCGGCATCCTGGTCGTCTTCTGCGCGATCGGCTTCTCCGCCTTCGAGGCCGGGAACCTCTCGCCCTTCGCCACCGAGGGCATGGCCGGCGTCACCGCCGGCGCCTCGGTCGCCTTCTTCTCGTACATCGGCTTCGACGCCATCACCACCGCCGGCGAGGAGGTGAAGAACCCGCGGCGGAACATCCCGCTCGCGATCCTCGTCTGCATCGGCCTCGTCACCGTGCTCTACTGCGCCGTCGCCCTCGCCGCGATCGGCGCGCTCGGCGCCGACGACGTCGCCGGGAAGCCCGCCGCGCTCTCCCTCGTCGTCGACCGGGTCACCGGCTCCTCCGTCGGCGGCGGCGTCATCGCCTTCGGCGCGGTCGTCGCCATCGCCTCCGTCGTCCTCGCCGTGATGTACGGCCAGACCCGCGTCCTCATGGCGATGGCCCGCGACGGCCTGATGCCCCGGATCCTCGAACGGGTCTCCCCGAAGACCGCCACGCCCGTCGCCAACACCTGGATCGTCGCCGCCGTCTTCGCCGTCCCGGCCGCCTTCGCCCCGCTCGACGTGGTCGTCGACCTCACCACCATCGGCACCCTCGCCGTCATGGCCGTGGTCAACCTCGCCGTGATGGTGCTGCGCCGCCGCGAGCCCGGCCTCGGCCGCTCCTTCAAGGTGCCGCTCTACCCGGTGAGCCCCGTCCTCGGCATCGGCTTCTGCCTCTACCTCATCTGGGGGACCGGCTGGCGGACCTGGCTGGTCTTCGCCTGCTTCCTCGTCGTCGGTGCCGTGCTGTACGCGGTCTACGGGCGCCGCCACTCCCGACTGGCGCTCACGGCCGCGGACGGGGCCGCTGGGCGGGCACCCGGGGGAGCGTGAACCAGACCGCCTTGCCGCGCGGGGTCGGACGGTGGCCGCAGTCGCTGCTGAGCGCCCGGATCAGCAGCAGCCCCCGGCCGTGCTCCTGCCAGGGGTCGACCTCGGCGTCCGGTTCCGGGCACTCCAGCCGACCGGGGGCGGCCGGATCGGGGTCGTGCACCTCGATCTGACAGCCGCCCGGCGCGGCGTGCAGCTCCACGAACAGCTCGATCGGGCCCTCGCCCGAGGTGTGCTCGACGGCGTTGGCGACCAGCTCGGCGGTGAGCAGCTCCGCGGTGTCGCGGTCCGGCCGCCAGGCCGCGCCGGGATCCGTCGCGTCGAGGGCGGTACGGACCAGGGCGCGCGCGACGGGGACCGCGGCGGTGGTGCGCGGCAGCCGGACGCTCCAGGCGGTCCCGGGTGGGCAGGGGGGTGCGGGCATGGGGACGGGCTCCCTTTGCCGGGGATGGCGGGAAGGCGGCGGAGGACGCGCCGGGACGACCGGGACATCCGGGTTTCAACCTTATAAGGGGTCGGTTTCCGGCCACAGAGACCCCCCTCCCGACCCGACGGGACCCAGGACCCACCGGCGCAGGACCTTGCGCGCCGCCGGTACGGGACCTTGGGCGACACGCCCGCACGGGCCTTGGGAGTCGCCCGCACGGGATTCTGGGGCCCCTAGAGGTCCTTCTCCACCGCCCGTACGTACTCCGCGCCGCGCTCCCACAGCAGCGCGTGCAGCGCGGCGAAGACCTCCGCCGACCGGCGCCCCGGCCAGTCGGCGGGCAGCAGCTCGGGCGGCAGAACCGGGTCCGCGTAGGGCAGCCGGCGCCAGGAGTCGAGGGTGAGCAGGTAGTCCCGGTAGGCGTCCTCCTCCGTGCCCGGCCTCTCCCGCCAGGCGGCGAGGACCGGCTCGTGCCCGGCGAGGAACTCCTCGTGCAGCCGCGCGATAGCCGGCAGGTCCCACCAGCGGGCCACCGCCTCCGCCGTCGCCGTGTAGCCGAGGTGGTCGCCGCGGAAGAAGTCCACGTACGAGGAGAGGCCGAGCCGCTCCAGGGCGTTGCGGGTCTCCTCGTACAGCCTGCCCGGGGCGATCCAGACGCCGGGGGCCGCCGTGCCGAAGCCCAGCCGGCCGAGCCGGGAGCGCAGCAGGTGGCGCTTGTGCCGCTCCTGCTCGGGGACGGAGAAGACGGCGAGGACCCAGCCGTCGTCGAGGGAGGGCTCCGTCCGGGCGTAGATCCGCCGGTCGCCGTCCTCCAGGAGCCTGCGGGCGTCGTCGGAGAGCGCGTATCCGGCCGCGCCGTCGGGGGTCCGGCGGGACAGCAGCAGTCCGCGCCGCTTGAGCCGGGACACCGAGGAGCGCACCGAGGGCGCGTCCACGCCGACCACCGCGAGCAGCCGGATCAGCGCGGCCACCGGCATCGGCGTCTCCTCCGCCGGCCGTCCGTAGGCGCCGTAGAGGGAGACGATCAGGGAACGGGGGGTGTGCTGCTCGGCCACGTGATCATTTTAGGCCGTGGAGCCCGGACACGGCGGCTCCGGCTGTCGCCGGCTTCCGGCTCCGGCTGTAGCCGCTCTTCCGACCCCCCTCCCCGCCGCCCCTCCGGCTCCGGCTCGCTCCGCCTTTCCAGCTCACGTCCCCGCCGCACCCTCCGGCTCTGGTTCGTGCCGACCCTCCGGCCCCCGTCGCCCTTCCGGCTCCCCTCCCCGCCGCCCCTCCGGCTCCGGCCGGTCGCGCAGTCGGTGGCGTTGGAGCTTGCCGGTGGCCGTGCGGGGCAGGGCGTCCACGAAGACGACCGCGCGGGGCGTCTTGTACGGGGCGAGGCGGGCGCGTACGAAGGCGCGCAGCGCGGCGGCGGTGGCCGCGTCGCGCGGCACCCCGTCCCGTACCACCGCGTAGGCGACGACGACCTGCCCGCGCAGCGCGTCGGGGCGGCCCACGACCGCGGTCTCGACGACGTCCGGATGGCCGAGGAGCACCTCCTCCACCTGGGGGCCGGCGATGGTGTACCCGGCCGAGATGATCATGTCGTCAGCGCGCGAGACGTACCGGAAGCGGCCGTCGGGCTCGCGGACGTACCGGTCGCCGGTGAGGTTCCAGCCGTCGCGCACGTACTCCGTCTGATGGGGGTCGGCGAGGTAGCGGCAGCCGACCGGGCCGCGCACGGCGAGCAGCCCCTCGTGGCCGTCGGGGACGGGCCGGCCGTCGGGGCCGAGGACGGCGGCCCGCCAGCCGGGCACCGGCCGGCCGGTGGTGCCGGGGCCGCTGTCGGCGTCGGCGGCGGCGAGGACGATGTGGAGCAGCTCGGTGGTGCCGAGACCGTTGATGAGCCGCAGCCCCGTCCTGGCGTACCAGGCGGTCCAGACGGCGTCGGGCAGGTGCTCGCCGGCCGAGACGCAGCGGCGCAGCGAGGACAGGTCGGCGGTCGAGCCGGCGTCGAGGAGGCCGAGCATCGCCCGGTAGGCGGTGGGCGCGGTGAAGAGCACGGAGACCCGGTGCCGGCCGATCGCGGCGAGCAGCTGCTGGGGCCCGGCCCGGTCCAGGAGCACGGTGCAGGCACCGGCCCGCAGCGGGAAGACCAGCAGCCCGCCGAGGCCGAAGGTGAAGGCGAGCTGCGGGGAGCCGGCGAAGACGTCGTCGGGGCGGGGCCGCAGGACCCGCGCGGAGAAGGTGTCGGCGGCGGCGAGGACGTCCCGGTGGAAGTGGACGCAGCCCTTGGGGCGGCCGGTGGTGCCGGAGGTGAAGGCGATCAGGGCCACGTCGTCGGCGGCGGTGTCGGCAGCCGGCACGGGGCCGGGCGCCTGGCGCGCGGCGCGGGCAAGGAGGTCGTCGGGACCGTCGCCGCCGTACGGGACGACCAGGAGGCCCGGGACGCCGGCGGCCAGCAGCTCGTCGAGGGCACCCGCGTCGCACAGGGCGAGCGAGCAGGCCGCCGTCCCGGCGGCGAAGGCCAGCTCGGCGGCCCGCTGCTGCGCCGGGACGGTGACGGCGATGCCGCCCGCCTTCACGACGGCGAGCCAGCAGGCGGCGAGCCAGGGGGTTGTGGGCCCGCGCAGCAGCACCCGGTTGCCGGGCTTCAGGCCCAGCTCGCCGGTGAGCACCCGGACGATCCGGTCGACGCGCTCGCGCAGCGCGCCGTAACTCCACGTCCCGCCCTCCCCGTCGCGGAGGGCGGGCCGTCCGGCACCGAACCGCTCGGCGGTGCCGTCGACGAGTTCCGCGGCGCAGTTGAGCCGTTCGGGGTAGTCGAGGCCGGGCAGCTCGAAGAGCAGCCGCGGCCACTGGGCGGTGGGCGGGAGCCGGTCGCGGGCGAAGCCGTCGGCGTGCCCGGAGGGCGTCAGCTCCACGGCCGCGATCCCTCGCAGCGGCGTACCGTGGAGGTGGCGGCAGTCACCGGTCCGCGACAGCGGGGGTGGCGGCGACCGGAACGCCCGGAGGCGTCGGAGAGGGCCCACATGCCCGCATTCTCACCCGATACCGCGCGTCTCGCGCCACCGGCCCGAACTGGGCGGCCGCCATGGGCGCTTGATCGACTGGTCGGGTCGGAGGGGCGGGCTTAGGGTCGAAAGGTGGACCGACCGGCCCACGGCTCCTGCGGTGAGGGCGCGACGCCCATGAACGACCATGACTAGCACACCGAAGCCGAAGACACCGGCGGTGGACCCCACCCCCACCAGCGCGGGCGACGGCAAGGGCATCGCCCTGTTCGTCATCGCCTCCTGCCAGCTGATGGTCGTGCTCGACATCACCATCGTCAACATCGCGCTTCCGCACATCCAGAGCGATCTGGCCTTCTCGACCACCAGCCTGTCCTGGGTGGTCAACGCCTACACGCTGACCTTCGGAGGCCTGCTGCTGCTCGGCGGCCGGATCGGCGACATCCTCGGCAGGCGCCGCGTCTTCATCTTCGGCGTGCTGCTCTTCGGATTCGCCTCCCTGCTCGCCGGATTCGCGCAGGAGGGCTGGCAACTCCTGGCCGCCCGCGCCCTCCAGGGCATCGGCGGCGCGATCGCCTCCCCGACCTCGCTCTCGCTCATCACCACCACCTTCGAGGAAGGCCCCGAACGGAACCGGGCCTTCGGCGTGTTCGCGGGTGTGTCGGCGGCCGGCGGAGCGATCGGCCTGCTGGCGGGCGGCGTGCTCGTCGAATGGCTCGACTGGCGCTGGATCTTCTTCGTGAACGTGCCGATCGCCCTCATGATCGCGCTCCTGACACCCCGTCACGTGCGGGAGTCCGCACGCCTTCCCGGCCACTTCGACGTCGCGGGCGCGCTGACGTCGACGCTCGGCATGGTGGCGCTGGTGTACGGCTTCATCCGCGCGGCCCAGGAGGGCTGGAGCGATCCCTGGACGATCGCCTCGTTCTGCGCCGCCGTCGTGCTGCTCGCCGTGTTCATCCTGGTGGAGCGCCGGAGCCGGCAGCCGATCACCCCGCTGCACATGTTCGCCGACCGCAACCGGGCGGGCACCTACGGCATGATGCTCTGCCTGGCGGCGGCGATCTTCGGGATGTTCTTCTTCCTGACCCTCTTCGTGCAGCAGGTCCTCGACTTCAGTCCGCTGGAGGCGGGCCTCGCCTTCCTGCCGGTGAGCGCCGTGATCGCGGTGATCGCCGGACTCACGTCCCAGTTCCTCCCGAAGTACGGCCCGAAGCCCTTCATGGTGATGGGCGCCCTCTGCCTGGCGGTGGGCCTCTCCTGGCTGACCCTGACGGACGTCCACTCCACCTATGCGGGCTCGATCCTCGGACCGATGCTCGTCTTCAGCGCCGGCATGGGCTTCATGTTCGTCTCGCTGACCCTGATGGCGCTCTCCAACGTCAGGCCCGCCGAGACCGGCGCCGCCTCAGGGCTCCTCAACGCCACCCAGCAGGTCGGCGGTTCCCTCGGCCTCTCCATCCTGGTGACCGTCTTCGGCACCGCCAGCCGCTCCGAGGCCGACGAACAGGTCCCCGCCTTCCTGGCCCAGGCCGGCCCCCTGGAGAAGGCCCGCTTCGCCGAGACCGGCCAGCTCCCGCCCCCATGGGCCGACCAGGTCCTGACCTCCGGCGTCGCCGCGGGCTTCATCGTCGCCGCCGTCTTCGCCGTGGTCGCCCTCCTCATCGCCCTCTTCGTCATACAGGTCCGCCCCTCCGACATAGAACGCCTCAAGGGCGGCGGGATGATGCCGGGCGCCTGAGGCCGCCGCACGCGGCGACCTCAGGCCCGCTCGAACGGTCTTCGGGGGCGGACGCTCAGATGTCCCTGAAGATCTCGATCTGCGCCCCGATCGAGTTCAGGCGCTCCGCCAGGTCCTCGTAGCCGCGGTTGATGACGTACACGTTCCGCAGGACTGAGGTGCCCTCGGCGGCCATCATCGCGAGGAGGACGACCACGGCCGGGCGGAGGGCGGGCGGGCACATCATCTCGGCGGCGCGCCAGCGGGTGGGGCCCTCGACCAGGACGCGGTGGGGGTCCAGGAGCTGGAGGCGGCCGCCGAGGCGGTTGAGGTCGGTGAGGTAGATGGCGCGGTTGTCGTAGACCCAGTCGTGGATGAGCGTCTGCCCCTGGGCGGTGGCCGCGATGGCCGCGAAGAAGGGGACGTTGTCGATGTTGAGGCCCGGGAAGGGCATCGGGTGGATCTTGTCGATCGGCGCCTCCAGCTTGGAGGGGCGGACCGTGAGGTCGACCAGGCGGGTGCGGCCGTTGTCGGCGGGGTACTCGGCGGAGCGGTCGTGGTCGAGGCCCATCTCCTCCAGGACCGCGAGCTCGATCTCCAGGAACTCGATCGGGACCCGGCGGATCGTCAGCTCGGACTCGGTGACGACGGCGGCGGCGAGGAGGCTCATCGCCTCGACCGGGTCCTCGGAGGGGGAGTAGTCGACGTCGACGTCGATCTCCGGGACGCCGTGAACGGTCAGGGTGGTGGTGCCGACGCCGTCGACCCGGACGCCGAGGGCCTCCAGGAAGAAGCAGAGGTCCTGGACCATGTAGTTGGAGGAGGCGTTGCGGATGACGGTGACGCCGTCGTGGCGGGCGGCGGCGAGGAGCGCGTTCTCGGTGACGGTGTCGCCGCGCTCGGTCAGGACGATCGGGCGGTCGGGGGAGACGGCCCGCTCGACCTGCGCGTGGTAGAGGCCCTCGGTGGCGGTGATGTCCAGGCCGAAGCGGCGCAGCGCGATCATGTGCGGCTCGATCGTGCGCGTGCCGAGGTCGCAGCCGCCGGCGTAGGGCAGCTTGAAGCGGTCCAGGCGGTGCAGCAGCGGGCCGAGGAACATGATGATGGAGCGGGTGCGGATGGCGGCCTCGGCGTCGATGGACTCCATGTCCAGCTCGGCCGGCGGCACGATCTCCAGGTCCACGCCGTCGTTGATCCAGCGGGTGCGGACGCCGATGGAGTTGAGGACCTCGAGGAGGCGGAAGACCTCCTCGATGCGCGCCACCCGGCGCAGCACCGTGCGGCCCTTGTTGAGGAGGGTGGCGCAGAGCAGCGCGACGCAGGCGTTCTTGCTGGTCTTGACGTCGATGGAGCCGGAGAGCCGGCGGCGGCCGACGACGCGGAGGTGCATGGGGCCGGCGTAGCCCAGGGACACGATCTCGCTGTCGAGCGCCTCGCCGATGCGGGCGATCATCTCAAGGCTGATGTTCTGGTTGCCGCGTTCGATCCGGTTGACGGCGCTCTGACTGGTGGCCAGGGCTTCGGCGAGCTGCGTCTGGGTCCAGCCGCGGTGCTGCCGTGCGTCACGGATGAGCTTGCCGATGCGTACGAGGTAGTCGTCTGCCATGGCGTCACGTTATCTCAGATATGAGATGGGGCGATCATTGAGGTGCGGCATTCGAGTGACGTGTCGTTACGTATGTGGCCATATGTCGGATCAGTGTCAGCCGGGATGGCCGAGAGCGGTGGGGTGCCGGGGCTCGTAGAGCGGCAGCTCGGTGCCGCTGGGGAGCCGTACCGCCGCGACCCGCCCCCACTGCTCGTCGGTGACGGCCCGTGAGATCTCGACGCCCTTGTCGTCCAGGTCGGCGAGGGTGCGGCTGAGGTCCTCGCACATCAGGTAGACCTCGGACCGGCTCCCGCCCTCCTCGGTGGGGTGGACCGCGATCTCGGCGGGCGGCAGCCGGAAGATCAGCCACCCCCGCCCCGCGTCCACGTGCGGGAAGCCGAGGACGTCCTTCAGGAAGGCCCGGTCGGCCTCCGCGTCCCGGCTGTAGAGGGTGATGTGCGCGCCGCTGAACATGTGCCGATCGTCGGCGCGGCCGGGGGGCCCGGCAAGGCGTGCGCGTCCGGACGGGTGGGACGGTCTCGTTCCGGTGTCGAGCGCCACGCGAGATCGGAGGCGGTCCGGGCATGACCGAAGGCCGAGGATGCACTAGAGTTATCTCGACATCGAGATAACTGCTGACGGCGCACTGCGGCCGCCTCCTCGGTAAGGGTTACCTAACTTAGCCTTACCTTAGCGGATCGGCGAGATGCCGTGGCGGCAGCATGACGGTAGTACGCGCACATTGATGAAGGAGACTGTCGTGTCGGCGAACAGCTTCGACGCCCGCAGCACGCTGCGCGTGGGCGACGAGTCGTACGAGATCTTCAAGCTGGACAAGGTCGAGGGCTCCGCGCGCCTCCCTTACAGCCTGAAGGTCCTCCTGGAGAACCTGCTCCGCACCGAGGACGGCGCGAACATCACCGCCGACCACATCCGGGCCCTCGGCGGCTGGGACTCGCAGGCCCAGCCGAGCCAGGAGATCCAGTTCACGCCGGCGCGCGTGATCATGCAGGACTTCACCGGTGTCCCCTGTGTCGTCGACCTCGCCACCATGCGCGAGGCCGTCGCCGCGCTCGGCGGCGACCCGGCGAAGATCAACCCGCTCTCCCCGGCCGAGATGGTCATCGACCACTCCGTCATCGCCGACAAGTTCGGCACCAACGACGCCTTCGCGCAGAACGTCGAGCTGGAGTACGGCCGCAACAAGGAGCGCTACCAGTTCCTGCGCTGGGGCCAGACCGCCTTCGACGACTTCAAGGTCGTCCCCCCGGGCACCGGCATCGTCCACCAGGTGAACATCGAGCACCTGGCCCGCACCGTCATGGTCCGGGGCGGCCAGGCGTACCCCGACACCCTCGTCGGCACCGACTCCCACACCACCATGGTCAACGGCCTCGGTGTGCTCGGCTGGGGCGTCGGCGGCATCGAGGCCGAGGCCGCCATGCTCGGCCAGCCGGTCTCCATGCTCATCCCGCGCGTCGTCGGCTTCAAGCTGACCGGCGAGCTGCCCACCGGCACCACCGCCACCGACCTGGTCCTCACGATCACCGAGATGCTGCGCAAGCACGGCGTCGTCGGCAAGATCGTCGAGTTCTACGGCGAGGGCGTCGCCGCCACCTCGCTGGCCAACCGCGCCACCATCGGCAACATGTCGCCGGAGTTCGGCTCCACCGCCGCCATGTTCCCGATCGACGGCGAGACCCTGAACTACCTGAAGCTCACCGGCCGTTCCGCGCAGCAGGTCGCGCTGGTCGAGGCGTACGCCAAGGAGCAGGGCCTCTGGCTCGACCCGGCCGCCGAGCCCGACTTCTCCGAGAAGCTGGAGCTCGACCTCTCCACCGTCGTCCCGTCGATCGCCGGCCCGAAGCGCCCGCAGGACCGCATCGTCCTCGCGAACGCCGCCGAGCAGTTCGCCCAGGACGTGCGCAACTACGTCGACTCGGTCGACGAGGCGGGCCAGGAGTCCTTCCCGGCCTCCGACGCCCCGGCCGTCTCCAGCACGGTCCCGTCGAACCCGGTCGAGGTCACCGCCCCCGACGGCACCACCTACACGCTCGACCACGGCGCGGTGACGGTCGCGGCCATCACCTCCTGCACCAACACGTCGAACCCGTACGTCATGGTCGCCGCCGCGCTCGTCGCGAAGAAGGCCGTGGAGAAGGGCCTGACCCGCAAGCCGTGGGTCAAGACCACCCTCGCCCCGGGCTCGAAGGTCGTCACCGACTACTTCGACAAGGCCGGTCTCACCCCGTACCTCGACAAGGTCGGCTTCAACCTCGTCGGCTACGGCTGCACCACCTGCATCGGCAACTCCGGCCCGCTGCCGGAGGAGGTCTCCAAGGCCGTCAACGAGCACGACCTCGCGGTCACCTCGGTCCTCTCCGGCAACCGGAACTTCGAGGGCCGCATCAACCCCGACGTCAAGATGAACTACCTGGCCTCCCCGCCGCTGGTCGTCGCGTACGCCCTCGCGGGCTCCATGAAGGTGGACATCACCAAGGACGCGCTCGGCACCGACACCGAGGGCAACCCGGTCTTCCTCAAGGACATCTGGCCCTCCGAGGCCGAGGTCAACGACGTCGTCGCCAACGCGATCGGCGAGGACATGTTCGCCAAGTCCTACCAGGACGTCTTCGCCGGCGACGCCCAGTGGCAGGCGCTCTCCATCCCGACCGGCAACACCTTCGAGTGGGACGCCGAGTCGACCTACGTCCGCAAGCCCCCGTACTTCGAGGGCATGACGATGGACCCGGCCCCGGTCACCGACATCACCGGCGCCCGCGTCCTCGCCAAGCTGGGCGACTCGGTCACCACCGACCACATCTCCCCGGCCGGCGCCATCAAGGCCGACACCCCGGCCGGCAAGTACCTCACCGAGCACGGTGTGGAGCGTCGTGACTTCAACTCCTACGGCTCGCGCCGAGGCAACCACGAGGTCATGATCCGCGGCACCTTCGCCAACATCCGCCTGCGCAACCAGATCGCGCCGGGCACCGAGGGCGGCTTCACGCGTGACTTCACGCAGGAGGGCGGCCCGGTCTCCTTCATCTACGATGCCTCGCAGAACTACCAGGCCGCCGGCACCCCGCTGGTCATCCTGGGCGGCAAGGAGTACGGCTCCGGCTCGTCCCGCGACTGGGCCGCCAAGGGCACCGCGCTCCTCGGCGTCAAGGCCGTCATCACCGAGTCGTACGAGCGCATCCACCGCTCGAACCTCATCGGCATGGGCGTCCTCCCGCTCCAGTTCCCGGCCGGCCAGTCGGCCGACTCGCTGGGCCTGACCGGCGAGGAGACCTTCTCCATCGAGGGCATCACCGAGCTGAACGAGGGCACCACCCCCAGCACGGTGAAGGTCACCACCGACACCGGTGTCGAGTTCGACGCGGTCGTCCGCATCGACACCCCCGGCGAGGCGGACTACTACCGCAACGGCGGCATCATGCAGTACGTGCTGCGCAACCTGATCCGCGGCTGAGGATCCGGCGCCTAGCGGGAAGGGCCCCGCTCCTCGTGATGAGGAGCGGGGCCCTTCCGCGTTCACCGGGTCGGTCAGAACATCGCGCGGAAGCCGTTCCAGCCCGAGGTGCCGATCTTCACGCGGCCGGTGTACGGGGTCGTGGAGCTGCCACGGCCCTTGTACAGCCACAGCGCGCCCGAGCCGTCACGGGCCACCAGGTCCGCGCGCCCGTCACCGGTCAGGTCGCCGGAGGAGACGATGGCGTTGTACGTGTTCCAGCCACCGCCGATCCGGGTGCGGCCGGTGAAGGGGGCCGTACGGCTGCCCGTGCCCTTGTACAGCCAGAGGACGCCGCCGCGGTCGCGGGCGACGAGGTCGGCCCGGCCGTCGCCGGTGACGTCGCCCTTGCCGGCGATCTGGGTGTACGCGTCCCAGCCGCCGCCGACGCGGACGCGCTGGGTCAGCGCGGCGTTGCTGTAGGCCAGGTAGTGCCACAGGACGCCCGCGCTGTCGCGCGCCAGGATGTCCTCGGAGGCGCCGCCGCCGGTGTTGCCGGCCGAGATGACCTTGTTGTAGATGTTCCAGCCGCCGCCGAGGTCGCGGAGCGGGCCCCCGTCGGTGTAGTTCAGCCGGCCGTCGCTGCGGACCGCGTACCAGCCGTCGGAGTGCTTGAAGCCGTACTCGTCGACGCGCGCGTCCACGTCGGACTGGTTGAAGTGCTTGTACGAGGTCCAGTGGGTGCCGGACGGGTCGGCGAGCCGCTGGATGCCGCCGCCGCTGACCGGGGTGTAGCCCCAGACGGTGCCGGCGCTGTTCACGCCGTACAGGTTGTTCAGCGGGGCGCCGGTGGTCGCGGTCGCCGCGCTCTCCGCGAAGGCGGAGACACGGTCCGACTGCTGCACGGGCGCCGCCTCGAAGGTCGGCGCCGGCTCCGCCGCCACCGCGGCCGTCGTGGTGCCCACCAGGGCGGCGGTCACCGCGGCGACCGTGACACGGGCGAGCGCACCCGTGCGGTTCAGGCCAGAAGACTTGGCCACGTGATCTCCAGATCGAGTTCGGGAACAGAAGCGTACGAAACACCGACGAACTCGGCCTGCTTCGGCGGGTTTTCCCCCGTTTCCGCCGCCCGGCGGTGTCTCCGTACATCACAGGGAGACGACGCCCGTGCCCACGCGGTTCCGGCCGACCTGACTTTCTTTCCAGGTGGTCCGTTTCGCCGCTTTTCGTTTGGACCATTCATCTTGTGAAGGCCGAATCCCGGAGGTCTCAACTCGGGAAAGATGCCTGACGAATGCTGCTTTCGATCTTGCTCCCGCCGAGGGAAGTGGACTATACCTGTCGGCGTCCAGCCCGTCGGAAACTCCGGCGACGGCCCGACGCCTGCACGACCCAGCTGCAATTGACCGCGGTGGCGGGGCCCTTCGCCCGTGGGCGAGACGAAGTACGGGCGACCGGTACACCGCCTGAGTCCTGAATGAAGGCGAGGACTTGAGCATGGGATCCACCTCCGCCCACTCGAACGAGGGCGGCCTCGGCCGTCGCGATCTGATCAAGCGTTCCGCCGCTGTCGGTCTGATCTCCGTCCCGGCCATGGGCTTCCTCTCCGCCTGCGCCAGCGGGGGCGGCGAGAGCAACGACAAGGTCGAGAAGGGCGTCAAGTCCGAGAAGAACCCGCTCGGCGTCAACGAGTCCGCCGAGCTCGACTTCGTCCTCTTCGACGGCGGTTTCGGCCAGCAGTACGCCAAGGACGCGATCAAGCTCTTCGAGGCCGCCTACCCGAAGGCGAAGGTCAAGTTCACCCCGACGCAGAAGATCACCACCGAGCTCCAGCCGCGGTTCAACGGCGGCACCCCGCCGGACCTGATCGACAACTCGGGCGCCGAGCAGATGGACATGGGCGTCCTCGTCGGCCAGAAGCAGCTGACCGACCTGACCCCGCTCCTCGACGCCCCCTCGATCGACGACCCGAGCAAGAAGGTCCGCGACACCCTGCGCCCGGGCATCGTCGAGATGGGCCAGTTCGACGGCGAGCCCTGTTGGATGCTCAACTACGCCTACACCGTCTACGGCGTGTGGTACTCGCAGAAGCTGCTCGACTCGCTCGACGCGAAGTACCCCGAGACCTGGGACGAGATGCTGGCCGTCTGCGAGAAGGCCAAGCGGAAGGGCATCGCGCCCTGGACGTACGCGGGCAAGCACCCGTACTACCTCCCCTTCTCGCTCTACCCGATGATCGGCAAGGTCGGCGGCCGCGAGGTCCTCGACGCCATCGACAACCTGGAGCCGAAGGCCTGGGAGCACCCGGCCGTCAAGGCCTGCTTCGAGGCGTACTACGAGCTCTTCAAGAAGGGCTACGTCCTCCAGGGCACCCCGGGCCTCGACCACATCCAGTCGCAGACCGCCTGGACCGAGGGCAAGGCGCTCTTCATCCCGAACGGCTCCTGGGTGGAGAACGAGGCCGCCAAGACCATGCCGGCCGACTTCGGCCTCGCCGTCTCCGCCCCGACCGGCCTGGACTCCTCCGACAAGCTGCCGTTCGGCACCATCTGGGCGGCCGGCGGCGAGCCCTTCATCGTCCCGGCGAAGGCGAAGAACCCCGAGGCCGCCATGGAACAGCTGCGGATCATGCTCAGCGAGGCCTCCTCCAAGAGCTTCACGCAGTCCGTGAAGTCGCTCAGCGCCCTCAACGGCGGCACCAGCGGCATCGAGCTGTCCCCGGGCCTCAAGTCCGGTGTGGCGGCCCTGGAGAAGGCCGGCACGAACGTGGTCAACCCCCGCCTCCAGGACTGGTACGTGGCGCTCCAGAAGGAGAAGATCGGCGTCGCCGGCATCGGCGAGATGATGGCCGGCCGCGCCACCCCCGCGGAGACGATCAAGAAGATCCAGAAGTTCGCCGACGAGGCGGCCAAGGACCCGAACATCAAGCACTACAAGCACCAGTGAGCAGTGCCGGGGCCCCTTCCCGCCGACCGGGAGCGGGCCCCGGCCCCTCGGCGCGCGGCGCCGCGGCGCGCGTCCTTCGCCGGAGATCGGGGTCGGTTCGGAATGCAGCACGGCAAGTACCGTTTCATCGTGGGGTTCCTGGTGGTCCCCCTGGCGCTCTACGCGCTCTTCGTCATCTGGCCGTTCATCCAGTCCATCTACTACTCGCTCACGGACTGGTCCGGTCTGAGTCCCGAATTCGGGTTCGTCGGTCTCGACAACTACACGAGACTGCTCGACGACGAGATCTTCTGGAAATCGCTCCAGCACAGCCTGACCTTCGCGGTCGTCCTTCCCCTGGTGACGGTCGGATTCGCGCTGTTCCTGGCGTTCATGCTGAATGTCGGGGGCCGGCGGCGGAAGGGCGCGGCGGTCACGGGCGTCCGCGGCTCGTCCTTCTACAAGATCGTGTACTTCTTTCCGCAGGTGCTGTCGATCGTGATCGTGGCGCTGCTCTTCCAGTTCGCGTACAACCCGAACAGCGGGGCGATCAACTCCTTCCTCAGGGCGGTCGGCCTCGGCGGCGTCCAGCCGGACTGGCTCGGTGACCCGGACCTCGCCCTGATCTGCGTGATGATCGTCCTCGTCTGGTCGACGGTCGGCTTCTTCGTGGTGCTCTTCTCGGCGGGCATGGCGTCCATCCCGCGCGACTTCTACGAGGCGGCGCTGCTCGACGGCGCCAGCCGCTTCACCACCTTCTTCAGGATCACGCTGCCGCTGCTGTGGGACACCGTGCAGTCGGGGTGGATCTACATGGGCATCCTCGCGCTCGGCGCGGAGTCCTTCGCGGTGGTGCAGATCATGACCGTCGGGCCGAGCGGCGGCGGGCCCGACTACTCGACCATCGTCCTGCCGCTGTACGTGTACCAGAAGGCGTTCCGGGACGGTCAGGCCGCCTACGCCACGACCATCGGCGTCGCCCTCCTCCTCGTCACGCTCGCCTTCGCGGCCGTCGTGATGAAGCTGGGCCGGCGCGAGCGGCTGGAGTTCTGATGAAGACCACCGACACCCCGCCCGCCGACGACGCGCGGATCCCTGCCGTCCGCACGGAGGCGATACCCGTCGTCCGCAAGACCGCGGCCCCGGCCGGGACGAAGCGCGAGGGCGCCGTCCTCAACGTCTTCTCGCACGGCGTGCTGATCATCTGGGCGATCATGGTGGTGCTGCCGCTGCTCTGGGCGGTCATGACCTCCTTCAAGACCGACCGGGCGATCTTCACCTCCCCGTGGTCGCTGCCGGACGCGCTGCACTTCGAGAACTGGTCGCGCGCCTGGACCCAGGCGCACATGAGCGAGTACTTCCTGAACACGGTCCTGGTGGTCGGCGGCTCGCTCGTCGGCACCCTGCTGTTCGGCTCGATGGCGGCGTACGTCCTGGCCCGCTTCGAGTTCCCCGGGAACCGCTTCCTCTACTTCCTCTTCATCGGCGGGATGAGCTTCCCGATCATCCTGGCGCTGGTGCCGCTCTTCTACGTGATGCAGAACATGGCCCTGCTGAACACGATCCACGGGCTGATCCTGGTCTACATTGCGTACTCGCTGCCCTTCACCGTCTTCTTCCTGACCGCCTTCTTCCGGACGCTGCCGAGCTCGGTGGCGGAGGCGGCCTTCATCGACGGGGCCTCGCACACCCGCACCTTCTTCCAGGTGATGCTGCCGATGGCCAGGCCGGGCCTGATCAGCGTCGGCATCTTCAACTTCCTCGGTCAGTGGAACCAGTACCTGCTGCCGACGGTGCTCAACACCGACCCCGACCAGAAGGTGCTCTCGCAGGGCCTCGTGCAGCTCGCGGTCAGCCAGGGCTACAAGGGCGACTGGTCCGGGCTCTTCGCCGGCCTGGTGATGGCGATGCTGCCGGTGCTCGCCGCGTACGTCGTCTTCCAGCGGCAGGTGGTGGCCGGTCTCACCGCCGGAGCCGTGAAGTAGCAGCGCTCCCACGCTCCCGCCAGGCCCCCGCACGCGCTCGCGTGCGGGGGCCTCCGACTGTTCCGGGTCTTGACGGAAGCGAAGGCGAAAGCGTCCCCTTAGAGTTCACATGTTGGAGATAACGGTGGGAGTGAAAGAGTCGATGGAGACTCCGGGGTCGCAGACGTCGCTGCACAGGGCCAATCTCGAACGGGTCGTGCGGGCGGTCCGGATGGCCGGTTCGCTGACCCAGGCGGAGATCGCCCGGGCCACGGGGCTGTCGGCAGCGACGGTCTCCAACATCGTCCGGGAGCTGAAGGACGGCGGCACGGTCGAGGTGACGCCCACCTCGGCGGGCGGCCGGCGGGCCCGCAGCGTCTCGCTCTCCGGCGACGCCGGCATCGTCATCGGCGTCGACTTCGGCCACACCCACCTCAGGGTCGCGGTGGGCAACCTCGCCCATCAGGTGCTCGCCGAGGAGGCGGAGCCGCTCGACGTGGACGCCTCCGCCGCGGAGGGCTTCGACCGGGCGGAACAGCTGGTCAACCGGCTGATCGAGGCCACCGGCATCGGCCGCGACAAGGTGATCGGCGTCGGGCTCGGCGTGCCCGGCCCCATCGACGTCGCCTCCGGGACGCTCGGGTCCACCTCGATCCTGCCGGGGTGGAGCGGGATCAACCCCGCCGAGGAGCTGTCCGCCCGCCTCGGGGTCCCCGTCCACGTCGACAACGACGCCAACCTGGGCGCGCTCGGCGAGCTGGTCTGGGGGAGCGGCCGGGGCGTGAAGGACCTGGCGTACATCAAGGTCGCGAGCGGTGTCGGCGCCGGCCTGGTGATCGACGGGCGGGTCTACCGCGGCCCGGGCGGCACGGCCGGCGAGATCGGCCACATCACCCTCGACGAGTCGGGCCCGGTCTGCCGCTGCGGCAACCGCGGCTGCCTGGAGACCTTCACCGCCGCCCGGTACGTGCTGCCGCTGCTCCAGCCGAGCCACGGCCCCGACCTCACCATGGAGCGGGTGGTGCAGCTGGCCCGCGAGGGCGACCCGGGCTGCCGGCGGGTCATCGCCGACGTGGGCCGTCACATCGGCAGCGGCGTCGCCAACCTTTGCAATCTCTTGAACCCGAGCCGGGTGGTGCTCGGCGGCGACCTCGCCGAGGCCGGGGAGCTGGTGCTCGCCCCCATCCGGGACTCGGTGGGCCGGTACGCCATCCCCAGCGCCGCCCGCAGGCTCTCCCTGGTCCAGGGCGCGCTGGGCGGCCGCGCCGAGGTGCTGGGGGCGCTCGCCCTGGTGCTGAGCGAGATGGGTGACTCGACGCTGCTCAACGGGGCAGAAGGGGCATTTCCGGCGGCCGCCCCGGCCTCGGTACCCGCGTTCACTTAGAGAACGCTAACCACCGTTGTCATCTCGTTAAGTTTTCACTTCTTGACGACGGTGTTGCGGCCGAGTTGACTTCGTGACACCTCGGCCGCACCGTCGCGGCCTCGTCAGGGAGGCAACCCCACATGAACGCAATGACTCGTCGCGTCGTCATAGGCTCGGCCGCGGTCTCGATGGCCCTCGCGCTCTCCGCCTGTGGCCAGGCCGGCGGTGGTGACAGCGAGGAGAAGGGCAGCTCGACCAAGATCGGTCTGCTCCTCCCGGAGAACAAGACCGCGCGGTACGAGTCGCTGGACAAGCCGCAGTTCGAGAAGGCCGTCAAGGCCGCCTGCGGTGACTGCGAGGTCGTCTACAACAACGCCGTCTCCGACGTCGTGAAGCAGAAGCAGCAGTTCGACCAGCTCATCGCCGACGGCGTGAAGGTCATCGCGCTCGGTTCGGTCGACGCCGCCAAGTCGGCCGCCTGGGTCAAGGAGGCGCAGGGCAAGGGCGTCAAGGTCGTCGCGTACGACCGCGCGATCGAGGGCGCCGACGCCTACGTCAGCCACGACAACAACAAGGTCGGCGAGCTCCAGGGCCAGGCCCTGCTCTCCGCCCTCGGCGCCAAGGCCGCCACCGCCCAGGTCGTCATGATCAACGGCGACGAGAAGGACCCGAACGCCGCCCTCTTCAAGAAGGGCGCCCACGCCGCCCTCGACGGCAAGGTCGGCAAGATCGCCTACGAGGCCTCCGGCGAGTGGGACCCGAAGGTCGCGGGCGAGAAGATGGCCGCCGCCATCTCCTCCCTCGGCAAGGACAAGATCGGCGCCGTGTACTCCGCCAACGACGGCATGGCGGGCGGCATCATCACCTCCCTGGAGAACGCCGGCATCAAGGGCATCCCGGTCGGCGGCCAGGACGCCGAGGTCGCGGGCATCCAGCGCATCGTCGCCGGCACCCAGACCTTCACCATCTACAAGAGCCCGCTCCAGCTGGCCCCCGAGGCCGCCAAGTTCGCGGTCAACCTGCTCCAGGGCAAGGACCTCGGCGCCCAGGGCGAGACGGACGGCGTGAAGTCCACGCTCTTCCCGCCGGTGGTCGTCGACAAGACCAACATCCAGTCCACGGTGATCAAGGACGGCATCTACGCCGCCGCCGACGTCTGCACCGCGGACCTCGCCGCCAAGTGCGCCGAGCTGGGCATCAAGTAGGCCCCGCCGGGGTCCCGGACGCTCCGACTCCCGGACCCCGCACCCTCCCTGCCGGGCCGTCAGCCCCGGCAGGACGCGGAAGGCGCCCGTCCCCGTGACGCGGCGGCCTCCGCCCCCAGACCCGTCCGGCCCCGGCCGACCCAGACCCCGCTGTCGACCGGGGCCGGACGAGCACAGCCCCCCTCGAACTCGGCGCCGCCGCACGGCGCGACATGCCGCCGCCCACCGCACGGGCGGCGAAGGAGTTGGTTCACGTGTCCCAGACGCCTGTCCTGGCGTTGCGCGGGATCTTCAAGCGATTCGGAGCGGTCCAGGTCCTCTCCGGTGTCGACCTCGAAGTCCACGCCGGCGAAGTCGTCGCCCTGGTCGGCGACAACGGCGCAGGAAAGTCCACCCTGGTCAAGACGATCGCCGGCGTCCACCCCATCGACGAGGGCGTCATCGAGTGGGAGGGCCGCCCCGTCGAGATCTCCCGCCCGCAGGACTCCCAGGCCCTCGGCGTGGCCACCGTCTACCAGGACCTCGCCCTCTGCGACAACCTCGACGTCGTCGCCAACCTCTTCCTCGGCCGCGAGCTGAAGAAGGGCGGCGTCCTCGACGAGGTCGCCATGGAGAAGCGCGCCAAGGACCTCCTCTCCACGCTCTCCATCCGCATCCCCAGCGTCCGCATCCCCGTCGCCGCGCTCTCCGGCGGCCAGCGGCAGGTCGTCGCCATTGCCCGCGCCCTGGTCGGCGACCCCAAGATCGTGATCCTGGACGAGCCCACCGCCGCCCTCGGCGTCGAGCAGACCGCCCAGGTCCTCGACCTCGTCGAGCGGCTGCGCGAGCAGGGCCTCGGCGTCATCCTCATCAGCCACAACATGGCCGACGTGAAGGCCGTCGCCGACACCGTCGCGGTGCTGCGCCTCGGCCGCAACAACGGCACCTTCCCGGTCGCCACCACCACGCACGAAGAGATCATCGCCGCGATCACCGGCGCCACGGACAACGCCGTGACCCGTCGGCAGGCCCGCACCGCGGAGGCAGCCCAGTGAGCACGACCCCCAAGGCGACCGACCAGACGCCGGTGCCCGAGCCCCGTACCGCCGACGAGGCGACCGCGGCCCCGGCCGCCGCGGCGATCCCCGCCGTCGACCCCCGCCTCCTCGTCCGCGAGCAGGGTTTCAAGGGCTACGTCGACGAGTTCAAGCGCAAGATCCGCTCCGGCGAGATCGGCTCCCTCCCGGTCGTCGTCGGCCTCATCGTCATCGGCATCGTCTTCCAGGCGCTGACCGGCAACTTCATCACCTCGTACAACCTCGACCAGATCACGCTGTACGCGGCCGGCCCCGGCATCATGGCCGTCGGCATCGTCTTCGTGCTGCTGCTCGGCGAGATCGACCTCGCCGTCGGTTCCGTCGCCGGCCTCGCGGGCTCCGTCTGGGGCGTCTTCGCCACCGACATGCCGGACTCCCTCGCGATCCTCCTCGGCATCCTCTCCGGCACCCTGCTGGGCGCCTTCCACGGCCTGGTCTTCGCCAAGATCGGCGTCCCGGCCTTCGTCGTCACCCTCGCCGGCTTCCTCGGCTGGGCGGGCCTCCAGACCTGGGTGATGGGCGAGCGGTCCACCATCCCGACGCCCATCGGCAGCTTCGTCGGCGACCTCACCAAGTACTACTTCTCCGACGTCGCCGCCGCCTACGGCCTCGCCGTCGTGGTGATCGCCGCCTTCTACCTCGCCCAGCTGCGCGACTCGGGCCGCCGCAAGGCCGCCGAGCTCCCGCACCGCCCGCACAGCGAGATCCTGCTGCGCACCGGCGTCCTCGCGGTCCTCGTGCTGGTCGCCGCGTACGGCTTCAACCAGGAGAAGGGCCTCCCGCTCTCCCTGGTGATCTTCCTCGTGATCCTGCTCGTCACCGACTTCGTGCTGCGCCGCACCACCTACGGCCGGCAGGTCTTCGCGGTCGGCGGCGGCATCGAGGCGGCCCGCCGGGCCGGCATCAACGTCGCCTGGATCCGGATCTCCGTCTTCATGATCTCCGGCACCCTCGGCGCCATCGGCGGCCTCTTCCTCGCCTCCGCCACCGGCGGCGCGGACCGCTCCCTCGGCGGCGGCAACCAGCTCATGATGTGCATCGCCGCGGCGGTCATCGGCGGCACCTCGCTCTTCGGCGGCCGCGGCAAGGTCTGGTCGGCGCTCCTGGGCATCCTGGTGCTCCAGTCGATCGTCCAGGGCCTCAACCAGCTCAACCTGGAGTCCAACGCGATCCAGTACATGATCACCGGCGCGGTGCTCCTCATCGCGGTGATCATCGACTCCGTCTCCCGCAAGACCCAGAAGTCCGCGGGACGCGCCTGACGCGCCCGGCGCGCCGCCGCGCGGGGCGCGCCTGAGGCACGGGCCACATCGCCCGGCACCGGGAAACCGGTGCCGGGCACCGTCGCGTCCGGAGCAGTACATCCCCCATGAGGGTGATGCCGCTCCGGCTGGCCCGATGCCCACGATCCAAGACGGAACATTAGACTCGGCAAAATCGGCAAGCTCGACCAGCTCAGAACGCAAGGAGGCACGGGTGGCCCTGCTGACCCGTATCAGGACACCGCGCGACCTGGACCGGCTCTCCCCGGAACAGCTGGACCAGCTGGCCGCGGAGGTCCGGACCTTCCTCGTCGACGCCGTCTCCAAGACCGGTGGACACCTCGGCCCCAACCTCGGCGTGGTCGAACTGACCATCGCCCTGCACCGCGTCTTCGACTCCCCGAAGGACAAGGTCCTCTGGGACACCGGCCACCAGAGCTACGTGCACAAGCTGCTCACGGGCCGCCAGGACTTCTCGAAGCTGAAGATGAAGGGCGGCCTCTCCGGCTACCCCTCGCAGGCCGAGTCCGAGCACGACGTCATCGAGAACTCGCACGCCTCGACCGTCCTCGGCTGGGCCGACGGCCTCGCCAAGGCCAACCAGATCCTGAAGAAGGACGACCACGTCGTCGCCGTCATCGGCGACGGGGCGCTCACCGGCGGCATGGCCTGGGAGGCGCTCAACAACATCGCCGCCGCCAAGGACCGCCCGCTCGTCATCGTCGTCAACGACAACGAGCGCTCCTACGCGCCCACCATCGGCGGCCTCGCCAACCACCTGGCCACCCTGCGCACCACCGACGGCTACGAGCGCTTCCTCGCCCGCGGCAAGGACATCCTGGAGCGCACCCCGGTCGTCGGGAAGCCGCTCTACGAGACGCTGCACGGCGCCAAGAAGGGCCTCAAGGACTTCATCGCCCCCCAGGGCATGTTCGAGGACCTGGGCCTGAAGTACGTCGGCCCCATCGACGGCCACGACATCGAGGCCCTGGAGTCCGCGCTCACCCGCGCCAAGCGCTTCGGCGGCCCGGTCATCGTCCACTGCCTCACCGAGAAGGGCCGCGGCTACCAGCCGGCCCTCCAGGACGAGGCCGACCGCTTCCACGCCGTCGGCAGGATCCACCCCGACACCGGCCTCCCGATCGCCACCTCCGGCGCCGACTGGACCGGCGTCTTCGCCGACGAGATGGTCGCGCTCGGCAAGGAGCGCGAGGACATCGTCGCGATCACCGCGGCCATGCTCCAGCCCGTCGGGCTCGACAGGTTCGCCAAGGCCTTCCCCGAGCGGGTCTTCGACGTCGGCATCGCCGAGCAGCACGCCGCCGTCTCCGCGGCCGGCCTCGCCACCGGCGGCCTCCACCCGGTCTTCGCGGTCTACGCGACCTTCCTCAACCGCGCCTTCGACCAGGTCCTGATGGACGTGGCCCTGCACAAGTGCGGCGTCACCTTCGTCCTGGACCGGGCCGGTGTCACCGGCACCGACGGCGCCTCCCACAACGGCATGTGGGACATGTCGATCCTTCAGGTCGTGCCCGGTCTGCGGCTCGCCGCCCCGCGCGACGCCGACCAGGTGCGCGCCCAGCTCCGGGAGGCCGTCGAGGTCACCGACGCGCCCACCGTGGTCCGCTTCTCCAAGGGCGCGGTCGGCCCCGCCGTCCCCGCCCTGCGGCGCGTCGGCGGCATGGACGTGCTCCGCGAGCCCGGCAGCGACGCGCCGGACGTCCTCCTGGTCTCCGTGGGCGCCCTGGCGCCCATGTGCCTGGAGATCGCCGACCTCCTCGACCGGCAGGGCATCTCCACCACCGTGGTCGACCCCCGCTGGGTCAAGCCGGTCGACGAGGCCCTCGCGCCGCTCGCCGCCCGGCACCGGGTCGTCGTCACCGTCGAGGACAACAGCCGGGTCGGCGGCGTCGGCTCGGCCGTCGCCCAGGCGCTGCGCGACGCCAACGTCGACGTACCGCTGCGTGACTTCGGCATCCCGCCGGTCTTCCTCGACCACGCCTCGCGCGGCGAGGTGCTGGCCGAGATCGGCCTGACCGCCCCGGACATCGCGCGCCAGGTCACCGGCCTGGTGTCGCGCCTGGACGGTCGGTACGAGGCGCCCCGGGAGGCCGTGGAGCCCGCCCGCGACTGACCCCCTCCTTCCGGAGGTCATCACTCCGCGTCACCGTTGGGCCGGTCGGCTCACCCTCCCGGGTGCCGACCGGCCCTTTCGCGTGCATCCTGGCCTGAGCGCGGGCAGCGTCCCCTCGACCCCCGTCCCGCGGGGGCCCGGGTTGCGACGTCAAGGACGACGCGGAGGTACGACGGTGAGCACGGATCAGCGGCCCCCACGGGCGAATACCGGAATGTTCCGGACGAAGTCGGTCGAACAGTCCATCAGGGACACGGAGGAACCGGAGCACGGACTCCGGAAAACCCTCTCCGCCTGGGACCTCACGGTCTTCGGCGTCGGCGTCATCATCGGCACCGGCATCTTCGTGCTGACCGGCAAGGTCGCCAAGGAGAACGCCGGCCCGGCCACCGCCCTCGCCTTCGTCGCCGCCGGCATCGTCTGCGCCCTGGCGGCCCTGTGCTACGCCGAGTTCGCCTCCACGGTGCCCGTGGCGGGATCGGCGTACACCTTCGCGTACGCCTCCATCGGCGAGCTGCCGGCCTGGATCATCGGCTGGGACCTGGTCCTGGAGTTCGCGCTCGGCACGGCGGTGGTGGCGGTCGGCTGGTCCGGCTACGTCCGCTCGCTGATGGACAACATCGGCTGGCACCTACCGGCCTCGCTGGAGGGCCCGGACGTGCCGGGCGGCACCTTCGACATCCTCGCCTTCCTGCTCGTCCTGGTGCTCACCGCGATCCTGGTCGTCGGCATGAAGCTGTCCGCCCGGATCACCGCCGTCGTGGTGGCGATCAAGGTCACGGTCGTCATGATCGTGATCGTCGCGGGCCTCTTCTTCATCGTCGGCGACAACTACAAGCCGTTCATCCCGCCGGCCGTGACCCCGGAGGGCGGCGGCTCCAACTGGGACTCCCCGCTCGTCCAGCTGCTCTTCGGCTACGAGCCCACCAACTTCGGCGTCATGGGCATCTTCACGGCCGCCTCCATCGTCTTCTTCGCCTTCATCGGCTTCGACGTGGTCGCCACCGCCGCCGAGGAGACCAAGCTGCCGCAGCGCGACATGCCCCGCGGCATCCTCGGCTCGCTGCTCATCTGCACCGTCCTGTACGTGGCGGTCGCCCTCGTCGTCACCGGCATGCAGCACTACACCGAACTGTCCGTGAGCGCCCCGCTCGCCGACGCCTTCAAAGCCGCCGGCCATCCCTTCTACGCGGGCGTGATCAGCTTCGGTGCCGCCGTCGGCCTCACCACGGTCTGTCTGATCCTGCTGCTCGGCCAGACCCGCGTCTTCTTCGCCATGAGCCGCGACGGCCTGCTGCCCCGGTTCTTCTCGGTGACGCACCCGCGCTTCAAGACCCCGTACCGGCCGACCATCCTGCTCGGTGTGGTCATCGCGGTCGTGGCCGGCTTCACCAGCATCAACGAGCTGGCGACGCTGGTGAACATCGGCACCCTCTTCGCCTTCGTGATGGTCGCGGTCGGCGTCATCATCCTCCGCCGCACCCGCCCGGACCTGCACCGCGCCTTCCGCACCCCGTGGGTGCCGGTCCTGCCGATCATCTCCATCGCCGCCTCGCTCTGGCTGATGCTCAACCTGCCGGGCGAGACGTGGTTCCGCTTCGCGGTCTGGATGGCGATCGGCATCGTCGTCTACTTCGCCTACGGGCGCGGACACAGCAGGCTCGGCCGGGAGGGCGAGCGGCTCCGCTCCTGAGCGGGGCCAGGGGGGTCCGGGAGCCGAACCCCCGGGCGAGCGGAGGGCGCCCGGGCCGGGCGGATACAGTCGGTGCGAACCGTCCCCACTCGACCCGGAGCGCTGGATTCTCCCATGGTGAACCCATCCCAGGCCCCCGCCGACCCCTCCGTCCTCTCCCCGCGCGCCCCGAGAATGCACGGAGGCTGGCTGGCCCGCGGCGCGGAGGGACGTTTCAGCGTGTACGTCCCCCGGGACGGCGAGGTCCTCCGCTGGACCGAGGGCCCCGGCGGCCGGTTCGACGGCCCGGCCGGGCTGGGCGGCGGCGGACTGCTGCCGTTCCTGGCAGCCGCGCAGGGCCGCGACCGCTATGTGCACCTGGTCGGCTTCCGGGCCACCGACACCGGCGCGGAGGCGGGGGAGCGCCACGTGGAGCTCGTGCACAGCGTCCAGTTCCAGACCGGCCGCCCCAACGTGGAGTGGAAGTCCATCGGCCACTCCAACGGCAAGGCCGAGTGGTTCGGCAACCCGGCCCTCGCCGTGGACGGCCAGGGCCGCGCCCACGTCTTCGTCCGCAACCGCGGCGGCGGCGTCAGCGCCCGGGTCCAGAAGGACGCCGGCGGCTGGCACCCGTGGTGGGACCTGAAGGGCGGTCGCACCGACCTCGACCCGGTGGCGGCGGTGAACGGCGCGGGCCTGGTGGAGCTGTACACGGCCACCGACCGCGGGCTGCTGCGCTACGTCCAGAACGAGCCGGGGGGCAGGCCGGTCGCCGAGGCCCCGGTGGTGACCCCGGTGGTCCGGGGCACGCTCGCCGCCGTGACCGGTCCGTCCGGGCACGTGACGGCCTACTACGCGGACGGCCACGGCCGGGTCTGCCTCTGGTCGCCGGGGCGGGGCCTGGTGCCCACGCCGGTCGCCCAGGCGGTCGGCGCCGGCCCGCTGACGGCCACCCCCTGCCTGATCGACGGGTACGAGTGCACGCTCGTCGCCCAGTGCGACCCGACCGGGGTCACCTCGCTCGGGGCCTTCATGGCGGAGCGGGAGGACATGGGCCTGTACTGGAGCCCCTCGGGCCCGCCGGTCCTGGCCCCGCCGACCCTGACGACCGGCCTCGACGGCGGGGTGGCCCTCGCCGCGCTGACGTCGGACGGGGGAGTGGTGTTCACCCGCCAGAAGGCGGACGAGCAGGGCCTCGCCCTGGGCCCCTGGACCCGTCTGTAGAGCGGGTCCTGGCACCCGCCGGACGCACCGGTGCCCCGGCCCCTCTCGGGAGGGGACCGGGGCACCGGTGCGTCCGGGGCGGAACCGCGCGGGTCAGCCGCCGGTCGCGGGGGACTTCTTCGCGGAGGCCGGGATCTCGGCGTCCTCGCGAATGGCCTTCCACAGCTGGGAGGCGTTGGGCTCGTGGGCGACCACCCGGTTGGGGTCGATCTTGTCGTAGGCGACCGGCAGCATGATCGTCTCCATGTTCTGCGGGTCGACGCCGTTGAGGCTGCGGCCGAAGTCGCCGAGCGCGGTGAGCGAGGCGAGCTCGGAGTCGGTGGTGAGCGCCTTGGTCGCCGAGTCGGCGATCTTGTAGGACTTGGCGGGGCTGCTCAGCAGGTCCTGGTTCTTCACCTCGGTGAGCAGCGCGGTGAGGAACTGCTGCTGGAGCGAGATGCGGCCCAGGTCGGAGCCGTCGCCGACGCCGTGGCGGGTGCGGACGAAGGCGAGGGACTGGGTGCCGTCGAGCTTCTGCCGGCCGGCTTCCAGGTGGAGGCCGCTCTGCTTGTCGTCGATGGGCTGCTTCACGTCGACCGTGACGCCGCCGAGGGTGTCGACGAGGTCCTTGAAGCCCGCGAAGTCGATCTCCATGAAGTGGTCGAGGCGGACGCCGGACATCGCCTCCACGGTCTTGGCGACGCAGGTGGGGCCGTACTGCGCGTAGATGGAGTTGAACATCACGCGCTTCGCCGAGGGAGCGGGGGTGCCGTCGCCGCGGACGCACTCGGGGCGGGTGACCAGGGTGTCGCGCGGGATGCTGACGGCGACGGCCTTCGTGCGGCCCTCGGGTATGTGCACCACCAGCGTGGTGTCGGAGCGACCGCCGCCGACCGCGCCGCCGGCCAGGGCGCCGTTGTCACCGGCGCGCGAGTCCGAGCCCAGGACCAGCAGGTTCTGTCCGCTGGTCGGCAGCTTCTCCGGCCGGTCGTCGCCGAGCGCCTTGTCGATGTCGACGGCCTTGATGTTGCCGTCGATGCTGCTGTACAGCCAGTACAGCGTGCCGCCCGCGGCGAGGAGCAGGACCAGGAGCGTCAGCAGGACGATCCGGCCGGTCCTGCGGCGCTTGCGGGGTGCCTTGCGGGAACGGGTGGCTGTGTCGCTCATGTGTGCGCGAGTCCAATGCTCGTGGGCCCAGTGCGGGCAGACGTGGGACTCGGGTGGGGGGAAGGCCGGTCCACAGGATCAACTGGCTGACCCCGCACTATAGACAAAAGTTTCGATCACGGGACGGGACGCTTATCACTCAGGATTAGTTCCCACCCGAACAGAAACAGACCTTAAAGTATGTGTAGCGTGAGAAGTCTGTGAACTCGGGGACGTCCCCGGGGCGGGTGACCGTCCTGGTCGGACGAGGGGTGGACAGCAAGCGGGCGCGGCAGGGGAGGGCCGCCGCTCGCCGGGTGCGGATCGGTGCGAAGAAGCCCGATCGGCCTGATCGCGTCGATTCATCAACAAGGTGCTTCCCGTGGCGAGCCACGGGCGCGGCCCGGTGCGCCGGACCGATCAGCAGGACCAGGGAGGGGAGGGGCGAATGAGCGCGCCCGTGCACACGGCACCGGCCGTGGACGGCCTCACGTTCGAGGACCGCACCGTCGTACCGCAGGAGCCGCCGCGCATGATGCCGGTCGGCGACGCGGGCGAGTGGGCGTACGTCCACGACCAGGCCCGCCCGCTCGCCGCCCGCGAGATGAACCGGGTGGCCGTCGCCGAGCTCCTGGACCACCTCGGTGTCGACTACTTCGCGGTCCGCGGCACCTCCGACCACGGCACCGTCGTCGGCGTGGCCGAGGAGGACCGCGAGCGGGTGCTCGGCGGCCTCTTCCACCACCTGGGCCAGTACCCGGGCCACCTCACCGTCTACCGTCCCGAGCCCGCCAGGCCCACCGGCCCGCTGCCCGCCAAGGACCCCAGGGCCTGGCGGGACGTCCGCGCCGCCGTCGCCGTCCGCGTCAGCTGGCTGCAGACCGACCCGGGCGGCCACCTCGTCCTCGGCCACGAGTACGGCGCCACGATCGAGTTCTGGACGCGCCAGGGCGACCGACTCCTCGCCCCGCGCCCCAACCGCACCAGCTGGTCCGTCGCCGCCGACGGCGTCAGGGTCGGCGGCGCCGCCCGGCTCTTCAGCCGCTTCGTCTCCGACCACACCCCGGAAGAGGACGCCCCGCCCCTGTTCACCAGGCCGGAGTTCCTCGTCCCTTCCGCCGAGGACATATCCTTCCCCGTCGACGCCGTCTACACCTGGGTCGACGGCCAGGACCCGGCCTGGGCCCGCCGCAAGGCCGCCGCCAAGGGCGAGGCGTACCACGCCGAGTCCGCCAGCGACGCCCGCTTCATCAGCCGCGACGAGCTCCGCTACTCGGTCAGGTCGCTGCACCTCTTCGCGCCCTGGATCCGCACGGTCTACATCGTCACCGACGACCAGGTCCCCCCGTGGCTGCGCGAGGACCTGCCCGGCATCCGCGTCGTCAGCCACCGCGAGATCTTCCGGAACCCGGCCGACCTGCCGACGTTCAACTCGCACTCCATCGAGAGCCAGCTGCACCACATCGACGGCCTCGCCGAGCACTTCCTCTACTTCAACGACGACATGTTCATCGGCCGGCCGGTGGCGCCCCACGCCTTCTTCACCCCCACCGGCACCGCGCGCTACTTCCCGTCCAGGAACCGCATCCCGCAGGGCCCGGTCGTGGAGACCGACACCCCGGTCGACGCGGCCTGCAAGAACAACCGGGCCCTGCTGCGGGCCCGCTTCGGCCGGGTCATCACCCAGCCCATGGAGCACATCCCGTACGCCCTGCGGCGCAGCGCCATGGAGGAGGCGGAGGCCGAGTTCCCCGAGGCCTGGGCCCGCACCTCCGCCAGCCGCTTCCGGGCGATGACGGACCTCTCGCCCACCTCGTCCTTCGCGCTGTACTACGCCGCGCTCACCGGCCGCGCGCAGCCCGGCTCGATGCCCTTCACCTACCTCCAGCTGGCCGTCCCGGACCTGGCCGACCGGCTGCAGAGGCTGCTCGACGGCCGAGACCAGGACTCGTTCTGCCTCAACGACGCCTTCTCCACCCCGGAGGACCTGGAAGCGCAGCAGGAACTGCTCGACGGTTTCCTCAACGCCTACTTCCCGACCCCCAGCCCCTACGAACGGTGAACAGGAGCCGTCGTCATGTCTGAACCGGGGTCCATGGGCTCGGCAGCGAGCATCTACAAGAACTACGTCCCGCAGCCGCTGCGCGCCGCCGCGGCCACCAGCGTGCCGCCGAGGGTCCGCCGCAAGGTGAAGTCCCAGCTGGCCCGCACCCTCGCCGAACGCGAGTCCCGGCTGCACCGGCGCAGCCTTCGGCAGCTGCGGGACGCCGGCCTCGCCGCCCGGCCCGAGGGCCGCGTCACGGACTCGGAGGGGCGCGTCGTCCACGTCCACGCCGGGCTGACGGCCGACCTCGCGCGCCGCATCGACCACGAACTGGTGACCTCCGCCCTCGATCTGGCGGGCATCCCCTGGTTCGCGGTCCCCGCGCTGGACGACCGCCGCACCGCCCTCGCCGTCCCCAAGGAGCACAAGCCCGCCGTACGCCGGGTGCTGCGCGCCGTCCTGGAGGAGCAGACCGGCTACGTGTGCTCGGTGTCCCCCGCGGACGCCTCGGGCCTCAGCGTCCCCGGCAGCCACCTGAAGGCGTGGAAGTCGTACGCCAAGGCCCGGGTCATCCGCCTCGTCTGGCTCCGCACCGACCCCACCGGTTCCCTGCCGGTCGGTGAGCACCAGGGCGTCGAGATCGAGTTCTGGTCCGTCAACAACGACCTGCCCACCCCCCGGCTCGTCGGCCCCCGCCCCAACCGGGTGCAGCGGGTCGTGCCCGTCGGCGCCGCCACCATGGCGGCGGAGCACCACCGGCTCACCGGCTACAGCGACCTCGCCCCGTCCGGCGAACCGACCCGGATCCCCGAGGCCTTCGACATCGTCCGTGTCGAGGAGATCACCTTCCCCGTCGACGCCGTCGTCCTGTGGCAGCACACCGGCGACTGGGCGGAGGAACTGCTGCGCGCCACCCTGCGCTCGCTGCACCAGTACGCCCCCTGGATCCATCACGTCCACGTCGTCGCCTCGGCCCCGCTGCCCGACTGGATCCTCCCCGGCGACCGGCTGTCGCCCTACGGTGCCGCCCCGGACGCGGAGACCCGGCTGCACGAACTGCCGGACCTCGCCGAGCACTTCCTGCTCTTCCGGCCCGGCGCGGTCCTCGCCCGCCCGGTCCGCTCCTTCGACTTCTTCAGCCCGCTGGGCGGCACCCGGCCGCGCCGCGGGCCGTGGACCGCCGCCGAGGCGGCGGCGCCCTGGACCAGCACCGCCTTCGCCTTCACCACCCGCGCCGTCGCCCACGGCTACGGCAGCGGCCCGCAGCCGTACACCCGCCACGTCCTCGCCGCGATCGACGAGGGCTACGACCGGGACGCGTGCCTGCTCGACCTCCAGCGGATGCCCGCGCTCCCCGGCACCCACCCCCTCGACGGCCTGGTCCACCACTCGGCCCGCTGCTCGGGCGTCGCGGACCCCTCCGGCGAGACGACCGTCGCCCTGCACGCCGCCATGCCCGGCCTCCGCCGCTGGCTCGACCGCCTCCTCGTCCGCCGGGACGTCCAGCAGTTCCACCTCTTCGGCCTCGACACCCCCGAGGCGCACGATCAGGGCGGCACGGCGACCGCCGTGCGCTTCCTCCGCCGGTACTTCCCGGTTGCGAGCCCCTTCGAGGAGCCCGCGGGCCCGGAGGGGGACTCCCGCGCATGACCTCGCTCAACCCCGAGGCCTCCGCCGCCGTCGGGATCTACCGCTCCCTGCTGCCCACTTCGCTGCGCCGCGCCATCGCCCGCCGCGTACCGATGGGCTTCCGCACCCTGGTGAAGCGCTTCCTCCGTCGCCTCCAGCAGGGCCTCGGCCTGTTCCGGCGCCTGCGGGCCCGGACCGCCCGGCGCCGCTGGCCGCACCTCTTCACCGGCGGGGAGCGGCTCGCCACCCTCGTCGACCAGGGCGCGCTCATCGCCCTCGTCCGGCCCACCGCCTCACCGCTCGGCCTGCGCGAGGCCAATCTCGAACTCGTCGCCTCGGCGCTCGACGCCGCGGGCGTCGACCACTTCGCCGTCCGCGGCGGCTCCGACTTCCGCGCCTGCGTCGCCGTCTCCGCCGCGGATCGGGAGCGGGTCCGCGAGGCGCTGGCCCGCGCCGGGGAGCAGACCCCGGTGTACGTGACCCGATGGCTCGGCGGCCAGTCGCACGGCCGGCCCGCCCTCGTCGGAGACGGCCGGGGGCGCAAGGCGACCGCGGGCGCCACGGCGATCCGCGTCGGCATGGTCTGGCGCGACCCGGGCGGCACCCTGCCGCTCGGTCTGGAGTACGGCTGCGACGTCGAGTTCTGGCGCCCCGAGCAGGGCCGTCTCGTCGCACCCCGGCCCAACCGCGTCACCGAGGACGTCGCGGCCGGCGCGCCCCGCGTCGACGTGCCCATCAGCCGGCTCACCGGCTTCGCCGCCCTGCACGGCCGCCGCACCCGCACCGTCCGCACCATCGAACCCTGCGCCGTCCCGCTGCCCGAGGACGTCCTCTTCCCGGTGGACGCCGTGTACACCTGGGTGGACGGCGACGACCCGGCCTGGCGGGAGCGCCGGGCCCGGTACGGCGACACCGGCTACCACGCCGAGGCCGCCAACGCCGCCCGGTACATCAGCCGCGACGAACTGCGCTACTCCCTGCGGTCGCTGGCCCAGAACGCGCCCTGGGTACGCCGGATCTACCTGGTCACCGACCGCCAGCGGCCGCACTGGCTGGACCCGAACCACCCCCGCATCCGCGTGGTCGACCACACGGAGATCTTCGACGACCCCTCGGCGCTGCCCACCTTCAATTCCCACGCCATCGAGAGCCGGCTGCACCACATCGACGGCCTCGCCGAGCACTTCCTGTACTTCAACGACGACATGTTCCTCGGCAGCCCCGTCACGCCCCAGGACTTCTTCCTGTCCAACGGCATGACCCGGATCTTCCTGTCGCCCTCGAAGGTGCCGCAGTGGGAGCTCTCCTTCGGCGACCGCCCCGTGGACGCGGCGGGCAAGAACAACCGGCGCATCCTGGAGGCCTGCTTCGGCTCCTCCATCGTGCAGAAGATGAGGCACGCCCCCTACCCGCTCCGCCGCAGCGTGCTCCTGGAGATCGAGCAGGCCTTCGCCGACCAGCACCGGGCCACCACCTTCAGCCGGTTCCGCAGCGCCACCGACATCTCCATCCCGTCGTCGCTGTACCACTACTACGCCTATTTCACCGGCCGCGCGGTCCCCTCCGACATCCGCTTCGCCTATCTGGACCTGGCCCGGCCCGAGATCGAGCGTCGCTTCGGCATCCTGCTCGCCCGCCGGGACCGCCAGGCGTTCTGCATCAACGACACCCTCTCCGACGGCCAGGACGTGGCCCGTCAGTTCGACCAGCTGGCGCGGTTCCTCCGCGCCTATTACCCGATCCCCAGCCCGTTCGAGTGGAAGGAACCCCAGGAGCGGTGAAGGTCTCCTTCCTGATCAACAACATCTACGGCATCGGTGGCACCAACCGGACCGTCATCAACCTCGCCGAGGCGCTCTCCGCCCGCCACGAGGTCGAGATCGTCTCGGTCTTCCGCCGGGCCGGCACCACCAAGTTCGAGATCTCCCCGCAGGTCTCCGTGCGCGCCCTCGTCGACCTGAGGGCCGGCGCGGGCGCCGACCGGGGAGCGGACGGGCTCGCCGAGCCGACGTCGGTCGTGCCCCGGCAGGAGGAGTTCTACGCCCAGTACAGCCGGCTCTCCGACGAGCGGATCATCGACCACCTGCGGAAGACCGACGCGGACGTCGTCATCGGAACCCGCCCGAGCCTGAACCTGTTCGTCGCCCGCTTCACCCGGGACTCCGCGTTGCGGGTGGCCCAGGAGCACATGACCCACCTGGCGATCCCGCCGGCGGTCCGCGAGGAGATGGCCCGGGTCTACCCGAGGCTGGACGCGATCACCACGGTGACCGACGCCGACGCCCGGTCCTTCCGGGAGAACACCCCGATCGACGGCGTACCGGTGACGGGCATCCCCAACAGCGTGCCCCAGCCCGTCGTCGCCCCCTCCGACGGAAGCCGCAAGATCGTCGTCAGCGCCGGCCGCATCCATCACATCAAGCGCTACGACCTGCTCGTCCGCGCCTTCGGCCAGATCGCCGAGGAGTTCCCCGAGTGGCAGCTGCGCATCTACGGCGACGGTGCGGAGGGGGGCAAGCTCCGCGCCCTCGTCACCGACCTGGGGCTCACCGGCCGCGCCCTGCTCATGGGCGGCTTCTCGCCGATCGAGTCGGAGTGGGCCAAGGGCTCCATCGCGGCCGTGACCTCCAGCGCCGAGTCCTTCGGGATGACGCTCGTCGAAGCCATGCGCTGCGGGCTCCCCGTCGTCTCCACCGACTGCCCCGTCGGCCCCCGCGAGATCCTTCGGGACGGCGAGGACGGCCTCCTCGTGCCCAACGGCGACGTGGACGCGATCGCCGGGGGGCTGCGCCGGCTCATGGCCGACGACGCCCTGCGCGTCGCCATGGGCACCGCCGCCCTGCACAACTCCGCCCGCTACGACCCCGCTGTCATCGCCGACCGGTACACCGACCTCTTCGAGGACGCGGCCGAACGCCGGGCGGCCAGGGACACCAAGTACCGGACGCCGAAGCGGAAGCCGCTGCGCCGCGGCTCGGGCAGCGACGCGCCGCCCGCCGCCGTCCGGACCAGCGTGGTGCACACGGTCGCCGACGAGACGGGTCGGCTGCGCCTCACCGTGGACGGCCCCGAGGACGGCCGGCAGCGCTGGAGCTTCCGGCTGCGCCACGCGACCGGAGGCGACGACCGGCGGCCCGACCTGGACCTCGCCACGGACCGCGCCCCGCTCCCGACCGGCGCGACCCGCTACACCGCCACCCTGCCCCCGTCCGCCCTGGACCACCTCGGGGACGGCCGCTGGAGGGTCCAGATGGTCTCCGCCAAGGGCGAGGCCGTGCACATGAAGGCGGGCATCCGCGACACCCGCGCCCTCATCACCGCGCGCGCCCGCCTGCTGGGGTTCCCCGAGCACAGCCCGGTCCGCTGGAACCTCCCGTACGCCCAGCCGAACGGCAAGCTCATGCTGCGTACGGTCCTGCGCGACGAGCACGTGGAGTGCCGGGAGCTCACCGTCACCGACGACTCGATCACGGCCCGCGGCGTCCTGTGCGCCGCCCGGCAGCTCGCCCCCGACGCCCGGTTCCTCCTGGTGCGCCGCGGCCACCACCGCGCCGAGATCGCCGCGCCGGCGCGGCGGCTCGGCCCCCACGAGTTCACCGTCGAACTCCCCCTGCGGGAGCTCGTCGACATGCGCCTGGAGCGCTGGGAGGACTGGGACTGGTGGCTCCAGCCCGACCCCCGGGACCGCCGCAGGCTCCGCGTCTGCCACCTCTTCGAGGACTTCCCGGACGTCAAGGGGTCGTACGTCCACCCGGTCGTTCCGGTCCCGGACGAACTCTCGCCCTTCGTCGTCGTCCACCCCTCCCGTCCCGTGCGCGTCCGCCCCTACACCTCGGTGTCAGGAGCCATGGCCGTCAACGTGGTCGACCGCTAGCCCCTCCGGACCGGAGCGCATCCCATGGATTGGAACGCAGTGAAGCGCACGATATTCGTACTCGGCGACTCCGTCGCCGCTCCTCGCACGGAGGAGGAGGCCCCGATGGCGGGCTGGGGCCAGAAGATCGAGGAACTCCTCGTGGGCCCCTACGAGGTCGCCAACTACGCCCGCAGCGCGATGACCACGCGCAAGTACTTCACCGAGCGGCTGCCCGGCCTCCTCAACCGCATGAAGCCCGGCGACATCGTGCTGCTCGGCTTCGGCGGCGTGGACCACATGATCCACAACGGGATGCGGTACGTGCCCGTCCCCGAGTACAAGGAACTCCTCCGCCTCTTCGTCGCCTACATCCAGGGCGCGGGCGGCACCGCGGTGCTGGTCACCTCCGCGGCGCGCTACTCCTTCGGCCCGCAGGGCGAGGTCGTGAACACCCGCGGCGAGTACCCCGAGGCCACCCGCGAGTTCGCCGCCGAGGCCGGCCTCCCGCTCGTCGACGTGAACCGGATGACCACGGAGCGCTGGGCCGAGATCGGACCCACGCGGCTGCGCCAGTACTTCTGCTGGGTGGACGCGGGCGAGCACCCCCTCCACCCCGAGGGCAACATCGACTCCAGCCACCTCAACCACGCCGGCGCCTACGAGGTGGCCCGGATGGTCGTGGCCGGGCTCTGCCGGCACGGCGTCGTCCCCCAGGACGACGTGGACGTCGCCGCGCTCTCGGCCCCGGCCCCGCTGCCGGACGTCTCCAAGGAGTTCACGGTCAACTCCCCGCAGTCGGCGCTCGACTACCCGCAGCGGACCGGCGATGCCCCGGTCTTCGCCCGGCCCGCCCAGGACGGCACGGCCGGCCCGATGCTGAAGTTCTCCGGCACCGCCTCGCCCGGCACCGACTACCTGCTCTTCTTCGAGTACGGGCACTACCTCGGCGGCACGCAGGTCGGTTCCGACGGGAAGTGGCTCTGGCGCCGCGCCGTCAACTGGGAGGCCGGCCCCCACCTCGTCCGCTGCGTCGGGCTGCGCGCCGACGGCTGCACCCCCATCTCCGAGCGCTCCTTCACGGTGCGCACCGAGGTCGAGCCGCCGGTGATCTCCATCCCGTCGGCGGGCGCGTACGCCGGGCCGCGGCCCCGGATCTCCGGCCGGGCCCAGCCCGGCACGACCAAGATCGTGCTGATGGAGGACGGCGTCCTCATCGGTGCCACGGCGGTCGGCGACGACGGCAAGTGGGGATTCACCCACGGCCACGCCTGGCGGGCGGGCACGCACACGGTGCAGGCCATCGCCCTGTTCGGCGCGCAGGAGTCCGCGCCCGCGGAGCGGACGTTCACAGTCGTCGGCATCCCGGAGGACAGCCCCATCCGCTCCGCCGGCGCCTCCCGGGTCCACGACTGCGGCGAGGTCTGCGGGCACCGGCCGTTCACCGGCGACTGGTAGGACGTGCCCCGGTTCCGCGACGTCCGTCTCTGGCTCCCCTTCTCCGGCCTGGTGTTCCTCGGGGCGCTGCTCGCCGGCCTCCTGCTCCCCGGTGTCCCCGGCCCGGCCGGGGACACCGGCCGGGACCGGGACGGCGCGCGGGAGGTCTCCGTCCTGCACTACAACATGTGCGGCGCGGCGACCGGCTGCCCGTGGAACGCCGGACGATCGGGCCGGGGCACCTCCGTGGCCCGGATCGTCACCGAGGCCCGGAGCTCCCGGCCGGACGTGATCACCCTCAACGAGGTCTGCGCCACCCAGTACACCGCCCTGCGCGAGCGGCTCGCCGCCGCCGGGGCGCCCATGGACGGCACCTTCCAGGGCGGGCTCACCAACGTGCCCGCCTGCGGCCCCTCGGGCCGCTTCGGCACCGCCGTCCTCAGCCGTGAGCCGATACGCGACGGGGCCCCCGAGTTCCGGCCCTTCACCGACACCGGCGGGGAGACCTACCGCAACGCGGGACGCGCCGAGCCCGTGCACCGGGGCCTGCTCTGCGCGCGGACCCGGCACGGCGGCGGCCCCCTGACCGTCTGCACCGCGCACACCTACGCGGCGGTCCCGGGGCAGCTCGACGAGATCCGGGCCTGGACCGCCGACGAGTCGCGCTTCCCCCCGGAAACCCCGCTGATCGTCGCCGGCGACCTCAACCTGCCGCCCGACGCGCCCGCCGTCGACCGGCTCCGCACCCGCTTCCTGGAGGCGGACCGGACGGACGCGCCCACCGCGGACGGGCGGAAGATCGACTACGTCTTCGCCGACCGCCGCCACTTCGGCTCCGGCACCACGCTCGTCCGGGACTTCCCGGAGTCGGACCACGCCATGCTGCTGGCCCGGCTGGAGCGCACCGGCCCGCGCTGACCCCCGAGGCCCCCGGAAACGCCGAGGTCCGGCACCCCGCGGAGGGATGCCGGACCTCGGTACGCGCTACCGCTACGCCGGGACGCTCGCCACGCCCTGGGCCAGGAAACGCTTGCCGTTGACGCGCTCGGAGACGCCCTCGCGGTCCAGGTACGGCGTGATGCCGCCCAGGTGGAAGGGCCAGCCGGCGCCGGTGATCAGGCAGAGGTCGATGTCCTGCGCCTCGGCGACGACACCCTCCTCCAGCATGAGGCCGATCTCCTGCGCCACCGCGTCGAGGACGCGGTCGCGGACCTGCTGCTCGGTGAGGACGGTGTCGCCCTGCTTGAGCAGCGCGGCGACCTCGGGGTCGAGCTCCGGCTTGAAGCCGTTCTCCGGCTTGTAGACGTAGAAGCCGCGCTTGCCGGCCTCGACGACCGCCTTCAGGTTGGGGGAGACGGTGAAGCGCTCCGGGAAGGCGCGGTTCAGGGTCTCGGAGACGTGCAGGCCGATGGCCGGGCCCACGAGCTCCAGGAGGACCAGCGGGGACATCGGCAGGCCCAGCGGCTCGACCGCCTTCTCCGCCGTCTCCACCGGGGTGCCCTCGTCGATGACGTTCTGGATCTCGCCCATGAAGCGGGTCAGGATGCGGTTCACGACGAACGCCGGGGCGTCCTTGGTGAGGACCGCGGTCTTCTTCAGCTTCTTCGCCACGCCGAAGGCGGTGGCGAGGGAGGCGTCGTCGGTCCGCTCGCCCTTGACGATCTCCAGGAGCGGCAGGACGGCGACCGGGTTGAAGAAGTGGAAGCCGACCACGCGCTCCGGGTGCTGGAGCTTGGAGGCCATCTCGGAGACCGAGAGCGAGGAGGTGTTGGTGGCGAGGATCGCGTGCGCCGGGGCGACCGCCTCGACCTCCGCGAACACCTTCTGCTTGACGGACATCTCCTCGAACACGGCCTCGATGATGAAGTCCGCGTCCGCGAAGCCCTCGGCCTTGTCGAGGACACCGGAGACCAGGCCCTTGAGACGGTTGGCCTTGTCCTGGTTGACGCGGCCCTTGCCGAGCAGCTTGTCGATCTCGCCGTGGACGTAGCCCACGCCCTTGTCGACGCGCTCCTGGTCGATGTCGGTCAGGACGACCGGCACCTCCAGGCGGCGCAGGAAGAGCAGGGCGAGCTGCGAGGCCATCAGACCGGCGCCGACGACGCCGACCTTGGTGACCGGGCGCGCCAGGGACTTGTCCGGGGCGCCGGCGGGGCGCTTGCCGCGCTTCTGCACCAGGTTGAAGGCGTAGATGCCGGAGCGGAGCTCGCCGCCCATGATCAGGTCCGCGAGGGCCTGGTCCTCGGCGTCGAAGCCCTTCTGGAGGTCGCCGTCCTTGGCGGCCTCGATGATGTCGAGGGCGCGGTAGGCGGCCGGGGCGGCGCCGTGCACCTTGGAGTCGGCGACCGCGCGGCCCTTGGCGACGGCGGCGTCCCAGCCCTCGCCCCGGTCGATCTCCGGGCGCTCGACGGTGACGGTGCCGTTGAGGACACCGGCGGTCCAGATGAGCGACTGCTCCAGGAAGTCGGCGCCCTCGAAGATCGCGTCGGCGATGCCGAGCTCGAAGACCTGCTTGCCCTTGAGCTGGCGGTTCTGGTTGAGCGAGTTCTCGATGATGACCTGGACGGCCTTCTCGGCGCCGATCAGGTTCGGGAGGATCGCGCAGCCGCCCCAGCCGGGCACCAGGCCGAGGAAGACCTCGGGGAGCGAGAAGGCCGGCAGGGCCTTCGACACGGTGCGGTAGGTGCAGTGCAGACCGACCTCGACGCCGCCGCCCATGGCCGCGCCGTTGTAGTACGCGAAGGTCGGCACGGCGAGCGCGGAGAGCCGCTTGAAGACGTCGTGGCCGCCCTTGCCGATGGCGAGCGCCTCGTCGTGGTTCTTCAGCAGCTCGACGCCCTTGAGGTCGGCGCCGACGGCGAAGATGAAGGGCTTGCCGGTGATGCCGGCGGCGACGATCTCACCGTTCGCGGCCTCGGCCTCGACCTGGTCGAGGGCCGTGTTCAGGTTGGCCAGCGACTGGGGACCGAAGGTGGTCGGCTTGGTGTGGTCGAAGCCGTTGTCCAGCGTGATCAGCGCGAAGCGGCCGGCCCCGAAGGGCAGCTCGAAGTGACGCACGTGGGCCGAGGTGACGACCTCGTCCGGGAAGAGCGCGGCGGCGCCCTTCAGAAGCTCGGCGGTGGTGCTCACTTGCCCTCCCAGTGGGGGTTCTCCCAGATGACCGTCGCGCCCATGCCGAAGCCGACGCACATGGTGGTGAGGCCGTAACGGACCTCGGGCTGCTCCTCGAACTGGCGGGCCAGCTGCGTCATCAGACGGACGCCGGAGGAGGCCAGCGGGTGACCGAAGGCGATCGCGCCGCCGTACTGGTTGACGCGCGCGTCGTCGTCGGCGATGCCGTAGTGGTCGAGGAAGGCGAGGACCTGGACGGCGAACGCCTCGTTGATCTCGAACAGGTTGATGTCGTCGATCGTCAGGCCGGCCTTGGCCAGGGCCTTCTCGGTCGCCGGGATCGGGCCGTAGCCCATGACCTCCGGCTCGACGCCGGCGAAGGCGTACGAGACGAGGCGCATCTTGACCGGGAGGCCGTTCTCGCGGGCGAACTCCTCGGAGGCGATGATCGAGGCGGTGGCGCCGTCGTTCAGGCCGGCCGCGTTGCCTGCGGTGACGTTGCCGTGGACGCGGAAGGGCGTCTTCAGGTTGGCGAGCGACTCCAGTGTGGTGCCCGGGCGCATCGGCTCGTCGGCGGTGACCAGGCCCCAGCCGGTCTCGCCGGCGGCGGCGTCGGTGCGGCGCACCGAGATCGGCACCAGGTCCTGCTGGATCTTGCCGTCGGCGTACGCCTTGGCGGCCTTCTCCTGCGAGCGCACGGCGTACTCGTCGGCGCGCCGCTTGGTGATGTGCGGGTAGCGGTCGTGCAGGTTCTCGGCGGTCATGCCCATGAAGAGGGCGGACTCGTCGACCAGCTTCTCGCTGACGAACCGCGGGTTCGGGTCCACGCCCTCGCCCATGGGGTGGCGGCCCATGTGCTCGACGCCACCGGCGATGACGGCGTCGTACGCGCCGAAGGCGATCGAACCGGCGACGCTCGTCACGGCCGTGAGCGCACCGGCGCACATGCGGTCGATCGAGTAGCCGGGCACGGACTGCGGCAGCCCCGCGAGGATGCCGGCGGTGCGGCCGAGGGTGAGGCCCTGGTCGCCGATCTGGGTCGTGGCGGCGATCGCGACCTCGTCGATCTTCGCCGGGTCGAGGGCCGGGTTGCGGCGCAGCAGCTCCCGGATGGCCTTCACGACGAGGTCGTCGGCGCGGGTCTCGTGGTAGATGCCCTTCGGGCCCGCCTTGCCGAACGGGGTGCGGACGCCGTCGACGAAGACGACGTCCCTGACGGTACGAGGCACGATGGCTCTCCTCCAGGTGCGGGACGGCACTGCTGCGGCGCACCACTAAGCGTGCGCTTGCTTCCCCCCATGCTACTTGCGGGTAACCAAGCTGCCCACCCCCTGGGGGCCAAGCGGTGAAGGTCACACCCGGGAGGACGGGAGAGCCCCCGGCACCGAGGGGGTGCCGGGGGCTTCGACGTGCGGAGCGGGACACCGGGTCACGCCCCCGCCGACAGCGCCTCCACCAGGAGGGGGGTCACCACGCCGACCTGCCAGCGGCGGGCGCCGTGGGCGGTGAGGGCGGCCGCGACGGTGTCCCGGTCCGTGCGCGCCGGGGGCTCCCAGCAGACGCGGCGGATGGTGTCCGGCGTGATCAGGTTCTCCTGCGGCAGGTTCAGCTCCTCGGCGAGGGCCGTGACCCCGGCGCGGGCGGCGGCGAGCCGCGCGGCGGCCGCCGGGTCCTTGTCCGCCCAGGCGCGCGGCGGCGGAGGGCCGGCCGGCTGCTGACCCGGCTGCGGGAGCTCGCTCTCGGGGAGGGCCCGGGCGCGGTCGACGGCGGCCTGCCACTGCTCCAGCTGGCGTCGGCCCATGCGGTGCCCGAATCCGGGCAGGGCGGTCAGCGCGGCCACGTTCACCGGGACGGCGAGGGCCGCCTCGACGATCGCCGCGTCGCTCAGCACCTTGCCGGGGGAGACGTCGCGCCGCTGGGCCACCCGGTCGCGGGCCGTCCACAGCTCCCGTACGACCGCCATCTGGCGGCGCCGGCGGACCTTGTGCATGCCGGAGGTGCGGCGCCAGGGGTCCTTGCGCGGCGGGGCCGGCGGGGCGGCGGCGATGGCCTCGAACTCCTCGTGGGCCCACTCCAGCTTCCCCTGCCGGTCCAGTTCCTTCTCCAGCGCGTCGCGCAGGTCGACCAGGAGCTCGACGTCGAGGGCGGCGTAGCGCAGCCAGGGTTCGGGGAGCGGGCGGGTGGACCAGTCGACCGCCGAGTGGCCCTTCTCCAGGGCGTAGCCGAGGACGGACTCGACCATGGCGCCGAGGCCGACGCGCGGGAAGCCCGCGAGCCGGCCGGCCAGCTCGGTGTCGAAGAGCGAGGAGGGGCGCATGCCTATGTCCCGCAGGCAGGGGAGGTCCTGGGTGGCGGCGTGCAGGATCCACTCGGTGCCGTCGAGGGCCTCGCCGAGCCCGGAGAGGTCGGGGCAGCCCACCGGGTCGATCAGCGCGGTGCCCGCGCCCTCGCGGCGGAGCTGCACCAGGTAGGCGCGCTGGCCGTAGCGGTAGCCGGAGGCCCGCTCGGCGTCGACGGCCACCGGCCCGCGCCCGGCGGCGAAGGCGGCGATCACCTCGGCGAGGGCCTCGCCGGTCGCGACGACCGGCGGGATGCCCTCGCGGGGCTCCAGCAACGGGATCGGAAGCCCATCAGCAGGGACGTTTTCGTCCGGGGGGCCGCCCCCGGTGGTGCGCGGTGCGGTGTCTGCCGCGGTCTCTTGGGCGTCGGTCACCTGTCAAGGGTATCCGCCGACGGCAAGCGCCTGCCGACGGAACGTTCCGTCGGCAGGCGCTGGTTTGCGTCAGGGCCGGGTCAGTGGATGATCCCGGTCCGCAGCGCGACGGCGACCATGCCGGCCCGGTCACCGGTGCCCAGCTTGCGGGCGATCCGGGCGAGGTGGCTCTTCACGGTGAGCGCCGAGAGCCCCATGGAGACGCCGATGGCCTTGTTGGACTGGCCCTCCGCGACGAGCCGGAGCACCTCGACCTCGCGGCCGGAGAGCTCGCGGTAGCCGCCCGGGTGGCTCGGGGCACCCGGGGGGCGGCGGTGGCCGAGCCGGGCGGCCGCGGCGCCGATGGGCGCGGCGCCGGGACGCGTCGGGTGGCCGATATTGGTCCGCGTGCCGGTGACGACGTAGCCCTTCACGCCGCCGGCGAGGGCGTTGCGCACCGCGCCGATGTCGTCGGCGGCCGAGAGGGCGAGGCCGTTGGGCCAGCCGGCGGCGCGGGTCTCGGACAGCAGGGTGAGGCCGCTGCCGTCGGGAAGGTGGACGTCGGCCACGCAGATGTCGCGCGGGTTGCCGACGCGGGGACGGGCCTCCGCGATGGACGACGCCTCGATCACGTCGCGTACGCCGAGCGCCCACAGGTGGCGGGTGACGGTGGAGCGGACGCGCGGGTCGGCCACGACGACCATGGCCGTCGGCTTGTTCGGGCGGTAGGCGACCAGGCTAGCGGGCTGCTCGAGCAGAACGGACACTCGGCCTCCTGGGGGAAGGGGCGGGACGGAGCCGGCTCGGGGAAGAAGCCGGGGGCGAACCCGTGCTCTGAAGGGGTCATTGACTCCTTCGGCAGCAGAGGCGTCCGCCTTTAGGGAAAGATCACGATTTAGTGAGTAACAATTAGGGCAATTCGGACGCGCGATCGATCATCCTACGAGCGGCCCCCGCTCCCTCACCCCCACGGGGGACGGCTGGGGGAGCCGCGAGAGGAACCCCCCGTGGGAACGCCGAAGGGGCCCCGAAGGGCCCCCTGGACATCCGTCCCGCCGCACACGCGTCCGAACCGCTCAGGCTCCCTGCGGCCCCCGCCGCTGGGGCAGCGAGACGACCCCCGCCCCCGACACCGTCCCCGCCGGGCCCGTCCCTCCCTGCGGCCCGGCCGGCCCCGGGGGATCGGCCGGGGCCGGCGGCAGGCCCGCGATCTGGCAGAGGAGGTCGGACCAGGCCGCCAGGTGCCCCGCCGTGTCCGGGACCCCGCCGAGTCCCTCCCGCGGCGTCCAGGACGCCCGGATCTCGATCTGGGTGGCCGGCCGCCGCTCCGCGAGCCCCCCGAAGTAGTGCGAGCCGGCCATCGTCACGGTCCCGCTCGCCTCCCCGTAGGCGAGCCCGCGCGCGTCGAGCGCCCCGGTCAGCCACGACCAGCACACCTCCGGCAGCAGCGGGTCCGCCGCCATCTCCGGCTCCAGCTCCGCCCGGACCAGCGTCACCAGGCGGAAGGTGCCCTTCCAGGCCTCGTGGCCCGCCGGGTCGTGCAGCAGCACGAGCCGGCCGTCCGCGAGGTCCTCCTCGCCGTCGACGACCGCCGCCTCCACCGCGTACGCGTACGGCGCGAGCCGCTGCGGCGGCCGGGTCGGCTCGACCTCCATCTCGGACCGCAGCCGCGCCGTCCGCAGGGCCTCGACCGCCCTCCGGAACGCCGGCGGCACCGGGGTCCCCGCCGTGTTCTCCGCCGTGTCGCCCGTCCCTCGAATGCCGTCGGAATGATCGGAAAAATGTCCCTGAGCCGCAGCCATGCGGGGAAGAGTAGGCGGAACGGGGCCGCCATGCGGGGAGGGACACCCGCCCGGCACGAGCGGCTTCCGGTCACATGCGAAGATTTGGGCGTGAGCGCCATGAACAGCCCGACGGGCCAGCAGTCGAAGCAGCAGTCGCGGACGTACGACTCCGCGTTCCTCAAGGCGTGCCGGCGCGAGCCCGTGCCGCACACCCCCGTCTGGTTCATGCGGCAGGCCGGGCGCTCCCTCCCCGAGTACCTGAAGGTCCGCGAGGGCATCCCCATGCTGGAGTCCTGCATGCGGCCCGAGCTGGTCAAGGAGATCACCCTCCAGCCCGTCCGCCGCCACCGGGTCGACGCGGCGATCTTCTTCAGCGACATCGTCGTCCCGCTCAAGGCCATCGGCGTCGACCTCGACATCAAGCCCGGCGTCGGCCCCGTCGTCGCCGAGCCGATCCGCACCCGCGCCGACCTCGACCGGCTGCGCGACCTCACCCCCGACGACGTCCACTACGTCACCGAGGCCATCGGCATGCTCACCGAGGAGCTCGGCGAGACCCCGCTCATCGGCTTCGCCGGCGCCCCCTTCACCCTCGCGAGCTACCTCGTCGAGGGCGGCCCGTCCCGCAACCACGAGCACACCAAGGCGCTCATGTACGGCGACCCGCAGCTCTGGGCCGACCTGCTCGACCGCCTCGCCGAGATCACCTCCGCCTTCCTCAAGGTGCAGATCGAGGCCGGCGCCTCCGCGATCCAGCTCTTCGACTCCTGGGTCGGCGCCCTCGCCCCCGCCGACTACCGCCGCTCGATCCTCCCGGCCTCCGCCAAGGTCTTCGACGCGGTCGCCGGCCACGGCGTCCCGCGCATCCACTTCGGCGTCGGCACCGGCGAGCTCCTCGGCCTCATGGGCGAGGCCGGCGCGGACGTCGTCGGCGTCGACTGGCGCGTCCCGCTCGACGAGGCCGCCCGCCGCGTCGGCCCGGGCAAGGCCCTCCAGGGCAACCTCGACCCGGCCGTCCTCTTCGCCTCCACCGACGTCGTGGAGGCGAAGACGGACGAGGTCCTGGCCGCCGCGGCGGGCCTGGAGGGACACGTCTTCAACCTGGGCCACGGCGTCATGCCGTCGATGGACCCCGACGCCCTCACCCGCCTCGTCGCCTACGTCCACGAGCGCACCGCCGTCTGACCCGACGGGCCGGCCGGTACGGCGGCGGGGTCAGCCCGCCGCCCGTACCGCCGCCACCGCCTTCCGGGCCGCGACCAGCACCGGGTCCCACACGGGGGAGAACGGCGGCGCGTACCCCAGGTCCAGCGCCGCCATCTGCTCCACCGTCATCCGGGCCGTCAGCGCCACCGCCGCGACGTCCACCCGCTTCGCCGCCCCCTCCCGGCCCACGATCTGCGTCCCGAGCAGCCGCCCGGTCCGCTTCTCGGCCAGCATCTTCACCGTCATCGGCGCCGCCCCCGGGTAGTACCCGGCTCGGCTCGTCGACTCCACGGTCACCGTCACGTACCGCAGCCCCACCGCGCGGGCGTCCTTCTCCCGCAGCCCGGTGCGGGCGATCTCCAGGTCGCAGACCTTCGACACCGCCGTCCCCACCACCCCGGGGAAGGTCGCGTAGTCGCCGCCCACGTTCGAACCGATGACCTGCCCCTGCTTGTTGGCGTGCGTCCCCAGCGGCACGTGCCGCTCCCGGCCCGACACCAGGTCCAGGACCTCCACGCAGTCCCCGCCCGCCCACACGTTCTCCTGCCCCCGCACCCGCATCGACAGGTCCGTCAGCAGGCCGCCGTGCGTGCCGAGCGGCAGCCCCGCCGCCTCCGCCAGCGAGGTCTCCGGCACGACGCCCGTCCCCAGGACCACCACGTCCGCCGGGTACTCGTCCGTGTCCGTGGCCACCGCCCGGACCCGCCCGTCGTCCCCGCTGAGGATCGCCGTCACGGCGGACCCCCCGACCGTACGGATCCCGAGCCCGTCCATCGCCGCGTGCACCAGCCGTCCCATGTCCGGGTCGAGCGTCGACATCGGCTGCTCGCCCCGGTTGAGGACCGTCACCTCGTAGCCCCGGTTGAGCAGTGCCTCGGCCACCTCCACGCCGATGTACCCGGCGCCGACGACCACCGCCCGCCGCCCCGCCGTCCCGGCCAGCGAGTCCAGCAGCGCCTGCCCGTCCTCCAGGGTCTGCACCCCGTGCACGCCCGCCGCGTCGATCCCGGGCACCGACGGCCGGGCCGGACGCGCCCCGGTCGCGACCACCAGCTTGTCGAAGCCCGTCCACGCCTCCGTACCGTCCGCCAGGTCCCTGGCCAGAACACGCTGCCCGGCCAGGTCGATCTCCGTCACCTCCGTCCGCGTCCGCAGATCGATCCCGCGCGCCCGGTGCTCCTCGGGGGAGCGGGCGATCAGCTCCTCCCGCCCGGACACGTCGCCGCCGACCCAGTAGGGGATGCCGCAGGCCGAGTACGAGGAGAACCGGCCCCGCTCGAAGGCCGTGATCTCCAGCTCCCCCGACCCCTTGAGCCTGCGCGCCTGCGAGGCCGCCGACATGCCCGCCGCGTCCCCGCCGATGATCACCAGTCGTTCGCTCATGCGCCCACGCTACGTGCCGCCTCGGGGCGGGGCGGCACGGCCGATTTGAGAGAGTGGTCCCATGAACGCGGACACCACGGGACCTCACGCCGGACCTCACGCCGTCGTCGTCGGCGGAGGCATCACCGGCCTCGCCGCCGCCCACCGGCTGCTCGCCGCCGGGGCGCGCGTCACCCTCCTGGAGGCCGGCGGCCGGCTCGGCGGCAAGCTGCTCGCCGGGGAGATCGCCGGCGCCCCCGTGGACCTCGGCGCCGAGTCCCTGCTCGCCCGCCGCCCCGAGGCCGTGGCCCTCGCCGAGGCCGTCGGCCTCGGCGACCGGCTCCGGCCACCGGCCAGCACCACCGCCTCCGTCTGGTCCAGGGACCGGCTCGTCCCCATGCCGAAGGGCCACGTCATGGGCGTCCCCGGCGACGCGGACGCCGTCGCCGGGCTCCTCTCCGAGGAGGCGCTCCGCCGGATCGACCGGGACCGGGAACTGCCCCCCACCGAGATCGGCGAGGACATCGCCATCGGCGCGTACGTCGCCGAGCGCATGGGCCGCGAGGTCGTCGACCGGCTCGTCGAGCCCCTCCTCGGCGGCGTGTACGCCGGGGACGCCTACCGCATCTCGATGAAGGCCGCCGTCCCCGCGCTCTTCGAGGCCGCCCGCCGCCACCCGAGCCTCACCGCCGCCGTCCGCGCCGTCCAGGCCGCCGGCAGTGCCGTCCCCGCCGACGTCGCGGGCGCCGCCACCGGCCTCGGCGGGTCCGTCTTCGCCGGCGTCTCCGGCGGCGTCGGCACCCTCCCGGGGGCCGTCGCGGACGCCGTCCGCGCGGCCGGCGGCACGATCCTCACCGGCACCCCGGCGACCGCCCTGCACCGGGCCGGCGCCACCCGCTGGCGGGTGGAGACCCCGGACCTGACCCTCGACGCGGACGCCGTCGTCCTCGCCGCCCCCGCGCCCGTCGCCGCCGGACTCCTCGGCGGCCACGCCCCCGGGGCCGCGGCGGTCCTCGACGCGATCGAGTACGCCTCCATGGCCCTGGTCACGCTCGCCTTCCGCCGCGCCGACGTCCCCGAGCTGCCCGGCTCCGGCTTCCTCGTGCCGCCCGTCGACGGCCACACCATCAAGGCCGCCACCTTCTCCAGCGGCAAGTGGGGCTGGGTCGGCGAGGCCGCCCCCGACCTCTTCCTGCTCCGCACCTCCGTCGGCCGGTACGGCGAGGAGTCCCAGCTCCACCGCGACGACGAGGACCTGGTCGCCGCCTCCCTCAAGGACCTCGCCGCCGCCACCGGCCTCGCCGCCCGGCCCGTCGCCACCACCGTGACCCGCTGGACCGCCGGCCTCCCGCAGTACCCGGTCGGCCACCTGGACCGGGTCGCCCGCGCCCGCGCCGCCCTCGCCGGCCTGCCCGGACTCCGCCTCGCGGGCGCCGCGTACGACGGCGTCGGCATCCCCGCCTGCGTCGCCTCCGCCCACCGCGCGGCCGACGCCCTCGCCGACGAGATCATCGCCACGCCGGAAACGGGGCACCCCGGTGCGGGGCACTCCTCGTGACGGGCGAGAATAGGCGTATGAGTGCGCCCGAAAAGATCCCGAACGCCGGTAAGAAGGCGAAGGACCTCAACGAGGTCATCCGCTACACCCTGTGGTCCGTGTTCAAGCTGCGCGACGTCCTGCCCGCCGACCGGAGCGGCTACGCCGACGAGGTCCAGGAGCTGTTCGACCGGCTCGGGGAGAAGGACATCACCATCCGGGGCACGTACGACCTCTCCGGTCTGCGCGCCGACGCCGACGTCATGATCTGGTGGCACGCGGAGACGAGCGACCAGCTCCAGGAGGCGTACAGCCTCTTCCGCCGCACGAAGCTCGGCCGCGCCCTGGAGCCGGTCTGGTCGAACATGGCGCTGCACCGCCCGGCCGAGTTCAACAAGTCGCACATCCCGGCCTTCCTGGCCGACGAGACCCCGCGCGACTACGTCTCGGTCTACCCCTTCGTCCGCTCCTACGACTGGTACCTGCTGCCGGACGAGGACCGCCGCCGGATGCTCGCCGACCACGGCAAGATGGCCCGCGGCTACCCGGACGTCCGCGCCAACACCGTCGCCTCCTTCTCGCTCGGCGACTACGAGTGGATCCTCGCCTTCGAGGCCGACGAGCTGCACCGCATCGTCGACCTCATGCGCCACCTGCGCGCCTCCGAGGCCCGGATGCACGTCCGTGAAGAGGTCCCCTTCTACACCGGCCGCCGCAAGAGCGTCGCGGACCTGGTGGCGGGCCTGGCCTGACGGCCGCCCCCGAACCCGGCGGCCCCCCGGCTCCCAGCCGGGGCGTCCGCCCCTCGACCCGGAAGATCAGACGGCCGCCACGCCATGGCCGGTCGCTCCAGCGACACCGGGTCCGGCACCGGGTGCGGCGCGCGCGAGCGCGCCGCACCGGCGTCTTCTCCCCCTCACCTACGAGGTCCCCAGCGCGGCCCGCAGCTCCGGCTCCAGGACCGCAGGCCCCCGGGTGGCGAGCGCGGTGAGCGGGTCCTCCGCCGAGAGCCCCGAGAGCAGCCCTCGGCCCGCGTGCGAGGCCCACGGGCCGTGCGGACACGACTCCACCCGCCCCATCAGCAGACAGAGCCCCGAGGTCGTCAGCGGCAGCGCGAACCCGGCCACCACCCGCGTCCGGTCCGCCTCCGGCACCAGCGGCACCGCCACCGCCCCGAGCGCGAGCGCCAGCAGGAACGCGCCCCGCACCGCCCGCAGCCCGGCCGCGACCTCCCGCCGCCCCTGCGCCGGCACCGCGAGCCCCCGCTCCACCAGCCCCTCCTCGATCCGTCGTAGGCACGCGGCGCCGGCGACCGCCGGACGGAGCTCCGTCACCGGCGCCTGCCCCCCGGGGCCGATCGCGCCGAGCACCGCCCGCTCCAGCTCGTCCCCGCCGTCCGACCCGTCCACGACCGTGGCCCAGCCGGTGTGCGCGAGCAGCAGCCGCCGGTCCCGGTGCATCGACACCAGCGTCAGTTCGGTGACCCGCCCGGGACCCCCGGCGAGGAACGCCGCCTCGCCCAGGGTCAGTTCACCGCCCCGGGCGGCCCCCGCGGCGGAGCCGCCGTCGGCGGCGATCGACGCCCGGCAGAGCCGGACGCAGGCGACGGCGGTCACGACGCCGGCGACGAGGAGCAGCGGTATCCACACCATGATCGTGTTGTACGCCAGGCTCCCCGGCCGCGCCACACGAACGGCTCAGCCGCTCGACCCGCAGGAGGAGCCGCCCCCGCACGACGAGGACGACGAGCCGCACGACGACGAGGAGGAACCGCAGGACGAGGAGGAGGAACCGCAGGACGAACCGCCCGACCCCGAGTCCGAGCCCCAGCCGTCCCCTCCGCCCGTCGCCGCGCCCGCGCACCACATCACCACGGCCGCGGCGGCCGTCGTGTCGGAGGGGTACGACGATCGAGTACGGCTCCGGCTCCCGCGCATCGACCCGTCGGGCCGGGCCGCGTCCCGCAGCCGCTCCCACAGGTCGCGGTCGGGCAGCGCCCGGATCCCGCCGAGGGCGACGGTGTTCACGCCCCCGTAGCCGTGGGCGCTCCGGTAGGCGGCGAGCGCCGCGAGTCCGGCCGTGCTCACCTGGCGCGTGTAGGTGGTGCCGCAGATCACGGCCGTGACGAGGCAGACGAAGAGGAGCGGCAGCAGCTTCACGAAGAACGGCACGGTCGGTCCGTCCACCGCGAACTCGGCGACGGTGGCCACGATGCCGACCGGGAACAGCAGGACGGAGCCGATGACGAGGCCGACGCACCAGCGGCGCAGGGTGCGGCGGGGGCCCGGCAGGCTCACCAGGCCCCGGGCGGCGAGGTCGTCGCCGAGCTCCTGCACCGCCGGGTGGGTCATCACCGCGAGGCGCAGGGCGCGCAGGGAGCCGCTGGGGGCGGCCGCGTGGCTGTCCAGGACCGCCCGCTCCACCGGGTCGTGGGCGACCCGGTGGACGACGGCGACGACCCCGGGGCCGCCGATGACGATCCGGCCGTCCAGGTGCATGGCGGCGAGCGCCGTGTCCGCGACGCGGCCGGGTCCGCCGGCGAGGAACGCGGCCTCGTGGACGTCCCGGAGCGGCCCGCTGGGACCGCCCCGGATGCGGCGGACCAGCACGAAGAGGCGGACGAGCACGGCGGCGGCGGCCAGGTGGAGCGCCAGGAGGAGCAGGTCCATGGTGGTCACCGCCCCCCGAACACGCGCCGCGCGAGCCGGCCCACGAGCCCGGAGGGCCGGCTCTCGGCCCGTTCGCGCCACCAGCGGGTCAGCTCCCGCCGCTCCGGCCGGTCCTCCAGGAGCAGCCGTTCGACGAAGTCGAGCGCGTCGCGCCGGTAACCGCCGGGCAGGGGGCGATCCTTGGCGTACGCGAGGAACGCGGGCCGGTAGCCGTCGCCGAGGATCTCCGGCAGTTCGGGCGCGATCCGCGCCACGACGGAGGCCCGCTTGGCGGCGAGCGCACGGCTCTGCACCCGCATCCGCCGGACGTCGAAGCCCTCGGGCACCGGAGTCCCCGCGACGAGCGCCGACAGCACCGCCGCCTGCGCCACGCCGACGCGCTGCCGCACGGAGTCGGTGACGTCCCCGGTGTCCCGCCGGTCGCCGGCCGGAGCAGGCGGCACGGCCTCGGTCGCGGGGCGGGCCAGGACGGCCAGGGCGCCCTCGGGGCGCGGCGTCGCGGGGCGGACCGGCTCGGGCTCCGGCGCGCTCGGCCGCACGGCCGGCATCGGGCCGCCCGAGACGCGGGCCCCGGCGCCGATGTGCAGCGGCTCGCCGCCCACCAGGGCACGCCCCGCCCGCAGGGCGGCGCCGCCGACGCCGTGGCGCCCGGCGAGCGGCCCGGACGCCGCCAGGGCGGAGTGGAGGCCGTCCACCGCGCCGCCGGCGCTGTGGACGCCCCCCGCGCCCTCGGCGGCGAAGAGGTCCGCCGGGCCGTGGGCGGCGTGGATGTCCCTGGGGTCCCCGAGGGCGAAGACGCCCTCCGCGCCGTCGGCGGCGAAGAGGTCCGCCGGGCCGTCGGCGGCGAAGACGTCCGCCGCGCTCTCGGCGGTGAGGACGTGTCCCGGGGCTCCGGTGGTGGTCGTCGGGTGGGCCGGGGGTCGGCGGGTCGCCGTCGTCACCGTCGCGCGGATCGTGGCGAGCTCCGCGGCGAGTTCCGCCGGGGGCGGGAAGTGGTCGTCCCGTTCCAGGAGGACGCCCGGCGGGGCGACCCGGCCGGCCAGGTCGGCGAGGATGTCCAGGACGGGGCGCGGGACCGGGTGGGCGTGGGTGTCGTGCCAGACGCCGTCCCGTTCGAGGCCGCCCGCCACGTGGACGTACGCGATGGCCTCGACCGGCAGCTCGGAGAGCGCCCGTGCCGGGTCCTCGCCGCGGTTGACGTGGTTGGTGTGGAGGTTGGCGACGTCGATGAGGAGCCGTACCCCCGTGCGCTCCACCAGCTCCGCCAGGAACCGGCCCTCCGTCAGCTCCTCGCCCGGCCAGGAGAACAGGGCGGCGATGTTCTCCAGGGCCAGCGGCACCGGCAGCGAGTCCTGCGCGATCCGCACGTTCTCGCAGAGCACGTCGAGGGCCTCCCGGGTGCGGGGGACGGGCAGCAGGTGCCCGGCCTCCAGCCGCGGGGTCGCGGTCAGCGGCCCCCCGGCCCGGACGAACGCGATGTGCTCGGTGACGAGCGGCGCCCCCAGTGCCTCCGCCTTCGCCGCGAGCGCGGCCAGCCGCTCCGGGTCCGGCCGGTCCGCCCCGCCGAGCCCCAGCGACACCCCGTGCGGCACCACCGTGACGCCCCGGGCCCGCAGCCGGGCCAGCGAGTCGGGCACGTGGTCGGCGCACACGTTCTCCGCGACGACCTCCACCCAGTCGACGCCGGACAGCTCCTCGACCGCGTCCGCGATCTCCGGTCGCCAGCCGATGCCCATGCCGAGTTCCGTCATGTCCCCCTCCTTCGGTCCTCAGTCACCGACGTGATGACCCCGGCGGAGCCGGTCGAACCCCGGGAGGGAGAGGTTCAGAGCTTCATTTGAGGTTCCCGGGCGCCACGGCCAGGACACCGGGGTACGCCGAAACCACGGTCGCGCTGCCCGGCGCGATCTCCGTGAAGCCCGCGTCCCTGACCACCGGCAGGCCGCTCGCGGCGAGCGCGGGCCACTCCTCCTCCGGCGCGGTGCGCACGGCCAGCGGGAAGCCCGCCTCCCGCCAGGCGGCGCGGGCGGCGTCGTCCAGTGCCCACCACAGCAGCTGGGCGCCGTGCCCGGCCTGGGCCATCGCCTTGCCGGCGGACATGTCGAGCCCCGGGTTCATCCACAGCACCGCCGCCCCCTCCGGCGCGGGTCCCGGCGCGGCCGGGTCGTCCAGGTCGGTGCCGGACACCTGGAGCTTGACCAGGTCCTTGGGCCAGCCGTCCAGGGGGACCGGCGGGAAGACGCGCACCTCCGCGGTCCCGCCGGTCACGGTGATGCCGGGCAGGGCCTCGGCGCGCCGCCACTCCGCGCCGCGCGCCCGCCGCACCACCTTGCGGATGCGGGCGTCCTCCCAGTCGGCGACGGCCGCCGCCCAGGCGCCGTCGCCGAGCGACCGCTCGTCGGTGAGGAGCCGGAGCACGGCGCGGGCCGCGGTCTCCAGGGCGTCGGTGCGGGCCGGGGGCGCGTCGCGCTCGATCCGTACCACCAGGGGCAGGACGAACTGCGGCTTCTCGTCGCGGGGATCGGTGTCGTTGCTGCTCACCCGGCAAGTCTGCCACCGGCCGCGGAGAGCCGGATCGGGCGGCCCCGGCGGGGCCGGGACCGGACGGGAGTGAGGCCGGAGCCGTACCGGAGTAGCCTCGGTTTCATGACCACGGAATCCGCCGCGTACTGCGCCCCCGAGCCCGCGCCCCGGCCGCCGAAGGCCGCCGAGGGGCCGTACGCGCGCTGCGTCCTGTGCCTGGAGCCGACCGAGTACGCGGAATCGGTCAAGGGGATCGTGCTCTGTCCGGTCTGCGAATGGCAGGAGGCCCAGCGCACCGCCTGCTCCGGCTGAGCCCCGCCCGGCCGGGCGCGGGGGCGGTTCAGCCCGCCCGCATCAGCTCCGACACCTTCACGAAGCGGTAGCCGCGCGCCCGGAGTTCGGGGACGACGCGGCGCAGTGCCCGCTCGGTCGCCGGGGCGGCGCTGCGGGTGCAGTGGAGGACGACCACGGAGCCGGGGCGGACGCCGGAGAGGACCTGTTCGGCCACCGCGTCGGGGTCCTTCGCGAAGGCGTCGCCGCCGACCACGTCCCATTGCACGGCGGTGACCCGGGCCGGGGCGAGGGCGTGCAGCGCGGTGTCGTCGTAGCAGCCGCCGGGGAAGCGGAAGTACGGCACGACGTTGACGGCTCCGGCGTCCCGGAAGGAGTCGAAGGCGCGCTGTACGTCGGCCGCCATGTCCGGCGCGGCGACCGTGGGCAGGCCGTAGCAGGGTTCGGCGAAGGCGTAGTGGCTGTAGGAGTGGTTGGCGATCTCGAAGCGGGGGTCGGTGCCGATCGAGCGGGCCTGGTCGGGGTACTCCTCCGCCCAGCGGCCCGTCATGAAGACCGTGGCGTCGACCTTCAGGCGGCGCAGCGTGGCGATGAGCTCCGGGTTGTCGAAGCGTTCGCCGCGCGCGGCCCGGGGGCCCTGGTCGGCGGTCATGTCGGCGTCGAAGGTGAGCGCGACGACCTTCTCGGCGCTCCGGCCGGTCCGCCGCTCGTACACGGGGGTACGGCCCCGGGGGCCGGCCGCGAGGGTGGGCGCGGCGGGCGCGGGCTTCGCGGCGGTCCGGGGCTGGGCGCCGGGGGCGGCGGTCGGCCTCGCCGGGGACGGGGCCGTGGTCGTCGGACCCGCCGCGGGGGTGCCGGCGTTTCCGCCGCAGCCGACCAGTACGGCGCCCAGCAGACCGAGCGCCGCCACTTTACGTACAGAAATGGTCACGAACGGAAGCTATCCGATCGGACTCGGAGGTCTGGGGTCGCACCCCCGGAGGGACGGCCTCCCGTCACCCGTCAGGCCCGCGTCCGGGCCCGGGGTCAGCGCCAGGGGCCGGTGACGGCGAAGGTGGTCCCGGGGGTGTAGCAGTTCACGTACATCGTCGAGTGGTCCGGGGAGAAGGTGACGCCCGCGAACTCCCCCCACTCCGGGGCGCCCGGCCCGCCCACGTCCTGTCGGTTCCGGGCCACCGCGTACACCTCGCCCCGCCGGTCCACGCCGAAGACGTGCTGCGCCCCGCCGCCGTCCTCGCAGACCATCAGACCGCCGGCGGGCGCCAGGCAGATGTTGTCGGGGGACTCGCCGGGGAGCCGGATGTCGGTGTCGGGGCCGAAGACCACGGAGAGGGTGAGGTTCCGGGCGGCGGGATCGTACTTCCAGACCTGCCCGAAGTGGGTGGCGCCGGAGCCGTCGGAGGTGCGGGCGAAGGACGAGACGAAGTGGACGGCGCGGCCGCCCCAGTAGCAGCCCTCCAGCTTCTGCGCGTGGGTGATGCCGCCGCGCCCGAAGTCCTGGAAGCGGATGGGCGTGGAGGTGGCCTGCGGATCCGGCACGGGCACCCACTCCACGCCCTCGAAGACCGTCCCCGCCTCCCGCACCACCGACAGGTCGGGGACGCCCGGCACCCGCAGGGCCTCCAGGGTGCCGCCCGCGCGCAGGGAGCCGGGCCCGCCGAGCGGGCGTTCGGGCAGGAAGCGGTAGAAGAGGCCGAAGGGGCGTTCGAAGGCGTCCTCCGTCTCGTAGACGATCCCGGTGTACGGGTCGACGGCGACGGCCTCGTGGGCGAAGCGGCCGAGGGCGGTGAGCGGGACGGCGCCGCCGCGGTGCGGCTGGGCCGGGTCGACCTCGAAGACGAAGCCGTGGTCCTTCTCGTACCCCTTGGTCCCGGCCTTGTCCTCGGTCTCCTCGCAGGTCAGCCAGGTGTCCCAGGGGGTGGGGCCGCCCGAGCAGTTCACGGCGGTGCCGGCGATGCCGACGCGCTCGGCGCGGACCTCGCCGTCCGCGTCGAGGTCGAGGACGGTGCAGCCGCCCTTCCCGCCCCGGTCGTAGACCAGGCCCGGGGTGTGCGGGACCGGGTGGCGGGCCTCGGGGCGGTTCTCGTGGTTGCGGACGAGACGGACGCCGCCGCGCGCCCCCGCGAAGGCGCTCATGCCGTCGCAGTGGCTGGGAACCGGCCCCTCGCCGGAGCGGAGCGGCTCGCCCTCACGGGAGAGGACCCGGTAGGAGAAGCCGTCCGGGAGGTCGAGCAGACCGGCCGGGTCGGGGAGGAGGGGGCCGTAGCCGCCGCGCGGCGCCGCGGCGGCGGGAGCGCCGGAGAAGAGGTCGGCCAGGGCGCCGGTGAAGGCGATTCCGGCGACGGAGGCGCCGGTGCCGGCCAGGATCTGACGTCGCGACACTGCCATGAGGGGGCCTTCCCGCCGAACGAGGTGTGGACCCGCTTCATGTACCACGCAGCGGTGTGCGCGAAGCCATGACGCGGGTCCACGGCGCCTCGGATGGCGCAAAGCAGTCGCCCCGCCCGGGGCGACGGGCGTCAGGCCAGCTCGGCCGTCAGCGTGATCGTCGTGCCGGTCAGCGCCTGGCTGACCGGGCAGTTCTTCTTCGCCTCCTCGGCGAGGGACTGGAACTGGTCCGCGTCCAGACCGGGGACCTCGCCGCGCACGGTGAGGTGGATCCCGGTGATGCCCTCGCCCGGCTGGAAGGTGACGTCGGCCTTGGTCTCCAGGCGGGTGGGCGGGTTGCCCGCCTTCGCCAGGCCGTTCGAGAAGGCCATCGAGAAGCAGGAGGAGTGCGCGGCGGCGATGAGCTCCTCGGGGCTGGTCTTGCCGTTCGGCTCCTCGGCGCGGGCCGGCCAGGAGACGTCGTAGGAGCCGAGGCCGGAGGAGTCGAGGGAGACGACGCCGGAGCCCTTGAGGAGGTCGCCCTGCCAGACGGTGTGGGCGTGACGCACGGTGGCCATGGTGGATTGCCTTTCCGATCGGGTACGGCCCCCAACCTACTGCGCCACGAGCCCCTTTGCGTCGCGCGCCAGTGCGGTGAGCCGGGAGATGGCGCGGAAGTACTTCTTCTTGTAGCCGCCGTTCAGCATCTCGTCACTGAACAGCCTGTCGAAGGGCAGCCCGGAGGCGAGCACCGGTATCTCGCGGTCGTAGAGGCGGTCGGCGAGGACGACGAGCCGCAGCGCGGTCGACTGGTCCGGGACCGGGCCGACGTCGGTGAGGCAGACCGCCGTCAGGTCGTCGGTGAGCGCGCCGTACCGGCTCGGGTGAACCCTGGCCAGGTGTTCGAGCAGGTGCGGGAAGTCGTCCAGGGAGGCGCCCGGGGTCCGGTACGCGGTCTCCGTGACGACCTGGTCGGAGTGAGGGGCGGGGGCCTCGGGCAGGCCCCGGTGGCGGTAGTCCTCGCCGTCGATCCGCAGCGGCCGGAAGTGCGCGGAGAGGCCCTGGATCTCGCGGAGGAAGTCGGCGGCGGCGAAGCGGCCCTCGCCGAGCTTGCCCGGGAGCGTGTTGGAGGTGGCGGCGAGCGCCACGCCGGCGTCGACCAGCTTGCCGAGCAGGCTGGAGACGAGGACGGTGTCGCCCGGGTCGTCCAGCTCGAACTCGTCGATGCACAGGAGCCGGTGCCCGCTCAGGGTCCGCACGGTCTCCTGGAAGCCGAGCGCGCCCACCAGGTTCGTCAGCTCCACGAAGGTGCCGAAGGCCTTGAGCGAGGGTTCGGCGGGCGTGGCGTGCCAGAGCGAGGCGAGCAGGTGGGTCTTGCCGACGCCGTAGCCGCCGTCGAGGTAGACGCCGCGCGGGCCGGCCGGGGCGGCGGGCTTGCGGGCGAACCAGCGCCGCTTGCCGGCGCCGCTCGCGTGCGCCCCGCCGAGGCCCTCGGCGAAGGCGGAGAGCACCTTGACGGCCTCGGACTGGCTCGGCTGGTTCGGGTCCGGGAGGTAGGTGTCGAAGCGCACCGAGTCGAAGCGCGGCGGCGGGACCATCTCCGCGACCAGCCGGTCCGCGGGGACGTGGGGCTCTCGGGAGCACAGCGAGAGCGGGGTCGCCGCTGCGGGGGCGGCTTCGTTCAGGGCACGGGTCGACACAGTTCCCCACTGTAAGCGCCGTGTCAGACTGCGAGAATGCGACGCCTGTTTCCTGTGACGGACACGACAGCCCCGAACCCCCAGGTCAACGCGGTGGACCGGGAGTGGTCCCTCGACGAGCTGGCCGACGCCTACGCCTATCCGGCGGAGGCCGAGACCTGGCTGCGGGCCAACATGGTCTCCTCGCTCGACGGCGCGGGGCAGCACGAGGGACGCTCCCACCCGCTCTCCTCCGACACCGACATGCGGATCTTTGGCACCCTCCGCGGGCTCGCGGACGTGGTCGTCGTGGGTGCGGAAACGGTACGCCAGGAGGGGTACCGGCCCGCCCGCGCCCGGGAGGCCTTCGCCGCGCGCCGGACCGCCGCGGGCCAGGGCCCGGCCCCCGTGATCGCGGTCGTCACCGCCTCGCTCGACCTGGACTTCACCCTTCCGCTTTTCGCCGCCCCGCTGGTCCCGACCCTGGTCCTGACCGGCGCCGGCGCGCCCGCCGAGCGGATCGCCGCGGCGCGGGACGCCGGGGTCGAGGTGCTCCTCGCCGGCGAGGGGGCCGCCGTCGACCCGGCCCGCGCCGTCGCCCTGCTCGCCGAGCGCGGGCTGCGGCGGCAGCTCACCGAGGGCGGGCCCCGGCTGCTCGGCCAGTTCACCGCCGCGGAGGTGCTCGACGAGCTGTGCCTGACGGTCTCCCCGACGATGACGGCCGGTGACGCCCAGCGCATCGCCCACGGGCCTTCGATCGCGCTTCCGACACGCTTTGGGCTGGCTTCTCTGCTGGAGCAGGACGGCTTCCTCTTCAGCCGCTACCGTCGGATCTGACAATCGGCGGAATTTCCCGTTCCGCTTAGCGTCCGCTGGGCACAATCACAGTCGCAATCCCCGTGCGGTCACGGGGAAGGATGGTTTCCGCAGAAGGGCTCCTGAGGTGTTCACAAGCGTTCTGATGATCGAGAAGCCCCTGACGTCCGTGGACGTGGAATTCGTCACCACCCTGCACGGCGACGAGGGCGTGTCCTTCATCGTGCTGATGCAACCGCGAGGTGATCAGGCCGACGTACTGCTGCGCGCCATCGACGACGTCGCGCTGGGCGAACTCAAGGAGGCGGCCCGGGAGGGGGACGAACCGGAGGGCAAGGAGGCCCGCGAGCCGGCCGAGCTGGCCCTGGAGCACTCGCTCCGGGCCCTGAGAGAGGCGGGCTGCGAGGCGGTCGGACAGGTGGTCGAGGACCACCCCCTGAACAAGATGAAGGCGGTCGTCGAGGAAGCGGGGGCGGACGAGGTCATCGTCCTGACCGCCCCCCACTACGTGGAGGAGTTCTTCCACCGGGACTGGGCCTCCCGCGCCCGGCACAAGGTGGGCGTCCCCGTCCTGAAGCTCTTCGCGCACAGCGAGGAGGGCGCCTAGGCGCGGAGCCGGCCGGGGCACGGGCGGACCCGTGTCCCGGCCGGCTTCCCGGGCCCCCCGCCCGCAGCCACTAGGCTGGGGAGGTCAGCGAACGCGCACAACCGGGGAGAGAACCGCATGGCACCCGCCATCCCTGCCGCCATGGAACGGCCGCACTTCATCGGCATCGGCGGTGCCGGAATGTCGGGCATCGCGAAGATCCTCGCCCAGCGCGGCGCCAAGGTCGCGGGCAGCGACGCCAAGGACTCCCCGACCGCCGAGGCGCTCCGCGCCCACGGCGTCACCGTCCACCTCGGCCACGCCGCCGAACACCTCGCCGACGACGCCTCCGCCGTCGTCGTCTCCAGCGCCATCCGCGCCGACAACCCCGAGCTCGCCCGTGCCGCCGAGCTCGGCATCCCGGTCGTCCACCGCTCCGACGCGCTCGCCTCCCTCATGGACGGCCTCACCGCGATCGCCGTCGCCGGCACCCACGGCAAGACCACCACCACCTCGATGCTGGCCGTCGCCCTCACCGAACTGGGCCTCGACCCCTCGTACGCGATCGGCGGCGACCTCGCGGGCCCCGGCACCAACGCCCGGCACGGCACCGGCGAGGTCTTCGTCGCCGAGGCCGACGAGAGCGACCGCAGCTTCCAGAAGTACGACCCCCAGGTCGCGATCGTCCTCAACGTCGAGCTCGACCACCACGCCAACTACGCCTCCATGGACGAGATCTACGAGTCCTTCGAGAAGTTCGCCGCGAAGCTCCGCCCCGGCGGCACCCTCGTCGTCGGCGAGCACGCCGGCGCCCGCGAGCTCGCCGCCCGGGTCGCCGCCGCCGGCCGCGAGGACCTCGCCGTCGTCACCGTCGGCGAGGACGAGGGCTCCGACGCCCACATCCTCAAGATCGTCCCGAACGGGATGAAGAGCGAGGTCACCGTCGCCCTCGACGGCGCCGAGCACACCTTCACCGTCTCCGTCCCCGGCCGCCACTACGCCCACAACGCCGCCGCGGCCCTCGCCGCCGGCGCCCGCGCGGGCCTCGACCCGGCCGCCCTCGCCCAGGCGCTCACCGCCTACACCGGCGTCGGCCGCCGCCTCCAGCTCAAGGGCGAGGCCGCGGGCGTCCAGGTCATCGACTCCTACGCCCACCACCCCACCGAGATGACCGCCGACCTGGAGGCCATGCGCGGCGCCGCCGGCGACGCCCGCCTCCTCGTCGTCTTCCAGCCGCACCTCTTCTCCCGCACCCAGGAGCTCGGCAAGGAGATGGGCGAGGCGCTGGCCCTCGCCGACGGCTCCGTCGTCCTCGACATCTACCCGGCCCGCGAGGACCCGATCCCCGGTGTCACCAGCGAGCTGATCCTCGACGCGGCCCGCGCCGCCGGCGCCGACGTCACCGCCGTCCACGACAAGACGGCCGTCCCCGAGACGATCGCGGGAATGGCGCGGCCCGGCGACTTCGTTCTGACCATGGGCGCGGGCGACGTCACGGACCTCGGTCCGCGGATCCTCGCCCGCCTGGCGAACTGAGGGAGTGGACGCACGATGGCGTACGAGGTCGAGAAGTCGGACGCGGAGTGGCAGGAGCAGCTGACCCCGTCGGAGTACCAGGTGCTCCGGCTGGCCGGCACGGAGCCCGCCTTCCGCGGTGAGTACACGGACACCAGGACCGAGGGCGTCTACTCCTGTCGCGCCTGCGGCGCCGAGCTCTTCACGTCGAACGAGAAGTTCGAGTCGCACTGCGGCTGGCCGTCCTTCTTCGACCCGAAGGACAGCGACGCCGTCGAGCTGGTCGCGGACACCTCCCACGGCATGGTCCGCACCGAGGTCCGCTGCGCCCGCTGCGGCTCCCACCTCGGCCACGTCTTCGAGGGCGAGGGCTACCCGACCCCCACGGACCAGCGCTACTGCATCAACTCGATCTCCCTGAGGCTGAAGCCGGCAGAGGACTGACACGACCCGGCGGTCCCCCTAAGGTGTCCGGTGACGGATCAGGGGGACCGCATGGCCGGCCGCAACTCAGCTCCGCTTCCCACCTACCGCAAGGACGCGGTGACGAGGAAGCTCTGCGCGCACGTCTACCTCGACGACACCTTCGCCCGCGACATGGACGTCGAGCTCACCGGGGACCGACTGACGGCCCTAGGCCTGCCGCTCGGGGTGAACCTGGTGGCGCTGGCGCGGCACGCGCGGGTGGCCGCGCGCCGGGTCCGGGCCAGGGACCGGACCCTGTCGCTGCTTTTCCTCGCGCTCTGGGCGGGCGTCGCGCTCCTCGCCGCCGGACTCGCCGTCGACCCGCTCCTCGGCTGGATCGGCGCCGCGATCGGGTTCGCCGCCCTCGTCGGCGGCTGGTGGGCCACCCACCACGACCTCGCCGTCTCCTGGCGGGAGGCCCAGCGGGTCTTCCAGGAGGCCGCCCGCCCCGAGGAGCAGGCCCCGGCCGTCGAGCGCGACGCGGAGGACCGGCTGCGGGCCCTCGCCCGCGCCAACGTCCTGCCGTACACCGCCTCCGCCGGGCACCACGACCCGTTCGTCGGCCACGGCGAGAAGGTGAAGGACGTCGTCTGGCACCCCATCGACGTCTCCCAGCCCGCCGACGACCCCGCCCATCCCGGCCGGAAGCTCACCGTCCGGCCCTTCGACGCGGTCGACCTGCACACCTTCGTGGCCCGGGAGATGGAGAACATATCCGGCCTGGAGGGGCTGCGCGCCAGGAACCGCCTGTACGTCTCCGGCGACCACGTCCCGTACCTCGTCGGCGAACTCCTCGACTCGCGCGTCGACCGCCCGCGCCCCCAGATCTCCCCCGACCTCGTCCGCACCGGCCTGATCAAGCCCGGCGCCGGCACCCGCACCTACCTGAGCCTGGAGCGGATCAGCGACGGCGGCCGGGTCGTGGTCTCCGTCCACATGCGCGCGCGGCTCCATCCGCCCAGCCTCTCCTGGGAGTTCATGATCTTCGTGATCCCGCCGCCGGCCGCCCGCTTCTACACCGTCACCACCCTCCCCACCCAGGGCTTCGACCGGTTCCGGATGCTCCTCAGCGGCACCAACTCCATCTGGTGGCGCTGCCTCACCGGCTCCTGGGCCCGCTCCGCCCGCCGCGCCTCCCAGGAACGCGACCGCGCCCGGGCCCTGCGGCGCGCCCGCCGCGACATCACGCGCCGCAACACCCTGCACGACCACGGCGCCACCGACAGCATCCGCGAACGCGTCTCCGACCCCGAGCAGATGCTCTTCAGCGACTCCGCCGACGCCCAGGACTACCTCCAGCGCCTCCAGGGCGGCATCCTCATCGCCACGGAACGCTTCCTGAAGGACCATCACGTCGACAGCGCGTCCTTCGACTCCACCAAGCAGATCATCAACTCGAACCCGACGTACAACTTCAACGGGATCGTCCAGGGCAACGCCTTCGGGCACCAGAACGTCGTCCAGAACACACCCGGCCAGCCCGGGGGCGGCGGCGGACAGCCCGGCCCCGGCGGCCAGTGGGCACAAGGTAAGGGGACCCCGTGACCACCTTCAACTTCAACGGCCCGGTGAGCGGCAACGCCTTCGGCAACGACAACACCGTCACCAACAACCACTTCCACCCGGCCGCCGAGCCGGTCACCGCCCGCGCCCTCGCCGAGCAGCTGGTGACCCTGCTGCGCGAACAGCCCGCGGCCACTGGCGCGGTCGCCCCCGCGGAGTCCGTACGGGACGAACTCGCCGCCGCCGAGCGGGAGAACCGCCCCGTCGACGAGGGCCGGGTCCGCACCGCGCTCGCCGCCGTCGAGCCGTACGTCACGGTCGGCAGCGGCGGCATGGCCCTGCTCCAGGGCATCCTGGCGATCTTCGGCGGCTGACGGACGGCCGGGGGCGCCGAGGCGGCCGGGGCCGCCGGCCGCCCCTCGCCGGGTCAGCGCGCGCGGACCTCGGCCCTTGCCCCGTCGGCCAGTTCGAGGGCGAGGCCGGCGCGCAGCGGCACCGTCTGGCCCGGCACGATCCGCTGGCTGGTGCCGTCCGAGCGGGTGCCGGTCCACGCCTCCGCCGAGCGGTTGGCGAGCCCGTACCGGCCCGGCTTCTGCGGGTGCTCGACCAGCTCGGCGACGAGGCTGCCGTCCGAGTAGTCGTGCCGCGTCGGCTCGGCCGTCAGGTGGTGGCGGTGGATCCGGGCCGCCCGCCCCAGCATGATGTGCCGCTCCGACCGGGGCGGCGGGGTGGTCACCACCAGCCGGGGCGGCAGCACCAGCGGGGCGCCGTCCTTCCAGCAGGTCCCGGGCGTCGTCGTGCCGGGCTCCGTCATGTTCGCCCGGCCGCAGTTCGGGCACTCCACGATCGCGTCACGGGCCGCCCGCAGCGCGTCGCGCCACTGGGACTCGCGCACCCGGGCCGACGGCTCCCGCAGCCCCACGGTGAAGTTCTGCGTGAACAGCCGCTGGAGCGACGGCGGCACCAGCGGCCACAGCACCCGCGCCGTCGTGTGCTCCACCGGGTCCGGGCGGTTGTCCGGGTCGTCCGGGTCGAAGACGAACAGCGGGTCCTTGCCGTACAGCCGGCGCTCCGCGTGCTCGTCCAGGCAGCGGATCGCCAGTTCCCTGGCCCCCTTGAAGGGGTGGTGGTTCACCAGGAACATGAAGAGCAGCACCGACAGCGAGTGCAGGTCGCTCTGGGTGCCGGGCATGGCCCCCGGGTCACCGCGCACCAGCTCCGGCGCCATGAAGCCCATGGTGCCGGAGATGCCGCTGCGGTCGCCCTCCACCACCGCGTTGTCGTTGTCGCAGACCAGGACGTCGCCGGTGGCCGGGTCGAAGAAGATGTTGCCCCAGGAGATGTCCCGGTAGGCGATGCCGCGCGAGTGCAGCGCCTGGTAGGCCTCCACCGTGTACAGGCAGGCGGTGAGCAGCTCCCGGAAGCTCGTGGTGACCGTCCGCCGGAACAGTTCGGGCAGACCCCGGAAGCGGTCGGGGCGCAGGTCCATCAGATAGCCGAAGCGGTCCGGTGCCGCGTCGACGAACGCGGTCGGCCACAGGAACCGCTCGTCGTCGAAGTCCCGCTCCACCAGGTCCTCGACGACCCGCCGCTGCTGCGGGGTCGCGCTCTCGGGGTAGTACCACTTGAGCGCCTTGGCGGAGCCGTCGGGGAGCGTCACCCGGTAGACCTCGCCCTGGCCGCCCTGGCCGAGCAGCCGGTCGACGACGAGCGTCTTCCCGGTGCCGGTCGTCAGCGTGTCCCCGTTGTCGAGCATGCCGCTCATGGTCGTTCGCTCTCCTCGTCGTCGTTCGCATCGGATGGGGCGGCCGCGTCCGCCTCGGGGCCCCAGGGCCCGGCGGGCTCCGGAGCCCGTGCCCAGGCCTCCCGGGGGTCGGACCCCGGCTCCGCCCGGTGGGCCAGGGCCAGGGTCGTGTCGTCGCCGGAGTGGCGGGACGCGGCCTCCAGCCAGCGCGGTACGTCGTCCTCGATGCCGGGCAGGCCCCGGGAGGACAGTCGTTCGTAGAGTCCGGCCGTGAACTCGGTGAAGCCGGCGTCCGAGGCGAAGCTCTTCGAGAGGCCGTCGGTGGAGAGGGCGACCAGCCGGGGCGCCCGCGCCGGGTCGGGCAGGGGCTCCCAGTGGACGCGGACCAGGTGCCAGGCCTCGTGGAGGCAGAGGGAGGCGGTCTCGTCGCCGAGTTCGGCGTGCTCGGGCGCGAGCGGGAGCCGGACCCGGCCGTCCGGGTCCACCACGGTCAGATCGCCGTCGCCCAACTGCCAGGCCACGAAGAGACCGGGCGCCAGGACGGCTCCGACGAGCGTGGAGCCGTACAGCCGCAGGACCTCCTCGCGGGGCGCGTCGGCGCCCTCGGGGCCGGGCTGGCGACCCCAGTGAGCCCACACCCTGGCCTGCCAGTCCCGCACCAGCTGCTCCGGCAGCTCGTAGCGGGCGTAGTCGCGCAGCCAGGGCAGCCGGCCGGTGCGGACGAGCGCGCCGAACTCCCGCCCCTTGGCGGCGAACAGGTCGGCGGCGAAGCGGGCGCCGATGTCGCTGCGCGGGTACGAGGCGGAGCCGTGGCCGTCGGCGACGGCGAGGACCACCGGGTCGGTCGCCGCTCCCGTGCCGTCGGTCAGGACCGCGTCCTGGTTGAGCTTCTTGCCGTAGCCGATGACGCTCGTTTCGAGGATGTCCCAGGTCGCCAGGGCGCTCACCACACGTCGTCGTCGTCGGTGGCGAGCACCGGCGGCGCGTACGGCGCGGCCGGCTTGGTGGGGCCGTCGCCCGTGCCGTTGCCGCCGGCGACGGGCTGGGAGGCGGCCTTCACGGCGGCCGTCGACGCCCAGCGGATGGCGGCGGCGAGCTGCTTCGGGCTGTTGGCGTCCAGCGGCCGCAGCTCCGGGTTGGCCAGGAACTCCTGGAGCACGCCACGGTCGGCGTCCGCGCCGATCGCGATGGCCACCCGGACCGCCTTGCGGCCCCACGGCGTCGCCTCGATGGCCCGCAACCCGGCCCGCCAGTCGTCGGTGGGGGCCCCGTCGGAGACGAGCGCGATCACCGGCTTGAGGGCGCGCTCCGGCATCGGCGGGGTGCGCAGCTCGCCGGCGACCAGGGCCAGCGCCTCGCCGAGGTTGGTGGTGCCGTCGGGCGTCACGTCCTGCCAGGTGAAGTCGTGGACCTTCACCGGGTCCTTGTGGTGCCAGCGGGCGGTGGTGGAGAAGGTGATGGTGCGGAGCAGGAGCTGGGCGGCCGGGTTGTCGTCGGCCACCGAGCGCATCTCCGGGATCGCCTCCCGGATCGCGTAGTTGAGCTGGCCGATCTTCTCGCCGGACATCGAGTACGAGGTGTCGAGCAGCCAGATGAAGTGCACCGGGCGGTTGGCCATGGCGCCGCCGGGGAGGTCGGACACGATTTCCTCCAGGGGAGTCAGGGGTTCAGGGAGTCGGGACGGGTGGTCGGGGGACGGTCGGTCGGACCGGGGGCGCGGGGATCAGGGGGAGGTGCCGGTGGTGGCCGTCAGCTCCTCCCAGCGGGCGGGGACGTCCTCGGCGAGCCGGAGGATCGCGTCGAGCAGCCCGGGCGCCCCGTACACGGCGCCGAGGGCCGCCGCCGTGAGGACGAGGACGGTGGCCGTCGTCAGCAGGGCGCGTACGGCCTTCCGGGCGCGGGCGACCCGGGGGGTGACCACGGTCATCGGGCGCGCACCCCCGTCCCGCCGGGCCGGGCGTCGACGAGCGGGCCGACCCGCAGTCCGGACCGGGAGAGCAGCCACAGGACGGGTTCGGCGGCCCGCCGGGCCTCGGGGTCGAGGGCACCGGTGCCGGTGGCGGTGAAGGCGCTGACGGACCAGTAGCGGGCGGTTTCGAACTGGTGGGTGAGGTTGCGGACGAGCCCGCCGAGGCCGAGCGCGGTCAGCCAGCCGTCTATCTGCGCGCCCGCGGGCGGCAGGGAGGCGATCCGGTCGAGCACGTCCCGTTTGGTGACGACGACGGCCACGGGCAGTCTTCCCCTCCGTCCGACGAGTGCGGTGAGTTCGCCGCTGAGCCCGTCGAAGGTCTCGACGGGGCCCTGGGCGGCGGGCCGGGCGTCCTCGGCGGTGCCGCTGTCGGCCTCGGCCACCCGCTGCCGGACGACCCGGTCGGCGAGGACGTCGACGACGAAGAGGACCCCGTCGGCGTGGGCGAGGTACTGCTGTTCGCGCAGCCGGTCGGCACCCTGGAGGGCCTCGCCCATGGGGTCGTACAGGTAGAGCAGCCGGCGGCGCCGGCCCCTGCCGACGAGGATCATCCAGGCCCGCTGGTCGCCCTGCGTCTTCAGCGCCCAGTCGTCGTCCCTGAGCCGCTGGTCGAGGAGGGCGCCGTCGTGCCGGTCGGCGTCGGAGGCGTAGTCGAGGGTGAGCGCGCCGCTCGTGGCCCAGGACCGCAGCCCGGCGACGACGGCGGCCATCAGCATGGTCTTGCCGGAGGAGGAGGCGCCGATCAGGGGCACGTGCACCACCCGGGTGGTGGCGAGGGACGGCGGCAGCGGCCGGTCGCAGGCGGGGCACTCGGCGGCGACGCGCGCCCGTCCGGTGAGGAGCGAGGCGGGCAGCCTGACCCCGCACCGGCAGACGTGCCGGAAGACGCCGTACCGCCCGGGCCGCAGCTCCCGGTGGACCTCGTTGCCGCACGTGCAGCGGTGGGCGGCCAGCGGCACCGGCCGGTGGCAGCCGGGGTGCGGGCACACGGTCCGGATGCGGAAGGTCAGCAGCCAGGCCCGCTCGGCCCCGCGCAGCGCTCCGACGGCGAGCAGCCACCCGGCCCACACGAGGGTGGCCAGCAGCGCGAAGACGAGCAGCGCGGCGCCGTGCAGGACGGCGACCAGCAGCACCGCGAGGGTGGCGCCGAGCGCGGTGCCGGGGGCCATGAGCAGCAGCCACAGCCGGCTGACCGGGTTGCCGCCCGGCGCGCCGGTGGAGGGCCGGCGGCGCTGGAGCAGGCGGGCGACGACGGTCGCCATCCAGTGGCTCCGCCACCGCCGCCAGGGGGCCCGCAGTCCGGCGCCGAGGACGCCCGCCGTGTCGACCCACAACTGCCGCGCCCAGTAGGAGGGGTGGGCGGGCTCGGTGTCGAGGGCGATGACCCGCTGGTCGGAGCGGCCCGCGTCGAAGGGGCCGAGTTCGACCACGGCGGCCCTGGTGGCGGTGGCGAGCAGCTTCCAGAACGCGTTGCCGACGCAGACCAGGAGGGCTGTGACGGCCCACAGCACGACGAGCAGGGTGAGGACCAGTTCGGTGAGTTGTCCGCCGTTCACGCCGTCACCTCCCGCCTTCGCGCGGCGGCCGGACGTCGCCCCAGCGGGGTTCCTGGGCCTTGTCGGGCCGCCGTCCGCCGCCGAGGCGGCGGAAGAGCTGCCTCATACCGCCGGCGGGCCGGCACCACTCCTCGAAGGCGGCCCGCCGGGACGGCGCCCGGCGGGCGACGAGGTCGGCCGCCGCCCGGACCTGGTCGTCGGGCAGCCGGCGCACGACGGGCCGCAGCACCTCTTCGAGGAGGCCCGTGCGGGTCAGTTCCCACAGGGGTCCGACGCGCTCGTGGGAGGTCCAGACGACGTAGCAGTCGGCGACCCGGTGCGGGGCGGCGAGGAAGTCGGTGAGGACGGGGGAGCGGGCCGCCTTGTCGTAGGCGTCGATGAGGGTCGGGTCGTTGCTCTCGGCGAAGGCCTTCATCTCCTCGGCGGGACGCTGCGGCCTGAGCAGCAGCAGCGCGAGGGCGCGCGCGGCCCGCCTCTGGACGGCGGGCCGGGCGTTGTGAGAGAGGCCCTGGACCCGGTGGACGAGGCCGCCGTGGGGAACGCTGGGGTCGCCGTCGGGGTGCTGGAGGGCGTGGACGAGGGAGAGCAGCTTCAGGTCGGCGACGACGGACCGGCCGAGCGCCTCGACGCCTTCGGCGAGGAGCCGTTTGGCGAGCAGCGGGGCGTCGGAGTCGCTCGCGGGCGCCTCGATGGCGGCGGCCACCAGGTCGTCCCAGGTGCCGGCGGCCTGGTGGAGGGCGGCGCCGTCGTCGAGCAGGGCGGACGCCTCGGCGGCCGTCTGGGTGCGGTCGGGCCAGACGAGGGCCAGCGCGGTGCGCAGCACCATCGGCGTGGGCGGCGCGCCGTCCACGCCGGCCGCCCCGCGCAGTTCGCGCAGGACCGCGGTCCGGTTCCCCGTGCCGGGGTCGGGCTCCCGGGCCGCCGCGCACAGCCGCAGGTGGGGCCGGTCCCCGGGCGGGTCGAGGGGCCCGTCGAGGGGGAGCGGTACGGCGCGCAGCGCGCGGGCCACGGCCGGCGGGTCGTCGGCGGCCCGGGTCTCCAGGAGGTCCAGGAAGCGGACCCGCAGCGGCTCGGACGCGGCCAGGACGTCCGGCACGTCCCGGACGGAGTGGGCGTCGGCGCCGGCCCGGTCCAGGACGCGGCGGCAGAGGCGTTCGGCGAGCCCGGGCAGCAGGTCCTCGTGTTCGACGCCGAGCGCCCGGGCGGTGGTGAGGAGCCCGCCGACCCGTCGCAGCGGGGTGGTGGGGGTGGCGATGCCGGCACGGACGGGTTCGCCGAGTTCACCGGTGAGCCGGGTGCGGTACGGCTCGGGGAGCGCACCCGGCGGCACCGGCGGGGGCGTGGCGGCCCTGTCGTGGACGGCGGCGGCGACGAGCCGGGCGGTGACCGGGGCGGTGACGGCGAGCGGGACGGTGTCGCGGAAGGCGGCGAGCAGTCCGGCGAGGGCGTCCGGGGCGAGCGCGCCGGGCCGGCCCTCCTCGCAGACGGCCCGCAGGAAGGCCTCCAGGGCGGTCTCGTCCAGGGCGCGGGGGTGGTCGGCGGCCCAGCGGGCGGCTTCGGCGACGGCACCGGCGGGGACGGGCACGCCCCGGGCGAGGGCGAGCGCGGCGAGCGGCCCGGCGGCGAAGGGCCCGGCGCCGGGCAGGTCGCGGGCCGACTTGAGGAGCGCGTTGGCCCCGGCGGCCCAGACGGCGGCGGCGGTGAGCGCCCACGCGTCGTCGGTGGCGGGCGGTGCGGCGCGCGGGTCTGAGCGGTCGTGGACGGCGTACCGGTGGGGCTGCCCGGTGACGGCCCGGGCGTCCTCGGGGCGGACGCCGACGACCTGGTGGCGGGCGTGCTGGGGCCGCCGGGTGTACGTGGTGAAGGTGAGGTTCCTGGCGACGTCCCGGGGGAGCGCGGCGCAGGCGACGATCAGCCAGTGGGCGACGTCCCGGCTGTCCTGCTCGGCGATGACCACCTGCGGGGCCTGCGGGTCCTCGGCGAGGCGCCGCAGGTCGGCGAGGAGGGCGGCGAGCCGCGGTCCGGCCTCGGCGGCGAACGCGGTGAGCGTGGCCCCGAGGCCGCCGGGCAGTCCCGGGGTGAGACGCTCCAGGGGCGGCGGCGCGCCGCCCTCGGGGGAGCGGTCCGTCCATTCGGCGGCGCCCCACATCGCGATGGGCGGCAGGTCGTCGGGGAGCGTCTCGCCGGCGGGCACGAGCAGGGCGTGGGCGTGGAAGTTGCCCCAGCGGCCGCTGTAGTCGGCGCCGGTGTAGACGGTGCGGCTCAGCAGTCCGCTGCCGTCGGACAGCCGGGTGAAGCCGAACATCTCGGGGAACGCGCCGAGTTCGTCGTCGGTCGGCCGGGCGGGGGCGTCCCGGGGCGGCTCGTAGCCGACGAGTTGTTCGGCCTCGCGCAGCACGGCGTGGGGCACGCCGGGGCTGACGGCGGTGAAGCGGAAGCCGGAGCCGTCGGGCCCCGGGGGCGCCGAGGTGTAGTGCATCTGGAGGAGGCTCACGCGACCGGCACCCCCTTGCCGTTCTCGCGCGGCGGCTTGGCGACGGGCAGGAGCCCGCGCCGGGCGAGCAGCCAGAGCAGCGGGTCCTCGACCCGCACGGGCTGGGGTCCGGTGGCGGGCGCGTCGGCGGGGGAGTCGTCGGGCGGCGGTGCGCCGAGAGCGGAGATCCCGAAGAGCGAGACCTCGGAGAAGTCCCGCTCCAGCTGCCGCCACAGCGCGCCGGAGCCCCAGCCCTCCAGGAGGGACCGGGTCTCCTCGTGGACGGCGAGCCGGTCGGCGGGGTCGTACCGGCCGCCGGTGTGCGGGGCGTTGCCGAGCAGCGGCGAGTGCGGGTCGAGCAGGCCGCGCACGGTGTCGGTCTTGGTGACGGCGACGGCCAGCGGGGTGCCGACCCGGCCCCGGGAGCCGGCCCGGCCGTGCGAGCGGAGCTGGGTGGCGAGCTCGGCGGCGATCTGGAGGGCGGGGGTGTCCCGGGCGGGTACGGGCCCGCCGCGGTCGCCGACGGTGTCGCGGACGGCACCGAGCTGGAGCGGGTCGACGAGGAGCACGATGCCGTCGGCGGCGCTGAGGTACTGGGTGTAGAGGTTCATCGCCTCGGCGGACTTGAGGTCCTCGCCGGCCGCGTCGAAGAAGACGAGGGCGGTGTGCCGGCTGCCGTCGCGGCCGAAGCCCTTGCGGGGCAGGCTCAGCCGGTAGAGCAGCGGGTCGTTGAAGCCGGCGGCGGAGGGGATGGTGGCGTCGGGCAGCCGCATCCGGTCGTACAGGTCCTCGGCCATCTCGCGGTCGCGCCGCTGGCTCTCGTCGCCCATGGCGGCGAGCGCCGCGCCGTACGCCTGGCCGACCCGGTGCCGGAGTTCGTTGACGAGCACGGACACGTAGGTGCTCTTGCCGGAGGCCTTGGCGCCGACCAGGGCGATGATCCGGCTGTCCTGCTCGCAGTAGTCGCTGGGCAGGTCGCTGTGGCAGTTGGCGCAGACCCGGACCGGGGTGGGCACCCCGCAGTGCGGGCACTCGGCGCGCGGCCCGGCTCCGCGCAGCCCGCCGAAGCCGCGCGGCGGGGTGAAGACGGGGCCCCGCATGTACGCGGCGGGGGCGCGCGTCGAGCCGGTGAAGCCCGCCCACACGTCGTCCCGTTCGGGGGCGCAGGGCGTGCCGCCGCGCAGGCCGGTCCGTGCCATCAGGCAGCGGTAGGGCAGCCGGGCGGCCTGTGTGCGGTGAAAGCAGTAGGGGCAGATCACCGTCGTCATGTCAGCGCACCACCAGGGTCGTGAGGGCGGGTTCTTCGAGGCGTACGGCTCCGGCACCGTCGCCCAGCAGGAACGCGCGGAGCGCGTACGGCGGGCGGGACAGGTCCGGGACCGGCGGGAGTTCGAGGGTCTGGTGCGGGGTCAGGGCGAGCGACGCGCCGTCGATCCTGAGCAGGACGGTGCCGTCCTCGGCGTGCCGGGGCCGCACCGAGGCCCGGTGGACGAGGACGAGTTCGGGCAGCGGAACGGCCGGGTCGTGTCCTTCGGCGCGCACCTCGACGGCGTGCGGCACCCGCCGCTGGAGGCCGCGCCGCCGGGTCAGCAGCCGGTACCGCACCACGGTCTCGCCCGGCACGTCGACGGCGACGGGCGCGCGGCGCACCCCCACGACGGCGCCCCCGGCTCGGGTCCCGACCCCGTCCTGAGGCACGTGGGGCCTGAGCGTGACGTGCGAGGGCCCGGTCCCGAGGGGCAGTCGCAGCCCCTCGCGGACGTAGGCGCTGCGGCTGATCCGCAGTTCGCCGCCGGGCCAGGCGGCGGTCACGGCGCCCGCCCCGGACGGCCAGTCGAAGACGAGCCGCACCTGGCCGCCGGGCTCGCGCACGGTGCGGGGCGGGCCGATCGGGCCCGGCACGTCGAGCCGGACCCCGGGGCCGGCGAGCGCCCGCTCGCCGAGGACGGTGACGGCGCTGACGAGCCCGGCGAAGGCGGCGGCCGGCGCGGTGGGGACGGGGTCGCCGTAGCGGGCCCAGGGCAGCGGGGCGGGCAGCGCGTCGGCGCGCAGTTCGGTGCCGGGCGCGGGCACGGCCCCCTCGGGCCAGACCACGAGCCGCACCTCGGCGCCCTCGCCGCCCTGCCCGGTGAACCGGACGCCTTCCTCGGGTCCCGCGTCGGCGGTGAGCGCGGTGAGCGCCCGGGGCCAGGGGTGGACGGTGGCGGTCCGCAGGATCCCCGGGGCGTCCACGGTCCCTTCGACCGGCGAGAGGTGACGTGCCGTCAGGGTGACCTGGTAAAAGCCTGGTTCGAGGTCGGTGAAGACGTGCTCCTCGGCGCGGTCGGCGGTGTGCCGGAGGGTGAGGCCGCCGGGGCCGGTGAGGGCGAGGAGGGTGGCGGTGGCGGTGCGGGGGCGCCGCCAGCGCACGGCGATCCGGGCGGGGCCGTCCTCCAGTGCGGCCTCCTCGGCGTCGGGCGCGACGAGCAGCGGGTGGGACACGAGCGGGACGCCGGTCGGTCTGCCGTCCTCCACGGGGAAGGCGGCGTACCGCACGCGAAAACCCACCGGCGGGTCGGCGTCGACGGCGGTGGTCGCGGTCCCGCCGGTGCCGGGGACGGGCGTGGCGCGGTCCAGGCCGGGGCCGTCCCGCAGCACCCGCCAGCGGGTGCCGGGGCGGGCGGGCCAGGCGAGCGCCATCCGGCCGCCCTCGACCGGGCGGGTGGTCAGCGGGGCGTCCTCGGAGGCGGGGACGGTTCCGAGCCGGATCAGACCGCGCACGGCCTCGTCGTCGTCGGAGGTGACGGCGAGGACCCGCAGATAGCCGGCCTCGGCTCCGGCGGGGTCGGTCGGGGCGGCGGTGCGGGCCGCGGCGAGCTCCCGGTCGCAGCGGTCGAGGCGCCGCCGCAGCCGCGCGTCGAGGGAGCCGAGCCACGGGTCGGCGCGCAGGACGTCGGGCCCGAGGGTGGTGACGGCGTGGGCGCAGGCCCGCAGTCGCCGCCGCGACCAGAGCGGGGCGAGGGACTCGGCGGCGGTCCGCTGCCGGTCGTCGAGTGCGGGCAGGGCGCGGGACGCCTTCGCGAGGAGGGCGAGTTCGGCGGGGTCGATCCCCAGGTCGGTGGCGCCCTGCCGGGCAAGGGGCAGGAGTTGGTAGAGGAGGACGCGGCGGAGCAGCGCCGGGTCCTGCCGACGGATGGCGGCGAGCAGCCGGAGCACGGGCGCGTGCGCGGGCCGCGCGTCGGCGCGGCCGAGCAGGGCGGCCTCGTCGACGAGCCGCCGTCGGCGGGGCGTGCACAGGGCGACCCCGTCCAGGACGGAGAGGAACGCGCTGCCGTCGGCCCGTTCCTGGGGGTCCGTCAGGGCTTCTCCCGCGTACCGTAGTCCCGCGGTCCGCTGACCCTCCGTCAGCTTGCCGTACTCGGGTGCGAGCGGTGCGAGGGGTAACGGACCCAGGGCGCCGGGCAGGCCCAGCTTTTCTCCGAACCCCCGTCGCATCCCCCGTCCTTCGCGCTCGTGCGGTCCACAAGGGCATCATCTCAGCAGAAGAAACGCCCGCGCGCAGTTTCTTTCCGCAGATCACCCACGGTGCCGGAGTGGCTGCGGAGGGTGCGGAGGGCGGTCCTGAGGTGGGGGATCGGCCCAACGAAACGTTTCCGCCATGCCCCACGCGGAGGGGCCGCCCCCAGGCCAGGCTGTGACCGCGACCCTCGACACGGCTCAGCGCCCCCTCGCCTCGACGGCGTCCCCTTCTTCGGCCCGGTCCTCGGCGCCGTCCCGCGCGGGGAAGGAACCGCCGGCCCCGGCCGTTCCGTCCTGCCGTGGGTTCCCGGCCCCGGCGGAGCCCCCGGGGCCGTACCCGCCGCCCTGCTGGGCGATCCGCTCGCGGAGGTCGTCGATCACGTGCCCCGTGAACCCCGTGAACCGGATGTCGCGGACGGTCCGGTCGAACTCCGCGAGCGCGGCCTGGGCGGCGGGCGAGGCGCCGCCTCCGGTCTCCTTCGCCACCTGGGTGACCAGGCCCTCCAGGCCCTCGGCCAGGAACAGCGGACCGGGGAGTCCGCCCCGCGCCGCGCCGCCGTCCCCGCCGACCTGGACGTCCCTGGTCAGCCTCACCAGCGTGCCGGTCTCGTACGTCATGGCGTACCCCCTCGTGTCGGCCTCGGTCGAGGCCACGGCCAGCGCTGGCCGCAGGGGGTGTGCGGGGGAGGGGTTCGTCAGTCCCGGCCGGGGACGTCTAGGGCGGTCCCGTAGAGGCGCGAGACCCGGAGCGCGATGGTCACGCGCCGGTCGGGCAGCGGCTGCGCGCCGGGGGTCGCCCCGTCGGCCGGGTCCACTATCTCCGCCTCTCCCTCCGCCACGGCGAAGGACCAGACGTCCGGGCCGCCGACGTGCAGCGAGGCGTGCGGGTCGCGGCGCAACTGGCGGACCTTGAGGCGGTCGGCGGTGGAGGAGACCCGCAGGACGCGTTCCTCGGCGTTCCAGTCGTAGAGGACGGTCGTCAGGTGCGGGTGGCCGGTGGTCCTGACGCTCGCGAGCACGCCGAACCGCTGCGCGCTCAACAGCCGGGAGAGCTCCTGGTCGGTGAGCGCCCGCGGGGCCGGGCCGTCGTTCCGGGTGGTGCCCGCGGCGGGGTCGGTGGCGGGGTCGGTGGCGGTCGGCTCGTTCACGGCGGTCGGCCTTTCGGTGGTCCGGTGGAGACAAGGAGACCGTAGCAGATAGTTTCGTTGCAGATCATCTTGTGCGGTCTTTCTCGCGTGCGGTCCGCGCCCCGCACAATGAGACCTGTGACGGGCGACGGACGGGGGAGGCCGATGACGCGGACAGGACGCCAGTGGGTCGAGGGCTGGGCCGTGGCCCGGCGGGCTCCCCGGCCGGTGGACGTGCCCTGGGGGCTGCGGATCGACGTCGGGCAGCCGACCCAGACCGTCCGGCACGTGCTGCTCGACGCGGACGCAGCCACCGCCCGCGCCCTGGTCGGGTCGATCACCGAACCCACCACCTGCGTCAAGGCGTTCCTCGCCCCGGACGCCATGCGGCCCTGGTTCCCGGCGGCGTGGGAGCCCGTCGACCCCTGCTTCCTGATGGCCGTGGACCTGCGCCCCTCGCCCGCGCGGACGCCGGACGGCTACACGGCCGCCGTCGAGACCGCCGACGGCGTCGTCTCGGTACGCGTCCACGGCGCCGACGGGGAGCCCGCCGCGTCCGGCGTCGCCGGCCTGACCGGCGCCGCCTGCGTCTACGACCGGATCGTCACCGAACCGGCGCACCGGCGCCGGGGCCTCGGCACGGTGGTCATGGGCCTCCTCACCGACGCCGCCCTCGCCACCGGCGTGACCGAAGGCCTCCTCGCCGCGACCGTCCCGGGACGGTCGCTCTACGAGACCCTCGGCTGGAAGGTCCTGGCGCCCCTCAACGGCTTCGTGTACAGCCCCCGCGCCTAGGGCCTGTCGTCAAACTCCCGCCTGCCCCACGACGCCATGCACGCACTCTCGCCGCACCGGGCACAAGGCCAAGTACGTCCCGTACGAGGCCTCGCGCCCGGCACGCCGAGAGCACGCGCCTGACGCCGCGGGGCCGCCCTCCGGGCGACGCCGGGAGTTTGACGACAGGCCCTAGCCCGCACCCCGTCGCGCGTGACATGTCCACGCTGCGCTTGCGGTCATCGCCTTTGCCGATGTCGATCCGAGGAAAGCGATGAGAATACGCGGGATCCTGGCGGCCTTCGTGGTCGCCCTCTCCGTCGTCCTGATGGCGGGCCTGGCCCAGAGCGGGGCGGACCTGCTGCGGGCGGACCGCCCGGCGGTGACGGAGACGAAGCGCACGACGGCGGGCGCTCGACTACCTCTTCTTCTCCGAGGCCGCCGGAGCCGCGACGCTCAGCGCCGCTCCCTACGCCATGTACTTCGACGACGCCGCGCGCACGACCCTCACGTACAAGGCGTCGGAAGCCGCCAGGGCCGTCGACGGCGACTACCTGAAGCTGTCGGACCACACCCTCTACCGCGGTTGGTCGACGGTCACCGTCGAACCCTGACCCTCCGGTGACGGACGGCCCGCGCCGCGTCCCCCGCGGTGCGGGCCGTCGGCCGCGGCGGCTTCAGTGGACCGAGAAGCCGCCGTCGACGAAGAGCGAGTGGCCCGTCACGTACGCGGACGCGGGGCTCGCCAGGAAGACGGCGGCGCCCGCGAAGTCCTCGGCGAGGCCGTTGCGGCCCACCATCGTGCGGGCCGCCAGCGCCGCGACCTTCTCGGGGTCGGAGGAGAGCCGCTGGTTCAGGGGGGTCATCACGAAACCGGGGACCAGGGTGTTCGCCGTGACGCCGTGCGCCGACCACGCCTCGGCCTGCGAGCGGGCCAGCGACTCCAGGGCACCCTTCGACACCCCGTACGCCCCGCTCTGCACGAACGCGCGGTGCGCCTGCTGGGACGTCACGTGGATGATCCGCCCGTAGCCCCGCTCGGCCATCCCCGGCCCGAACCGCTGCCCCAGCAGGAACGGCGCCTCCAGGTTTACGGTCATCGTCGTGTCCCACACGTCCTCGCCCAGTTCCCCGAAGGGCGGGCGCAGGTTGATCCCGGCGGAGTTCACCAGGATGTCCGGCTCCCCGAACACCTCCGCGGCCGCCTCCGCGCCGGCCTTGATCCCCTCCCGCGTGCTCAGGTCCGCGCTCACCCAGGCTGCCCGGCACCCTTCGCCCGTCAGCTCCTCGACGGTCGCGACCAGCTCCGCCTCCTTGCGCGCGAGCACCACGACACGCGCCCCCGCCCGGGCCAGCGCCCCGGCGATCGCGCGACCGATCCCGGAACTCCCCCCGGTCACGAGCGCGGTGCGGCCGTCGAGCGAGAAGAGGCCGGAGAGGTACGCCGAGGCGGAGTCGTTGGTCATGCCACGCATCCTGGCACACGCCGGTGCGCCGGGAACGCCGAAGCCCGCTGCCACGGGCGGCGGCCGTGACACCGGGCTCGGTGGGCGGGTGCGCGTCTCGACTCAGGCGAGCTGGGCGACGAACTCCGTCCAGGCGACCGACGCCACCGCGAACTGCGGCCCGTCCGGAACCTTGGAGTCACGGACGTGAACGGTGGAGGGGCAGGCGGCCACCTCGACGCAGTTGTCGCCGTCGCCGCTGCTGTAGCTGGACTTGTGCCAGGAGAGGGCGACTTCGACGCAGTCGTCGCCGCTGCCGCTGCTGTAGCTGCTCTTGAACCAGGCCAGTTCAGTCGTGCTCATAGTGCTCCTCGGATCTCCCGCAACAGGCCCACGGATGCCTCGACAGACAGAGCCTGTGTCCGCATCCTGGCATACCGCTTCTGGAGCATGCTGACTTCTTTGGGGTCGGAGCTGAGCTGGCCTGTTCCCTGGCCTTCGCAGTACGCGTACCAAGTGTTGTCCTCGGTTTCGAGGAGACACAAGGGGCCGCCGAGACCGGCGTGGAATCCGCGGGACTGCGGCATGATCTGGATGTCGATGTTGCGGCGTTCGCCCAGGTCAAGGATGTGGTCGATCTGCTCGCGCATGACCTCTGAGTCGGCCACCTGGCGGCGCAGGGCATGCTCCTCGATGATGAAGCTGTAGATCGTCTCGGGGCGTTCCGTCAGGATGCTCGCCCGCTCCATGCGGGTGACCAGGTTCGACTCGATCTTGTCGTCGCTCATCGCCGGAAGCTGCTTCTCGAAGAGCGTCCGTGCGTACGCGGGAGTCTGGAGCAGGCCGGGCACCAGCCGGCTCTCGAACGTGTACAACGTCACCGCCAGCGGCTCCAGCTCCGCCCACTCCTCGAACCACTTCGCCAGCCCCGCCCTGCGCGTCAGCGGCCGGGCCGCCGCCCGGATCACCCCGAACGCGTCCAGCACCACCTCCGCCTTGTCCACGAGCTTCTTCGACGGCGCGCGCCTGCCCTGCTCGATCGACGCCACCATCGGAACCGAGTACCCCACCCTCGGCGCGAACTGTTCCTGGGTGAGTGCCGCCCGTTTGCGGAAGGCCTTGAGTACTTCCCCGAACGCCTTCAGACTCTCGGACGTCTCCGATTCGCCGCTTCCCTTGGGAACGTCGTCCGCCACCCCGCCACCTCCCGCACCACGTGCTCGTGTTGAACACACCAAGGTTCACGGAACGTCACCGGTACAGTCCAGCGAGCGAACCCGTACAAGCGAAGCGTACGAGTCCAGTAGCTGGTAACCCGCCATGATCGGCGGGAAATTGGCCGCATGACGACTCCCCTGGCGCGCAAACGGCCCGTCACCGTACGCATGTTCGCGCAACGCTTCAGTTCCACCCCCCGAGGTGCCCGCCTCGCCCGCAGGCTGGCGACGCACCAACTGCACCAGTGGGGCGTCCCGTACGGCTCCGAGCTGTCCGACACGGTGGGACTCCTCGCGGCCGAGCTCGCGGCGAACGCGGTGACCCACGGCCGCGTGCCCGGGCGCGACTGCGAGCTGGGGCTCCTGTACGCGCCCGGGCTGTATCTGCGGATCGACGTCAGCGACACCCGGGGCGAGTGCCGGCCCGCCCCGGCCGCGTCGCCGGGGCCGCTGGACGAGGGCGGCCGCGGGCTGCTGCTCGTCGGGGCGCTGGCGACGCGGTGGGAGGTGCTCGACCGCGTACCGGTCGGGAAGACGGTACGGGCCGAGCTGGACCTCTAGGCGGTGGCGGGCTCGTAGCCCGCCGGGCGGGTGGTGAAGGTGCCCCGGCCCTGGGTGCGGCCGCGCAGGCGGCTCGCGTAGCCGAAGAGCTCGGCCAGCGGGACCGTCGCCGTCACCACCGACGTACCGCCCCTGACCCGCGAGTCCGTGACCCGGCCCCGGCGGGCCGCGAGGTCGCCGAGGACCGCGCCGACGGACTCGGCGGGGACGGTGACCGTCACCTCGGCCACCGGCTCCAGGAGGGTCATCACGCTCGCGCGCAGCGCCTCCCGCAGGGCCGTCCGGCCCGCCGTGCGGAAGGCGAGCTCCGAGGAGTCCTTCGGGTGCGTGGCACCGTCGGTGAGCGTGACGCGGACGCCGGTGACCTGGTGCCCGCCGAGGGGCCCCTCGGCGAGCGCGTCGCGGCAGCCGGCCTCGACCGCGCGGACGTACTCCGGCGGCACCCGCCCGCCCGTCACCGTCGACGCGAAGGCGAAGCCCTCCTCTCCCGCGTCCCCGTCCAGGGGGTGGACGTCGAGGACGACGTGGGCGAACTGGCCCGCGCCGCCGTCCTGTTTGACGTGCCGGTGGAGCAGGCCCGTGACGCCCTTCACCACCGTCTCCCGGTACGCGACCTGCGGGCGGCCGACCGTGACTTCCAGGTCCCGGTCGCGCCGCAGCCGCTCCACCGCGACCTCCAGATGGAGTTCGCCGAGGCCCGACAGGACGGTCTGGCCCGTCTCCGGGTCGGTCCGCACCACCAGCGACGGGTCCTCCTCGGCGAGCCGCGCGAGCCCGGCGGCCAACCGGCCGGTGTCGGTGCTCCGGCGGGCCTCCACGGCCATGGAGACCACCGGGGCCGCCGGGACCGGCGGTTCCAGGACGACGGGCACGTCCGGGGCGCACAGGGTGGCCCCGGCGCGGACGGTCTTCGGGCCGACGACGGCGACGATGTCACCGGCGACGGCGTGGGGCACCTCGGCCGTGCGGTCGGCCTGCACGCGCAGCACGCGCGAGATCCGCTCCGTCCGGCCGGTGGCGGTGTCGAGCACGGTGTCCCCCTTGGTGAGCACGCCCGCGTACACGCGGAGGTAGGTCAGCCGGCCGGTGGGGGCCGCGGTCACCTTGAAGGCGAGCGCGACCAGCGGCGCGTGCGGATCCGCCGCCCGCTCGCCGCCGCCGACCGGGGGCCGGTCGGCGGGGGCGGGCAGGTAGGCGACGACCGCGTCCAGGAGCGGTTCGATCCCGCGGTCGCGGTACGCCGAGCCGCACAGCACCACCACGGCCGCGCCGGACGACGTCACAGCCCGCAGGGCCCGCGCGAGCGTCCCGTCGGACAGCGCCTCGTCCGCGCAGTACTCCTCCAGGGCCTCCGGGTGCAGCTCCGCCACCGCCTCGTCGAGCGCGTGCCGGCGGCGTACCGCCTCCTCCCTCAGCGGGGCGGGCACGTCGGTCGTTTCGAGACCGTCGCCGTCCCACACGTACGCCTTCATCCGGACGAGGTCCACGACGCCCCGGAAGCCGTCCTCACGGCCGAGGGGCAGCTGGACGGGGAGCGCGACGACGCCCAGGCGGGAGCGGATCGAGGCCACGGCCGCGTCGAGGTCCGCGCCCGCCCGGTCCATCTTGTTCACGAAGGCGATCCGGGGAACGCCGTGCCGGTCGGCCTGCCGCCACACCGTCTCGCTCTGCGGCTCGACGCCCGCGACCGCGTCGAAGACGGCGACCGCGCCGTCGAGGACGCGGAGCGCGCGCTCGACCTCGTCGGAGAAGTCGACGTGGCCGGGCGTGTCGATGAGGGCGAGCCGGTGGCCGTCCCAGGCGCAGGTGACGGCGGCGGCGGAGATGGTGATGCCGCGCTCCCGCTCCTGCGGGTCGAAGTCGGTGACGGTCGTGCCGTCGTGGACCTCGCCCTGCTTGTGGACGGCGCCGGTCAGGAAGAGGATCCGCTCGGTGACGGTCGTCTTGCCGGCGTCGACGTGGGCGAGGATGCCGAGGTTGCGGACGCGGGGGTTCGGGAGAACGCGCACGGTGACGTGCCTTTCGCTGCTGCGGGATCACAGGACAGCGCGATTGCCGCCCGTACGGACGACTTCGTACGGCACGGTCCTGCGGTGACGGGCGCGCAGCCGTCACCGGCAGGCGGAAGAGGCGAGGATCACGTCGAAGCGGCGGGCACGGGCAGCCGACGGGTGACTGCGCACGGCCGGCTCCCCTCGGTCGACATGACTCGGCACGGCGCACCGGACGGCGGGCCGTGCCGCGAGTCTAGGGAGCGCCGCCGCGCGGGCGACAGCGAATTAGCCGGCCGGCTGGAGGAGGTCCCAGCGGTTGCCGTACAGGTCCTCGAAGACGGCGACCGAGCCGTACGGCTCGTGGCGGGGCTCCTCCAGGAACTTCACCCCGGCGGCCGACATCCGCTCGTGGTCGCGGGCGAAGTCGTCGGTGTGCAGGAAGAAGCCCACCCGGCCGCCGGTCTGGTTGCCGACGGCGGCCTCCTCCTCGTCGTTCTTGGCGCGGGCGAGCAGCAGCCCGGCGTTCCCCAGCCCGCCGAAGCCGCCGGAGCCGGCCGGGCGGACGACGACCCAGCGGGTGCCGTTGCCCCGGTCGGTGTCCTCGACCAGCTCGAAGCCGAGGGCGTCGGTGTAGAAGGCGATGGCCTCGTCGTAGTCACGGACGACGAGGGTGACGAGTGCGATGGACGGCATTACCCCAACGTAATACGCGGAAAGCACAACAACCCACCCGCACGACCCCGCGTCGCGGACGCCCCGACCCTCGACCCGAGGAGGGTCCGTACGAGGGTCGGGGGAGGGGTCTCCCGAGGGTCCCGGCAGGCCCCCGGAGCTCCCGGGCCCCGGTCGGGGCCCGGGGCTGGAAGAATCGGCCGCATGGACGCGCGGGAGTTCGAGGGGCTCGTCGGACGGGCGAGGGAGCTCGCCGGAGAGCGGCGGCGGCGGATCCTGGGGATCGCCGGGCCGCCCGGGGCCGGGAAGTCGACGCTCGCCGCACGGCTCGTCGAACGGCTCGACGGGCTCGCCGTCCTCGTCCCCATGGACGGCTTCCACCTCGCCGGGGCCGAGCTGGCGCGGCTCGGACGCGCCGACCGCAAGGGCGCGCCCGACACCTTCGACGCCGCCGGGTACGCCGCCCTGCTGGCCCGGCTGAGGTCCCCCGAGCCGGGGACCGTCGTCTACGCGCCCGCCTTCGACCGGACCCTGGAGGAACCGGTCGCCGGCTCGGTCGCCGTACCGGCCGGGACGCCGCTCGTCGTCACCGAGGGCAACTACCTCCTCCACGACGGCGGGGGATGGGCCGCCGTCCGGCCGCTCCTCGACGAGGTCTGGTACGCCGACCTCCCCGACGCCGTCCGCGTGCCCCGGCTCGTCGACCGCCACGTCGCCCACGGCCGGGGCCGCGCCGAGGCCGAGGCCTGGGTGCGGCGCTCCGACGAGGCGAACGCCCTGCTCGTCGCCCGCAACCGCGACCGCGCCGACCGCGTGGTGAACATGGGGCCGTGACGGCCCGAGGAACACAGCAGGGGGAGACGTGAGCGAAGTCCTCTACGGCGAGAAGTCGTGGAACCCATTGGCCCGCACGGTCGAACTGACGGAGGAGGGGGTGCGGCGCGGCGGCCGCCTCACCCCGCACGGCGAGCTGAACCTGGCCGCGACGGCCGAGGCGTACCTGCGGGGGCAGTGGCTCGGCGGCGGCGGGTCCGAACGGGCCCTCGCCCGCCTCGAAGAAGGCCCCGGCGTCGTCCCGGTCATCCGCGTCACCGGCACCGGCGTCCCGCTCAAGGTGCGGCGGACCGCCGAGTTCGCCCACGAACTGGGACGCCTCGCGGTGCGGCTCAGCGGCGGGCCCGAGCGGGTCGCCGAGCTGGCCCGGCGCGCCGAGGCCGAGGGCGTGCCGCTGTGGATGGCCCGCCGCACCGCGCCCGGCCCGCACGGCGACGTCACCGTCGCCGTCGACCGGCGGCTCGTCCGCGTCGACGTGTGGGGCCCGCACGCCCCCGCCGTCCGCATCCGGGCGCCGTACGGCTTCCACCCCGACGAGCCCCACCCCTCCCGCGGCCTCACCCTCACCGTCGGCGGGACACCGGCCGAGCTCCGCCTCGTCCACAAGAAGCTGCGGAAGTCGAAGAGCGTGGTGGAGGCGGAGTTCCCCGGCGGCCCCTCGGCCCCGACCAGGGGACTCTGGGAGCTGCGGCGGCACGGCGCCACCAGCTCCTGGCTGCTCAGGGACGGCCTCCGCGTCGCCCTCCTGGCCCGCCCGCCGCGCCGCCGCACCCCCACCGGCCCCGATCGGCTCCTGCTCCCGCTCGGCCCCGTCGGCCACGAGACCTCCGACCCGCTCGACGCGGTCATGGCCCACGCCTTCGCCACCGCGTTCGGCCTCGGCGACACCACCGGACTCGCCCGCTTCCCCGCCCAGTGGCGCATCCGGGAGGGATTCGAGCCCGTCGCCCTCGACACCGACTGGAACCGCCCCTGGTACAGCAACCTCGGCACCTCCAGCGCCGACAACGAACCCGGCGGCGGCGACGGCTGGGGCTCCGACGGCGGCGACGCCGGGGACTCCGGCGGCGGCGACGGCGGCGGGGACAGCGGCGGTGGCGGCGGCGACGGCGGCGGCGGTGGCGGCGACTAGCCGCGTGTCCCAGAGAACCGCAGGGCACCCCGGAGTGGCTAGGGTGGCCGCATGAGCGACGACAGCGGGTGGGAGGGGCGGGTCGCCGCCCTCTGGGAGCGGATCGACGACCTCGGCGACGAGGAGTTCCGCGAGCGGATCGCGGAGCTCGCCGCCGAACGCGGCGACGCGGACGCCGCAGCCGTCTTCGAGGTCGGCGCCGCCCACGACTCCACCGGGCAGCCCGTCGAAGCCGTCCGGCACTACACGCGCGCCCTGGAACTGGGACTGACCGGCCCGCGGCGGCGCCGGGCCGTCATCCAGCTCGCGAGCAGCCTGCGGAACCTCGGACGGCCCGACCGCAGCGTCGAGCTGCTCACCGAGGAGCGGGCCCTGCCCGCCGGACGGCTCGACGCCGACGAGCTCGCCCTCGCCCCCGCCGTCGACGCCTTCCTCGCCCTCGCGCTCGCCGACACCGGCCGCGAGCGCGAGGCCGCCGCGCTGGCCCTCGGCGCCCTCGCGCCGCTGCTGCCCCGCTACAACCGCTCCCTCGCCCACTATGCCCGCGACCTCCTCAAGGCCCCGTACGGCTCCTGAGGCCGCCGCGGCGGCGAGTTCGGCGGGCGGCCGGTGACCGCCCCGCCGCAGTCGCTACGCTGAACGCAACGGCGAGGGAAGGCGGGCTGGCGTGGGGTGGCTGCGCAGGACACCGAAGCGGGACGGCGAGGACGCGCCCCGGGACCCGGAGTTCGCCTACTTCTCCGAGCGGGAGGCCGCGCTCTTCCGCGCCACCGTCCGCGAGGCCTTCGCCGAACTCGGCCTGGAGGTCACGGTCTACGCCTCCTCCGTCCAGGACGACAAGCAGCGCCGCTTCGGCCTCGGCAACCTCGCCGCCGTCTGCCACCGCGACCGGCGCGGGCCCCGCGTCTGGCCCGACCTGATCCGCCGGCACGTCACCCTCGTGGTGCGGACCCTGGACGGCCCCTCGGCCCTCGACACGCTGCCGCCCGACCAGATCCGCGCCCAGCTCTACCCCCGGGTCGTCAACGGCGAGGGGATCGACCCCGGCGCCTTCGGCTACGCCAGGACGCTCGCCCCCGGCCTGTACGAGGTCCTCGCGCTCGACCTGCCCGAGAGCGTCATGATGCTCACCGACGAGGCCCTCGACCGGCTCGGCGACCCCGCCCAGCTCCGCGCCCGCGCCCTGAAGAACCTGCGCGGGCTGCCCGTCGAGGAGCACGAGACCGTCCGGGACGCCGACGGGATGTCCTTCGAGGTCGTCGTCGGCGACTCCTTCTACACCGCGAGCCGCGTCCTCGACCTCGACGCCCTCGCCCAGCGGGTCACCGGCCTGCCGCTCGGCGAGCACGGCGCGCTCGTCGCCGTGCCCTTCCGCCACCAGATCGCCTTCCACCCCATCCGGGACACCTCGATCATCCCGGCGCTCGGCGCCATGGCCTCCTTCGCCGCCTCCGAGTACGAGGACACCCCGGGCGCCATCAGCCCGTACGTCTTCTGGTGGCGGGGCGGCACGCTCACCCAGCTCAGCGAACACGACGAGGAGCGCGGAGAGCTGCGGATCGTCGTCGGCGACGACTTCCAGGACCTCCTCGAACGGCTCATCGCCCAGGGGCCCGGCCCACGCTGACGGGGCCGCCGCCCGGTCGCGGCGGCCCGAACCGGCGGGGAGGATGCTGGGAGCACCGCCCGCCCGCCGCCGCGAAGGAGACCCCATGCCGACGACCGCCGCCGCCGACGCAGTCGGTGACGCCCCCACGCCGTTCACCGCCGACGACTACCGGGCCCGGATGGACCGCGCCGCCGCCTCCGCCGCCGACGCCGGACTCGCCGGGGTGCTCGTCGCCCCCGGCCCCGACCTGGTCTACCTCACCGGCTACCAGCCGACCGCGATCACCGAGCGGCTCACCGTCCTCGTCATCGCCCCCGGCCAGGATCCGGTGCTCGTCGTCCCCACCCTGGAGGCCCCCGACGCGGAGAAGGCCGTCGGCGCGCCCGCGCTGACGCTGCGCGACTGGACCGACGGCAAGGACCCGTACGCCGTCACCGCGCCGCTCCTCGACGTCGACGGCAGGTTCGGCGTCAGCGACAACGCCTGGGCGATGCACCTCCTCGGCCTCCAGCAGGCCCTCCCCGGCACCTCGTACGTCTCCCTCACCGAGGCCCTGCCGATGCTGCGGGCCGTCAAGGACGCCCACGAGCTGGACCGGATCGCGGCCGCCGGGGCCGCCGCGGACCGCGCGTACGGGGAGATCCTCAAGGTGCGGTTCGCGGGCCGCCGCGAGACCGAGGTCGCCGCCGACCTCGCCCGGCTGCTCCTGGACTTCGGCCACTCCCAGGTCGACTTCACGGTCGTCGGCTCGGGACCCAACGGCGCCAACCCGCACCACGAGGCCGGCGAACGCGTCATCGAGCGCGGCGACATGGTCGTCCTCGACTTCGGTGGGCTCAAGCACGGCTACGGCTCCGACACCACCCGCACCGTCCACGTCGGCGAACCCACGGACGAGGAGCGCCGGATCCACGACCTGGTCCGCGAGGCCCAGCAGGCCGGCTTCGAGGCCGTGCGGTCCGGGATCGCCTGCCAGGATGTCGACCGCGCCGCCCGCAAGGTCATCACGGACGCCGGGTACGGCGAGTACTTCATCCACCGCACCGGCCACGGCATCGGCGTCACCACCCACGAGCCGCCCTACATGATCGAGGGCGAGGAGCGGCCGGTCGTCCCCGGCATGTGCTTCTCCATCGAACCGGGCGTGTACCTCCCCGGCCGCTTCGGCGTCCGCATCGAGGACATCGTGACGATGACCGAGGACGGCACCGGCCGCCGCTTCAACGCCACCCCGCACGAGATGGCGATCGTGGATTAACCCCGCCGGGCTACCCGTCGCCGAGCACCACCGCCGACTCGCCGCCGAGGCGCAGCAGCCCGTCCCGGGCGGGCGCCTCGACCGGCTCCCAGGCGGCCAGGACCCGGTCGCGGCCGTTGGAGCCGAGCGGGATCTCGGCCGGCTCCTTGCCCAGGTTCACCGCCACCCGCACGTCGCCGCGACGGAAGACCAGCCAGCGGCCCTCCTCGTCGAAGGCGGTCTTCACACCGCCCAGATCCGGGTCGGTGAGGTCGGGAAGGGTGCGGCGCAGGGCGATCAGCTCGCGGTGCCAGGCCAGGAGCCGCCGGTGCGGGTCGCGCTCCCGCTCCGAACGGTCCAGGACCGAGCGGTCCCGGGTCGCCGGGTCCTGCGGGTCGGGCACCTCGCCCTCGTCCCAGCCGTGCGCCGCGAACTCCCGCCGCCTGCCCCGCCGTACGGCCTCCGCGAGCTCCGGGTCCGTGTGGTCGGTGAAGTACTGCCAGGGCGTGCGGGCGCCCCACTCCTCGCCCATGAAGAGCATCGGCACCGAGGGGCCGGTGAGGACGAGCGTCGCCGCGCAGGCGAGCAGACCGGGGGAGAGGGAGGCCGAAAGACGGTCGCCGAGCGCCCTGTTGCCGATCTGGTCGTGGGTCTGGGCGTAGCCGAGGAAGCGGTGGGCGGGGGTGCGCTCCCGGTCGACCGGACGCCCGTGGTGCCGGCCCCGGAAGGACGAGTACGTGCCGTCGTGGAAGAAGACCCGGGTCAGGGTCTTGGCGAGCGCGGCCATCGGGGCGCGCGCGAAGTCCGCGTAGTAGCCCTGGGACTCGCCGGTCAGCGCGCAGTGCAGGGCGTGGTGGAAGTCGTCGTTCCACTGCGCGTGCAGGCCGAGGCCGCCGAGCGTGCGCGGCGTGGTGGTGCGCGGGTCGGCCTGGTCGGACTCGGCGATCAGGAAGTGCTGGCGGCCCTGCTCCTTCGCCAACTCGTCGACCGCACCGGACAGTTCCTCCAGGAAGGTGAGGGCCCGGTCGTCGGCGAGGGCGTGCACCGCGTCCAGCCGCAGCCCGTCGATCCGGTAGTCCCGCAGCCAGGCGAGCGCACTGCCGAGGAAGTACGCCCGCACCTCGTCGGAACCGGCCGCGTCCAGGTTGACCGCCGCGCCCCACGGCGTGTGGTGGGTGTCGGTGAAGTACGGGCCGAAGGGCGGGAGGTGGTTGCCGGAGGGGCCCAGGTGGTTGTGGACCACGTCGAGGACCACGCCCATGCCGAGGCCGTGCGCGGTGTCCGTGAAGCGCTTCAGCGCCGCCGGGCCGCCGTACGGCTCGTGGACCGCCCACGGCGCCACCCCGTCGTACCCCCAGCCGTGCGTCCCGGGGAACGGGCAGAGCGGCATCAGCTCCACATGGGTGATCCCGAGCCCGGCGAGTTCCCCGAGCCGGGCCGCCGCCGCGTCGAGGGTGCCCTCCGGGGTGAAGGTGCCCACGTGGAGCTCGTACAGGACCGCGCCGCGCAGCCGCAGCCGGGGCGGCTCGTGCAGCCACGTGTGGGCCGTGTGGTCGACGACGGCGCTGAGCCCGTCCGGCCCGTCCGGCAGCCTGCGGCCGCGCGGATCGGGCAGCACGGGCCCGTCGTCGAGCCGGAAGCCGTACCGGTCGCCGTCGGAGGCCGGCACGGTGCCGGTCCACCAGCCCTCCCGCAGGGCGTCCCGTTCCAGGGGGTGCCCGGTGCCGTTCAGCTCCAGGGTCACCCGGTCGCGGGCGTGCGGCGCCCACACCTCGAAGAGCACGGTGGTTCTCCTCGCAGACGGCGATACGGTCGTCGGTACGGCGTCACAGCCGGTGGATCACTCCCATCCTGGCAGTCAGGAGGGCGACGCGCCCGGCGCGTCCCACACGTAGTCGATCTGCCGCTGGAAGTTCACGTACCCGGCGCGGGCGAAGGCCGCCGCCATCGGCACGTTCCCGACGTCGGTCGCGGCCCGGATGCGCGGCACGTCCTGCGCGGCGAGGATCCGGGTGCCCTCGGCGAGGATCTCGTCGATGTAACCCTTGCCCCGGTGCTCGGGGAGCACGCCGATGTAGGCGATGATCGGGTTGTAGTTGTTGCGGGCGGGGATCACGAAGCCGACCGGCTCGCCGGTGCCCGGCAGTTCCGCCACCTGCCACCACGCGCGGGGCGTCGTGTAGTGCGGGAACTCCTCGTCGTGGTGCCGCTCGGCGGCCTCCCGCAGCGACAGCCCCTCGGCCAGGTCGGCCTGCCCGTGCGCGTCGAGCGTGCCGGCCATCACCGGTGTCATCAGCGCGAGCAGGTCCTCCCGGTCCCGGACCGGACGGAACACCAGCCGGCCGGTGGGCTCGGCGATCGGCGTTCCCGGCAGCCACTCCAGGCGCAGCCGCTCCACCAGCGGCCGGGCGCCCGTCCCGGCGAGCAGCGAGAGCAGCAGCCCGACCCGGTCGCGGGTCTCCGGCACCTCGCGCCAGTCCGGCGGCAGATAGCGGTTGAACTCCGGCGGCACGGTGCCGGCCGGGACGACGGCGGGCAGCGCGGCGGCGAGCAGCCGCCGGCCCACCTCCTCGGCCTCCCCGGCCGGGAGCTCCGGGGCGAGGTCGAAGAAGTCGAGGGCGAGCGGCTCGCCCCCGTCCTTGTTGGTCCACCAGGCGATCCGGCCGAGCAGGCGGCCGTCGCGGAGGGCCACCCACATCCAGTCGGGGCGGCGGCGGCCGGAGCCGAGGTCGTCGGCGAGTTCGTCGTCGAGGGTGTAGGCGAGGCCGAGGAAGAGGTCCAGCTCCTCCGGCCCGGTGAGCGGGCGGACGACGAGGTCGTCGGTCATACGGTGGTTCCCCCAGGGGTACAGGTGAGCGAAGCCCGCAGACCGTAGCAGTGGTCGCGGGGAACGGTCGCACGGATTTCCGCGTCCTCATGCTCGTGCGGAGAGCGCACGGTGAGCGGTGACGGTCCTGGGACGGAGGCTTCTGGACAGTGCGGCCCGGCCACGCGGACAATCGCGGTGTGACGACCCCTTACGAGCCCCCGGCGCACGCCCCCCGGCTGACCGACGCCGAGCGGGACCGTGCCCTCGGCCTGCTCCGGGACGGCGCCGCCCAGGGACGTCTCTCGCACGACACCTTCCTCTTCCGGATGGAGCGCGCCCTCCAGGCCCGCCGCCCCGACGAACTCGACGTGCTCACCGCCGACCTGCGCGGCGAGGGCACCTGGACCCGGCGGGTGGTCGGCGCGGTCGAGCGGATGTCGGCGTTCACCGCGCGCATCGGCCGGGCCTGGCACTCCGAGCGCCTCCCGAAACTGCTGCTGCCGCAGCCGGGGCCGTACCCGCTGAGGATCGGCCGGGACCCGGTGAACGGCCTGCGGCTCAGCCACGCGACCGCCTCCCGGCTGCACGCCGAACTCTCCCTCCAGGACGGCCTCTGGGTCCTGCGCGACCTGGGCTCCACCAACGGCACGACGGTCAACGGCCGCCGGGTCGTCGGCGCGGTGGTGGTGCGGGCCGGGGACGTCGTCGGCTTCGGCGAGACGACCTTCCGCCTGTCGGTCGACTGACCCCGCTCCGGGCCTGGTCAGGGCGGTGCGTCCTCACCCGTTCGGCGGTACGCGACGGGCGCCGCGCCGCCGCCGGTGGTGGGCTGGGGTGACCCACCGCCGACCGACCCACTCTGGGGGCACGATGCGCGACGACCGGACCCCCGACCCCTCCCGCACCCCCCGCGCCACCGGGCTCCGCCGTCCGCCGGCCATGGCGCCCGACGGACGGACCGGCGCCGCCGCGCCCGGCCGGGTGCGGAGCGTCGCCGACCCGGCGGCCGGGGCGCCCGTGCCGCCCGGCGGCCGGACCGTGGCGCCCAGCCCGCTGGACCCGGGCGCGGCGAACGACCCCTACCCCGTCTTCCGGCGGCTGCGGGAGGAGTTCCCGCTCACCTACGACCCGCTGCTGCGGGCCTGGGTGCTGAGCCGGTACGCGGACGTGGCCACCGCGCTCACCGACGGCCGCTTCACCCACGGGCACCGGCCCGGCGACCCCGCCTGCTCGCGCGCCCACGTCGACGTGGACCTCGCCGAGCTGCGGTCCGTCGCCGAGCGCACCGCCTACGTCCTCGCCCGGCGGATCGCCGACCGGCCCCGCGCCGACCTGGTCGCGGACTTCTGCCACTGGCTGCCCGCCGGGACCGTCGCCGCCGCCGTCGGCGTCCCCTACCGGGACATGATGCGGCTGGTCAGGGGCCGGGCCGCGACCGCGCTCGCCGGCGAGTGCGGCGGGCAGATCGCCGTCCGCGAGAAGGCGCTGGCCTCCTTCCTCGGGAACGTCCTCGCCGACCCCGACCAGGTCGCCGCCCTGCGGGACGCCCCCACGGCCCTGGTCGCCCGGGCGTGGTCCGAGTCGCTGCGCCGCGACCCGCCGGTGCAGATCGCCGTGCGGCGCACCCGCGAGGACGTCCCCGTGAGTGGCGGGATCCTGCCGGGCGGCTCGTCGGTGGCGCTGCTCGTCGGCGCGGCCGGACGGGACCCGGAGCGGTTCCGCGCCCCGGACCGCTTCGACCCGCTGCGTGACGACCCCGGCCAGCTCACGTACGGTTCCGGCTTCTGTCCGGCGGTGATCCTGGCCGGTCTGGAGGCCGAGTACGGGCTCCGCGCGCTCTTCGAGGCGATGCCCCGCCTGCGCCTCGCGGACGGCTTCCGCCCGGTGTCGACCGGTCTGATCACCCGTGCCCCGCGCACCCTCGACGTCCTGCCCAACGGCTGAAACGAGACCCCCGCGGCGCTGCTAGGGTGACGTGCGCTCGTCAAGCGAGCCTTCTGATGAACCCTCTGATGAATCACGTCCAACGGGGAAAGAAACACGTGAAGCTTCGTCATGCCCGCGCGATCGCCGTCTTCGGCATCGCCGTCTTCGCCCTCACCGGCGCCCGCGGCTCCGGCGGCGGCGGTTGCGACAACCACAGCTCCGGTTCGAGCTCCAGCTCCGGTTCCACCTCGGGTGGCAGCCACAGCGACAGCGACAGCAGCAGCAGCTCCGGCGGCGTCTCCGTGCCCGGTGGCGGCAGCAGCGCCGACAAGGCGGCCCGCGACGTCACCATCGACAAGTGCGCCTACGACGCCGCCACCAAGAAGCTGACCGCCAAGATCACGGTCAAGAACGACGGTTCGCTGGACTACGACTACAGCGTCACCATGAAGTTCACCGGCGGCGGCGCCGTCCCGGCCACCGCCGTCAAGACCGGCATCGCGGTCACCGCCGGCTCCTCCACGAGCGCCGAGCTGACCACCCCGTACCCGGGCACCGGCGACGGCTCCGAGTACACCAAGTGCGAGGTCACCCGGGCCAGCCGCCTCTGACGGCCGCCCGCACCCGAACGACGGGACACGGGGCGCGCGCCCGTGTCCCGTCGTCGTGTCAGCGGCGCTCCGCGCGCCTCACTCCGTGATCCGCGCGAGGAGGGCGACCGGGCGGTCGGCGAAGAGTTCCGCCAGCTTGAGCTCGCTCTCGGGGCCTCCCGTGAACTCCCGTACGCCGTCCAGGACATCGGCCCACCGGCCCTCCGGGAGCACCAGTTCGGTGTCCCGCCAGCCGCCCGCCTCCGCGAGCCGCAGCGACAGCCGGGTCACCGCCGACACCACCTGGCCCCCGCGGGCGAAGGCCAGGCAGTGCGCGGCCGCCGGGCCCTCCGCGACCAGCGGGGTGTGGCCGCCGCCCGGGCCGAAGGCCGCCGGACGCTCGCGGCGCAGCCCCAGCGCGGCCCGCACCAGCGCCGTCCGGTCGTCGTCCGGGCCCGGCTCGTACGGCGCGCGGTTGTCGGGGTCGACGAGCGCCCGGTACTCCCGCTCGGTGGCCTGGTACAGCTCCGGCACACCGGGCATGGTCAGCTGCACCAGCGCCGCGCCGTCCGCCTGGGCCCGGATGTGCGGCTCCAGGGCGAACGCCGCCTCGGACGCCGCCCGCAACGGCACCCGGCCGGGCCCGGCCGCCGTGAACTCGGCCACCGCCCGCTCGTACGCCGGGTCCTGCTCGGTCCAGGACGTCCGCAGCCCCTCCTCCCGCACGGCCTTGAGCACGGCCGGGCCGATCCTCTCCGGATCCGGGGTGCCGAAGCCGAACGCGGTCTGCCACGCCGTCCAGGCCAGGTGCGGATCCGGCACCGGCACCCCGGCGACCTCGGCCAGCAACCCGGCCCACACGTCCGGGCACTGCGCGAGCACCGCGATCGCCGCCCGCACGTCCGCGCTGCGCTTGGTGTCATGGGTGGTGAGGACCGTGCCGGTCGCCGGCCAGTCGCGGGCGAGCCGGGCGCAGGCCGCATGGAACTCCTCGACCGGGACGGCCGGCCGGCCCGGGTCGCCGCCGACCTCGTTGGCAGAGAGCAGCGGCGCGTACCGGTAGAAGGCGGTGTCCTCCGTCGACTTGGCCCGCAGCGCCGAGGACGTCTGCGCGAACCTGGCCCGAAAACGCACGAGTTCGGGGTCCTCGCCGAGGAGCAGCTCCCGTACGGCGTCCACGGCCGCCGCCTCCTCCGGGACGGCGAAGGCGGCCCGCGCGCCCCGGACGACCTCGGGGGTGAGGAGCCGCTCCGCGTCGCCGGCGCCGTAGGGCCGGTAGACCGGCACGCGCACGAGGAGCTCCTCGATCGCGGTCCGCAGCGCCCACGGCGCGTGGTCGTGGTGCGCGGGACGGGCCGCGCAGAGCCGTACCGCCTCCCGGGTCAGCCGGTTCGTCTCGGCCGCCAGGTCGTGCCGCACCACCTCGTACGCGGCGCGCCGGGCGGTCGCCTCCCACGCCCCGCCCCGGTCCCCGGTCCGGCCGGTGAACGCGCGGTACACGTCCGCGAGTTCGGCCGCGCCGACCGGGTCGGTGAGGACGCCGTCGACCAAGCGCAGGGCGTCGTAGCCGGTGGTGCCGGCCACCGGCCAGGAGGCCGGCAGGGTCTCGTCCCCGGTGAGGATCTTCTCGACGACGATCCAGCACCGGCCGCCGGTCTCCGCCGACAGCCGCTCCAGGTAGCCGTGCGGGTCGGCGAGCCCGTCGGGGTGGTCGATCCGCAGCCCCTCGATCACCCCGTCGGCGACCAGCCGCAGGATCGTCGCGTGGGTCTCCCGGAACACCTCGGGGTCCTCCACCCGCACCCCGATCAGGTCCGAGACGGTGAAGAAGCGCCGGTAGCCCAGCTCGGTGCGGGCGAGCCGCCACCAGCCGAGGCGGTAGTGCTGCCGGGCCAGGAGCTCGTCGAGCGGCAGGTCCTCGGTGCCCGGCCGGAGCGGGAACTCCTGCCCGTCCAGGCGGAGCACCCCCTCCTCGACCCGCAGCCGGTCCCGCACCTCCGGGAGCCGCGCGGGCAGCACCGGCAGCAGGATCCTGCCGTCCCCGGCGGACCGGTCGACGTCGAACCAGCGGGCGTACGGGGAGTCCGGGCCGTGCCGCAGGAGGTCCCGCAGCGCGTGGTTGTGGAGCGGCGAGGCCGCCATGTGGTTGGGGACCAGGTCCACCACGAGACCGAGCCCGTGCGCGCGGGCGGTGGCGGTGAGCGCCCGCAGCCCCGCCTCGCCGCCCAGCTCCGCCCGGACCGCCCGGTGGTCGGTGACGTCGTAGCCGTGGGCGGAACCGGGCACCGCCTCCAGGACGGGGGAGAGGTGCAGATGGGAGACGCCGAGCCCGGCGAGGTGCGGCACCACCCGTTCGGCGGCGGCGAACGGGAACGCGGGCTGGAGCTGGAGCCGGTAGGTGGCGCGGGGGACGACGGGCGGCCCTGGCCGGGGCGGCGCGGCGGGCGGCCCGGACGCGGCGGTGGAGGGCGTGCCGCCGGGACGGGGACGTGCGGACGGCGTCCGGTCGGACGGCCGGTGCGCGGACGGCCGGTGCTCGGACGGCGGGGGTGCGGACGGGTTGGACGTCATGCGAACGTACGTACCCCGTACGGAAGCTTCCGTGTCATCACCCGATGCACCCGTTCGTGGGTATCCGGTTACTTTCGGCCGATGCTCCGGACGTACCGCGACACCCTCTGTCTGCTCGGCCCCGCCCTTCCGGTCCTGTCCTTCCTCGGCCGGCTGCCCACCGCGATGTGCCAGCTCGGCAGCGTGCTGCTGGTCGCGGAGACCAGCGGCTCGCTCGCCACGGCGGGGCTCGCGGGCGGCGCGCTGGCCGCCGGGCAGACCGTCGCGGGCCCGCTGCTCGGGCGGCTCGCGGACCGGCGCGGCCAGCGCGGTCCGGTCCTCGCGGCCTCCCTCGCCAACGCCCTCGCGGTCGCCGCCCTCGTCCTCGCCGCCGTCGCCGACGCCCCGACCGGGCTCCTCGTGCCGCTGGCGCTGCTCGCCGGGGCGACCGTCCCGCAGATCGGGCCGCTCGCCCGGACCCGGTCGGTGGCGCTCGCCCGCCGCGCCGGCTCCGACGACCGGACCGTCGGCGCCGTCCTCTCCTTCGAGGGCACCCTCGACGAGGTCTCCTTCGTCCTCGGTCCCGCGCTCGTCGGCCTCGCCGCCGCCCTCGCCCACCCCGGCGCCGCGCTGCTCGGCGCGGCCCTGCTCCTCGCGCTCTGCGGCACCGGCTTCGCCCTCCACCCGACCGCGGCCGCGGCCGCGAGCCCACCGGAAGGCACGGCCACCCGCACGGGCGCCGCCGAACGGACGCGGCTGCCCGGCTCCGCGTACGCCCTGCGGGTGACGATGGTCCTCCAGGGCGCCATGTTCGGCGCCTCCCAGGCCGGGATCACCGCCCTCACCGCCGGTCTCGGCGTCCCCGCCCAGGCGGGCCTCGTCTACGCGGCGATGGGGGTGATGAGCGCCGCCGTCGGCCTGTCGCTCGCCGCCCTGCCCGCCACGGTCGGGCTCACCCTCCGCTGGCGGGCCGCGACCGCCGGGCTCGTCCTGCTCTCCCTGCCGCTGCTCGCGGTCGACTCCCTCACCGGCCTGTACGCGGTGGTGACCGTGCTCGGCGCCGCCTACGCCCCGCACCTGATCACGGTCTTCGCACTGACCGAGCGGTCCGTCCCCGCGGGCCGGCTCGCCGAGTCCATGGCCTTCCTGACCAGCGGGATCGTCGGCGGCCAGGCCCTCGCCCTGGCGTTCTCCGGGCGGCTCGCCGAACAGCACGGCGCCCCCGCCGCCTTCGCGGTGGCGGTGGGGGCGGCCGCGGCCTGCGCGGTGCTCTCCTGGACCGTACGGACGGGGAGGGCGCCGCGCGGGCCGGAGGTCACGCGGGGCGGCGCAGCACCGTCAGGCTCAGCGGCGCGAGGGTGACGCGCTCGCCCGCTCCGATCTCCGGACCCTCCCGGGGCGGCAGCCCGTCCGGCTCCGAGGTGTCCACCACCGTCCGCCAGCACCGCCCGTGGCTGTCCGGGACCGCGAACTCCAGCTCCTGCGAGGAGGCGTTGAACATCAGCAGGAAGGAGTCGTCGGCGATCCGCTCGCCCTGCGGGCCCGGCTCCGAGATGGCGTTGCCGTTGAGGAAGACGGTCAGCGCCCTGGCGTGCGCCGCCTGCCAGTCGCGGGCCGTCATCTCGTCGCCCTCGGGGGTGAACCAGGCGATGTCGGTGAGTTCGTCGTGGGTGCCCTCCACCGGCCGGCCGTGGAAGAAGCGGCGGCGCCGGAAGACCGGGTGCTCGCGGCGGAGCCGCACCATCGCCCGGGTGAAGCGCAGCAGCGTCGCCTCCGCCTCGCTGTTCTCCTTGGGCCACCGCACCCAGGACACCTCGCCGTCCTGGCAGTAGGCGTTGTTGTTGCCGCCCTGGGTGCGGCCGAACTCGTCGCCGTGGCTGAGCATCGGCACGCCCTGCGACAGCATCAGCGTGGCGAGGAAGTTGCGCATCTGGCGGGCCCGCAGCTCCTTGATCCCGACGTCGTCGGTCTCGCCCTCCGCCCCGCAGTTCCAGGACCGGTTGTGGCTCTCCCCGTCCCGGTTGCCCTCCCCGTTGGCCTCGTTGTGCTTCTCGTTGTACGAGACGAGGTCGCGCAGCGTGAAGCCGTCGTGGCAGGTCACGAAGTTGACCGAGGCCAGCGGGCGTCGGCCGTCGTCCTGGTACAGATCGGAGGAGCCGGTCAGCCGGGACGCGAACTCGGCGAGCGTGCGCGGCTCGCCCCGCCACAGGTCCCGCACGCAGTCCCGGTACTTGCCGTTCCACTCGGTCCACAGCGGCGGGAAGTTCCCCACCTGGTAGCCGCCCTCGCCGACGTCCCACGGTTCCGCGATCAGCTTCACCTGGCTGACCACCGGGTCCTGCTGCACCAGGTCGAAGAAGGACGACAGCCGGTCCACCTCGTGGAACTGCCGGGCCAGGGTGGCCGCCAGGTCGAAGCGGAAGCCGTCCACGTGCATCTCGGTCACCCAGTACCGCAGACTGTCCATGATCATCTGGAGGACGTGCGGGGACCGCATGAGCAGCGAGTTCCCGGTGCCCGTGGTGTCCATGTAGTACCGCGGGTCGTCGGCGAGCCGGTAGTAGGAGGGGTTGTCCAGGCCGCGGAGGGAGAGCGTCGGACCCAGGTGGTTGCCCTCCGCCGTGTGGTTGTAGACCACGTCCAGGATGACCTCGATGCCCGCCTGGTGCAGCGCCCGCACCGCCGACTTGAACTCCAGGACCTGCTGGCCCCGGTCGCCCCAGGAGGCGTAGGCGTTGTGCGGGGCGAAGAAGCCGATCGTGTTGTAGCCCCAGTAGTTCGAGAGCCCCGCGTCCACCAGCCGGTGGTCGTTCACGAACTGGTGGACCGGCATCAGTTCGAGCGCCGTGACGCCCAGTTCCTTCAGGTGCCCGATGACCGAGGGGTGCGCGAGCCCGGCGTAGGTGCCGCGCAGCTCCTCCGGAAGGTCCGGGTGCAGCTTGGTCAGGCCCTTCACATGGGCCTCGTAGATCACCGTGTGGTGGTACTCGGTGCGCGGCCGGCGGTCGTCGCCCCAGTCGAAGTACGGGTTCACCACCACCGAGGTCATCGTCCGGCCGGCCGAGTCCAGGTCGTTGCGCGCGTCCGGGCGCCCGAAGGGATACCCGTACACCGCCTCGCCCCAGTCGATCGCGCCCGACATCGCCCGCGCGTACGGGTCGAGGAGGAGCTTCGACGGATTGCAGCGGAGGCCGCGCTCCGGCGCGTACGGCCCGTGCACCCGGAAGCCGTACCGCTGCCCCGGCATCACGCCGGGCAGATAGGCGTGACGGACGAAGGCGTCCGTCTCGCGCAGTTCGACGGACGTCTCCGTGCCGTCGTCGTCGATGAGACACAGTTCCACGCGGTGCGCCGCCTCCGAGAAGACCGCGAAGTTGGTGCCCGCTCCGTCATAGGTGGCGCCCAAGGGGTACGCCCGTCCCGGCCAGACCTGCATGGATACGAATATTCCTCTTCTGTCCGGGTTCATGCGTGCTCTTCGGCCAGATCCTGCCCGAAAGACGAGCAACCTCGCGGGAACTCGCCCCGTCCTACCGGGTGACCGCAGGCCAAGCGGGGGATAGAGGGGGAAATGTGTACGAAATAGTGCGCCGCCACCTGGGGAAGGTGGTGGCCGGAGCGGCCATGGCGGTGACGGGCACCGCCGTCGCGGTCGCGATCAGCCTGCCGGGCACGGCAGGCGCGGAGGACTCGCCCGCCGCCCGCGGGGCCGCCTCCGGGAGCGCGCCCGCGGACGGCGCCCGGGGCACGGACGGCGCCGGGGGCGCGGAGGGAGCGGGCGGCCGGGGAGCCGCCGCGCTCGCCCCCGCCACCGTCGTCCCGCCCGCCCCCGAGGGCGCGCGGGGCAGCGGCACCGATCCGCTGACCGACGACGAACTGGCCCGGGCCCGCGCGCTCGCCCTCGGCACCGCCGACTCCGCCGCCCGGCAGGACGTCGACGGCGACCGGGGCCGCCCGCAGCACCTCGGCACCGAACTCGCCGACCCGGTCCCCGGGCGGGAGGCCGACCGCCGCGCCCAGGTCCGCTTCTACGACTACGCCCGCGACGAGCTCGTCACCCGGACCGTCGACCTGGCCACGGGCAAGGTCGAGACCACCGCCGCCCGGCGCGGGGTGCAGCCCTCGGCCCACCCCGAGGAACTGCGCGCCGCCCTCGAACTGATCCTCGCGAGCCCCCTCGGCAAGGGCGTGAAGGAGGACTACCGGGACGCCACCGGCACCGAGCTCACCAGCGCCGACCAGCTCTGGTTCAACGGCGACGTCTACCGCACCTACCGCGAGAAGAACGTCCCCGAGGCGCTCTCCCGCTGCGGCGAACACCGCTGCGTCCGGCTCGTCACCAAGGTCCGCAACGGCGCCTGGATCGACACCCGGAACCTCATCGTCGACCTCTCCGCGAAGAACGTCGTCCGCGTCGGCTGACCACCGCCGGCCGCCGTTCCACCACCCGCCCCGGCTCCGCCGGGGCCCGCACGCAAGGAGTCACGCCCGCATGACCCGCCCGCTCCACCGGCGAGCCAGGGGGATCCTCGCCGCCCTCGCGGCCACCGCCTTCCTCGGCACCGCCACCGCCGCCGCGGCACCCGCGCCGACGCCCACCCCGCCGCCCACGCCCGGGCCCCGGCCCACCCTCGCCAAGCCCCCGGTCTCGGCCGTCTGCTCGCCCGCCCACCGGGTCACCCGGAAGCTCGACGGCGGCGCCTCCTGGGACATGTGCTGGCGCTACAGCACCGACGCCGGCCTGATCCTCGACCGGGTCACCTACCAGCCGCCCGGCGGCGCCCCGGTCCGCGTCCTCACCAGCGCCCGGCTCGCCCAGATCCACGTACCGTACGACGACGGCGGCGCCGAGTACGACGACCTCACCGGCGCCGGCTTCGGCTGGGGCCTGCAGGACCTCAAGCCCGCCGAATGCCCCGGCGGCACCCTCTCCTCCGTCAAGGTCCCCGAGGTCGGCACCGTCAAGGGCCTCTGCACCACCACCCGCGCCCGCGGCCACGCCTACCGCATGGCCAGCGACTCCGGCGCCGGCGTCTACCAGGCCCAGGCCAAGGACCTGCTCGTCTACACCGTCAACAAGGTCGGCTGGTACGAGTACATATCCGAGTGGCGCTTCTCCTCCGACGGCACCATTGGCGCCAACGTCGGCGCCACCGGCAGCCTCTCGCCCGTCGACTACAACGCCACCGACGGCCGCGGCTGGCCCATCGGCAAGGGCGCCCGCGGCTACGCCACCAGCCACGCCCACAACGTCTTCTGGAAGCTCGACTTCGGCCTCGACGGCGGCCGCGACCGCGTCGAGCAGTACGACTCCACCGTCACCCCGCCCGCCGGCGACGGCAGCCCCACCGTGCACACCAAGCGCACCACCGTGACGAAGGAACTCGCCGGCGACGCGAAGAACATGCGCTGGTGGCGGGTGGTCAGCGGCACCGGCAAGAACGCCGACGGCCACGCCCGCAGCTACGAGATCGTCCCCGGCCACACCGACACCCACGCGGGCCGCGGCTTCACCCGGCACGACGTCTACTTCACCCAGTCCCGCGCCTGCGAGCAGTACGCCAGCAACAACATCGGCAACTGCCCGGCCGGCGCCGGCGACAGCGTGGACAAGTGGGTGAACGGGGAGACGCTCACCAACCCCACCGTCTGGGTCAACATCGGGTTCCACCACGTCGCCCGGGACGAGGACCAGCAGCCCATGCCCGTCCACTGGCAGGGCTTCCAGCTCGCCCCCAGGGACGTAACCGCTATGAATCCCCTCACTCCGTCCGATCTCGCCTCCCAGAACGGACAGCCCGACACCCGGAGTTGAGCAAGCCGCCGACCGATCCTGCTGCACCGCCTCCCGCTCGCGGAGTACCCTTCCTTGATCTTGTCGGAAGAATCGGGACGGGCGTCCAGAGCAGAAGGCGGTGCGCGGGTGAGCTCGGGAGGCCTTGAGCTGCCCCCAGGTGACGCGGGTCACGAGGGGGGACCGGCCGACCCAGGGGAGGCGCCGCCCACGGTGATCCTCCCCACGGGCCCGGCCGCACCCCCCGGGGCGGTCCAGGTGGCCCGCCCCGTGGAGATCGGCGCCGAACTCGACTGGGGCGCCGAGGCCTGGAGCGAGGTCCGCACCCGCGCCCAGCGCGCCGGCCGCGCCTACATCTGGCTCAACCTCGTCGAACAGCGGATGAGGGCCGTCGTCGCCGCCGTCCTCAGGCCCGTCTACGAGCCCGTCCACGGAGACGAGTGGGTCGTCGCCGCGGCCGGCCCGGCCGGCCAGGAATGGGTCCGCCGGGCCGTCGCCGTCCGCGAGGTCTCCCGCCGCAAGGGCTACCTCCTCGACCCTGCCGACGACAACGTCCTCTCCTTCCTCACCCTCCCCCAGCTCCGCGAGCTGATGGTCCAGCACTGGCCCTGCTTCGAGCCCTACTTCGACGACCGGCGCGAGGTCGAACTCGCCCTCGACGAACTGGAGGTGACCCGCAACGTCGTCTCCCGCAACCGGGCCCTCTCGCCCACCGTCCTCGCCCAGGCCGAACGGGCCTCCGCCCGCATCCTGGAGATCCTCGGCGGCGGCGCCGGCGTCCCCTCCGCCGAGCGGCTCCCCGTCGACGCCGTCGAGGACCTCGTCGGCGACCGGTACGCCGACGTCGTCTCCGTCCACCCCGACCGCGTCCGGCTCCAGCGCCAGCTCCCCGCCGAGGACCTCTTCGGCGGCGCCCGCCGCCTCGACGCCACCGGCATAGGCCTGAACCTGCTCGTGCAGAACTTCTCCGGCCGCCGCATGGTCCGCCTCGCCGAGTCCGGCTGCCGGATACGGCTCCTCTTCCTCAACCCCGCCAGCAGCGCCGTCAAGCGCCGCGAGCGGGAGCTCGGCATCCGCAAGGGCGAGCTGAGCCGCTCCGTCGAGATGAACATCCTCCACATGCGCCGGGTCCGCTCCAAGCTCCGCGACCCCGACGCCTTCCAGATCCACGTCTTCGACGAGACCCCCCGCTTCACCGCCTACCTCGTCGACGGCGACGGCCCCGACGGCGTCGGCGTCGTCCAGTCCTACCTCCGCAGGGCCCGCGGCATGGAGGCCCCCGTCCTCGTCCTGCGCGGCGGCGGCCGCGCCGTCGTCCGCCACGACACCCCCGGACGTGACGCGGACCACGGACTCTTCGAGACCTACCGGGAGGAGTTCGAGTCCGTCTGGCTGGACTCCCGGCCCGTTTCCTGAGCCCCGTGCCCCGCCCCTCGCGGCCGCGTTGTCAGAGGCGCGTGCGAGGGTGTGAGCACCACGGGGGAGATCACGTAAGGAGGACCCGATGGCCTGGCATGGGGAAGCACTGGTCGGCTTCGACCTGGAGACGACCGGAACGGACCCGCTCGAATCCCGCATCGTCACCGCGTCGATCGTCGAGGTCCGCGGCGGCACGGTCACCGGCCAGCTCGACTGGCTCGCCGACCCCGGCGTCCGCATCCCCGAACAGGCCTCGGCCATCCACGGCATCAGCAGCGAGCGCGCCGCCGCCGAGGGCCGCCCGGTCCGCGAGGTCGCCGACGAGGTCGCCGCGACCCTGACCCGGTACTGGATCCAGGGCGTCCCCGTCGTCGCGTACAACGCCTCCTTCGACCTGAGCCTGCTCTCCGCCGAGCTGCGCCGGCACGGACTGCCCTCGCTCGCCGAGCGGATGGGCGGCACCGGGATAGGCCCCGTCGTCGACCCGTACACCATCGACCGGGCCGTCGACCGCTACCGCCGCGGCAAGCGCACCCTGGAAGCGGTCTGCGGCGAGTACGGCGTCGAGCTCACCCGCGCCCACCAGGCGTCCGCCGACGCCCTCGCCGCCGTCCGGGTCGCCCTCGCGATAGCCGAGCGGCACCCGCAGGTGGCCGCCCTCCACCCGGCCGAGCTGCACCAGCGGCAGATCGGCTGGTACCGCGCCTGGGCCGAGAACTTCCAGGACTTCCTGCGGCGCAAGGGCGACCGGGACGCGGTGGTCGACCCGGTCTGGCCGCTGCGCGGCGAGCCGGTGGCCGCGACCCCCTGACGGGGCGTCGGCCGACCGCCCCGCCCCGCTCCTCAGGACCCCTGTCAGGCGTGCTCCTTGAGGAACGACAGCAGCAGGTCGTTCAGGACCTCCGGCTGGTCCAGCTGGAGCCAGTGCCCCGCGTCCTCGACCCGCTCGTACCGCCAGGGGCCGCCGGCCACCTCGCCCGTCCGCTCCATCGAGCGCTCCGTGAGGAAGCGGTCCCCGGTGGACCACACGCCCATCACCGGCACCCCGGCCGGCAGCGGCGCCGCCGGAACCTCAGGACCGAACTGCGCCTCCGCCGGGAAGCCCGAGCGGTAGATGTTCAGCGCGGCCGTCAGCGCCCCCGGCGCCCGCAGCGCCTCGATCACCTGCTCCGCGTCCGCGTGCTCGGCCAGCATCTCCCGCAGCTGGGCGTGGTCGTCCCGGGAGAGCCAGTCCTCCGCCAGCCCGGCCAGCTGGAACAGCAGCATGTACCAGGAGCGCTGCTTCTGCTCCCAGCCCGCGCCCAGCACCGCCGTCACGTGCCCCACCGACAGCAGGCCCAGGCCGCTCACCCGCTCCGGCACCACCGAGGCGAGCCCCTGCGCGACGGCCGACCCCCAGTCGTGCCCCACCACGTGGAAGCGGTCCACCTCCAGGTGCGCGAGGAGCTCCAGCATGTCGCCCACGTGCTTCGCCGGGCTGTACGCCTCCGGGCCGCCCTCCGGACGGTCCGAGGCGCCGAAGCCGCGGAGCGTCGGGGCGACCGTCCGGTAGCCCGCGGCGTTCAGCGCCGGAACCTGACGGCGCCACAGGAGGTGGCTGTCGGGGAAGCCGTGGAGGAGCAGGACCACCGGCCCCTCCCCGCTCACCTCGACGTCGAGAGTCACCTCGGACAACCGCACGCGCATCACAACACCCCGTTCCCGTCGGCCCGTTCGTCGACGATCATGATGACAGCCCGGGGGGAACGCCCACCAGTCGGCGGCAGGACGACGGGAACCGGTCAGAAGGGGTACCAGCGGACCTCGGGATCGCCCTCCCGCAGCGACGCCACCCGCCGCTCGAACTCGGCCAGCGCCTTCGGGTCGTGCGGCGCGTGCTGCGCCACCCAGGCACAGCTCGCGGTCTCCCGCGCCCCGCGCAGCACCGCGCACCCCTCCCACTCCCGCACGTCCCAGCCGTACGCCTCGGTGAAGGCGTCGTAGGCCGCCGGGTCCAGGCCGTACCGGTCCCGGGAGAGCGCGAGCACCACCAGGTCGTGCTCGCGCAGATCGGAGGAGAAGGTCTCCAGGTCCATCAGGACCGGCCCCCGCGGACCCACCCGCACATTGCGCGGCAGGGCGTCGCCGTGGATCGGGCCCGGGGCCAGGTGCGGGGTGAGCGCGGCCGCCGCCGGGGCGAAGGCGTCCCGGCGCTCCCGCAGGAAGGCCGCGTCCGCCGGGTCGATCGCCTCACCGGCCAGCCGCAACCACCGCTCCACCCCGCCGAGCAGCTCCCGCCGGGGCAGGACGAGGTCCGTCGGCTCGGGCAGCGCGTGCACCGCCCGCAGCAGCGGCGCCAGGTCGCGCGGCTCGGTCGGCCGGACGGCGTCCGGCAGCGGGTGCCAGAAGGTCAGCGGATGCCCCTCGACGAGACGCGGCTCCCGCTCCGCCGCCCGCACCGCCGGGACCCCGGCCTCCGCGAGCCGGCCGGCCAGCGCCACCTCCCGCTTCGCCCGCTCGAACAGCTCGGCGGACCGGCCCACCTTCACGACCAGGCCGTCCACCGCGAAGACCGCGTTCTCGCCCAGCGCGAGGAGCCGCGCCCCGCCGGCCGCCAGCCCCGCCGCCGCCAGGATCTCCCGCGCCCTCGCCTCGTCCATCACTCTCTCCCTGCCCGGTGGTACGTCTTCCGCCCGAAGTCTCCCACCCGTGGCCGCACCCCCCGTCATTACGAAACCTTGTTTGATAAGTCACAACTGCGTGACGGCCCTTCCGCTCCCGCCCGCCCATCGGGAAGGGTTCGATCCAGCCACCGCGCCGCCCCCCACGAGGCGCGGTGGCCGCTAGGGCCTGTCGTCGAACTCCCGCCTGCCCCACGACGCCATGCACGCCCTCTCGCCGCACAGGGCACAAGGCCGAGTACGTCCCGTACGAGGCCTCGCGCCCGGCACGCCGAGAGCACGCACCTGACGCCGCGGGGCCGCCCTCCGGGCGACGCCGGGAGTTCGACGACAGCCCCTAGAGTGGCCCGCATGACCACGACGTACGCGCTCCTCCTCCGCGGCATCAACGTGAGCGGCCGGCGGAAGCTGCCCATGGCCGAGCTGCGCGAGCTCCTCGAAGGCCTCGGCCACCGCGACGTCCGCACCTACCTCCAGAGCGGCAACGCCGTCTTCACCACCGACGGACCCGCCTCCGAGACCACCCTCGCCACCGCCGTCGAGCGGGCCGTCGCCCAGCGCTTCGGCTTCACCTGCGACTGCCTGGTCCGCGACGCCGCCTACCTGGCCGCCGTCGCCGAGGCCTGCCCCTTCCCGGCGGCCGACCTGGAGGGCAAACAGCTGCACGCCGTCTACTGCTCCGCCCCGGTCACCCCCGACCGCTTCGCCTCGATCGACCCCGAGGCGTTCGCCCCCGAGGCCTTCGCGCTCGGCGACCGCGTGGTGTACCTCTACACGCCGGACGGCCTCGGCCGCTCCAAGCTCGCCGAGGCCGTCCTGCGCCCGTCCGTCACCAAGGGTCTCGTCGCCACCGCCCGCAACTGGAACACCGTCCGCAGACTGGTGGAACTGACCACCGGCTAGCCGGCCGCGACCGCCAGGCGTTCCGGGGCGCGCAGGGCCTCCCGGTAGCGCTCCACGAGGAGGGCGGCGAGTTCGGGCGAGGGGCCCAGGACGTCGGACAGGACGTCGGCCTCCGCCGCGCCGGCGGCGATGCGGTCGGGGAGGCGGCCCGGGGCGATCACGTACGGGGCCACCGCCACGCGGCGGACGCCCCGTTCGCCCCGCAGGGCCCGGACCGCGGCCTCGGTCCTGGGAAGGGATGCGGAGGCGAACGCGGGTCGCACGGAGCACCAACCGGTGCGCCGCAGCTCCCGCGCCGTTTCTGCGATCGCCGCGATCGCCTCCGGGTCGGTGGAGCCCGCCGAGGCCAGGACGACCCCGGTGGTGCTCTTGTCGGCGGGCGTGAGCCCGGCCTCGTACAGGCGCCGTTCCACCGTCGCGAGGAGCAGCGGGGACGGGCCCAGGACCTCCGCCTGGCGGATCCGCAGCGAGGCGGGGGCCTGGCGCAGGACGGCGGGGATGTCGGCCTTCGCGTGGAAGGCCCGGGTCAGCAGCAGCGGCAGCGCCACCACCTCCCGCACCCCCTCGGCGGCGAGCCGGTCCAGGACGCCCGCCACCGACGGCAGGTTGAAGTCCAGGAACGCGGTCTCCACCCGCGCCCCCGGCCGCAGCGCGCCGGCCCGGCGCACCAGCGCCTGGACGGTCGCCGCGTGCCGCGGGTCGCGGCTGCCGTGGGCGATGACGAGGAGGGCCGGGGACGTGCGCATCGGATCAGGCCTTCACGAGCAGACCGCGGCGGCGCAGGACCGCGCGCTCCAGCGGGCTGAAGAAGAGCAGGTCGATCGCGATGCCGACGAGCAGGATGAGGAAGATCGCGAGGAAGATCCCCGGCATGTCGAAGTTGTTGCGGCCGTTCTCCAGGAGCTGGCCGAGGCCGAGGCCCAGGTCGGGGGAGGAGGCGATGATCTCGGCGGCCATCAGCGAGCGCCAGGAGAACGCCCAGCCCTGCTTGAGTCCCGCCAGGTATCCGGGCAGCGCGGCCGGCATCACGATGTGCCAGGCGCCCTTGAGCCCGGTCGCGCCGAGCGTCCGCCCGGCCCGCAGGAAGAGCGGCGGCACCTGGTCGACGCCGGCCACCAGGCCGTTGGCGATGGACGGGACCGCGCCGAGCAGGATCACCGCGTACATCATCGAGTCGTTGAGGCCCAGCCACAGGACGGCGGGCGCCACCCAGGCCACCGACGGCAGTGACTGGAGGCCGGCCAGGATCGGGCCGATCGCGGTGCGGATCACGCCCACCCGGGCGACGAGCAGCCCCAGCGGGGTGCCGATCGCCAGGGCGAGCAGGAAGCCGAGGAGGGCGCGGGAGACGCTGGTCCACAGCACCTCCAGGAGGGTGCCCTCCAGCCACATCGTGGACAGGCTGGCCCAGACGGCGCCGGGCGACGGCAGCTTGCCCGCGTCGGTCACCTCCAGGGTGACGAGGAGCTGCCAGACCGCCAGGACCAGCACGATCGCCAGGACCGGCGGCAGCACCTTCTTCAGCAGCACCTCGCGCACCGGGGTGCGGCGGATCTGCACGCTCTCCAGCGCGTCGAGTCCGGCCTCCAGGCCCGCGAGGTCGTCGCCCTTGCGGACGGGGGTCTCAGTGCTGGCCATGGCGGCGGATCTCCCCACGCAGTTCTTCGGTGATCTCGACGGACAGTTCCGCCACGGCGGCGTCCTCGATGCGGCGCGGCTGCGGGATGTCGATGGTCCACTCCCGCGCGATCCGGCCGGGCCGCGAGGAGAGGAGGACGACGCGCTGGGCCAGCCGCACGGCCTCGCGCACGTTGTGGGTGACGAAGAGGACGGAGAGGTTCGTCTCCCGCCAGATCCGGGTCAGCTCGTCGTGGAGCACGTCCCGGGTGATGGCGTCGAGCGCGGCGAACGGCTCGTCCATCAGGAGCAGGTCGCTGGCCTGCGCCAGGGAACGGGCCAGCGCCACGCGCTGCCGCATGCCGCCGGACAACTCGTGGACCCGCTTGCCGTACGAGCCGCCGAGCCGGACCAGTTCGAGCAGCCGCTCGGCCTCCGGGCGGCGCTCCGCCTTCGGGAGTCCGCGCAGCTTCAGGGCGAGTTCGATGTTCTTCCCGGCGGTCAGCCACGGGAAGAGGGCGTGCTCCTGGAACATCAGGGCCGGCCGGCCGCCGGGGGTCTCGATCGACCCCGCGGACGGCCGGTCGAGCCCGGCGACCAGGTTGAGCAGCGTGGACTTTCCGCAGCCCGAGGCTCCCAGAAGGGTGACGAACTCGCCGGGGGCGACATCGAGGGAGATGTCGTCCAGGACGAGCTGGCCGCCGGCGGGGCCGCCGAAGGACTTGGAGACGTGCGCGAGGCGCGCGGCGTGCCCTGTGGCGGGCGCGCTGTCCTCGGCCTTGGCGAGCGTCGTGGGCGTGGCCATGGTCGTCACCTCCTGGGTAGCAGCGGTTGGCTGGTTACTTGACGCCGAGACCGGCGTCGGCGACCTCGGGCTGTCCCTCGGCCTTGAGGACCTTGTTGAGCGCCTTCAGGTCGTAGATGCCCTTGAGGTCGGGCTGCTCCAGGAGACCGGCCTTCACCGCGTGGTCGGCCTGGGCCTGGAGGGTGGCGGCCAGCGGGTCGTTCGTGAACCGGATCGACGGCCAGGCGCCGTCGATGACCTTGGCGCCGAGCGGCTTGCCGGTCAGCTCCTTCAGCTTGGCGTTGGCCGACTCCTTGGCCTTCTCCGGGTTGGCGTTGATCCAGGCGTTGGTCTTCACCGAGCCGCGCAGCACGGCCTCCACCACGTCCGGGTGCTCCTTCAGGAACGTCTGGGACACGATGATGTTGGTGATGACGAACTTGTTGTCGGGCCACAGCGTCGACTCGTCGAGGAGGACCTTGGCGCCCTCGCTGACGAGCTTGGACGCGGTCGGCTCCGGGACCCACGCGCCGTCGATCGAACCGGACTTGTAGGCGTCCGGGGTCACCTTGTTGTCGGTGCGGAAGACGGAGACGTCGCCCTTGCCGCTCTCGGCGTCGACCTTCCAGCCCTGCTCGGAGATCCAGTTGAGGAACGCGACGTCCTGCGTGTTGCCGTGCTGCGGGGTCGCGATCCGCTTGCCCTTGACGTCCGCCAGGGTCTTGATCTTCTCCGGGTTGACCACGAGCTTGACGCCGCCGGAGGCGGAGCCGCCGATGATGCGGAGGTTCTTGCCCTTGGACTTGGTGTAGCCGTTGATCGCCGGGGAGGGGCCGATGAAGCCGATGTCGATCGAGCCGGCGTTGAGCGCCTCGATCTCGGAGGGGCCGGCGTTGAACGTGGAGACGTCCAGCTTGGTGCCGCCCAGCTCCTTCTGGAGGATGCCCTCCTGGTGGCCCACGAGCGCGGTGGCGTGGGTCAGGTTGGGGAAGTACCCGAGCCGTACGGAGTCGGCGGAGAGCTTCTCGCCCGTCGCCGCCACCTGTTCCTTGTCGTTCTTGGCCTCGGAGCCGTAGCCGCACGAGGCGAGCGCGCCGATCAGCAGAGGCAGCGTGGCGGCGGCGGCGAGGCCGCGGAGCGTGGTGGTGCGGGTGGTGGCAGGCACGGGAGGTCTTCCCCTCGGTTCAGTGGGTCTGTGGTCTGCGTTTGCGGCGGTGCGGGTGGAGCGTCGTCGCACGGCGACAGCCGTGCGCGGAGGCGGTCAGCACGCACATCGCGCGACACCTCCCCTGCCTGCGCCGAGGGCGCCGGAACCCACCCGGCCCCCTTCCTTCGCGAAAGAGCCGTAGAAGTCCTGATGCATCGTCAGAAGTCCCAGCCTTCCTCGTCCTCGATGGCCACCACGGCCTTGGCGGTGGCGAAGGACTCGCCCGCCATGCCGGCCGCCAGCGTGGTGCCGTCGGCCGGGTCGATCAGCAGGAACGAACCGGTCCTGCGGGAGTCGGCGTACGCGTCCAGCGCCAGCGGCTCCGCCGTGCGCACCCGCACCCGGCCGATGTCGTTGGCGACGAGCCGCCCGGGCTCCGGGTGCTGGGAGAGGTCGTCCAGGGTGAGCCGGGACGGGATCTCCTTCACGATCGCCTTGACCGTGCGGGTGGTGTGCTTGAGCAGCACCCGCTGGCCGACGGTGAGCGGCTGGTCCGCCACGTGGCAGACCGTCGCCTCGACGTCCTGGCTGGTCGCCGGGGCGTCGGCGCTCGGGGCGAGCAGGTCGCCGCGCGAGATGTCGATGTCGTCCGCGAGCCGGATCGTCACCGACTGCGGGGCCCAGGCGATGTCCACCGGCTCGCCCAGCGCGTCGATCGCGGTGATCGTCGACGTCCTGCCCGAGGGCAGGACGGTGATCTCCTCGCCCACCCGGAAGGCACCGGCCGCGATCTGGCCCGCGTAACCCCGGTAGTCGGGGTGCTCGGCCGTCTGCGGACGGATCACGTACTGCACCGGGAAGCGGGCGTGGCAGGCCGTCAGGTCGTGGCTGACCGGAACGGTCTCCAGGTGCTCCAGGACGGTGGGGCCGCCGTACCAGTCCATGTTCGCGGACGGCTCCACCACGTTGTCGCCGGCGAGCGCCGAGATCGGGATCGCGGTGATCTCCGGGACGCCGAGCTCGGAGGCGTACGTGGTGAACTCCTCGGCGATCGCGGCGAAGACGGGCTCCGCGTAGTCGACGAGGTCCATCTTGTTCACGGCCAGGACCACGTGCGGGACGCGGAGCAGGGCGGCGACCGCCGCGTGCCGGCGGGTCTGCTCGACGACGCCGTTGCGCGCGTCGACGAGGACCACGGCCAGCTCGGCCGTCGACGCGCCCGTCACCATGTTCCGGGTGTACTGCACGTGCCCCGGGGTGTCGGCGAGGATGAACCGCCGGCGCGGGGTCGCGAAGTAGCGGTACGCCACGTCGATCGTGATGCCCTGCTCCCGCTCGGCCCGCAGGCCGTCGGTCAGCAGCGCCAGGTCCGGCGCCTCCTGGCCCCTGCTGCGGGACGCGTGCTCGACGGCCTCCAGCTGGTCGGCGAGGACCGACTTGGAGTCGTGCAGGAGGCGGCCGACCAGGGTCGACTTGCCGTCGTCGACGGAGCCGGCGGTGGCGAAGCGCAGCAGGGTGGTGGCGGCCAGCTCGGCGGCCGGCTGCTCGGTGGACGTGCTCATGGTTAGAAGTACCCTTCGCGCTTGCGGTCTTCCATCGCGGCCTCGGACAGCTTGTCGTCGGCCCGGGTGGCACCCCGCTCGGTGAGACGGGAGGCGGCGATCTCGGCGATGACGGCGTCCAGCGTGGTGGCGTCCGAGTCGACGGCGCCGGTGCAGGACATGTCGCCGACCGTGCGGTAGCGGATCAACCGCGTCTCGACCGTCTCCGACTCCTTCGGGCCGCCCCACTCGCCGGCCGTCAGCCACATGCCGTTGCGGGCGAAGACCTCGCGCTCGTGCGCGAAGTAGATCTCCGGGAGCTCGATCCCCTCCCGCTGGATGTACTGCCAGACGTCCAGCTCGGTCCAGTTGGACAGCGGGAAGACCCGTACGTGCTCACCGGGGGCGTGCCGGCCGTTGTACAGCTGCCACAGCTCGGGGCGCTGGCGGCGCGGGTCCCACTGCGAGAACTCGTCGCGCAGCGAGAACACCCGCTCCTTGGCGCGGGCCTTCTCCTCGTCGCGCCGGCCGCCGCCGAACACCGCGTCGAAACGGTGCTGCTGGATCGCCTCGGTGAGCGGCACGGTCTGCAGCGGGTTGCGGGTGCCGTCCGGACGCTCCTTGAGGGCGCCGCGGTCGATGTACTCCTGCACGGACGCGACGTGCAGCCGCAGCCCGTGCCGGGCGACGACCCGGTCGCGGTACTCGATGACCTCGGGGAAGTTGTGCCCGGTGTCGACGTGCAGCAGCGTGAAGGGGACCGGCGCCGGGGCGAAGGCCTTCAGCGCCAGGTGCAGCATGACGATGGAGTCCTTGCCGCCGGAGAAGAGGATCACCGGCCGCTCGAACTCGCCCGCCACCTCACGGAAGATGTGGACGGCCTCGGACTCCAGCGAGTCGAGGTGCGACAGCGCGAACGGGCTGTCGGTCTCCTCGTGGACATGAGCGACGGTCGTCATGAGAGACCCCTCTCGGTGAGCAGCGCGTGGAGCTGCGCCGCCGATTCCTGCACGGTCTGGTTCTGGGACTCGATCCGGAGATCGGGGGCCTCGGGGGCCTCGTACGGGTCGTCGACGCCGGTCAGGCCGGAGATCTGGCCGGCGGCCTGCTTGGCGTACAGGCCCTTGACGTCGCGGACCGAGCAGACCTCGACCGGGGTGGCCACGTGCACCTCGACGAAGGGGGTTCCCTCGGCCTGGTGGCGCTTGCGGACCGCCTCGCGGCTGTCGGCGTACGGGGCGATGACCGGGACAAGCACGGTCACGCCGTGCGAGGCGAGCAGTTCGGCGACGAAGCCGATCCGCTGCACGTTGGTGAACCGGTCCTCGCGGGAGAAGCCGAGGCCGGCGGAGAGGAACTCGCGGATCTCGTCGCCGTCGAGGATCTCGACGCGGCGGCCCTCCTCGCGCAGCCGGCCGGCCAGCTCGTAGGCGATCGTGGTCTTGCCGGCGCTCGGCAGGCCGGTGAGCCAGACGGTGGCACCGGTCACGGGGGTCTCCAGGGGGGTGTCGGGGGTGGTCATCAGCCGTGCAGCCCGCATTCGGTCTTGGCGCGGCCGGCCCAGCGGCCGGCCCGGGCGTCCTCGCCCGCCTCGACCCGGCGGGTGCAGGGCGCGCAGCCGACGGAGGCGTACCCGTCCATGAGGAGCGGGTTGGTCAGGACCCCGAACTCCGCCACGTACGCGTCGACGTCGTCCTGCGTCCAGCGGGCGATGGGGGAGACCTTCACCTTGCGGCGCTTCTCGTCCCAGCCGACCACCGGGGTGTTCGCCCGGGTCGGCGACTCGTCGCGGCGCAGCCCGGTCGCCCACGCGGTGTATCCGGTCAGCCCCTCCTGGAGCGGCCGGACCTTGCGCAGCGCGCAGCACAGGTCGGGGTCGCGGTCGTGCAGCCTCGGCCCGTACTCGGCGTCCTGCTCGGCCACCGTCTGACGCGGGGTCAGGGTGATGACCTTGACGTCCATGACGGCCTCGACGGCGTCACGGGTGCCGATCGTCTCCTCGAAGTGGTAGCCGGTGTCGAGGAAGACGACGTCCACGCCGGGCATGGCGCGGGAGGCGAGGTGGGCGACGACCGCGTCCTCCATGGAGGAGGTCACGCAGAACCTCGGCCCGAAGGTGGCGGTGGCCCACTGGAGGATCTCCAGCGCGGAGGCGTCCTCCAGGTCGCGGCCGGCCTGCTCGGCGAGCGCCTTCAGTTCGGCGTCGGTGGTCTCCGCGCCGGCCCGGCTGCCCCGGCCGTCCTGAGCGGTCGTCATATCTCTTCCCCTCCCGTGGTCTTGTGCGAAGTCGCCGGGGCGAGGAGCCCCAGGAACCTCAGCTGGAAGGCTCGACCGCACGCGGCGCATTCCCAGGCCCCGTGGCCCTGCTCGTTCGGACGCAGGTCCTCGTCGCCGCAGTACGGGCAGTAGAACGGGGCGGCGCGCTCGCTCATGACAGCGCCTCTTCCGAGGCGCGGGCCGCCCAGGTGGCGAAGCGCTCGCCGTCCTCGCGCTCCGCCCGGTAGCGGGTGAGGACGCGCTCCACGTAGTCGGGCAGCTCGGCCGAGGTGACCTTCAGGCCGCGGACCTTGCGGCCGAAGCCGGCCTCCAGGCCGAGGGCGCCGCCCAGGTGGACCTGGTAGCCCTCGACGCGGTTGCCCTCGTCGTCCAGGACGAGCTGGCCCTTGAGGCCGATGTCCGCGACCTGGATGCGGGCGCAGGCGTTCGGGCAGCCGTTGATGTTGATGGTCAGCGGCTCGTCGAAGTCGGGGAGGCGGCGCTCCAGTTCGTCGATGAGCGCCGAACCGCGGCCCTTGGTCTCGACGATCGCCAGCTTGCAGAACTCGATGCCGGTGCAGGCCATCGTGCCGCGGCGGAACGGCGACGGCGTGACGCGCAGGTCGAGCGCCTCCAGGGCGGCGACGAGCGACTCCACCTGCGACTCGACGACGTCGAGGACGATCATCTTCTGCTCGGCGGTGGTGCGGACCCGGCCGGAGCCGTGCGCCTCCGCCAGCTCGGCGATCTTGGTGAGGGTGGGGCCGTCCACCCGGCCGACGCGCGGGGCGAAGCCGACGTAGAAGTTGCCGTCGTTCTGCCGGTGCACACCGACGTGGTCGCGCCAGCGGCCGGCCGGCTCGGCCGGGGCCGGGCCGTCGGTCAGCTTCCGCTTCAGGTACTCGTCCTCCAGGACCTGGCGGAACTTCTCCGCGCCCCAGTCGGCGACGAGGAACTTCAGCCGGGCGCGATTGCGCAGCCGGCGGTAGCCGTAGTCGCGGAAGATCGAGATGACGCCCTCGTAGACGTCGGGGACCTCGTCCAGGGAGACCCAGGTGCCCAGCCGGACGCCGAGCTTGGGGTTGGTGGAGAGACCGCCGCCGACCCAGACATCGAAGCCGGGGCCGTGCTCCGGGTGGACGACGCCGACGAAGGAGACGTCGTTGATCTCGTGGGCCACGTCGAGCAGCGGCGAACCGGAGACGGCGGACTTGAACTTGCGGGGCAGGTTGGAGAAGTCCTTGTTGCCGACGATCCGGCGCTGGATCTCGTCGATGGCGGGGGTGCCGTCGATGATCTCGTCCTCGGCGATGCCGGCCACCGGCGAGCCGAGGATGACGCGCGGGGTGTCGCCGCACGCCTCGGTGGTGGAGAGCCCGACCGCCTCCAGGCGGTTCCAGATCTCGGGCACGTCCTCGATCCGGATCCAGTGGTACTGGACGTTCTGCCGGTCCGTGATGTCGGCGGTGCCGCGCGCGAACTCCTCCGAGATCTCGCCGATCACCCGGAGCTGCCGCGTGGTCAGCCGGCCGCCGTCGATGCGGACGCGGAGCATGAAGTACTCGTCGTCCAGCTCCTCCGGCTCCAGGACGCCGGTCTTCGTGCCGTCGAGCCCCTGCTTCCGCTGGGTGTACAGGCCCCACCACCGCATGCGCCCGCGCAGGTCGTTGGGGTCGATCGAGTCGAATCCACGCTTGGAGTAGATCGTCTCAATGCGTGTCCGCACGTTGAGACCGTCGTCGTCCTTCTTGAACTGCTCATTGCCGTTCAGCGGGGTGAAGTGCCCCACGGCCCACTGACCCTCGCCACGGTGGCGCCCGGTCTTGCGGCGGGCGGCGGCGGGAGTGGGGTTTTCCGGGGTGGCGGCCATGGCGTCTTGTCCTTCGGGACTGCGAGAGGGCGGCTCTGACCTGCACACGCGCGCGCAGAACAGAGAGTGGCGCGTCAGTGCGCAGCAGGGTCGGGCAGAGAGGGAGGTGCGGCAGTGCTGGCTTGCTCAGCGCGCCGGACAGATGGCGCTGGACATGCGGCCGAGGTCGACGTGCCGCCGACTCACCAAGGCAGTTCCAGTTCCAGGCATGGCGGAAGCGTGTCACGGGACTTTGGAACCAGTCCAGCTTCGTCCGGGATGTGGACATGAACGTCTCGTTGAGTGAGACGGTGTGGTCTGGGTCACGTGAAGGGGGCCTGGGTGGGGCCCCTTTCGCGCGGTGGGAGGGGTGGGGTGGGGGTGGGGGTGGGGGTGGGGGTGGGGGGTGATCGGTGATGGGGTGGTGGTGGGTGATGGGGCGGTGGGCGCTCAGGCCCGGGCCCCCGGCCACGGTCCGGGCGTCTCGGCCTCCTCGACCGTCTCGGTCTTCGTGTCGAAGAGACGGAAGCCGCGGCGCTCGTAATTGGCCATGGCGTGCGGCCCGTCGAGCGAGCACGTGTGCAGCCAGACCCGCTTGGTCGGCTCACGGTCCGGCCAGCGTTCGGCCAGGTCCCAGGCGCGCCGGACGCCCTCGGTGAGCAGGTGGCCGCCGATGCGGCGGCCCCGGAAGGCGGGGATCAGGCCGAAGTAGACGATCTCGACGACCCCGTCGTCCTGCGGGTCGAACTCCACGTACCCGGCCGGCGTCCCCCGGTCGTACGCCACCCAGATCTCGGCGCCCGGCTTCTCCGCTATCTCCTTCCACTGCGCGTACGAGAGCGACAGCCGGTCGGCCCAGTGGATGTCGCCGCCGACCGCGGTGTAGAGGAAGCGGCTGAACTCGGGGGAGGGGACCTCGGCCCGCCGGACGACGACGTCCCCGCCCTCGGGGAGCTGGGCCGGGCGCAGGTCGTCCGGCGAGGTCTGTTCCAGGGACCAGGTGGTGAGAGTGATGCTCATGCCCTTATCGCATCATGCGGAGCGCGGGATTCCCAGGGGGGTCCGGGGGGTCGGGGGGGCGGGGGCGGAGGTCGGGGTCGGCGTGGGCCGGGGTGGGTCGCGAGCCGGGGGCAGGGGGCCGGGGGTCAGGGGTGGGGGGTGGGGGGTGGGGGTAAGGGTGTCGCGCGCGCCGCGGCGGGGGCTCGGGCCGCTGGGGCCCTTGCCGCACCGTGGAGGCGGCGTCGGGGCGCCGCCGGAGGGTGGTGGAGGTGGCGTCGGAGCGGCTTGGGACGACGCGGGGGCGACGCGGGGGCGACATCGGAGGAGCGCCGGACACGTTGTCCAGAATGTGGACGGCCGGGGCGTCGGCCCGTCCCGGACCTGCCTCAGACCCCGACGCCGGACCGGATCGCCGGAGCCGTCGAATGGGGAAGCAGCTCGTCCGGGTGCTCCGGGCGCCGCACCTCCACCGCGATCTCCTCGCGGAAGCGGTACGGGCGGTGCGCCAGGACCCCCGCGAGGGTCCGCCGCACCCGGGACATCTCGGCCCGGACGGTCACCGTCCTCGTCCGGTCCCCGAACACGTCCTCCGCCAGATCCGCCGCGGTCCGCCCGTCCGGGTGGAGGGCCAGCAGGTAGAGCAGCTCGGCGTGGCGCGGGCTCAGCTCCTGCTGCCAGCTCCCCGCCGCCCCCGAGACGGCCACCGTCCAGCGGCGCGGCCGGCTGAGGTCGAGGACCACCCGGCTCGCCGCCCCCGACTCCGCACCGGCCGGCGCCGTGTCCTCCTCCACCCGCAGCAGCCAGCCGCCGGGCAGCGGCTCCACGGCGCACATCCCCAGCGAGGGCAGCCAGACCCGTCCGGCGCCCAGCCCCTTCGGCAGGGTGATCCGGTCCGTCGGGGCGAGCCCGGTCACGGCGGCGGTCCAGCCGTGGGAGTCCACGGCGACGGCCCGGCCGCCCACCCGGCACAGGATCGGCGCGGCCACGGCCCGCAGCCGCTCGATCGTGGACCGGTGCCGCTCGCGCAGCTCCGCTTCGGCGAGCCGGGCGACCGAACCGACGAGCGCCAGCATCGAGGGGTGGAAGGTGGAGGCCGGCCCGCTGACGTCGAGGACGCCGAGCAGGCGACGGTCGCGCGGGTCGTGGACGGGGGCCGCCGCGCAGGTCCAGTTGTGCAGCGACTGCACGTAGTGCTCGGCGGAGTGGACCTGCACCGCCCGGTGGGTGGCGAGCGCGGTGCCGACCGCGTTGGTGCCGGTGGCGTGCTCGTCCCAGGCCGCGCCCTCCTCCAGACAGATGCCGTTCGCCTGCCGCAGCACCGAAGGGTGGCCCTCGCGCCAGAGGACGCGGCCGTGCTCGTCGGTGACCACCATGATCTGGAGCGAGGCGTCGGCGATCCCGGCGAGCCCGGAGCTGAGCGTCTCCATCACCTCGGCGAGCAGGGTGCTCCGCCGCCGCTGCTCCAGCTCGTCGCGGCGCAGCAGCACGCTGCTGGTGCCCTGGTCCGGGTCGAGCCCGAGCCGGGCCATCCGCCGCCAGGAGGCGTCGATCTCGGCGCGGGGCGCGATCGGAGGCGTACGCCCCGCCAGGGTCTCGTCGCGGACGCGGTGCAGCAGCCGGGCCGCCTGGACGGCGTCCATGGTGGACAGCCGCTTCATGTCGAGCCGCGTGTTGTTCATCGGTCCCTCCCCGCCACCCGGTGTGCTGTATCGGTTCTGCAGTGCTCGGGCGGATGACCGGAGCGCCATGAACCCCGTACGGCCCGCCCGAATTGTCCTCCAGAGCCCCGGCTCGCAGTGCCGAGGGTCCATCGTGCCGCCCGGAACCCCTCCATGGAGCCCGGTTCGGGTAATCCTGCAACCCTTTGCAACTCTGGCCCCGCCCCGCCCCCGTGCGTGAGGGTGATGACGGCGGGTGGTGGTGCCGTGTCGGCGCAGCACCACCCCCGCCTTCCGCGCGTACCGCCCGCGCGCCGCCCTAAGGGCCGCCGGGCCACCCCTGGGTACGCGCGGCCAAGCCCCCGCGGAACGCGACGCGATGAGCCCCGCCCGGCTCCGTACCCGCGCCTCCGCGCGATGTGACGCGGGCCGCCCCGGCGCCCCACCGGCTCCGCGCGAGCCGCCTCGGCAACCGCGCCGCGCTCCGCCCTCCGCGAGACGCGACGGGGCCGGCGGCCCGGCGCCCCACCGGCTCCGTGCTCACCCTCCGGGCGATGTGACGCGGCCCGTTTCGGCAGCGCGCCCGCCGTCCGCATCCGCGCCGTGTCCTGCCCTCCGCGAGACGCGGCTCGCCTGGCTCCGTACCCGCCCTCCGGGCGACGAGACGCGGGCCGCCCCGACTCCACACCGGCTCTGTGCCCGCCCTCTCCGGGCGATGTCACGCGGGCCGTACCGGCAGCGCGCCCGCCCTCCGCAACCGCGCCGTGTCCTGCCCTTCGTCATCGCGCCCCGCGCACCGTCCGCGTGGCTGATCTCCTTGCATTTGAACGGGACCAAGTCCCAGGCCCAAGGCCCCCGGATGCCGGGCCCCGAGCCCGGACCCCGGACGCCGGGTCCCGAGTCCGGACTCCAGGCCCCGGGCTTCAGGCCCCAACCGCAAGCCTCAGGCCCCGACCGCAAGCCTCAGGCCCCGGCCCCGGCCCCGGCCCCGGCCCCGGCCCGGGCCCCGGCCCGGGGACCCGAGTCCGGGGTCCGTGGTCCCGAGCCCGGACTCCGGACCACGGACCCCGGCCCCGGCCCCGGGCCCCGAGCCCGGACACCGGGCCCAGGCCCCGACCCCGAACCCCGGCCACCAGACCCCGGCCCGGCCCCCGACTTCCCCCCTCACGCCACCGGCCGGGCCCGTTCCACCACCGCGCGCAGGTCGAGGGTGGGCGGCAGGGTGCCGAAGGCGGCGCCCGAGTCGCCGCCCAGGCGGCCCGCGCAGAACGCGTCCGCGACCTCCGGCGGCGCCCAGCGGACCAGCAGCGCGCCCTGGAGGACCAGCGCCATCCGTTCCGCGAGGCGTCGGGCCCGCGCCTCCACGCCCTCCAGGTCGGCCAGCTCGGTGAGGACCCCGCGGATCGCACGGTCGAGACGCGGGTCCGCGCCGCGCGCCTCGCCGACCTCCCGCAGGTACGCGTCGAGCGCCGCCGGCTCCGTCCGCAGCACCCGCAGCACGTCGAGGGCCTGGCCGTTCCCCGAGCCGGCCGCCACGGAGTACAGCGGCGACTCCCGCAGCAGCCGGGGGAGCCCGGACTCCTCCACGTACCCGTCCGCGCCCAGGCACTCCCACGCCTCGGCCACCACCGGCACGCACCGCTTCGACACCCAGTACGTCGCCGCCGGCACCGCGATCCGCAGCAGCGCCCGTTCCCGCTCCGAGCCGGCGTCGGCGGAGTCGTACGCCGCCGCAAGCCGCATCCCGAGGACCGTCGCCGCCTCCGACTCGACCGCCAGGTCGGCCAGCACGTTCCGCGTCAGCGGCTCGTCGACGAGCGGCCCGCCGGACGCGGAGCGGTACGAGGCGTGGTGCACGGCCCGCGCCACCGCCTGCCGCATCAGCGCCGCCGAGCCCAGGACGCGGTCCAGCCGGGTCGCCGCCACCATCCCCCTGACCGTCCGCGCCCCGCGCCCCTCCTCGCCGATCCGGCGCGCCCACGTCGTCCCGTCGAACTCGACCTCGACGGTGGGGTTCGAGTGGTTGCCCGGCTCGTTCTCGAGCCGCTGGATCGGGAACGCGTTGCGGGAGCCGTCGTCGAGCACCCGGGGCACCAGGAAGCAGGTGAGCCCGCCGGGCGCCCGCGCGAGGACCAGGAAGGCGTCCGACATCGGCGCCGAGCAGAACCACCTGCGCCCCGTCAGCAGGTACGCGCCGTCGTCGGCCAGCGGCCGCGCCGTCGGCGTGGTCGCCCGTACGCCGGCGCCGCCCTGCCGCTCCGTCAGCCCCGTGCCGAGCAGCGCCCCCGCCTTCGAGGCGACCGGACGCAGCTCCCGCTCGTACACCCGGGAGACCGCGAGCGGCTCCCACACCGCCGCGACCTCGGGCTCCGCCCGCAGCGCCGGCACCGCCGCGTGGGTCATGGACACCGGGCAGCCGATCCCGGCCTCCGCCTGCGTCGCCACCAGGACCCCGGCGGCCCGCCGCACGTGCCCGCCGGGCCGGTCCCACGCGTCCGTCAGCCCCGCCGCCACCGCCTCGCCGAGCAGCCGGTGCCAGGCCGGGGGGAAGTCCACCTCGTCGATCCGGCGCCCGTCCCGGTCGTGGGTCCGCAGCCGGGGCGGGAAGGCGTTCGCCCGCTCGCCCCACACGCGGACCCGCTCCGAACCGGACGCCCGGCCCAGCGCCCGCAGCTCCTCGCGGGCCCCGTCGAGGAGCTCCGCGGGCAGGTGGCGGCCGACCGCCTCGACGAGGGCCCGGTCGCCGGCGAAGACGTCGTACCCCACCAGCGGAGGAGCCGGGTCCACGGCGGTGCGGGAGGGTGCTTCCATGCCGATACGGTAAGCAGGTGCAGGCAGCAAGCGAAACACCCGAACGGCCGGAGCGGCGCCCCTGGAGCAGGCTGCACCGGGCCCGCGTCCTCTACCGCAACGTCTCGAAGCGGAAGATGGTCTGGCTGCTCCTCAAGGACACCGTCAACTCGTGCATCGAGTACCGGGTCCTCGGCCTCGCCGCCGAGGCCGCCTTCTTCACCCTGCTGTCCCTGCCGCCCCTCCTGCTCGGCCTGATCGCCGTCCTCGGCTACGCCGACGACTGGACCAACACCGACACCGTCGCCAGCATCGAGGAGAACATCCTGCGGGCGGCCGGGACGATCCTCTCCGAACGGGGCGTCGCCGAGATCGCCCAGCCGATCCTCGACGACATCACCCGCGCGAAACGGCCCGAACTCATCTCGCTGGGCTTCGCCATCGCCCTGTGGTCGGGCTCCCGCGCGGTGAACGTCTTCATCGACACCATCACCGTCATGTACGGCCTCGACGGACACCGGGGCATCGTCAAGACCCGGCTCCTCGCCCTGCTCCTCTACATCGTGGCGCTGCTCATCGGAGCCGTCGTCCTGCCCCTCGCGGTCGTCGGCCCCGACCGGGTCGTCGAGCTCGTCCCCTGGGGCACGGGCGTCGTCGCCGTCCTGTACTGGCCGGCCGTCATCCTGCTCTCCATCGCCTTCCTGACGACCCTGTACCACGTCTCCGTCCCCGTTCGCTCGCCCTGGATCGAGGACATCCCCGGCGCGCTCGTCGCCCTCGCGATGTGGGCCTTCGGCAGCTTCCTGCTGCGGATCTACCTGACGAGCCAGGTCGAGGGCCCCACCATCTACGGCTCCCTGGCCGCCCCCATCGCGATCCTCCTCTGGATCGGCGTCTCCGCCTTCGCCGTCCTCGTCGGCGCGGCGGTCAACGCGGCGATCGACCGCGTCTGGCCGTCCGTCGCCACCGCCGCCGCCCGCGAGGCCAACGAACGCGCCCGCGCCGTCCAGGCGGCCGAACTCGTCGCCCGCATCCGCGCCGAGGCGGAGGACGTCGACGAGGACGACCCCGACATGCCCTCCGAGTTCCCCGAACGCTGGTCCAAGTTCCTCCCCCCGGACGACGTGAAGTCCCGCCTCCACACGGGCTGGGAGAAGGACTGAGCACTTCGCCTGTTCACCCCCGAGGGGGGTCTACGAGGAGCACCCCACCAGGCGCGCCGGCGCCGCCCGGCGGGCCGGACGGCGCCCGCCCCGGCCGTCTCCGCCGACTCGCCCTGACGCCTACGCCTACGGCCCCCGGACCCCTGGCCTGCGTCCTGCTGCGGGCCGGCCTGCCGCTCGCCGAGAGCACCGCCCGCTCCGGTCGCACCGACCACCCGTGAAACCCGCGCCCCGTCACCTCCCGCCGTCGGTGCCCCAGTCGGTGGTCAGGGCCTCCGTGACGGCGACGAGCTGCTCCTGGTCCAGCGGCTGGAGGTGGGAGAGGTGGTTCCTGGCCTTGCTGAGCCTCCGCAGCCGGTCCCGCTGGTCCGAGGGCAGGACCAGGTACCCGGCCACCCGCGCCAGGTCGCCGATCTCCAACTCGGCCAGCGGGGCCGCGGGGAGCCCGTTGCGCACCCGGTGCTCGGACCTGGCCCGCTCCCGGAACTGGTCGAGGTCGACGCCCTTCCGGAGCAGGCCGGGGACGAGTTCCGTCAAGGACGTGCGGGCCTCCTCGACGAGGGGGAGCAGGACCCGGTTCTGGGCGTGGCACACGAGGACCCGCAGTTCGGGGGAGTCGGGGTCGAGGAGCCGGTGGGCGACCACCGGGCGGACGTGCCCGTCCCAGCTGTCGACGACCCCCGACGCCCAGTCGTCGAGGATCTCCGCCGAGGGACGGGAGGCGTGCGCCGTCGACATGCGCCGGGGCCAGCTCCGGCTCTCGCGGTCGTCCACGCCGGGCAGTGCGGTGGTCAGGGCCCGGCGGAGGGACTCCACGTCCCCGCCCTTCCACACCTCGCGCAGGACGAGCGCGCGGTCGACGTCAGGCCCGCAGACCTCCGCGACGACCGAGTCCGTCACCCTGTCGTACAGCGCCTGCGCGGCCGTCGCCGGCGGACGGGGCCGCCAGGCGAGCAGCACCTCGCTGTCCAGACGCGTCCACACCCGCCACCACCAGTGCAGGGTGACCTGGTGCGGACTCGGCCCCCGGCCGAGGGCCCGGGCGGGCAGGTCGTCGACCCGCGCGGCGAAGAGGAAGCGGGGACGCCGCTCCGCCGGCAGCCCCGCCTCCCGGAAGGTGGCGTGGGCCGTGCGCAGCAGCTGTCCCATCTCCTCCGCCGAGTGCTCCTCCCAGCCGCGCACCACCACGGTCGGCGGCGAGCCGGGCGCGTCGCCGCCGACGCCTTCGTCCTGGTCGGCCCCCTCGGACCCCCGGTGCCCGCGGCGGGCCCTCCTCAGCAGCTCGTCCAAGGGGTCGCCCGTCGCCCCCAGCTCCTTGGCGAGGCGGTCGACGAGCGACACTGCCGGGGCCGTACCGGGCGGCTCCGCCGCCGCGAACGGGTCGGCGCCGGGACCGGCCGGGGGCGCCGCCCAGTTCCCGAGGAGGGCGCCGTAGGGGTCGTCGGCGTCGAAGCCGTCGTCCTCCTCGTGCCACGGGTCGAAGAGGACGTGGCCCGGAGCCGGGTCCTGCGCCCCGCCGGAGGTGCGCTGGGCCGGCACGGCGACCACGTCCGGGGCCGGGATTTCCGCCCCGCCGTCCGGCGGTCCGACCGAGCCCGGCACCGGTACGGCCCCGTCGAACCGGTGCAGCAGCTCGCGGAGGAAGAACTCCGCCCGGCCGGACTCCACCACGGTGTCCGGGAAGTACCAGACGCAGTCGAGCCCCGCCCGCAGGTCCCGCTCGACCCGGTCGAGGTGCCGGCGCGGTCCGGGAAGACGCGCCAGGTCCCGCGCCGCGACCGCCGGGACGGAAGGGACGGCGTCCGGTGCCGCCGCCCCGCCGCCGTCCCGGGCGAGGTCCGTCATCGGCCGTCGCCGATCGCCTTCAGGGCCCGGAAGGTGACCGGGTCGAGCGTGCTGCCGCCGTCCTCGACGACATCGAGGACCCCGATGCGGTCGAGCCGGGCAAGGAACCGCTCCGCCGTCTCCAGGGCGCGCTCGGACTCGCTCTCGTCGAAGAGCCCGGCGGCGACGAAGGCCGCCTGGAGGTCGCCGGGGCCCGCGACCGCCTTGCCGGCGGCGTGGTCGTCCTCCTCGTAGAACTGCGCCCAGGCGGTCAGCCGGGCGATGTCGGAGTCGTCCAGACCGGCCAGCCTCAGGTGGCCCTCCGCCCTCTGCGGGCCGGCCATCTCCGCCAGGAGTTCCTTCAGCACGTCCTGCTGCCGCTTGCCCTTCCGCACGTTGGCCATGGCCAGTTCCACGAGGACGGGCCAGCCGCCCGTCACCCGGATCAGGTTCCGCCGGTCGTCCGGGGACGTGAACGGGGACTCCGGCCAGGCGCGCAGGCTGTTGAGGTTCCACCGCTCGGGATGGACCACCCCCACGGCCCCCTCCACCGCCGGAGCGACGTCCGGATCGCACAGGACCACGGCGTAGCGGCGGGGCGGCGCGGAGGAGGCCCCCTCGGGCCGGGCGCTCTCCGTGTACTCCAGGAGCCGTTCGAGGGCCTTCTCCAGCCGGCCGGCGTCCTCGCCCCGGAGGTCGACGAGGAGGAGGCGGGAGCCGACGTTGCGGCGGGAGTTCGCCGTGATGACCTCCGTGAGGTCGCCGCCGGGCCCGACCGGCACGATGGTCAGCCCGTGGCCGTCCACGTGCAGTTCGAGGCCGCGCGCCACCAGGTCCGCGCCGAGCGCGGGGGTGCAGGGCACCAGAGTGGTGCGGGTCGCGTGGTCGAGGATCTCGCTCAGCTGGCCGTCCGTCAGCGGACTCATCCGCTGCACCCGGGTGCGCCGGTCCGAGCCGAGGGACCGCCGGGCGACCTTCGGGTCGTAGTCGTACGGCTGGTCGAACTGGGTGTCGCGGAGCTCGTTCTCCAGCTCGGCCTTGGTGCCGAGCATGTTGACCACGTTGGGGCTGCGCATCGCGTAGACCCGCTCGCCGTCCAGCTTGATCAGCAGGCCGAGGTTGACCATCTCGTCGAGGTAGATGATCAGCTGACGCTCGGTGACCTGCCGGAAGCCCTCGTCCCAGCGCTCACGGGCGTGTTCGAGGAGTTCGGCGGGCCGGTAGCCGTGCCCGTGCCCCTCCTCCCGACTGCGCACGGCGATGAGCAGGGCGAGGACGCGGTAACGGTCCTCCAAGTTGATCGTGTAGCGCAGCCGCTCGGCGATGAGTCCGCGGACCTCCTCCGTGCCCGCGACCTGCTGCACGTCCTCCCAGGTGATCGGAGCGTGGCGGCCCGAGGCGGGCAGCGGCCGCTGCTGCATGTAGGAGACCAGGTGGTCGCAGAAGATCTGGAGCAGGTTGGCCTGGTAGTTGGTCAGACCGAGGATGTGCCAGACCAGGTCGCGGGTCTCGAAGACCAGTCCCACTGCGGCCATCGGCTTCTCCACGAGCTCGACCGCGTCCCTCGGGTCCAGCGGCCCGACCGGCACGTCCCGGCCGCCGTGCGCGGTGACCACGTTGATCAGCCGGTTGAAGCGCTGCACCTGGTGCAGGCCCGCGAGCACGATCTTGAAGTCGCGTCCGGTGTCCTCCATGAGCCGCTGGAGCCGCTTCACTGTCGGGAAGGTGGACTGGCCGCCGCCCGTGTAGACCGCCTGCGCGTCGGCGGTCAGGAAGGCGTCGGCCTCGTCGGCGAGCAGCAGGATGCGCCGCTCCGGCGACGCCGTGATCCACTTCCGGATCGCGTCGGCGACCACGTCGGCCGGCGCCCGATCGGCGATGGTCCCGCTGAGCACCCGCAGCCGCTTCAGCTCGGCGAGCAGCATCCGCCAGATCCCCTCCGGCGGCTCGGCGTGACCGATGTCGGCCTTCATCAGGTCCAGGTAGACCGCGACGCGGTTCTCCGGATCACCCTTCTGGAAGACCTCCGCCGCCTGCCTCAGCAGCGACGACTTGCCGAGCTGGCGCCCGCCGAAGAGAAAGATCGGACCCTGCGGGTCGATCACCGAACGCATCTCGTCCGTCCGCCCCTTGAAGACCTCGGGCGGCACCAGCCCCGCGACGTGCGGGGTGTACGGGGTGTAGCCGGTCCAGGGCAGGGTGACCCGCTGCGTGGCGCGGAAGGAACGCGGCGCCCGCGCGGCCACCCAGCCGACCACCGCCGGGTCGACGACCAGCGCCTGCTGGGTGCGGCCCCGGGACTCCATGGCCAGCCGGCGTCGGTTCTCCACGCCCAGCGGCTGGGTGTAGAGGATGATGTTGGCGCCGATCGCGGACGCCGGCAGGTGCCGCAGCGGTCCTTCGCCGCGGAGCTGGTCGGTGATGACGACCACCTTGTAGGAGCGCCGGGCCTGGGAGCCGAGCGCGGCCACGTATCCGGGCGTGCTCTCCGTGATGTCCGCCCGCACGCTGAGCCGCGTCACCCCCCAGGACGCCGTCTCCACATGGGGTTGGGGCGCCGCGGACAGGCCGAGCAGCCGGAGCACGCTGACGACCTCCCGGCCGATCTTCTGCGCGTCCCGCGCCTGGGCCAGCCGGTCCCAGGCGTCGAGGCCCGCCTTCGCGTTCGACACCAGGGGATCGCCGTCGGCGTAGTGCAGCGCCCACCAGCGGGCGCTGACACCGTCCACGTCAGGCTTGGGCGCCTGGGGGTCGGTCACCCCCGCCAGGAAGCGGGAGAGGACCTCGCCGGCCGGCTCGGTCGGTTCCGGCAGGGCCTGGCCCCGGCGGGTGAAGGTGAGGAGCTCCTCGGCCGCCACCGTCTCCCCGCGGTCCAGCAGCCCGCGGACCCGGGCGGCGTCGGGCGCCGACATGGGGAGCTGGTCGAGCTGTCCGCGCAGCTCGTCCGCCTTCCGCTTCTCCAGCGCGTCGAGCCGCTCGCCGACCTCCAAGATCGCGTGGAGCCGCTCCCGGTAGCGGCCTCCGTGGCCGTCGCCCTCCAGGTCGAGCAGCAGGCCGGCGAACTCCCGCTCGTCCTCGTGGGTCAGCAGGTTGTGCGCACGTACCCGGGCCAGCCCCAGCTGGGCCCTGCGGTGCTCCTTCGCGCACGCGGACCGCCACGCGTCGGTGGCGTCGGCGGACGCCTGCCGGAGCTCGGCGAGCCGGGACGGCGTCAGCTCGACCCCGCCGATCCCGCCCTCGGTGAGCCGCTCCAGGAGCCGCTCGGCCAGGTGCAGATCGCCCTGCTCGCGGTGCCAGGCGAGGGCCTTGGCCGGATCGGCGGAGCCGAGCGCCGCCGAGAGGACGGCGAGGGCCTCCGGGTGGGACAGGTCCGGCAGGTCCCGGCCGTCCTCGGTGAGCCAGGGGAGCCCCGGCACGAGCAGCAGTTCGTCGGCGGGCGGCGGGAACCACACGTCCCGCACCTCGGGTGCGTGCTTCAGGTCGAGCCACCGCAGCAGCAGCGCCAGCAGCGCGCCGCCCACGCCCGGCGCGGGCGGCGCGGACCGGGCCGCCTCGACCGCGGCCTTGAGTTCCCGGCTGATCTCCTTGCCGGAGGCGCGCGGCGCCTCGGCCACCCGGACCGCGTCCTTCAGGAGGTCCTGCACGGTCTTGACGTGCGTGCGCAGCTGGTTGCGGGCGCCCGCGTAGATGTCGTCCTTGGACTGCCGGGGGCTGCGCTTGGCACGGTCGGTCTCGTCGATGAGCCGGTCCACGGCGTCGAGCCGCTTGAAGTGGGTCTCCAGGAGGTCGAACAGCTCCTGTCGGCCCGTCCGGCCCTCGCTCGCGGCCCAGTTCTCGATCGCCTGGAGCGTACGTCCCAGGACGCCGTCCGCCGCCGTGAGCGTCTGGAGCACCACGGTGGCCCGCTGGTAGCGGATCTTGCGCTTCGGCAGGTCGACGGCGAGCTGCCGCGCCTGGTCGGCGAGCCTCTCGTACCGGTCGGCGGGGGTCTCGACGGAGGCCGGCCGCAGCCCGCCGGGCTCGATCTCCGCACCCATGCGGATCGCCTGTACGAGTCCGTCGAGCAGACCCGCCCAGGGCGCGGGCAGTCCGGGGAGCGCCGTGTGCTCGGCGAGGACGGTGCTCGCCCAGCGGGCCGAGATGCTGCTGCGCACGGCCGCGGCGACCAGGACCAGCTGGGCCTCCGGGTCGTCGTCCCAGGGTCGCCGCCTGCCCAGCGCCTCCAGCCGCTCCTCCGCCTTCGCCTGCAGGTCGGAGGCGGCGGCGGCCGAGACGTGGAACGCCGCGTCCGCGAACTCCAGGGCGAGCGTGCGGTGCGCGGGTGCGCCGGCGGCCCGGGTGAGCCAGTACGCCTCCGCCAGCCTGCCCCGCGCCACCAGCTCCGCGACCCGGCCCTGACCGTCGGCCCACACGTCGACCGGGGCCGGCACGGTGTCGGGGTCGTCGGCGGCGTCCGGGAGCGGGGCGGGGGCCTCCGAGGCGGCAGGGGCCTCCGAGGCGGCGAGGGCCTCCGAGGCGGTAGCCGGCTCAGGCGTCGGCTCAGGCTCGGGTTCCGGTTCCGGCTCGGGTTCCGGTTCCGAGGTGGTGGACGGGGTCAGGTCCCGGGTCGGTTCGAGTGCCGGGGCGGGTTCCGGTGCCGGTTCCGCTTCCCGTACGGCGTTCTGGTGGGTCGTGGGGGCGGCTTCCGCCTCCGGGACGGCCGCTTCCTCCTCGGGCTCCGAGGGGCCGTCCTCCGAGGAGTCGCCCTCCGAGGAGTCGCCCTCCGAGGGGCCGTCCTCCGAGGGGCCGTCCTCCGACGGAGCGTCCTGCGAGGAGTCCTCCCCGTCGTCCGTCTCCGGGGTCTCCGCCACCGCCGCCGCGGGCTCATCCTCGCTCCGCAGCCGGGCGAGTTCGGAGTCCAGCTGCGCTATGTGCTCCTCCATGTTCGTGCGGACCAGCGGACTGGTGATCGTCGCCAGCAGCGTCTCGGCCTCCTTGCGGGCCGTCACCACCTTCGCGATCTCCTGCTCGACCAGGCGGCGCTCCTCCTCGTCCGCGCGCAACCGGCCGATCAGCTCCTCGGCGTCGCCCCAGCTCTGTGCCGCGTCCCAGGTCCCCGCCCCGGCCTCGGCGAGGGCGTCGGCCAGTCGCTCGCGCTCGCGCGCCCAGGTGAGGGTCGCCCGCAGGAGCCCGTCGTCCGCCGGGAGCCGTCCGTCGCGGAGCGCGACGGCGAACGCGTCCATGCGGTCGGCCAGTTCCCCGGCGTCGGAGCGGAGGGCGGCCGTCCGCTCCGAGAGGGCGTCGGGGGTCGGGCGTGCCGCCGGCGTCCCGGGCGCTTCGGTGCCGGACGACGCCCCCGGCCCCGGCAGCGGGTCGGCGGCGTCGCCGGGTTCGCCCTTCGTCTCGACGAGACAGGAGGGGCGGTCCCAGATCTCGTTCGACACTGGGGGGCCGTCCTTCCGCGTGGCCTGCTCCAGTTCGTCGCCGTGGCTGTGCACGAGGCGGTGGGCCCGGAGGGTCGGGCGCAGGGCGAGTCCGTACAGCATGAGCCGACCCAGGTCCGTGGGCAGCTGCCGGAGCATCTCGGTCAGCTGGCCGGCGTCGGGATCCCGGAGCCGTTCGCCGTGGCCGAGCTCCTCCAGTCGCGCGCAGCCGACGCTCAGCCCGCAGCCGCTGACCAACCAGAGGAGATCGTCGGGCGCCCGGCTGACCCAGAGCCGCGCCCCGCTCGTCCTGCGCAGCGCCGCCGCCGCGGGACCGCTCGGGTAGTGCAGGAAGTGGCCGCCGTGCGCGCGGTCGATGTGCCGGAACAGTTGCAGCACGAGCCGCGGGCGTTCCAGCAGCCACTGCCTCAGTGTCGAGATGGAATGCATCGGACAGCCCCCTTGCTCCCCTCCAGCCAGCCTGCGCTCAACAAGCTGGTGGACCCACCCAGGTGACTGTCAGTCATATCAGATGGTGGCGGCAAGGGGGCGCGTCGAGACCGAAGGGGCGCGAGGGGGCGCGGAGGAGCGTGAGAGGGGCGTCGCATCCCCTCGGAGAAAAGGGGTGGCGGCGCGTTCGACGCCGTCCTAAGGTGAGGGCCGTACTCAGGCGGCGGTCGTTTCCGCTGCCCTGGAGCCGACGAAGAAGCAGGAGGTGAGGACATTGATGACTGTCACGGTGACGGGCTGTGCCCGCATTCAGGAGTTCATCGTTCCCACCCCTGTGGTCTCCGGCTGACACCCACTCGTAGCGCGCGCTCGGAGCGCGCCGCCGGGGGCCGCCCTTCGAAGGGTCCCCCTTGTTCAACGCTTCGCTTCACCCGCTTTCCCCTTCCACTTCCTCGTCCGTCCTCGACGCCCACGGCTGGGACGCCGGCTGGGCGGAGGCCTTCGCGCCGTACGCCGCTCAGGGGCTCGTCCCCGGGCGGGTCGTCCGGGTCGACCGGGGGCAGTGTGACGTGGCCACGGCCGACGGGGTCGTGCGCGCCGACACCGCGTTCGTGACGCCGCACGATCCGCTGCGCGTCGTCTGCACCGGGGACTGGGCCGCCGTCGATCCCGATGGCGCCGCCGATCCCCGGTACGTGCGGGCCTGTCTGCCGCGGCGGACGGCGTTCGCGCGGTCGACGTCGTCCAAGCGGTCCGAGGGGCAGATCCTCGCGGCCAACGTGGACCACGCCGTCATCACCGTCTCGCTCGCCGTCGAACTGGACCTCGGCAGGATCGAACGCTTCCTCGCCCTCGCCTGGGAGTCCGGTGCCGTGCCCACCGTCGTGCTGTCCAAGGCCGACCTCGTGCCCGACCCGGTCGTGCTCTCGCACCTCGTCGACGACGTCCGCGACGTCGCCCCCGGCGTGGAGGTGGTGCCGCTCAGCTCCGCCACCGGTGACGGGGTCGAGGTGCTGTCGGCCGTCGTCGCCGGCGGTACCACCGTGCTGCTCGGCGTCTCCGGCGCCGGGAAGTCCACCCTCGCCAACGCCCTCGTCGGCGAGGACGTCATGACGGTGCAGGCCGCCCGTGACGTCGACGGGAAGGGCCGGCACACCACGACGACCCGCAACCTCTTCGTGCTGCCCGGCGGCGGCGTGCTCATCGACACCCCGGGGCTGCGCGGCGTCGGGCTGTGGGACGCCGAGGCCGGGGTCGGGCAGACCTTCGCGGAGATCGAGGAACTGGCCGCCGAGTGCCGCTTCCACGACTGCTCCCACGAGACCGAGCCGGGATGCGCGGTGGCCGCCGCCCTCGACGACGGCACGCTGTCCGTACGCCGCCTGGAGAGCTACCGCAAGCTCCTCCGGGAGAACCAGCGGCTCGTCGCCAAGACCGACGCCCGCATGCGCCACGAGATCCGCAAGGACTGGAAGCGCAAGGGCGCCGAGGGGCGGGCCGCCCTGGCCCTCAAGCGGGAGGGCCGGATCCGCTAGACGGCCCGTGATGTCCGAAAGCCGCGAGTGTGCGGCGGTGCGCCGCCGCACACTGGAGGCATGACGGACGACGAGGGCGACACCCTCTACCAGGCGGTGAGCAGCAGGGACGCGCGGTTCGACGGGGAGTTCTTCTTCGCCGTCCGCACCACCGGCATCTACTGCCGGCCCAGCTGCCCCGCCGTCACCCCCAAGCGGCGCAACGTCGCCTTCTTCCCGACGGCCGCCGCCGCCCAGGGCCACGGTTTCCGAGCCTGCCGCCGCTGCCGGCCCGACGCGGTGCCCGGCTCCGCCGAGTGGGACGTCCGCGCCGACGTCGTCGGACGGGCCGTGCGGATGATCGGCGACGGGGTCGTGGACCGCGAGGGCGTCCCCGGCCTCGCCGTCCGGCTCGGCTACAGCACCCGCCAGGTCCAGCGCCAGCTCACCGCCGAGCTGGGCGCCGGACCGGTGGCGCTCGCCCGCGCCCAGCGGGCCCACACCGCGCGCGTCCTGCTCCAGACCACCTCCCTGCCGGTCACCGAGATCGCCTTCGCCGCCGGTTTCGCCTCGGTCCGGCAGTTCAACGACACCATCCGGGCCGTGTACGCCCGCACCCCGACCGAGCTCCGCGCCGAGACCACCGGAGCGGCCGGGCCGCGCGCCGCCACCACCGGCGTACCGCTGCGGCTCGCCTACCGGGGGCCGTACGCCGCCGCCGAGGTCTTCGACCTGCTGGCCGCGGAAGCCCTGCCGGGCGTCGAGGAGGTCACCGGGGAGCGCGGCGCCCGCACCTACCGGCGCACCCTGCGGCTGCCGTACGGCCCCGGGGTCGTCGCCGTGGCGGAAGCGGCGCCCGGCCGCTGGCTGGAGGCGCGGCTGCACCTCGCCGAGCTGCGCGACCTCACCACCGCCGTGCACCGGCTGCGCCGCCTCCTCGACCTCGACGCCGACCCCTACGCGGTCACCGAGCGCCTCGGCGCCGACCCGCGGCTCGCCGCCGCGGTGGCCGCCCGGCCGGGGCTGCGCTCGCCGGGCGCCGCGGATCCGGAGGAGTACGCCCTCCGGACCGTCCTCGGCCCGGCGGAGTCCGCGCGCGTCCTGGCGGAGCTCGGCACGCCCCTCGACAGCCCCGACGGGAGTCTCCACGCGCTCTTTCCCGCGCCCGTGGACCTCGTCGGCCATCCGGTCGCCGGGCCGCTCGCCCGGGCCCTCGCCGACGGTGGCCTCCGGCTCGACGCCGGTGCCGACCGCGACGAGTCCGCGCGGGTCCTCGGGGAGGTCCCCGGTGTCGACGCCCGCGCCGCCGCCCTGATCCGGATCCGGTCGCTCGGCGACCCCGACGTGGCGCCCGTGGGGGATGCGGGGCCCGTGGCGGACGCGGGGGAGTGGGCGCCCTGGCGGTCGTACGCGCGGCGCTACCTGGAGTTCTCGGAGCTCAGCCGAACATGACCGCGCCCGCCCACGCGCCGACGATCAGCAGGCAGGAGAAGAGCTCGACGAGGATGCTGGTGCCGCCGGCGCGCATCGCCGCGCGGGTGGCGGCGCGGGCCTGGCCGTGGCCGCCGAGGCGGCGCCGCTCGCCGAGGTAGATCCCGCCGGCGAAACCGGGGACCGCGCCCAGCACCGGGACCAGGACGAAGCCGAGGAGGGCGCCCGCGCCCGCGTAGCCGACCGTCCTGCGGGTCAGGGCCGCGCCCCGGAAGCGGCGCGGCGGCAGTTGCCAGACCACCACCTGGGTGAGGAGCAGCAGGGCGGTCGAGGAGACCAGCAGGATCCAGGCGAGGCCGGTCTGCTCGTGCAGCGACCACCACAGCACGGCGGCCCACACCAGCCAACTGCCCGGCACGCCGGGGGCCAGGACCCCGAACAGGCCGAGGAGCATGACCGCCGCGACCATCAGGAGCTGCCACACACCCACGGCCCCAGCCTCCCCCACCCGCCGACTTCCCGCAGATCGCGGAGCCCGAAGGGGTGGCCGCCCGAGCCGCCGCCGCGCTTCCCGCGCGGGGACTCCCGGACGCGGGCCGTTCCGGACGCGGGCCGCGCGGGCGCCGCCGCGCCCCTCGCGCGGGGCCGTGGGCAGCGCGGAGGGAAGGGCGCCGCGCGGGAAGCGTGGCGGCGGCGCGGGGCCTCGGGCCGCGCGCCGGGTGCCGCACGCGGGCCCGGAGGCGTGCCCCGGCTCGGGCGGGGCCGGTGCCCGGCGCCGGGCCCGCCCGGCCCGGATGCGCGCCTCAGCACCCCCCGGTACGGGCGCCCCGTCGCGCGACCGTCGAGGACGGACGGTGGCCCCGCCCGGTACGGAGGCGCGTCCCGCCCGCCGGGGACGGAGCCCAACCGCAGGCCCGCCCGGCACGGCCGTGCGCCACGCCCGCCCGGCACCGCCGCGCGCCACGCCCGCCCGGCGCAGCGCCCGACCCCGGCACCTCCCGGCCTGGAGGCGCGCCCCCACCCCGGGCGGCCGCAGCACCGAGCCCGGCCCCGGCAGCGCCCGGCACCGCCCGGCCCCGACACCGCCCGGCACCGACACCCGCCCCCTGCCCTCGCCCCCCAACCGCCCCGGCCCCCTCCCGGAACGGTGCCGGGAAGGGTCAGTTTCTCGCCACCCACCCCTTCTCGTACGCGTGCCAGCCCAGCTGCAGGCGGGTCGTGACGGCGGCCAGTTCCATCAGGCCCTTGACGCGGCGCTGGACGGTGCGCAGGCCCAGGTCCAGTTGTTTGGCGACGCTCGCGTCGGTCATGCCGGCGAGGAGGAGGGAGAGGATCTCCAGGTCGGTGGCGTCGGGGCCGGGGGCCTGGTCCTCGGTGATCTGGGCGCCGACGCCGAGCCGCAGGGGCAGTGCGTCGCGCCAGACGGACTCGAAGAGGCCCATCAGGGACTCCAGGAGTCCGCTGGCGTGGACCACGAGCGCGGCCGGTTCGGCGCCGCGGCCGGTGAGCGGGACCATGGCGAGGGTGCGGTCGGCGACGACCAGCTTGGTCGGGACGCGGTCGACCACCCGGATCTGCTCCTCGCGGCCGAGCGCCGCCGACAGTTCGAGGAGGCCGGAGGGGAGGGTGAGCACCTCCCGCTCGATGACCACCCGGTAGCGGACGCCCCGCCCCGCGGCCAGTTCCTCCGCGTCGTTCTCCAGGCCGGTGACGGCGATCGGCTTGCCGGTGACGAGCGCGCAGACCTCCTCGGTGGCGCCGTGCTGGAGCTGGAAGAAGCGGTGCGCCACCGCGCTCGCGCCGGTCACCACCTCCACCAGGTCGTGGACGGCGGGCTCGGCCGCCTCGGACCGGTACTCCTCCGACAGCAGCGCCGCCGCCAGCTCCGCCTGCTCCAGCTCGTGCCGCTGCTGGGTGAGGAGCGCGCCGAGCGCGACCGCGGGCGGGGCCGCGACCCAGCGGCCGGTGCGGGCGGAGGACTGGGCGGCGAGGCCCTGCGCCTCCAGGCGCCGCAGGGCCCGTTCGGTGTCCGCTTCGGGGAGCGAGAGCCGGTGCGCCAGGTCGGTGACCTCCGCCGCGCCGAGCGCGATCAGCGCCCGGTAGGCGGACTCCTGCCGCTCGTCCAGTCCTATCGAACCCAGCATCGGTTCCCGCCCCTCGCCGTGCCTCCGGGAGCGCGCGCGACGTTCCGCGCGGGTTCTCCGGAGGCATTCGTTCCGTTGGTGACCTGGCGGGAATCGGCCACGGCGTATTCCCGCCGCGCCCATCATCCCTGTACCGCCCTCACCTCTGCCAATGTGGCGCCACCGCAGCACCAACCGCCTCCGGATTCAGGTGACTTGCGCCTGTTGTCCGGATTCAGATGGGGAGAGCGATGCGTCCGATTTCGCGTACGGCCCTGGGAGCGGCGACCGCCGCCGTCCTGGCCGTCACCGCGGCCCTGCCGTCCGCCGCGGCCCAGCCGCCGGCCGGCGGCCCCGCCGACCGCCCGCCGGTCGGCAGCCAGGAGCAGGCCCGGGCCGGAGAGCGAAGCGAGCCGGGGGTCCCCCCGGCCGAAGGCCGGGAGAGGTCCGCCACGGTGACCCTGGTCACCGGCGACCGCGTCCTCGTCCGCCGGGACGAGCGCGGCAACCCCGCCGCCACCGTGCTGCCCCGCGAGGACGGCACCGTGCCGCTGGTCCAGACCCGCCGCTCCGGCCCGGACCTCTACGTCTATCCCGAGGACGCCACCGACGCGCTCGCCGCCGACCGGGTCGACGAGGAGCTCTTCAACGTCACCGGCCTGGTGCGCCAGGGCTACGACGACGCCTCCACCACCACCCTCCCGCTGATCGCCGTCTACGGCTCCGCCGCCACCGCCCGCACCGCCCCGGCCGCCCCGCGCGGCGCGCGCAAGGGCCAGGTCCTCGAGACCATCGGCGGCGTCGCCCTCCGGGCCGACAAGAAGCAGGCCGCCACCTTCTGGTCCGAGATCTCCGCGCCCGCCGCCCGCTCCTCCGCCGCGGCCGTCGAGAAGCTGTGGCTGGACCGCAAGGTCGAGGCCACCCTGGAGCACTCCGCCCGGCAGGTGCACGCCCCGGAGGCGTGGGCCGCCGGTTACGACGGCACCGGCACCAAGGTCGCCGTCCTCGACACCGGAGCCGACACCGGCCACCCGGACCTCCGGGGCCGGATCGTCGCCTCGGAGAACTTCACCGACTCCGACACCTCCGAGGACCGCGGAGGCCACGGCACCCACACCCTCTCCACCGTCGGCGGCTCCGGCGCCGCGAGCGGCGGCAGGAACAAGGGCGTCGCCCCCGGTACCGCCCTCCTCAACGGCAAGGTCCTCAACGACTCCGGATCCGGCGCCACTTCGTGGATCATCGCCGGCATGGAGTGGGCCGTCGCCCAGGGCGCCGACGTCGTCTCCATGAGCCTCGGCAACCCCTCCGAGACCGACTGCGACGACCCGATGAGCGCCGCCGCCGAACAACTCGCCCGGAACGAGGGCACCTTGTTCGTCGTCGCGGCGGGCAACGCGGGCCCCACCCTCAACTCCGTCTCCTCGCCCGGCTGCGCCCCCGGCGTCCTCACCGTCGGCGCCACCGACCGCGACGACTCCACCGCCTGGTTCTCCAGCCGCAGCCCCGTCCCCGACGAGGCCCACACCCTCAAGCCGGAGATCGCCGCCCCCGGCGTCGGCATCTCCGCCGCGGCGGCCGGCGGACGCGGCCTCTACGCGTACCAGGCGATGTCCGGCACCTCGATGGCCACCCCGCACGTCGCGGGCGCCGCCGCCATCCTGAAGCAGCGTCATCCCGACTGGACCGCCCAGCAGTTGAAGGCCGCGCTGGTGGCCTCCGCCGAGACCGACATACCCGGCGACGTCCGCGAGACCGGCGCCGGCCGGCTCGACGTCGAGGCCGCGATCGGCCAGACGGTGCTCTCCGCCCCCGCCGTCCAGGCAGGCACCTACCACTGGCCGCAGGACAAGAGCGACCGCACCACGGTCACCGTCCCCTACACCAACACCTCCGACGCCCCGGTCACCCTCGACCTCGCCGTCGAGAAGGTCACCGGCAACGACGGCTCCGCGATCCGCTCCACCGTCGCCCGCCTCGGCAAGCGCACCGTCACCGTCCCCGCCGGAGCGACCGTCCGGGTCCCCCTGGCCGTCGACCCCACCGCCCGCCTGGAGCGCGCGCAGTACGGCGACGTCACGGGCAGGATCGTCGCCACCGGCCGCGGCGGCGTCCACGTCTCCACCCCGTTCTCGCTGTACGTCGAACCCGAGAAGGTCACCCTCCGCGTCAAGCTGATCGACCGCCTGGGCAAGCCGGCCGACGGAGCCTCCTCGCTCGACGTCATCGGCACCGACGACGCCACCGGCGAGCGCCGCTTCAACGAGGGCGCCACCGACCAGGTCTTCCGGGTGCGCCCCGGCAGCTACTTCCTCACCTCCTTCGTCACCACCCCCGACGCCGGCGAGGGCGCCACGCTGACCGACTCGCTCACCCACCTGGCCCGCCCTCAGGTTGAGGTCACCCGGGACACCACCGTCGTCCTCGACGCCCGCAAGGCCGCCCGCCTCTCGATCCGCACCGACCGGCCGTCCGAGGTCCGCGGCACCACCCTGGCCTTCGCCCGCACCTGGGACGACGTCTGGGCGCACTCCGGGACCGCCCTCGGCCCCCGCACCATCCGCTCCTTCCACGCCTCCGTCGAGGGCGAGGCCCGCGACGGCTCCTTCGAGTCCGGGAGCTACTGGCGCGCCGCCGCCCCGCAGCTCACCTCGCTGCGCACCGGCGACGGCCTGGACCTCCACCCGGTGACCGCCTCCACCGGCTCCGACAACCTCGACGGCACCGGCTCCGCCCGGCTCGTCGACGCCGGGAGCGGCACCCCGGCCGAGCTGAAGGCCGCCGGCGTCCAGGGCCGCCTCGCCCTGGTCCGCCTCCCCGACGACACCACGAGCGTCGCCGTCCTCGCCCGCGACGCCAAGGCCGCCGGCGCGATCGGCGTCGTCGTCCACCACGACTCGCCCCTCCGCTGGTACCCGACCGGCGGTTTCACCGGCGCCGGTCTCCCCGCCCTCGCGGTCCCCGCCGCCGAGGCCGCCGCACTCCGCGAGCGGCTCGCCGCCAGCGAGGTCACCCTGCACTGGCAGGCCACGGCCGAGCCGCCCTACGTCTACAGCCTCGCCTTCCCCGAGACCGGCGAGGTCGACCGGGACCGCGTCCACCGGGTCCGCGACTCCCGCCTCGGCCGCTCCGAGGTCACCTACGGCTCGGCCGGCGTCGACGCGGACTTCATGAACTTCCCCGCCGCGTACCGCCCCAACGGACTCGCCGTCGGCTTCGCGGGCCTGGAGACCGTCCCCGCCCCGGGCGGCCGCACCGAGTACCACACGACCGGCGACACCGCCTGGCAGCAGCTGACCGGCAGCAGCTTCCCCTACGGCGAACTGATGGTCGGCGACCGGCACACGTACACCCCCGGCGAGCGGCGCACCGAGACCTGGTACGACGGCGTCCTCGTGCCGACCGCACCGCGCGACGCCGACGGCGAACCCGTCCTCGTCTCCGAGCGCCAGGGCAATCTGATCGGCTTCGCCGCCGCGATGTGGGGCGACGGCACCCACCACGCCGAGCCCGGCTCCTTCGGCGACCTCGGCAACCTGCGGCTGCGCCGCGACGGCGAGCTCATCGACGAGACCGCCTGGCCCTTCGGCGTCTTCGAAGTGCCCGCCGAGCAGGGCACGTACGAGCTGGAACAGAACACCGCGAAGCTCGGCAACCGGAACTGGGCCCGCTCCACCTCGGTGCGGACGATCTGGAAATTCACCTCCCGGCTCGACGAGACGGTCTATTCTCAGGGCATCCCGATTCTCTTCCCCCGGTACGACCTGCCGGAGGACGGACTCAAGACCCTCGCGGCGACGGACGGCCAGAAGATCCGCCTCACCGCGACCGGGCACGCCGGCTACCAGCCGGCCGCTCTCACCTCGGCCACGCTCTCGTACTCCTATGACGGCGGTACGACCTGGACCGAAGCACCGGTCTCCCAGCAGGACGGCACCTGGACCGCGACCGTGGACCACGCGGGCGCGACGGGCAGGCCGGTCACCCTGAGGACCGAACTGACGGACGCCCGCGGCAACTCCGTCACCCAGACCGTGGTCCGCGCTTACGACGTGCGCTGACCACGCCGGTCCGCCGGACGTCCTTCCCGTGGGGGGTGGGGTCGTCCGGCGGACCACCCATTCGCAGCAACGGTTTTCCTCGTGTCCCGTTTTCCAGGGCCGCCCGCGGTGGACAATAAGGGCATGACTCAGCAGGGGGACAACTGGTGGGACGCGCTCTACGAGGACGCGGCGGAGGACCTCACGCCGACGCCCTCGCCCGACTCGCTGGACGCCCACTTCACGTCCGCCACCCAGGCCACGCAGGCTCCCGGATCCGCCGAGGCGGCCCCGCCACCGGTGCCCCCCGCACCGCCCGCGGAGCCCCTCCGGACCGCCCCGCCGCCGGTGCCCTCCGCACCGCCCGCGCCCACGGTGCCGCCCGCGCCCTCCACGCCGCCGGCACCACCCGCGCCGCCCGTGCCCTCCGCGCCGCCCCGGCCCACCGTGCTCGGGCCGGCGCCGTGGGAAGCACCGGTCACGGGGCCCCGCACCTTCCCGGCACCGCCCCCGGTCCCCGTGCAGCCCGAGCCCGAGCCCGAGCCCGTACGCGAACAGGAACCCGGGGCGGACGCCACCGTGTCGGTCGAACCGCCCGCCCCCGGCCACGAGCCGACCGTCCAGGTGACCATGCCCCGGCCCCGCACCGGCTTCCTCGGCAGCCGTCCGCCGACGTACGAGGCCGAGCCCACCGCCCTGCCCGCCGCGCGCCCCGGCGAACTCGCCGACCTGGTCGCGGACACCGTCCTCGACGGCGCCCGCTACGGCACCGCCACCCTGCGCGCCGCCTCCGTCCGCGGCGACTCCGCCCGCTACCGCGGCGAGCCCCGCCGCGACGCCCTCCTCACCGCCCGCTTCGGCCACGACGAGACCGCGCTCCTCCTCGTCGCCGTGGCGGCCGGCTCCCGCGCCGCCGACGAGGCGCACCTCGCCGCCGCCGACGCCTGCCGCTGGATCGGCGAGGCCGTCGGCCGCAGCCACGCCCGGCTCTCCGAGGACATCCGCTCCGGCCGCCGCGGCGAGCTCAAGTCGGGCCTCCAGCGGCTCACCGACCGCACCTACGGACGGCTGCGGGCCCGCGCCGTCGAGCGGGGCCTGGCGCCCGACGCGTACACCGCCACCCTGCGCTGCCTGCTCATCCCCGCCGACCCCGACTGCCGCACCCGGGTCTTCTTCGGCATCGGCGGCGGCGGACTCTTCCGGCTCCGCGACGGTGCCTGGCAGGACATCGAGCCGCTCCTTCCCGACCCGGCCTCGGTGACCGGCGCGCCCGTCGTGGGCTTCGGCTCGACGCCCCCGCACGGCACGCCCGAGGTGACCGACGAGGGCGACCGGCTCACCATGGACCTCGGCGTCACCACCGCCCCCGGGCCGCTCGTCGAGGAACCCGTCCCGCCGCCGGCCGAACCCTTCCGCTTCCGCGCCTCGGTGGCCCGGCCCGGCGACACCCTGCTCCTGGCCTCGCCCGGCCTCGCCGAACCGATGCGCGGCGAGCCCGCCCTCGCCCAGGAGCTGGCGGCCCGCTGGGCCGGCGCCGAACCGCCGGGCCTCGCCGCCTTCCTCGCCGACACCCAGCTGAGGGTGACGGGTTACGCCGATGACCGTACGGGGGCCGCCGTCTGGGAGGCGTGAGGCGCCGGGCCGTGTGTTGATGGATCCATGGCCAAACAGAACGTAGCGGAGCAATTCGTCGACATCCTCGTCCGCGCCGGAGTACAGCGGCTCTACGGTGTGGTCGGCGACAGCCTGAACCCGGTCGTCGACGCCATCCGGCGCAACCCCGCCATCGACTGGATCCAGGTGCGCCACGAGGAGACCGCCGCCTTCGCCGCGGGCGCCGAGGCGCAGATCACCGGCCGCCTCGCCGCCTGCGCCGGTTCCTGCGGACCGGGCAACCTCCACCTCATCAACGGCCTGTACGACGCCCACCGCTCGATGGCCCCCGTGCTCGCCCTCGCCTCCCACATCCCGTCCAGCGAGATCGGGCTCGGCTTCTTCCAGGAGACCCACCCCGACCAGCTGTTCCGCGAGTGCAGCCACTACAGCGAACTCATCTCCAACCCGCGGCAGATGCCCCGGCTGCTGCACACCGCCGTGCAGCACGCCGTCGGCCGCGGCGGCGTCTCGGTGGTCGCGCTCCCCGGCGACATCGCCGACCAGCCCGCCCCCGAGAAGAGCGCCGGCTCCGCGCTCGTCACCTCCCGGCCCACCGTCCGCCCCGGCGACTCCGAGATCGACGCCCTGGTCCGGATGATCGACGCGGCCGAGCGGGTGACGCTGTTCTGCGGCAGCGGAACCGCCGGCGCCCACCCCGAGGTCATGCAGTTCGCCGAGCGGCTCAAGGCCCCCGTGGGCCACGCCCTGCGCGGCAAGGAGTGGATCCAGTACGACAACCCCTTCGACGTCGGCATGAGCGGCCTGCTCGGCTACGGCGCCGCCTACGAGGCCACCCACGAGTGCGACCTGCTGATCCTGCTCGGCACCGACTTCCCGTACAACGCCTTCCTCCCCGACGACGTGCGGATCGCGCAGGTCGACGTCCGGCCCGAACACCTCGGTCGCCGCTCCCGGCTCGACCTCGCCGTCTGGGGCGACGTCCGCGAGACCCTGCGCTGCGTCACGCCCCGGATCCGGCAGCGCACCGACCGGCGCTTCCTCGACAAGATGCTGAAGAAGCACGCCGACGCCCTGGAAGGCGTGGTGAAGGCCTACACCCGCAAGGTCGAGAAGCACACCCCGATCCACCCCGAGTACGTGGCCTCCGTCCTGGACGAACTCGCCGACGACGACGCGGTCTTCACCGTCGACACCGGCATGTGCAACGTGTGGGCGGCCCGGTACCTCACCCCCAACGGGCGCCGGCGGATCATCGGTTCCTTCAGCCACGGCTCCATGGCCAACGCCCTCCCGCAGGCGATCGGCGCCCAGTTCACCGACCGGGGACGGCAGGTCGTCACGCTCTCCGGCGACGGCGGGTTCTCCATGCTCATGGGCGACTTCCTCACCCTCGTCCAGTACGAACTCCCGGTGAAGATCGTGCTGTTCAACAACTCCTCGCTCGGCATGGTCGAGCTGGAGATGCTGGTCGCCGGGCTCCCCTCGTACGGGACGGCCAACAGGAACCCCGACTTCGCCGCCGTCGCCCGGGCCGCCGGCGCCTACGGCGTCCGCGTCGAGAAGCCCAAGCACCTGGCCGGGGCCCTCAGGGACGCCTTCAAGCACAAGGGCCCCGCCCTCGTCGACGTCGTCACCGACCCCAATGCCCTCTCCATCCCTCCGAAGATCAGCGCCGAGATGGTCACCGGCTTCGCCCTCTCCGCCGGCAAGATGGTGCTGGACGGGGGAGTGGGCCGGATGCTCCAGATGGCGCGATCCAATCTGCGCAACGTGCCCCGCCCCTGAGGGCGCCGGGCGCGGCGCATGCGGACCGGCTCGCGGGGCAGGCTCTTCCGTGAGCCTGTTCGACGCGATCGTGGGTGGGGGCTATGGCCGGGAACGCACGACAGCCGACTCGGCTGCTCAGGAAGGTGGGTGGGGCGGAGCTGACGGCGGTGCCGGAGGTACGCCACGCGTTACGCGAGTTGCTCGGTGCCTGGGGCGGACCGGACGCCGGGGCCGTCGCCGAACTGCTCACGAGTGAACTGGTCACCAACGCGCTGGTCCACACCGCCCACGGCGCGGTCGTCACCGCGACCGTCGATCCCGGCCAGCTCCGGGTCGAGGTCCGTGACTTCGAGCCCGGTCTCGCCACCCCGCCCGCACCGCCCGCCGACGACGGTACGAGCGGCCGGGGGCTCTTCCTGGTGCGGGAGCTCGCCGACTCGTGGGGGGTCGAGGAGCGCGACACCGGGAAGGTCGTCTGGTTCGAACTGAACGGCGGGGCCGCCTGAAGGCGGCCCCGCCGTAGGGGTTGTCACGGACCCGGCGCGAGGTGCCACGGGCCCGCTTGGGGTGGAGCGGTGCCCTCAGCCGAGCAGCCGCTCCATCTCGGAGATCTTCGCCTCCAGGGAGTCGAGTCGTGGCAGGGCCTGGGTGTCGTCCTCGGCGGTGAGGTCCACCGTCCGCGACTCCCGCTGCTCACTCTCCCTGACGGCTTGCAGGGAGGGCCGGGGCCGAAGGGGCAGTTGTCCCGGGTCCGCTATGGCGGGTTCCGCGACGGCCGCCGTCACCGACGCCGTCGCGGAACCCGGCCCGGACACGGAGGCCTGGCCCCCGCCGGTCCCGGAGGCGGCGGAGAGCGCCGCCACCTCCACCTGGCGCCCGCCGCCCCGGCCGAAGGCCCGGTGCTGACGGTTGAGCGCCTTGATCTGCGCCCGGTCGAGCTTGGCCTGCTCGCGCCGGCGGATCCTGTTCCGCTCCTTCTCGCGCCGGTCCTCCCGGACCTCGTCCACGGCCTCGTCCAGGGTCCGTACGCCTTCCAGGAGCATCAGCGACCAGGCGGCGAAGGTCTCCCGGGGAGCCCTCATCCACCGCACGATCCGGATCTGCGGCAGCGGACGGGGCACCAGGCCCTGTTCGCGCAGCGCCGCCCGGCGGGTCTGCTTCAGCGCCCGGTCGAAGAGGACCGCCGCCGACAGGGACATCCCCGCGAAGAACTGCGGGGCCCCGTCGTGGCCCAGGCCGCGCGGCGCGTGCACCCAGTTGAACCAGGCGGCCGCGCCCGCGAAGAGCCAGACCAGGAGGCGCGAGCCGAGGGCCGCGTCGCCGTGGCTGGCCTCGCGGACGGCGAGCACCGAGCAGAACATGGCGGCACCGTCGAGGCCGAAGGGGACCAGGTACTCCCAGCCGCCCGTCAGGTTGAGGTTCTGCCGGCCGAAGCCGACGAGCCCGTGGAAGGAGAGCGCCGCCGCGACGGCGGCGCAGCAGAACAGCAGTCCGTACGAGGCGAAGCCATAGATGGCCTCCTTGCGTCTGCGCCGCTCCTCGCTGCGTTCCCAGGAGTCCTCGGCCGCGGCCTGGTCACCGGCGCGCTTCCCGCGCGCGAGCACCGCCACCGCCGTCAGGACTCCGGCGACCATCACGCCGCCCGGAAGCAGCCAGTCCAGCGATATGTCGGTCAGTCTCATGCGGTGTCCCTCGCATCGCAGTCGGGCGTTGGGCCGCCCATACTGTCCGACCGAACACGGGACGTACGGGGTTTCGGGGCAAGAGCACGCCAACGAGGGTCCACGGCCTACGAATGGGGACGTTCTGGTCGAACGCAATGCCGTGGGGGCGGAGTTACGTTCGATTCACGCCACCCTTCCGGGTGGCGTAATCCTCAGGCGGTCGCGGCGAGCCTCCGCACCCGGTCCGCGTCGCAGGTGCGCGGGCAGGTGAGGCAGGTGTCCTCGGGGCGCAGCGTGTAGAAGAAGCAGCAGGTGGCGCGGTCCCGGGTGGCGCGCGGAGCGCCGTCCGGCCCCTCGCTCCCGGGCAGCGGCCGGAAGCCGGCCCCGCCCGCGTACGGCTTCTCCGGCCGGCCGGTGGCCCCGGGGAGCAGCAGCTCCAGTTCGTCCATCGCCCGCTCCTCCTCGCCGAGGAGGGCGCCGATGTACCAGAGGCTCTCGACGATCTCGTCCGTCACCATCCCCCACAGCGCGCGGCGGCCCCGCCGCATCCGGGGGCCGAAGCCCCCGAGGAGGGCCTCGAAGTGCTCGGCGAGCGAGGCCCGGACCTCCGCGCGCAGCGCGTCCTCGTCCGCGACCACGCGGGCGCCGGGCAGCGCGGCCGCCGGGTCGCCGGGAAGGCAGGCGAACTCCTCGACGCGGACCGCCATCCGGCCGCGGGTCCGCTGGAAGGAGACCGCCGTCACCGGGAGGCGGGGGACCCGGCGGTGCAGGAACCAGGGGAGGGTGACGAGGAGGCAGGCGGGCCAGGCGTACCGGTGGAGCCCGAAGCTCGCGATGACGTCGGGGCGGGCCTGCTGGCCGTGGTCGCGGAGCACCTGCGCGTTGTCCCAGGCGAGGAAGGCGTCCAGGGTGGGCCCGCCGGCCGCGAGCTCCTCGGCGAGGACCCATCCGGCACCGCGCGGCAGCCGCTCGCTCTCGGCCGTCTCCTCTATCCGCAGGCCGGAGAAGACCTCGGCGAGCCGGGCGTACGAGGCCGCGACGGGCGAGGCGTGGAGCGAGGGCAGCAGAGCGGGGACGGTCATGCGGACCACCGAATCGCGATCGTTAGCAGGTAAGCCTTACCTTACCCGAATCGCCATCCTGTCTCACCCCCGGCCGGCCCGCCCCCGTGGGCGTCATCCCGCGGAACGGTCCGTTCGCCTATGGTGCACAGGGGACCCGGGCCGCGCGAGCCGGGCCCGGCACGAGGCCGCAGGAGGACCCGGGTGGAGCACGGCGTAGCACGCGAGCGGACGACGGACGGACCGCCCGCGCGCCCCGGCGACCCCACGATCGACTTGCCCGCCCCTGCCGACGCCGGGACCGGGCCGTCTGCCCCTGGCGATGCCGCGACCGGCACGGGAGTCCGTGGCGGTGCCCCGACCGGCCCGTACGCCCCTGACGGCATCGGGACTGGCCCTGGCGCGACCCGCGGCGGTCCCGCGACCGGCCCGTACGCCCCCGACGGCGCCGCATCCGGCCCGTACGCCCCCGGCGATCCCGCGTCCGGTGCATACGCCCCTGGTGGCACCGGGAGCCCTCACGCGCCCGGCCGCCATGCCCCTGGCGGTGCCGAAACCGACCCGCACGCCCCCGCTGCCCCTGCGGCCGACCCGCACGCCCCCGGCGCCTGCGCAACCGACCCGCAGCATGCCCCGGCGGGCGGTGCGGTGTCCGGTGGCGTCGCGGCGCCCGTTCGCGTACCCGAGCAGGCTCGGGGGGAGGTGCCCCTCGTCGGGGGTGGGCCGCGGGCCGTGCGGCGGCACTCCGTGCGGGGGCAGGTCCTCGACGCGCTGCGCACCGCGCTCGTCGCGGGTGAGCTGCGGCCCGGCGAGGTGTACTCGGCCCCCGCCCTCGGCGAGCGCTTCGGCGTCTCCGCGACGCCCGTCCGCGAGGCGATGCAGCGCCTCGCCGTCGAGGGGGCCGTCGAGGTCGTGCCCAACCGCGGCTTCCGCGTCGTCGTCCGCACCGCCCGCGAGCTGGCCGAGCTGGCCGAGGTCCGCGCCCTCATCGAGGTCCCGGTCATGCTGCGGCTCGCCCGCACCGTCCCGGCCGCCCGCTGGGCCGCGCTCCGGCCGTTCGCGGAGGCGACGGGCGCCGCCGCCGCCCGCGGCGACCGCGCGCACTACGCGGAGACCGACCGCGCCTTCCACCGCGAGGTCCTGGCCCTCGCCGGCAACGAACAGCTCCTCGTGATCGCCGACGACCTCCACCGCCGCTCCCAGTGGCCCCTGCTCAGCGCCCCCGTCCCGCGCCACGCGGATCTGGTCGCCGACGCCGCCGAGCACTCCGCCCTCCTCGACGCCCTCGTCGCCCAGGACCTCCCGGTCGTGGAGTCCCTGGTGCGCGAGCACTTCACCGGCGCCGACGGCTGACGGCCGCCGCGCCGCCGGAGCCCCCGTGCGGCGCCCCGGACGTCCCCGGCCCCCGCCGGGACCGTGGTTTCCGGCGCCGGCGCGTCCCGGAGGGGCCGGTCTCGGACGGGGCGGTCCCGCCGGGCCCGGGGCCCACTAAGGTCGGGGGCGACAGCCGTTCGTACGCGCGCCCGTGAGGTGTCCCATGCCGTCCGCGACCCCGTCCCCCGCGGACGGACGCCGGCCCTCCCCGAGGCCCCCGGCGCCGCTCACCGGTACGGGGCCCGAGGCCGCCGCACTCCTCGGTTGGCTCACCGACCCCGAGGCCCCGCGGCTCTGCCTGGTCACCGGCGCCCGGGGGAGCGGGAAGAGCGCCCTCCTGGGCTGGCTGGCCGCCCACGGGGCACGGTCCCGGCGCGGCCGGGCCAGGACCGAGCGGGTGCTGGTGCCGCTCGCCGGGCAGAGCGCCCTCGGGGTCGCCTGGACGCTCGCCGACCGGCTCGGCGTGGTGGCCCGCACCCCCGCAGATCTCGTGCGGGCCCTCGCCACCAGCGAGGCCCGCCGCACCGGCAGGACCGTGCTGCTCCTCACCGACCTGCACGCCGCCGCCGAACCGGACGCCCTCGCCGAGCTGTTCGGCGGTCTCGCCGAGGTCGGGCGGATCCGGCTCGTCGTGGAGGCCCGCACCGGCGCCCGCGTCCCGAGGGCCGCCCGCACCACCGTCGTCGACCTCGACGGGGACGGGCCGGCCGGGCCGCCGGCCCCGGCGCCGTTCCCTGTCCTCCCTGCCCTGCCCGGCCTCCCCGACCTCTCCGACCCGGTCGCCGTCTGCGCCGCCGACCCGCTCCTCGTCACCACCGGTTACGCGACCGCCTCCCCCGACGACCACGGCGGGCTGCGCGACGCCTGGCTGCGGGCCGGACAGGCGCTGTGCGCGGCGGACGGCCCGGCCGGCCGGGCCCTGGTGCTGCTCACGGCGCTCGGCGACGGCGCCGACCCCCGGCTGCGGCCCGCGCTCGCCGCACAGGCGGCCCCGGCGCCGTGGCGGCTGCGCTGGGCCCGGCACCGGGGCGACGTCTCCCCGCCGTGGCCCGGTCCCGTCGCGGTGCTCGGCGCGACCGCCGGCGGTCCCTCGGCCGAGCTGCTCCTGGTGGGCGACCACAACGGCACGGTCCGGCTGCTGCGGGAGGCCGACGCCTCGGGCGCGGGGCGGCTCGCCCACCGGGTGGAGGGCCGGATCACGGCCCTCGCGCCCACCGCCGACGGGACGGTGCTGCTGCTCGACGAGCGGGGCCGGCTGCACTCCGTCCGGGGCACCGCGCCCCGCCCGCCGTACCTGGAGCGGCTCACCGAGGCGGTCTCCACCACCCTGTCCCGGCACCCCGGTACGGCGCTCGCGGCGATCGCGGGCTCGGTGGTGGTGGGGGACCGGCTCGGTTCGGTGCACGCGTTCGGCGTCAACGGCCTCCACCAGGCCGCTTCGCACAGCGGCCGGGTCACCGCGGTGACCGCCGTCGAGTCGGAGACCCCGTTCGTCTGCTCGGGCGGCGCCGACGGCACCGTACGGCTCTGGACGCCGGGCCGCGCCCCGGTGCCCGAGCCGCTGGCGGAGCACCGGGCGCCGGTGGTCGCCCTGCACGCGGCCCCCACCCCCGGCGGGCCGCTGGTCGCGGCGGCCTGGGCCGACGGCCGGGTCGAGCTGATCGCGCCGGAGGGCGGCCGGCGCCGTGCCTTCCGGCCCGGCCCGGAGGTCCGCGCCGTCGCCGTCACCGCCACCGGGGCGCTCGTCGTCGGCACCGAGGAGAGCCTCGTCTGCCTGGAACCGCAAGGAAACTGACGGGGATTCACATCGCGGTGCGGGGGGCCAGCTGCGACGCCAGCCAGGTCGGTACGCCCCCGAGGAGGCGGAAGAGGCGGCGGGCCTCGGCGCGCAGCCGGCCCGCCTCCGGTTCGGTCTCGGTGTCGGCCAGCGCGGTCAGCGCCGGGGCCGTACCCACCAGGTAGCCCAACTCCTCACGGATCCGCAGCGATTCGGCGAAGCCGTGCCGGGCCTCCGCCAACTCGCCCTCCCTTAACGCCAGTCCGGCGAGGTGGCGCCAGGTGGAGGAGAGCAGCAGCGAGTCGCCCTGCGCGGTGGCGCCGGCGTGCGCCCTGCGGTACGCGGCCCGGGCCGCCTGCGGGGAGTCGCCGAGGTTCTGGGCGATGAGCCCGCGCCGGTAGTCCAGGAGCGGCCGGCCCGCCTCGGAGGGGGCGATCAGGGCCGCCGCCCGGCCGAGCGCCATCCGGGCCTCGTCGGCGCGGTCCCGGACGCCCAACAGGGTGGAGGCGTAGGCGAGATAGCCGCGCTCGCAGGCCGCGGCGCCGCGCTCCTCGTCGCTGCTCGCGACCGCCTCGGCGGCGCGCAGCGCCTCCTCGGCCTCGGCCCAGCCCTGTTCGGTGTAGAGGCAGCGCTCGATCAGCAGCGCGGCCCGTTCGAGCGCGGCGGCCGGTTCGTGCGCGCGAGGGGCGAGCAGCGCCGCCGCGTCGGTCCAGCAGCCGCGGGAGCGGAGCCGCCATATGGCGGTCTCCACGGGAGTCTCCTTGCCATGGGCGAGGGACGGGTTTCCGCCGCCCGCTGATTCGGAACCAGACATGGCGGTGTCCGCCACATTGCCCTCCCCGAGCGCGCCGTCGAGCTGTTGAGTAGGACGGCATCTCAGCACGAACGGACGTACCCGGCCAAGGGGTCGGGTGAAAAAATTCACAAAGGCGCGGGGTCGACAGGGCGCCCCGCCGGGGCGGGGCCCGGCGGGGCGTCGGGGTGCCGAGACCCCTGATCACGGCGGTGATCAGGGAGGGCGGGGGTGCGGGGGCCTCGGGGGGGGGGGGGGCGCGGAAGGCTCCGCCGTCACTCCTCCGGACTCGACCGAAGGAGTGAAATCCGGATCCGCGCCGGTCAGACTCCGTCAACTCATCCGCAGGGCCAGGAAGAAGTCGAGCTTGTCCTCCAGGCGGGAGAGGTCCCGGCCGGTCAGCTGCTCGATGCGGCCGACGCGGTAGCGCAGCGTGTTCACGTGGAGGTGCAGCCGGGCCGCGCAGCGGGTCCAGGAGCCGTCGCAGTCCAGGAAGGCCTCCAGGGTCGGGATGAGCTCCGCCCGGTGCCGCCGGTCGTAGTCCCGCAGCGGGTCCAGGAGCCGGGCCGTGAAGGCGCGCCGCACGTCGTCCGGCACGAAGGGCAGCAGCAGCACGTGCGAGGCCAGCTCGTGGTGGCCGGCCGCGCAGACCCGGCCGGGGCGGGCGGCGGCCACCCGGCGGGCGTGCCGGGCCTCCTCCAGGGCGCCCCGCAGCCCCTCGGCCGAGTGCACAGCGGCGCTGACGCCCAGGGTGAGCCGCCCGTCGTCGGCGAGGCCGGACGAGAGCGGAGCCCGTACCGCCGCGAGCAGGGCATCCGCGTGCAGGCCCAGGGCGGGCGACGCGCCGTCGTCCTCGCTCTCCGGCAGCGGGCCCGTGGCCAGCGGCACCAGCGCGATGGCCTCGTCACCCGTGTGGGCGACGGCGATCCGGTCCGCGGACTCGGCACCCACCGTCGCCGGGTCGACCAGGATCTCCTCCAGGAGCGCCTGGGTGACCGGTCCCGGCTCCACCGGCGCCTGGCCGCCCTCCTGCTCCCACTCGACGCGGGCGACGACGACCTGCCAGTGCGGGGCCGCGCCGAGGCCGGGCAGCAGCACGGGGGCGGCGACCCGGAGCCGGGCGGCGATCTCGGCGGGCGCGGCGCCCGTCTGCACCAGTTCCAGGACCTCCTGGGCGAGCCGGCGGCGCACCGTGCGGGCCGCGTCGCGCCGGTCGCGCTCGACGGAGATCAGCTGCGTGACGCCCTGGAGCAGGTCGAGCCGGGCGGCCGGCCAGTCCCCCGCGTCGGCCTCCACCGCGAGCAGCCAGTCCGACAGCACCGTCTCGCGGACGTCCCGGGCCCCCGGCCCGGCGGCCCGGCCCGTGTTCCTGATCGGGAAGAGGGAGTACGGGCTGCCCTGGAGGGTCAGCCGGTGCGGGCCGCGCCGGCCGGTGCGGGTGGCGGCCAGGTGCTCGCCGGCGAGGGCGGCGGCGAGCGCCGGGTCCAGCGGCTCCCCGGCGCCGGCGATCTGCCGCCCGGTGGGGGAGAGGACCCAGGCGCGCAGGTCCAGGTCGGAGCCGAGCAGGTCGAGGACCGCCTCGGGGCCGCCGCCGGCCGGTCCCGAGGTCATCAGCCGCCGGTGCCGGTCCACGACGGCCGCCAGGTCGCCGGCCCGCTCACCGGAGACCTGTCGAACGACGTGCTCGGTGATCGTCGCGAACGCAACGGTTTCGTTGACGGCGAAGAGCGGCAGCCGGTGGCGCGAACACGCCTCCACGAGATCGTCGGGGATGTCGCCCAGCTCGGCCTCGCCGGCCGCGAGCGCGGAGACCCCGGCCTGGCTGAGGATCCGGACGAAGGGCTCGGCGTCGGCGGGCTCCCGCAGCCAGGCCAGGCCGGTGAGGACCAGCTCGCCGCCGGAGAGGTACCGGCTGGGGTCCTTGAGGTCCGTGGTCATCACGCCACGGACGGAGCGGTCCAGCTCCTCCTCGCCGCCGAGCAGGCGCAGCCCGAGCGCGTCGTTCTCCAGCAGTGCGCGCAGCCGCATTCGTGTCGCCGCCGTTCCTTCGAGTGGGTGATTCGGGTGGTGATGGGGTTGTCGGGTAATCGACGGTGGAGTCGGTGAGGGTGGTGCCGCCGTTTCCAGGGGGAAACGGCGAGGTTTCCGTTCACCGTCTTTCGTTCGAATCTACAAGACGTGCGGGGGCACCGGCCAACTCCTTCATGTTTTCGGTGACTGCACCCCGGCCATCGTGGCTTGTGTACTAGGCCACACACCGCGTGAACAGGACATGAACACCGAAGTCGAGGGCCGAACGTCCCCCAGGGCCCAGACGTCCGACCCCCACCAGAATCGCTAGAAGAGAGCCACCATGGACTTCCTTCGCCCCGCCAGCTGGGAGGAGGCGCTCGCCGCCAAGGCCGAGCACCCCACAGCCGTGCCCATCTCGGGCGGCACCGACGTCATGGTCGAGATCAACTTCGACCACCGGCGCCCCGAGTACCTGCTGGACCTGAACCGCATCGAGCTGCTGCGCGAGTGGGAGGTCGGCGAGGAGAACGTCCGGCTCGGCGCTTCCGTTCCGTACACGCAGATCATGGAGAACCTCCGGGCCGAGCTGCCGGGCCTGGCGCTCGCCTCGCACACCGTCGCCTCTCCGCAGATCCGCAACCGCGGCGGCGTCGGCGGCAACCTCGGCACCGCCTCCCCGGCCGGTGACGCCCACCCCGCCCTCCTCGCCGCCGGCGCCGAGGTCGAGGTCGAGTCGGTCCGAGGCAGCCGCTTCATCCCGATCGACGAGTTCTACACCGGCGTGAAGCGCAACGCGCTCCAGCCCGACGAGCTCATCAAGACCGTCCACATCAAGAAGGCGGACGGCCCCCAGCAGTACTCCAAGGTCGGCACCCGCAACGCGATGGTCATCGCCGTCTGCGCCTTCGGCCTGGCACTGCACCCGGAGACCCGCACCGTCCGCACCGGCATCGGTTCGGCGGCGCCGACCCCGATCCGCGCCAAGGAGGCCGAGGCCTTCCTGAACGCGGCCCTGGAGGAGGGCGGCTTCTGGGACAACGGAAAGATCATCACCCCCGCGATCGCCAGGCAGTTCGCCGACCTCTGCTCGGCCGCCGCCAACCCGATCGACGACGTCCGGGGCACCGCCAAGTACCGGCGCCACGCCGTCGGCATCATGGCTCGCCGCCAGCTCGGCTGGACCTGGGAGCAGTACCGCGGCGCCGGCCGCACGCTTGAGGGAGCTGCATAACCATGCGCGTGAATTTCACGGTCAACGGCCGTCCGCAGGAAGCCGACGACGTCTGGGAGGGCGAGTCCCTCCTCTACGTCCTGCGCGAGCGCCTGGGCCTGCCCGGTTCCAAGAACGCCTGCGAGCAGGGCGAGTGCGGCTCCTGCACGGTCCGCCTCGACGGGGTGCCCGTCTGCTCCTGCCTGGTCGCCGCCGGCCAGGTCGAGGGCCGCGAGGTCGTCACCGTCGAGGGACTGGCCGAGTACGCCAAGGAGCGCGAGGCCCACGGCGGTTGCGCCTCCGGAGCCTGCGGCACCTCGGTCGACCAGGCCAAGAGGTGGGAGGCCAAGCCGCAGGACTCGCAGACCGGTGAGGGCGTGGAACTCTCCCCGATCCAGCAGGCGTTCATCGACGCCGGCGCGGTCCAGTGCGGCTTCTGCACCCCCGGCCTGCTCGTCGCGGCCGACGAGATGCTGGAGCGCAACCCGTCCCCGACGGACGCGGACATCCGCGAGGCGCTCTCCGGCAACCTCTGCCGCTGCACCGGATACGAGAAGATCCTCGACGCGGTCCGCCTCGCGGCCGCGCGCCAGGAGCGCCAGGGAGAGGCGGTCTGACGATGGCTCAGAACACCCGTACCGTACCGGTGGGCACGCCCACCGACGTCACCCAGAACCACACCCAGGGCGGCGTCGGCGCGTCCACCCTCCGCCCCGACGGCACCCTCAAGGTGACCGGAGAGTTCGCCTACTCCTCGGACATGTGGCACGAGGACATGCTGTGGGGCCAGGTCCTGCGCTCCACCGTCGCGCACGCCGAGATCGTCTCCATCGACACCTCCGAGGCCCTCACCATGGACGGCGTCTACGCCGTCCTGACGCACGAGGACCTGCCGGCCGCCAAGAACTACGGCCTGGAGTTCCGCGACACCCCGGTGCTCGCCTACGGCAAGGTCCGGCACCACGGCGAGCCGGTGGCCCTCGTGGCCGCCGACCACCCCGAGACCGCGCGCCGCGCCGCCGCCAAGATCAAGGTCGAGTACCGGGAGCTCCCGGTCATCACGGACGAGGCCTCGGCCACCGCCCCCGACGCGATCCTGGTCCACGAGAACCGCGACGACCACCACGCGGCCCACGTCCCGCACCCCAACATCGTGCACCGCCAGCCGATCATCCGCGGCAACGCCGACGAGGCCGCCAAGCGCGCCGACGTCATCGTCACGGGCGAGTACACCTTCGGCATGCAGGACCAGGCCTTCCTCGGCCCCGAGTCCGGCCTCGCCGTGCCCGCCGAGGACGGCGGCGTCGACCTGTACGTCGCCACCCAGTGGCTGCACGCCGACCGCGAGCAGATCGCCCCCTGCCTGGGCCTGCCCCAGGACAAGGTCCGGATGACCATGGCCGGCATCGGCGGCGCCTTCGGCGGCCGCGAGGACATCTCCATGCAGATCCTCGCCTCGCTGCTCGCGCTGCGCACCGGCAAGCCCGTCAAGATGGTCTACAACCGGTACGAGTCCTTCTTCGGGCACGTCCACCGGCACCCCGCGAAGCTCTACTACGAGCACGGCGCCACCAAGGACGGCAAGATCACGCACATGAAGTGCAAGATCGTCCTGGACGGCGGCGCCTACGCCTCGTCCACCGTGTCGGTCGTCGGCAACGCCTCGTCCCTCTCGGTCGGCCCGTACGTCATCGACGACGTCGAGATCGAGGCGATCGGCCTCTACACCAACAACCCGCCCTGCGGCGCCATGCGCGGCTTCGGCGCGGTCCAGGCCTGCTTCGCCTACGAGGCGCAGATGGACAAGCTCGCGGCGAAGCTGGGCATGGACCCGGTGGAGTTCCGCCAGCTCAACGCCATGGAGCAGGGCACGATCATGCCGACCGGCCAGGTCGTCGACTCGCCGGCCCCGGTCGCCGAGCTGCTGCGCCGGGTCAAGGCCCGCCCGATGCCGCCGGAGCGCCAGTGGGAGACCGCCGGCGAGAGCGCGGACGTCCGCGCGCTGCCCGGCGGCCTCTCCAACACCTCGCACGGCGAGGGCGTCGTCCGCGGCGTCGGCTACGCCGTCGGCATCAAGAACGTCGGCTTCTCCGAGGGCTTCGACGACTACTCGACCGCGAGGATCCGCCTGGAGGTCATCAACGGCGAGGCCGTCGCCACGGTCCACACCGCGGCGGCCGAGGTCGGCCAGGGCGGCGTCACCATCCACGCCCAGATCGCCCGCACCGAGCTCGGCGTCCAGCAGGTCACCATCCACCCCGCCGACACCCAGGTGGGCTCGGCCGGTTCGACCTCCGCGGGCCGCCAGACGTACATGACCGGCGGCGCCATCAAGAACTCCTGCGAACTCGTCCGCGAGAGGGTCCTGGAGATCGGCCGGCGCAAGTTCGGCTCGTACCACCCGGCCTGGGCCAACGCCGAACTCCTCCTGGAGGGCGGCAAGGTCGTCACCGACGGCGGCGAGGCCCTCGCCACGATCGCCGACGTCCTGGAGGACCAGGCCGTCGAGATCGAGGAGGAGTGGCGGCACCGTCCGACTCAGGCCTTCGACCGCGTCACCGGCCAGGGCGACGGCCACGTCCAGTACGCCTTCGCCGCGCACCGCGCGGTGGTCGAGGTGGACACCGAGCTCGGCCTCGTCAAGGTGATCGAGCTGGCCTGCGCGCAGGACGTCGGCAAGGCGGTCAACCCGCTCTCCGTGATCGGCCAGATCCAGGGCGGCACCACCCAGGGCCTGGGCGTCGCGGTGATGGAGGAGATCATCGTCGACCCGAAGACCGCGAAGGTGCGCAACCCCTCCTTCACGGACTACCTGATCCCGACGATCCTCGACACGCCGACCATCCCGGTCGACTACCTCGAACTGGCTGACCCCCACGCGCCGTACGGCGTCCGCGGCATCGGCGAGGCCCCGACCCTGTCGTCCACCCCGGCCGTCCTCGCGGCGATCCGGGCGGCGACCGGCCTGGAGCTGAACAAGACCCCGGTCCGCCCCGAGGCGCTCACCGGCACCCTGTAGGACCCTCCGGGCGGTGCGTGCCTCCCGGGGAGGTCGCCCTCCCTTCCGCCCGCACCGCCCGGAGCGCGGTACCCGCACCACCAGAAGTACCCGCAGTGCCAGAAGTGCCCGCAGTACCCCGTTCGTCTCGGGCCGTCCCCCGGGTCGTGCAGCCAACAGCAGTTCCCAAATCCCGCCTCATACGAGTCCCTCTCGTGCGGGTGCCCCTTTGAACCTTGGGAGTAGGCCCCATGACCCAGTCGTCCGTGGAGCCCAAGACCGCAGCGGAAGACGCGGGCTCCGGCTCGCGCAACCCCGCCGGACGGTCTTGGCTCGACCGGTACTTTCACATCTCGGAGAGAGGATCCTCCGTCGGCACGGAGATCCGCGGCGGCGTCACCACCTTCATGGCGATGGCGTACATCCTCCTGCTCAACCCGATCCTCCTCGGAGGTCCGGACGTCGACAAGAACGTCCTCGCCTCCTCCGCCGTCATCACGGCGACCGCCTTCGCCGCGGCGGTGACGACCCTGCTCATGGGCTTCGTCGGCAAGGTGCCGCTCGTCCTCGCGGCCGGCCTGAGCGTCTCCGGTGTGCTCGCCACCCAGGTGGTGCCGCAGATGACCTGGCCGCAGGCCATGGGCATGTGCGTCGTCTACGGCCTGGTGATCTGCCTCCTGGTGGTCACCGGACTCCGCGAGATGATCATGAACGCCATCCCGCTGCCGCTCAAGCACGGCATCACCATCGGCATCGGCCTCTTCATCGCGCTGATCGGTTTCAACAAGGCCGGCTTCGTCGGCGCCGGCCCGCAGTTCGGCCCGCCCGTCACCATGGGCTCCGGCGGCGAACTCATCGGCTGGCCCGTCCTGATCTTCGCCGTCACCCTCCTCGCGATCTTCGCCCTCCAGGCCCGCAAGGTCCCCGGCGCCATCCTCATCGGCATCGTCGGCGGCACGATCGTCTCGCTGATCGTCAACGCCGTCGCCGACGTCCCCGCCAAGGGCCCCGGCTCCTGGGCCAACGGCTCCCCGGAGCTCAAGGGCAGCGCCGTCTCCGCCCCGGACTTCTCGCTCTTCGGCGACGTCTCCTTCGGCGGCTGGGGCGACGTCGGCTACATCACCGTCGGCGTCATCGTCTTCACCCTCGTCCTCGCCGGCTTCTTCGACGCCATGGCCACCATCATCGGCGTCGGTACCGAGGCCAACCTCGCCGACGACAAGGGCCGCATGCCGGGCCTGTCCAAGGCCCTCTTCATCGACGGCGCCGGCGGCGCGATCGGCGGCGTCTCCGGCGCCTCCGGCCAGACCGTCTTCGTGGAGTCCGCCACCGGCGTCGGCGAGGGCGCCCGCACCGGCTTCTCCTCGGTGATCACCGGCCTCTTCTTCGCGGCCTGTCTCTTCTTCACCCCGATCACCCAGATCGTGCCCCGCGAGGTCGGCTCCGCCGCCCTGGTCGTCATCGGCGCGATGATGATGATGAACGCCAAGCACGTGAACTGGGGCGACAGCTCCGTCGCCATCCCGGTCTTCCTGACCGTCGTGCTGATGCCGTTCACCTACAGCATCACCCCGGGCGTCGCGGCCGGCGTCATCGCCTACACCGTCATCAAGGTGGCGCAGGGCAAGGCACGGGAGGTCGGCGCGTTCATGTGGTGCCTCACCGCGATATTCATCGTGTTCTTCGCCCTTCACCCGATCGAGGGCTGGCTGGGCGTCAGCTGACGCCCGAGCCCCCTCCCCACACCGCCAAGGAGACCGACATGCTGGACATCGCCGAAGAGCTGCACCGGTGGGTCGAGCAGGGACGCGACTTCGCCGTGGCCACCGTGGTGGCCGTCGGCGGCAGCGCGCCCCGGCAGCCCGGCGCCGCCCTCGCCGTCGACAGCGAGGGCACGGCGATCGGCTCGGTCTCCGGCGGGTGCGTGGAGGGCGCGGTGTACGAGCTGTGCCGCACGGCGCTCGACGACGGCGAGGTCGTCGTCGAACGCTTCGGCTACAGCGACGAGGACGCCTTCGCGGTCGGCCTGACCTGCGGCGGCGTCATCGACATCCTCGTCACGCCGGTCCGCGGCGGGGTCTACCCCGCCGCGCTGGCCGCCGCCGTCTCGGGCCGGGCCGCGGCCCTCGCCCGGATCGTCTCCGGCCCCGGGGACCTGCTCGGCCAGGCGCTCCTCGTCCACCCGGACGGCTCGTACGAGGGCAAGCTCGGCGGCCACCCCGAGCTGGACCGCACCGCCGCCGCGGAGGCGCGGGCGCTGCTGGACGCCGGCCGCACCGGCACGGTCGAGATCGGCGAGGACGGCAGCCGCTGCGGGCAGCCGCTCACGCTGCTCGTCGAGTCCTCCGTCCCGGCCCCCCGCATGATCGTCTTCGGCGCCATCGACTTCGCCTCGGCGCTCGTCCGGGTAGGCAAGTTCCTCGGCTACCACGTGACCGTCTGCGACGCCCGTCCCGTCTTCGCGACCCGGACGCGGTTCCCCGAGGCCGACGAGATCGTCGTGGAGTGGCCCCACCGCTACCTGGAGTCGACGGAGGTCGACGGCCGGACCGTGCTGTGTGTGCTCACGCACGACGCCAAGTTCGACGTCCCCCTCCTCCGGACGGCCCTGAGGCTTCCCGTCGCCTACGTCGGCGCGATGGGCTCGCGCCGCACCCACGAGGACCGCAACGCGCGTCTCCGCGCGGTCGGCGTCACGGAACTCGAACTGGCCCGCCTCCGCTCGCCGATCGGCCTCGACCTCGGCGCCCGCACCCCCGAGGAGACGGCCCTCTCGATCGCCGCGGAGATCGTCGCCGACCGCCGCGGCGGCAGCGGCGCCTCGCTCACCGGCGCCCACACCCCCATCCACCACGACGGCCCCGACGCCCCCGCCGCCCGCCGCATCGGCTCGGTCGCCTGACCACCGCCCCCGCGGCGTGGCGGGCGCGCAGGCCGTGGGGCGGGCGCGCCCGTCGTCGGGTTGGGGGCACCTGCCCTCTGACCGGCCGGGCCCACGTCTGGTTGGTGCGCCCGCTGTCCGAGCGAGGCGCTCGCGGTGGGGCGGGCGCGGTCGCATTCTGGCAAGCCCGCCCGTTCTCTGACCGGCCGGGCCGTTGCCCGGCCCGGGTGCCCGCTGTCCGACCGGCGCGCTCGCCGTGGGGCGGGCGTGCTCGTCGCCCGGGCCCGTGCGCCCGTTGCCTGACCGCCTCGGCCGTCGGCCGGCCGGTGGGTGCGCGGGACCTCCGAGGCCGAGGCGTCCGGGTCCCGTCGGCGCGGGTCAGCGGGCGGCGCGTTCTCGCAGGGTCTCCGCCCAGGCGGGGGCCTCGCCGGCGGGACCGGACTGCTCGCGTCGGCCGCCGCGGGCGAAGAAGTCCGCCAGCGGGAGGATCGCCGCGCCGACCGTGACCGCCTCCGGGCCGAGCAGGCCCATGCCCATCGTCACCCGGGCCGCCGGGTACGCCAGCGCGTACGCGCGCGCGTGTGCCTCGACGGCCGCCAGGAAGCGCGTGCCGAGCAGCAGCCCGGCCCAGCCGCCGACGAGGATCCGCTCCGGCTGGAAGAGGTTGACCAGGTCGGCGAAGCCCGCGCCCAGGTACTCGGCCGTCTCCTCCAGGACGCCGACCGCGGCCGGGTCGGCGTCCGCGCCGTCCCCGGGGTAGGCCGCCGCGACCAGGGCCGCGAGCGCGGTCTCCTCGTCGGCGCCCGTCGGCGGCCGGCCCCCCGCCTCGCGCCAGCGGGCGAGCAGGGCCTCGGCGCCCGCGTACGCCTCCAGGCAGCCCTGCGCCCCGCAGCGGCAGCGCCGGCCGCGTACGCACACTTTCAAGTGGCCCCATTCCAGGGCCCGTCCGGGACCGATCGGGTCGGTCGTCACGCAGGCGCCGACACCGGAGCCGAAGAGGACGACGACCGCGCTGCTCGCGCCCCGGCCGGCGCCGAACCACATCTCGGCCTGGCCGAGGGTCTTGGCGCCGTTGTCGATGCGGTAGGGGACCTCGGGCGGCAGGTCGACGGCCTCGCGCAGGAGCCGTTCCAGCGGGACGGCGTCCCAGCCGATCGTCTGACCGTGCACGACGGCGCCGTCCGCGTCGGTGTGTTCGACGATGCCGGGGACGCCGATCCCCACGCCGAGCAGCCGCTCCGCCGGGACCGCCGCCGCCCGCAGCACCTCGGCGACGCCCTCGCGGATGAGGTCGACGACCACCCCGACCTCGTACCGCTGGCCGCCCGTCGCCGACGGGGCCAAGGGGCGTTCGGCGCGGGCGAGTTCGGTGAGCGTGAGGTCGAACAGCTCGACCCTGACCCGGGTCTCGCCCACATCGACGCCGATCATGTGCCCGCTGGCGGGGGCGACGCGCAGCAGGATCCGGGGGCGGCCGCCCGCCGAGTCGACGCTGCCGGCCTCCTCGACGAGCCCTTCGGCGACGAGTTCGGCCACCACGTTGCTGATCGAGCCGGAGCTGAGCCCGGTCGCGGGGCCGAGCGCGAAGCGGCTCATCGGGCCGTCGAAGTAGAGCCGCCGGAGGACCGCCGTGCGGTTCTCGCGCCGCAGGTCCCGCACGGTCCTGCCGTTCGATCTGGTCACTCGGGGCCCCTCGCGGTCGTGGTCCATCGGGCGGGTCATCGGCGGCCGTCGCTCAGGCCTTGCGCAGCCCGCTGAGCAGCAGCTCGGCCAGCTGGTCGTACGCCTCGGCGTCCGCGAGGCCGGTGGACGCGGCCACCTGCCGGCGCTGGATGCGCACCATCACGGAGGCGATCACGTCGGCGGCGAAGGCCACGTGGACCTCCCGGAAGACGCCCGCCCGGACGCCCTCCTCGATGAGCTGCTGCACCCGTCCGGCGGCGGCGCGGGTGTTCCGCTCGTAGACCTCGGCGGCCGGTTCGAAGGCGGCCACGTCGTCGAAGAACTGCGGGGAGACCGGCGCCAGCTCGGCGGAGACGGCCCGCAGATAGGCGGAGAGCCGTTCGGCGGGGCCGCTCGCGGCGGCCAGGACGGCCTCGACGCGGGCCGTGGCGCGCCGGAAGAAGTGCACGACGGCGGCTCTGACCAGCTGTTCCTTGCTGCCGGCCAGGCCGTACAGGGTCCGCTTGGAGCAGTGCAGCCGGGCGGCCAGGTCGTCGAGGGTGAGCCGGGCGAAGCCCTCGCCGACGAGCAGGGCGACCAGCTCCTCGAAGAGCGCGGAGCGGCGTGCCGCTCCGCGGCCCGTGAGCCTGGGGGCGCCGGCGGCGGAGGTCTCGATCACCCGAACAGTATGCCGGGCCGGCCGAGGTGAGGGGTTCCCTCCGGAGGGTCATGCGCTATTTTTAGCGGTACTGGAGTACCCGTCCGAGTACCGCTTCGGTGGGCGCCCCCGTACCCCACACAGGACCACCGCGCGCCGATGGAGTCGCCATGGATGTCGACCGCCTGCTTCCCACCCCCGAAGCGGCGGACCTCATCGCCCTCACCCGCGAGATCGCCGACAACGAGCTCTCGCCGCGGGTGGACGAGCACGAGGCCGCCGAGACCTATCCCGAGGGTCTCTTCGCCACGCTGGGCCGGGCCGGGCTCCTCGGCCTCGCCTACCCCGAGGAGTACGGCGGCGGAGGCCAGCCGTACGAGGTCTACCTCCAGGTCCTGGAGGAGCTCGCCGCCCGCTGGGCGGCCGTCGCCGTCGCCACCAGCGTGCACACCCTGGCCTGCCACCCGCTGTACGCGTTCGGCACCGAGGCCCAGAAGGAGCGCTGGCTCCCCGCGATGCTGGAGGGCCGGCTGGTCGGCGGCTACAGCCTCTCCGAACCGCAGGCGGGCTCGGACGCCGCCGCCCTCTCCTGCAAGGCGGAGCGCCAGGAGGACGGCAGCGGCTACCGGATCACCGGCACCAAGGCGTGGATCACCCACGGCGGCAGGGCCGGCTTCTACTCCCTCTTCGCCCGCACCGCCCCCGGCAGCCACGGCGTCTCCTGCTTCCTCGCCCCCGGCGAGGCCGAGGGCCTCTCCTTCGGCGCCCCCGAGCGCAAGATGGGCCTCCAGGCGGTCCCCACCACCTCCGCCTACTGGGACGGCGCCCTCATCGAGGAGGACCGGCTCGTCGGCACCGAGGGCCAGGGCCTCCAGATCGCCTTCAGCGCCCTCGACAACGGCCGCCTCGGCATCGCCGCCTGCGCCACCGGCCTCGCCCAGGCCGCCCTCGACGCGGCCGTCGACTACGCCAACGAGCGCACCACCTTCGGCCGCCGGATCGTCGACCACCAGGGCCTCGGCTTCCTCCTCGCCGACATGGCCGCCGCCGTCGACGCCTCCCGCGCCACCTACCTCGACGCCGCCCGCCGCCGCGACCTCGGCCGTCCCTTCAGCCGCCAGGCCAGCGCCGCCAAGCTGATCGCCACGGACACGGCGATGAAGGTCACCACGGACGCCGTCCAGGTCCTCGGCGGCTACGGCTACACCCGCGACTTCCCCGTCGAGCGCTACATGCGCGAGGCCAAGATCATGCAAATCTTCGAGGGCACCAACCAGATCCAGCGGCTGGTCATCAGCCGGGGGCTGGCCCGCCCGGAGAAGTAGCGGGTCACGTACGGTCCCGGGCGATGGCGCCCGGTCCCGCGGCGTGACGGCCGCCGATGCGCAGAGGCGTCCCGCCGGGAGCGGGGCGCCTTCGTCGTTCCGGAGCCGCCTTCGGGGGCGTGGGGCGCGGCTCTCCCGGCAGAGGGTGCTCGCCTCGCGGGCGCGGCTGCCGTCGAAGGCAGCCCAGCCGGCCTGCTGCGTCTGCTCGGAGAGGGAGGGCGACAGGCGGCGCCGTGCGGAGTCGGCGAACGTCCCGTCGCGCAGGAGCGCCTTCGTGGGCTGGACCTCGCCGAAAGGCGCGGCGGGTGCCGCCGCCGGTCATCGGCCGGGGAGCCCGCGGACCCTAGAATGATCGCTTTGGCGGGCGCAGGGAGCGCCCGCCCTTTCATGTGGGGGGATCCATGAGGAAGGCACTGACCGCCGGCGCCCTCGCGCTCGCGGCGCTGCTGACGAACGTCGTGGGGGCGACGGCCGCGTCGGCCGAGCCGACGGCCGTCACCTACACGGCGTGGACCTGGAACATATCGGGCCACAAGATCAACCGCGGAGCGGTGGACAACGGCCTGGTCGAACAGGCGATCGGGTCGATCAAGCGGCCCGAGAACGCCGTGGACTTCGTCTCGTTCAACGAGATCTGCTACAGCCAGTACCGTGCGATCCGGACGCAGCTGGCGAGCTGGAACCCGGACAATCCGAGCTACGCCCGGTTCCAGGAGGCCATCCCCGCGGGGAGCACCGACACGAGCTCGGACCGGAACCCCATCTGCGGCGGTGAGGCCTTCGGGAAGGCCGTCTTCAGCCGGCACGAGCTCGGCAGGGCCGAATACCGCACCTTCACGCAGGAGAGCGGCCTGTTCTACCGCTCGGCCGACGGCGTCGAGCATGCGGTGCCGAACGGGCTGCTCTGCGCGCCGCTGGCCGCCCGGTCGAGCATGAAGTTCTGCTCGGTGCACATCAGTCCGATCTCGACCTCGGACGTCCTGGCGGCGGACGGTAAGACCGTGCTGGTGCCGGGGAAGCCGTACGGCTACCGCCAGTTGGTCGAATTGGCCTCCTGGCTGGACGGATCCGCCGCCGCCGGGGAGACGTACATGGTGGCCGGGGACTTCAACGCGCAGCCGGACTACGGGCGGCTGAACCAGTTCTACGACGAGGAGGTCAACGCCGTCCCGGGGTCCGTCAACCTCGGGAACAAGGGCGCCCACCGCGAGCTCGACGACATGGACTCCTCCTGCCCGGGCCACGGGGAGGAGACCTCGATCAACCCGGCGGACGACGTGCCCTGCGGCAAGACGCAGCCGAAGATCGACATGATCTTCGTCCGTACGGACCGGCTCGCCTCGCGGGACTACACCGCCGACGCCAAGTCGGTCCCGGACTGCGCAGGGTTCGCCAAGGACGGCAAGGTCGACCCCGCGATCGCCACGCCCTGCTCCGACCACCGCGTGCTCATCGGCCGGGCGACGCTCCTCGTCGGTCCGTAGCTCGTAGTGCGTCGACCCGTGGGCCCGTCGCCCGGCGACGTGACGGACTCGTGTTGATTTCGTGTTGAACCAGTTGGGGCGTATGCTCTGATCAGCCACCCCGGTTCGCCTGTGTTCCCCCGTTTCAGGCGCACCGGGGTCGGCTTTTTTCGTGCCCGATGTGCTATCGGGGCAGGTCGCCGCGCCCACGCGGGCGCACTTCTCGTCCGGGACGCCCTTCAGGTTCGGGGTCCGGGCCAGGCGCCGGCGAGCTCGGAGGTCGGGGCGTTCCAGGAGACGGCCGTGTACGCCTTCCGCTCCGCCGACGCGTAGGACTGCGGGCCCGCGCCGTCGCCGCGCAGGGTGACGATCGCGTCGGGTGGGGGACGCGTCGAGGATCGACCGGCGGTTCATACGCCGGCCGGCCACTTCCGGCCGGCGTACCGGATGCCGTCCGCGGGCGGATCGGGGCGCCCGGATCGGCCGATCGGATGACCCCCGGCCCCCGGCCCCGGCGTCGCGCGCCGGGGTGCGGGTTCTATGGTGAGCGGCGCAGACCGCGCGGACCGCGCGGTCCCCCGCGGGGAGCGTCCCCGGGTCGGCGGCCAACCCGCCGGCCGGGCCACCCGCACGACACGTACGAGGAGTTCCATGGACATCGCCGGCTCCGCCGCTCTCGTCACCGGTGCCGCCTCCGGCCTCGGCGCCGCCACCGCCGCCGCGCTCGCCGCCCGCGGCGCCACGGTCTACGGCCTCGACCTCGACAAGGCCGTCGCCGCCGCCGGGGAACTGCCCGAGGGCGTCCGGCTGATCGCCGCCGACGTCACCGACGAGGACCAGGTCCGCGCCGCGCTCGCCGCGATCGACGCCGACGGGGCCGAGCTGCGGCTCGCCGTCAACTGCGCGGGGATCGCCCCGTCGGCCCGCGTCCTGGGCCGCAAGGGCCCGCACGACCTGGACCTCTTCCGCGCGGTCGTGAACGTCAACCTGGTCGGTACGTTCAACGTGATGCGGCTCGCCGCCGAGTCCATCGCCCGCCACGAGGCCGACGAGCACGGCCAGCGCGGCCTCGTCGTGAACACCGCCTCCATCGCCGCCTTCGAGGGCCAGGTGGGGCAGATCGCGTACGCCGCCTCCAAGGCCGGTGTCGCGGGGATGACCATCACCGCCGCCCGCGACCTCGCCCAGTACGGCATCCGCGTCGTCACCGTCGCCCCCGGCATCGTCGACACCCCGATGATGGCCGGCTTCAGCGAGGAGATCCGCGCCGGGCTCGCCGCCGGCGTCACCTTCCCGCAGCGCCTCGCGCGGCCGGCGGAGTACGCCCGGCTGGTCACCATGATCGCCGAGCACGACTACCTCAACGGCGAGACGATCCGGATGGACGGCGCCCTGCGGATGACCGCCCGCTGACCCGGCCCGCCCGCGAGAGCACTCGGTGCCGGATCATCTCGGCACCGAGTGCCGCGCGAAGGTCGTCCGGATGTTAGGTTCGTGCCATGGCAGCAGCGGCGATGAACCCCCCGACCTCCCCGAAGCCCGCGATGCGGGACTCCCTCATCGCCGCGGCCTTCCAGCTCTTCCTGGAGCGGGGCTACGAGCAGACCACGGTCGACGACATCGTGACGCTCGCGGGTGTCGGCCGCCGCTCCTTCTTCCGGTACTTCCCGTCGAAGGAGGACGTGGTCTTCCCCGACCACGACCAGTGCCTCGACGACATGACCCGCTACCTCGCCGCCAGCGCCGACGGCGACGACCCGATGGTCCGGGTCTGCGGGGCCGCCCGCCTGGTCATGCGGATGTACGCCGAGAACCCCACCTTCTCCGTCCAGCGCTACCGGCTCACCCGGGAGGTCGCCGGACTGCGCGCGTACGAGCTCTCCGTCGTCTGGCGGTACGAGAAGACCCTCGGCGACTACCTGCGCACCCGCTGGGCCGACCGCAGGGACGGCACCCTGCGCGCCAACGTGGCCGCCGCGGCCGTCGTCGCCGCCCACAACCACGCCCTGCGGCACTGGCTCCGCTCGGGCGGCGAGGGCGAGCCCTTCGAGGAGGTCGACCGGGCGCTGGAGTTCGTCCGCGCCACCTGGAGCCCCGAGGCGCCCGGCGGCGCCGGAGACGCCGCGGGGGACGGGGACGAGGACGTCGTCGTCGTCATCACCAAGCGGTCCACCCCGATGTGGCGCGTGGTGCGCGAGGTCGAGTCGAGTCTCGGCGAGGGATGAGGGGCCGCAGTATCTCAGATTGAGGGAACTGAGGTCTTTCTTTGCTGGCACTGAGTGCCATATCTTGGGCTCCATGCACGGTCGAGCCGCCGAGTGCGAGGAGAAGGCATCGTGTTCCACACGGGACTGAGGAACCCCGGCGCCGTCCGGACCGAGGAATCGGCCGAAGGCACCGATCTCTACTTCCAGCGCTGCGCCTGGTGCCGGACCACCACCTTCCAGCGCCTGCTCTGTCCGACCTGCGGGTCGACCGACCTCTCCCCCCAACTCAGCGAGGGGGAGGGCGTGATCACCGTCCGCCGTGCCTACACGGCCGCCGAGGCCGACCTCTGGCCGGTGCACATGGCCGAGGGCTTCGTGGTCCGCTGCCGGGTCGACGGGCCGCCGCACGCGGTGCGGCCCGGCGTCCGGGTCAAGCTCGCGAGCGCCGCCGACATCGGCCGCCGGCCGGTCGTCCGGCTCTGCGAGGAGGTCCCGCTGGACGGCTGGATCTGAGTCCGGAGGGCAGACGGAAAGGGGGTGGCACAGAGTGCCACCCCCTTGGTCGTGCGGAGGGCGTCAGCGCGAGCCGATCTCCTCGGTGAGCTGCGGCAGCACCGCGAAGAGGTCGCCGACCACGCCGTAGTCGACCAGATCGAAGATCGGGGCCTCGGGGTCCTTGTTGACCGCGACGATCGTCTTCGACGTCTGCATGCCGGCCCGGTGCTGGATGGCGCCGGAGATGCCCGCGGCGACGTACAGCTGGGGCGAGACCTGCTTGCCGGTCTGGCCGACCTGGTTGGAGTGCGGGTACCAGCCGGCGTCGACGGCGGCGCGGGAGGCGCCGACGGCCGCGCCGAGGGAGTCGGCCAGCTTCTCGACGACCTCGAAGCCCTCGGCGGCGCCGACGCCGCGACCGCCGGAGACCACGATGGCGGACTCGGTCAGCTCCGGGCGGCCGGTGGAGACGCGCGCCGTGCGGGAGACGACCTTCGCCGCGTTGCCGGTGAAGGCGACGGTGACGTTCTCCACCGTGCCGGCGGCCGGCGCGGCCTCCGGGGCGGCGGAGTTCGGCTTGACGGTGATGACCGGAACGCCGTGCGAGACGCGGGACTTCACCGTGTACGAGGCGGCGAAGACCGACTGCGTGGCGACCGGGCCCTCGGCGCCGGCCTCCAGCTCGACGGCGTCGGTGATGAGGCCGGAGCCGAGGCGCAGCGCGACGCGGGCGGCGATCTCCTTGCCCTCGCCGGAGGAGGTCACCAGGACGGCGGCCGGCTCCTTTTCCTTGGCGATCTGGGTGAGCGCGTCGACCTTGGGGACGACGAGCTGTTCGGCGAACTCGGCGCCGTCCGCCACGTAGACGGTGGCCGCGCCGTACTCGGCGACGGTGGCGGCGACGGAGGCGGCGGCCTCGCCGGCGCCGAGGACGACCGCGGACGGCTCGCCCAGGCGGCGGGCCAGGGTGAGCAGTTCGAGGGCCGGCTTGCGGACCGCACCGTCGGCGTGGTCCACGAGAACCAGGATCTCAGCCATGATTCCTTGCTCCTGAGGTGGGGTGACGGTCGGTCAGATGAACTTCTGGGCGGCGAGGAAGGCGGCGAGCTGCTTGCCGCCGTCACCGTCCTCGTCGGTGACGATCGTGCCCTGGGTGCGGGCCGGGCGGGCGTCCGCCGACTCGACCAGGGTCCACGAGCCGGCCAGGCCGACCTCGTCCCCGTCGATGTCCAGGTCGTCGAGCTCCAGCTCCTCGACCGGCTTCTTCTTCGCGGCCATGATCCCCTTGAAGGAGGGGTAGCGGGCCTCGCCGGACTGGTCGGTGACCGAGACGACGGCGGGGAGCGGGGCCTCCAGGAGCTCGGTGGCGGCGTCGCCGTCCCGGCGGCCCTTCACCACCCCGTCCTCCACCGACACCTCGGAGAGCAGCGTCGCCGCCGGCAGGCTCAGCCGCTCGGCGAGCAGCGCCGGCAGCACGCCCATGGTGCCGTCGGTCGACGCCATGCCGCAGACGACCAGGTCGAAGCCGGTCTTCTCCAGCGTCTTGGCGAGGATCGCGGAGGTGGCGATGACGTCGGAGCCGTGGATGGCCTCGTCGTTGACGTGGACGGCCTTGTCGGCACCCATCGACAGCGCCTTGCGCAGGGCGTCCTTGGCGTCGTCCGGGCCCACCGTGATCACGGTGACCTCGGCGTCGTCGGCCTCCTCGGAGATCCGCAGCGCCTGCTCGACCGCGTACTCGTCGAGCTCCGAGAGGAGGCCGTCGACCTCGTCGCGGTCGACGGTCAGGTCGTCCGCGAAACCGCGGTCGCCGGTGGCGTCGGGAACGTACTTCACACAGACAGCGATCCTCAGGGTCACGGCCTGGCTCCTTTCAACGAGCGGATGGTTACGGGAGGTTGCGGGCCATGACGATGCGCTGGACCTGGTTGGTGCCTTCGTAGATCTGGGTGATCTTGGCGTCGCGCATCATGCGCTCGACGGG
>NZ_JBIBJV010000009.1:0-160481 GCF_042958885.1 Streptomyces sp. NPDC007945
GGGGGGGGCCCGTGCGGGGGGGGGGCGCCGGGCGGGGGGGGGCCCCCCCCCCCCCCCCCGCCCCCCCGGGCCCCCCGCCCCCCCCGGGGCCCCGGGGGGGGGGGGGGGCCCCGCGGGTGGGGGGCCCGCCCCTCTTCCGTACCGGACGACGTTCCTCGTCCGCCGGATCACTGCGTGAGGACGGATCAGTGCTTGAAGACGTCCTTCGCCTTCTCCTTCGCGCCGCGCGCGTCGCCCTTGGCCTGCTCGGCCCGGCCTTCCGCCTCGAGGCGCTCGTCGTCGGTCATCCGGCCGACCGCCTCCTTGGCCTTGCCCTTGGCCTGCTCGGTCTTGGCCTTCATCTTCTGCTCACCGGACACGAGAACTCACTCCTTCTCCGTGCGACACGTCTGACGAGAGAGCGCCTCACCGGAATCGGCGGGAACAAACCCATGGAAATCCGGCGGGACCGCTCAGCGCGCTCCGGAGGGGAGGTTCTCCTTGATCTTGGCGATGGCGAAGCCCCATCCCTGCGACACCGTCGGCTTGCCCGGCACGGCGACCTCCGCCGGATTGGTCAGCACGTCGAGGAGGACGGGGCCGGGGAGCGCGAGCGCCTCGCGCACCGCCTCGTCCAGCTCGCCCGGCGCGGTGACGCGGATGCCGGTCAGGCCGAGCGCCCGGGCCACCGCGGCGAAGTCGGGGTTGTCGAGCTCCGTACCGAATTCGGGCAGCCCGGCCTGTTCCTGCTCCAGTTTGACCATGCCGAGGCGGCGGTTGTCGAAGACGACGAGCTTCACCGGCAGCCGCTCCGAGCGGATGGTCATCAGGTCGCCGAGCAGCATGCCGAGGCCGCCGTCGCCGCAGAAGGCCACGACCTGCCGGTCCGGCGCCCACAGCTGTGCCCCGATGGCCTGGGGCATGGCGTTGGCCATGGAGCCGAGGTTGTAGGAGCCGATCAGCCGGCGGCCGCCCCGCATCCGCACGAACCGGGAGAGCCACACGGTGGCCATCCCGGTGTCCGAGGTGAAGATCGCGTCGTCGGCGGCGTGGCGGTCGACGGCCGCGGCGAGGGCCTCGGGCCGGATGTCCGCCTCCCGGTTGTCGAACATGGCCCGCACCCGCCCGAGGAGACGCCGGTCGTGGGCGGGGTCGGCGAGCCCCGCTTGGCCCTCCTGCCAGTCGGCGTACCGCTCGCGGGCCTCGTCGAGGTGGGAGCGCGAGGGGACCGGGGTCAGCAGCGGCAGCAGGGCCCGCAGCGTCGCGCCCACGTCCCCGGCGAGCCCGACGTCCACCGGGACGCGGCGGCCGAGGTGCTCCTCGCGGGTGTCGATCTGCACGACCCGGCACCCCTCCGGGTACCAGTCCCGGTAGGGGAAGTCCGTGCCGAGCATGAGCAGCGTGTCGCAGGAGTCCATGGCGTGGGCCGCGGCCGGATTGCCGATGAGGCCGGTCTGCCCGACCTCGTACGGGTTGTCGTCCTCGAAGCCCTCCTTGCCCTTCAGCGTCAGCACCATCGGCGCCGACAGCAGCTCGGCGGCGCGCAGCACCTCCTGGCGGGCGTCCCGGGCGCCGTGCCCGACCAGGAGGGTGACCCGCGAGCCGCGGGCGATCGCCTCGGCCGCCTCGGCGAGCGCCGGGTCGTCGGGACGCGTGACGGCCGGGCGCGGCAGCGCGAACCTCGTCGGCCGGTCCTCCTCGACCTCCTGGTCGCCGAGGTCGCCGGGGACGGTCAGCACCGCCACGCCCCGCCGGGTCACGGCCGCCCGCACCGCGGACTCCAGCAGCCGCGGCATCTGGGAGGGCGAGGTCACGGTGGCCCGGTAGACGGCCACGTCCCGGAAGAGGAGGTCGTTGTCCACCTCCTGGAAGTAGTCGCCGCCCATCTCCGACAGCGGCACCTGGCCGCAGATGGCCAGGACCGGCGCCCCGCTCTTGGCCGCGTCGTACAGCCCGTTCAGCAGGTGCACCGAGCCCGGCCCCACCGTGCCCATGCAGACGGCCGGTTCCCCGGAGAGCTGGGCGCGCGCGGAGGCGGCGAAGGCCGCCGCCTCCTCGTGGCGGAAGCCGGTCCAGTCGATGCCGTCCGTGGTCCGGATGGCGTCGGTCAGCGGGTTGAGCGCGTCGCCGACCACGCCGAAGACACGGTCCACTCCGAGGTCCGCGAGTCCGTCGACGATCACCTGCGCGACGGTCCGATTCATGGGGTCTCCCTTCCCTGTGTCGTCGGCCGGCGCGCCTGAGGGCGGACCGGTCCGAACGAGGTGCCTCCCCGTCGCGCCTGCCCACGGGGCCCGGACCGATGCGGCGGCGCTCCGCGAGGCGCCGAGAGCGGTGCGGGACGGCCGGGGGCGCGGCCCACCGGTCCGGAGAGGCGAGTCCGGCGCGGGGCCGCCAGGTTTAGCGTCCGGGAGTCCGGCGAGACGGAGCCCATGAGTGCTTCGGAGAACAGCGAACGCGACCAGTTCCCCTGGACCGGCCCCTACGTCGTCCCGGACTACCCCGACCTGACGCGGGTGGACGACCCCGACGTGGACGCGAGCTACGAACCGGCCGCTCTCGGGGAGCCGCGCGTCCTGCCGGCACCGTTCGCCGAGAAGGCCCGCGCGGCCGCCCTCGTGGCCCGCGGCACCGGGAGCGACCTGTGGGCCGCCGCCCGGGCCCACCGGGCCGTGGCGGCCGGGGCCGCCGTCGGCGCCGCCGCCGCACTCGCCCTCGCGTACCGGTGGGGGCGCCGCTCGGGGCGCCTGGCCGCGCGGCGCGACCTCGGCCCGATCGCCCTGTTCTTCGAGCGCCGCGGCTGAGCGGGCGGCGCTGCCCGCCGTGCCCCACGAGGCCGGCGTGCGCGGCCACGCCGCCCGGCCGCCCTTTCCTTTTTTCCTTCACCGTCCCTTCGGAGGTCGATCCGTATGGTCCCCCTGCTGCTCGTGCTGCTGCTCGCCCTGCTCCTCTTCGGCGCCGGCTTCGCCGTCAAGGCGCTGTGGTGGATAGCCGTCATCGTGCTCGTCCTGTGGCTCGTGGGCTTCGTCGCCCGGCCGAAGGGCAGCACCGGCCGCTGGTACCGCTGGTAGCCGGCGGCGCGGCGTCCGGCCCTGAACGCGGCCGAGCCCGGCACGCTCCTGACGGAGGTGCCGGGCTCGGCCGCGTTCAGGCGAGCGCCGGGCCCGGGCGTGCCCGTACGACTCTGCCCGGCACCTCCGGAAGAGGTGCCGGGCAGAGTCGCACGGCGGGGTGGGCCGCTCAGGCGGTCAGCACCGAGTCGTCCTCGGGGCGGGCGCCGGGAAGGCCATGGCGGGCCGCGATCAGCGCCGCGTCCACGTCACGCGTACCGGTGGAGACACAGAGCGTGTACGCGAGGTCGTCCATGCGCCGGCGCACTTCCTCGCTGCCGTTCTCGGCCTGGAGCACCTTGAGCGTCTCGTACTGCTCGATGAGATTGCGCAGGACCGCGGGGTGGGCCATCAGCAACGTACTGCTCCCCTCGTCGTCAGGGGCGGGGACCGCCCGGTTCGACGCGCGTGTACCCCGGACGCGGCGTCGTATGCGCCCTTCTTCGAGTGCGGTGGGGGCGGGTTCCGGCCGCGCGAACCGGCACCGGCCTCCTCCCGTCGATCACGGAGGGGTAATGTCGTCATGATTGCCGTACGGCAACGATCGCGGCAGTGGGAGCCGTCCCGGGGGAGCGGACGTCCGACGCGTGACGTGGCCCGTACGGTCCGTGTGCGAGTGGTGGGGAACGAGGATGGGGCATGTCTGAGACGACGACCAGGAGCTCCTCCGGCCGGGAGAACCCCGGACCGGCCGCGGTGGTCGAGCCTGAGCTCCGTCAGCTGCTGGCCGGGCTGACGGCGGTGCGGGACGGCGACTTCGGCACCCGTCTGCCGGACGAGGCGGACGGGCTGATGGGCGAGATCTCCCGCGTGTTCAACGGGATGGTCGACCAGCTGTCCCTGTTCACCTCCGAGGTGACGCGGGTAGCGCGCGAGGTCGGCACCGAGGGGACGCTCGGCGGCCAGGCCGCCGTACCCGGTGTCTCCGGCACCTGGGCCGACCTGACCGACTCGGTCAACGCGATGGCCGGCAACCTCACCACCCAGGTCCGTGACATCGCCCACGTGGCGACGGCCGTCGCCAAGGGAGACCTCTCCCAGAAGATCGACGTGGACGCCCGCGGTGAGATCCTGGAGCTGAAGAACACCATCAACACGATGGTCGACCAGCTCTCGGCCTTCGCCGACGAGGTCACGCGCATGGCCCGCGACGTGGGCACCGAGGGCATCCTCGGCGGACAGGCCGACGTGAAGGGCGTCTCCGGCACCTGGCGGGACCTGACCGACTCCGTCAACTCGATGGCCGGGAACCTCACCGCGCAGGTGCGGGCGATCGCCCACGTGGCCACCGCCGTCGCGGGCGGCGACCTGTCGAAGAAGGTCGACGTGGACGCCCGGGGCGAGATCCTGGAGCTGAAGACGACCATCAACACGATGGTCGACCAGCTCTCGGCCTTCGCCGACGAGGTGACCCGCGTCGCCCGCGAGGTCGGCACCGAGGGCAACCTCGGCGGCCAGGCCACCGTCCGGGGCGCCTCGGGCACCTGGAAGGACCTCACCGACAACGTCAACGTGATGGCGTCCAACCTCACCGGTCAGGTGCGCTCGATCGCCCAGGTCGCCACCGCCGTCGCCCGCGGCGACCTCTCCCGCCGGATCACCGTGGAGGCCAAGGGCGAGGTCGCCGCCCTCGCCGACACCATCAACACCATGGTGGACACCCTGTCCGCCTTCGCCGACGAGGTGACCCGCGTCGCCCGCGAGGTCGGCACCGAGGGCCGGCTCGGCGGCCAGGCCAGGGTGCCGAACGTGGCCGGCACCTGGAAGGACCTCACCGACAACGTCAACTCCATGGCGAACAACCTGACCGGACAGGTCCGGAACATCGCCCAGGTCACGACGGCCGTCGCCAACGGCGACCTGTCGAAGAAGATCGACGTCGACGCCCGGGGCGAGATCCTGGAGCTGAAGACCACCATCAACACGATGGTCGACCAGCTGTCCTCGTTCGCGGCCGAGGTGACCCGCGTGGCCCGCGAGGTCGGCAGCGAGGGCCGGCTCGGCGGCCAGGCCGAGGTCGAGGGCGTCTCCGGCACCTGGAAGCGGCTGACCGAGAACGTCAACGAGCTGGCGGGCAACCTCACCCGCCAGGTTCGCGCCATCGCCGAGGTCGCGAGCGCCGTCGCCGAGGGCGACCTCACCCGCTCCATCACCGTCGAGGCGTCGGGCGAGGTGGCCGAGCTCAAGGACAACATCAACGCCATGGTCGGCTCGCTGCGCGAGACGACGCGGGCCAACCAGGAGCAGGACTGGCTCAAGTCCAGCCTGGCCCGGATGTCCGCGCTGATGCAGGGCCACCGCGACCTGGCCGTCGTCGCCGAACTCGTCATGGACGAGCTCACCCCGCTCGTCTCCGCCCAGTACGGCGCGTTCTACCTCGCCGAGGAGGGCGCCGACGGCGTCGAGCTGGGACTCGTCGGCTCCTACGGGCGCCCCGTCGGCGACCAGGACGGCGTCCGCTTCCGGCTGGGCGAGTCGCTCGTCGGCCAAGCCGCCCGCAGCCGCCGCACCATCGCCGCCGAGAACGTCCCCGCCGACTACGTCACGATCTCCTCGGGCCTCGGCAGCACGTCCCGCGGCAGCCTCGTGGTCCTGCCCGTCGTCGTCGAGGAGCAGGTGCTGGGCGTCATCGAGCTGATGTCCTTCACCCCCTTCACCTCCGTGCACCGGGACTTCCTGGAACAGCTCATGGAGACCGTCGGCGTCAACCTGAGCACCATCGTCGCCAACGCCCGCACCGACGAACTCCTCGACGAGTCCCAGCGCCTGGCCGGTGAACTCCGCTCGCGCACCGAGGAACTCCAGGTGCGGCAGGAGGAACTCCAGCGCTCCAACGCCGAGCTGGAGGAGAAGGCGGCGCTGCTCGCCACGCAGAACCGCGACATCGAGGCCAAGAACCTCCAGATCGAGCAGGCCCGGCAGGAGCTGGAGGACCGCGCCCAGCAGCTCGCGCTGGCCTCCACGTACAAGTCGGAGTTCCTGGCCAACATGAGCCACGAACTGCGCACCCCGCTCAACAGCCTGCTGATCCTGGCCCAGTTGCTGGCGCAGAACCCGACCCGCAACCTCACGGCCAAGCAGGTCGAGTACGCCGGCATCATCCACTCCGCCGGATCGGACCTGCTCCAGCTGATCAACGACATCCTCGACCTCTCCAAGGTGGAGGCCGGGAAGATGGACCTCAACCCGGAGCGCGTGCCCCTGCGCAGGCTCCTCGACTACGTCGAGGCGACCTTCCGCCCCCTCACCTCGCAGAAGAGCCTCGCCTTCGCGGTCTCCACGGCCGCCGGCGTCCCCGTCGACCTCGTCACCGACGACACGCGGCTCCGGCAGGTGCTGCGCAACCTGCTGTCCAACGCCGTCAAGTTCACCGAGCACGGCAGCGTCGAGCTGCGCATCGAACCGGCCTCGGACGGCGAGCTGCCGGTGTCCGTGCACCGCGGCGGCCCCGTGGTCGCCTTCCGCGTCGCCGACACCGGTATCGGCATCGCCCCCGAGAACCTGGAGGCCATCTTCGGCGCCTTCCAGCAGGCCGACGGGACGACCAACCGCAAGTACGGCGGCACCGGCCTGGGCCTCTCCATCAGCCGCGAGATCGCCCATCTGCTCGGCGGCGCGCTCACCGTCACGAGCGTGCCCGGCGAGGGCAGCACGTTCACCCTCTACCTGCCCGTCACCCGCACCGACTTCATCGAGCAGCCGCACGCCGCCGTGTCGGCGGACTCCTCGGCGGTGCCCGCCGTCCAGGCCCCGGCCGGCGGTGCTCCGCTCGCCCTGACCGGCGCACCGGCCACGCGGCCGACCCGGCGCCTCCTCGTGATCGAGGAGCGCCCGCGCGGGCTCCTCGCCGTCGTCGCCGAGAACGCCGTCACCCAGCTCGCCGCCGACGCCGGGCAGACGGGCCGCTCCGACATCGAGCTCATCGCGGTCGTCGGCCCCCAGGAGGCCGCCTCGGCGCTCGCCGCCCGGCCGTTCCACTGCGTCGTGCTCGACGTCGACATGGCGGACGGCGACGCCCTGCGCTTCCTGGACGCCATGGACGGCGACGAGGCGCTGCGCACCGTCCCCGTCCTCGCCCACAACAACCGCCGGCTGCCCGCCGACGAGGAGGGCGCCCTCCAGGAACTCGCCCGCCGCCGCCCGCTGGAACTCCTCTCCAGCCTCGACGAGCTGCGCGAGCGGATCGCCCTCCACCTGTCGGCGGAGCAGCCCGGCGACGTCGTGCCGCTGGTGCGCGGCGACCACTGGGCGCCCGCGACCCAGGCCATCGACACCACCCTGCGCGGCAGGACCGTCCTCGCCGTCGACGACGACGCCCGCAACCTGTACGCCCTCAGCGGCATCCTGGAACTGCACGGCATGACCGTGCTGCACGCCGAGAACGGACGGAAGGGGATCGAGACGCTCCTGGCGAACCCCGACGTCTCCCTCGTCCTGATGGACGTGATGATGCCGGAGATGGACGGCTACACGGCGACCGCTCGGATCAGGGAGCTGCCGCAGTACGCGGACCTCCCCGTGATCGCCGTGACCGCCAAGGCGATGCCCGGCGACCGGGAGAAGAGCATCGCGTCCGGGGCGAGCGACTACGTCACCAAGCCCGTCGACGCCGACGAACTCATCGCGTGCATCAGCCGCTGGCTGGACGGCGGGGCGGCCTCGTGACCGCCCGCGCCCCCCGCCCGGCCCCGGAGCGCCCGAGCGGCGCGCTCCGGCCGCGTCCGCACGGCGGCCCCGCGGCCGCCCCGACCGAGGAGTCGTCGACGTGAGCGGCCCCCGCATCCCGGGCGGCGACCCGTCCGCCGACCTCCCCGAGGCGGACGCCGCCGTTCCCGCGGCCCCCGGCACCCCCGCCCCGACCCCCACCGACGGCCGGCTCGCCGCCACGGTGGAACGGCTCCGTGGCGAGGTGCGCGCCGCGCAGGCCGCCGCCGAGGGCCGCGCCCTCATCGAACTCGCCAAGGGCGTCATCGTCGAGCGGCTGGGCTGCGGGCCCGCCCAGGCGGCCCGCCAGCTCGCGGAGCTCGCCGAACGGGCCGGTCTGTCCCGGCTCGAACTCGCCGCGGACATCATCAACCAGGCGGCCCGGGACCGGATGGCCGAGGCGGCGGACGAGTTCGTGCGGACGGCCGTCGGCGAGCCGGCCGCCCCGGCGCCCGACCCCGCCGAGTCCGTCGCCGTGCGGCTGCGGACCGCCGAGAGCGCGGCGCTCAGCGCCGACGACACCCAGGCCGTCGCCGAGTCGCTGCTCCGGCACGCCCTCGAACCCCTCGGCGCCGTCGCCGTGGCGATCTGGACCACCGGCCCGGACGGCTCGCTGAGCCTGCGCGGCCACGCCGGCTTCGGCCTCGACGAGGCGGCGCGCTGGCACTACGTGCCGCCGGGGGTGACCACGGCGGCCCGTCAGGCGCTCATCGGGCGCCGCGCCGTCCGGTACGCCTCCCTGGCGGCAGCCGGCATCCCCTCCATCGGCCGGTCGCGCCACCCCGAGGGCGGCCGGGTCGTCGTCCCCGCCGGGACCGGCGGCCGTATCCACGGCGTCCTGGAGATCTGCTGGGGGCGCCCCCTCGACCCGCTGCCGCAGGCGGTGGAGCGCCAGCTGGAGGCCCTCGCGGAGCTCTGCGCCCACACCCTGGAGGGACTGCCCGAGGCACCCCCCGGGGGCTTCCCCGCCCCCGGCGGCCTCCCGGTCCCCGGCGGGACCGGGGCGTCGGCGCTGGCCGAGCTCTCGGACGGGCTCTACGACCCCGCTCTCGTCCTCGTCCCCCACCTGGACGAGGAGGGGCGGCTCGTCGACTTCCGCATCCGGCACGTCAACGCCCACTTCCAGGACCCGGCCGGACGGCCCCGAGGCTCCGTCGACGGGGCCCTGCTCCTGGAGGCGTACCCGGCGACGGCGGGCGGCAGCGAGCTCTTCGACCGGATCGAGCGGGTCTACGCCACCGGGGAGCCGTTCCGCGCCCGCCGGATCCGCCTCACGGCGCTGGTGGACCAGGTGTCGCTCGCCTCGCTCGCCGACATCAGCATCAACCGGTACGGCACCAGCGTCCTGCTCATCTGGCGCGTCGAGGACGAGTCGGCCCGCCTCGCCAGCCTCCTCCAGCACGCCCAGCGCCTCGGCCGGGTCGGTGCCTTCGAGGAGGACCTCGTCGCCGGGGAGATCACCTGGCACGGCCAGCTGTACGAGCTCTTCGGCCGCGGGCCGACGGAGCGGCCGGTCGCCCTGCGCGACCTCGCCGACCACGCCCATCCCGACGACGCCGGCATCATCCGCCGCTTCCTCCGGAAGGTGCTGGACCAGCGGCGGGTCGCCTCCGCGGCGTTCCGCATGCTCCGCCACGACGGCGTCACGCGGCACATCCGGGTGACCGCCGAACCCGCCCTGGGCCCCGACGGCGGCATCCAGGCCGTCCGGGGCGCCTACCAGGACATCTCGGCGCAGCACTGGACCGAGGTCGCCCTGACGGCCACCCGCGACCGGCTGGTGGCGACGGAGGAGGCCGCCGAGGAACGCAACCGGCTCACCCTCCAGCTCCAGCACGCCATCATGCCGCCGGCGAAGCCGCCGCTCGACGCGCCCGGCCTCGACGTCGCGGTCCGCTACCGCCCCGCCGAGACCGAGTCCCTCGTCGGCGGCGACTGGTACGACACGGTCGTTCTGCCGTCCAAGAAGGTGCTCCTCTGCGTCGGCGACGTCGCCGGCCACGGCGTGGAGGCGGCCACCGGGATGGTGGTGCTGCGCAACGCCCTCCGCGGCCTCGCCGTCACGGGCGCGGGCCCGGGACAGCTGCTGTCCTGGCTCAACAGCGTCGCCCACCACCTCACCGCCCAGGTCACGGCCACCGCGGTGTGCGGCATCTACGACCCGGAGAGCCGCACCCTGCGCTGGGCCCGCGCGGGCCACCTGCCGCCGGTGCTGATCCGCGGCGAGGAGGCGGACGACCTGCCGCTCCTGCAGGGGATGCTGCTGGGTGCCCTCGCGGAGGCGGAGTACGAGGAGTCGGAGGTCCGGCTCGAACCCGGCGACACGGTGCTGATGTACACCGACGGGCTCGTCGAGCGGCGGGACACGGCCGTCCACGACTCCGTCACCCAGCTGCTCACCGTCGCCCGGCAGCCGTCCGACAGCCTCGAACGCCGGCTGGACCAGCTGCTGGCGCGCAGCAAGTCGGACACGGACGACGACACCTGCGTGGTCGGCGTCCAGGTGTCCTGACCCCGTCCGTCCCCTCCCACGACCGGCCCCCCACCCCCCATCGAAAGCAGGGAACATGTTCGAGCGAGAAGCGAACCTGGAAGTCGACGTCGAGATCCGCGACGACCTCACGGCCGTGCTGACCGTGGGCGGCGAGCTGGACATGGAGACGGCCGCCGGCCTGGAGGACCGGCTGTCGGAGCAGTTCGGCCAGGGGCGGCGCCGTCTCGTCCTCGACCTGTCCGCCCTGGACTTCATGGACTCCTCGGGGCTGAACGTCCTGATCAGGGCGGTCAACGAGGTGCGGGAGAGCGGCGGCGACCTGTACCTCGCCGCGCCGACCCCGCCCGTGCGCCGCATCCTGGAGATCACCGGCGTGACGATGACGATCCCGCCGTACGACGGGGTGGCGGACGCGCTGGCCGCGGCCGCCAGTACCAGATAGCGGACGGGTGGCGCGGTCGCCGTGCGCGGGGCCGGGCCGGGAGAAGAGGACGAGGAAGACCGTGCACGAGATCGCCGAGATCGAGCAGGCGCTCCGCCGGGCGGCTCCGCACCGGCTCGTGGAGGTCGTCGAGGACGCCCTGAGGGGGCACTGCGGGGTGATGCGGGTCGAACTCCGCCTGGCCGATTACGGTTTGAGGACGCTCCAGCTCGTCGGGGACGTCGACGGGGCGGCGTCGGCCGTGCCGATCCACGACAGCGCCCAGGGGCGCGCCTTCGGCGCCCAGGAGCCGCACGTGGTGCGGGAGCCCGGGGCGCTCCGGCTCCACCTGCCCGTCACCGTCCGCGGGGACCGGCTCGGGGTGCTCACCGCCGAACTGCCGCCGGACGCCGACCTCAGGCCGCTGCTGCCCGGGCTCGCCCAGGTCTGCGAGGCGCTCGGCCACGAGATGCTGGTGGCGGAGCGCGACACGGACCTGTACGTCCTGGCGCGACGGGCGACGCGGCTCACGCTCGCGGCGGAGATGCAGTGGCAGCTGCTGCCCGGCCGCTCCTGCGTCCGTCCCGAGTTCGCCCTCGCCGCCCATCTGGAGCCCGCCTACGCCGTCTTCGGCGACAACTACGACTGGTCGGTCTCGGACGGCCGGCTGACCCTGACGGTCACCAACGGCATGGGGGAAGGCATCGAGGCCGCCCTGCTGACGAACCTCGCGATCAACGCGCTCCGCAACGCCCGCCGGGCCGGCCTTCCGCCGGCGGACCAGGCCGCGCTGGCGGACCAGGCCGTGTACGCCCAGTACCGCGGCGAGGCCTTCGTGTCGGTGCTGCTGCTCCGCTTCGACCTGGCCACCGGCGAGGTGGAGGCCGTGGACGCCGGTTCGCCCCGGTTGTGGCGGCAGCGGGGGCAGTCGGTGGAGCCGATCGGCTTCGAGGCGCAGCTGCCCCTCGGCATGTTCGAGGACACCGCGTACGTGCCCGAGCGGTTCGTGGTGCGACCGGGCGACCGGCTGCTGTTCGGGAGCGACGGGGTGTACGCCGCCGTCTCGCCCTCGGGGGAGAGGTTCGGGGACCGGGCGCTGGCCCGCGCGCTGCGGGGGACCCGGCTGCTGCCGCCGACCCAGGTGCCGCAGGCGGTGCTGCGGGAGCTCACCGCACACCACGGCGGCAGCCCGCCGGAGGACGACGCCCTGGTGGTCTGCCTCGACTGGCACGGCACCGTGTGATCATTTGCCGTCCGGCAACTGTATCCTTGAGGCAACGGTCGACGGGTGCCCGGAAGAACGCCGTCGAGGACGACCAGAGGTGGATATGAGGACAGGGGACGCGCGCCCGGACGGAGTCGGCGGCGGGCGGGGGTCAGGCCGAACTGACGTCCTTCAGCGGCGCGCGGGCGGGTGACGAGGCGGCGGCTCCGCCCCCTCCCACGGCCTCGCGGAAGCCGCTGAGCCCCCGCAGCAGCGCCTGGCGGCTCGCCGGTGACATGTCCGCGATGACCGCGAGCAGGGCCTCCTCCCGCTGGGACCTGAGGTCCCGCAGGTACGCCTTCCCGTGCGCGGTCAGGTGCAGCTCCAGCTGTCGGCGGCTCACGGGGCTGGGCAGCCGCTGGACGAAGCCCAGCGCCTCCAGGCGGTCGCACATGCGGCTCACCGAGGGCGGTGCGGAGCCCAGCAGTTCGCCCAGGGTGCGCAGGCTGATCCCCTCCTCCCGGTCCAGGCTGTACAGCACCCGCAGCTGACTCGCCGAGACGGGCGTCGACGACACCATGTCCCGGCCGCGCTCCCACAACACCTCCAGCAGCTCGATGAGCTCCCGGGCGGACTCGGCCGTCCGCTGGGGTTCCCGCGGCGGCGGGGCGGGGTTGCCGTTCATGTCTGCCGACCCTCCTCGGACGTCCGGGGCCGGGGACGGCGGCCTCGCGACGGACCGGTCATTTCCACATCTCTCCCGAAGGCGGTACGGATCCGGTGGATCGACACGTGACGGTGGAAGGCGCACTGCGCGGGGCGGCACCGCACCTCCTCCTGGACTCCCTCCGTACCAGTCTCGCGCACCTGTACGCCGCGACCTCCGCCGACCTGCTGCTCGTCGACTACGGATTCACGACCCTGCGCCCCGTGGAGCCCGTCCAGGCATCGGCCGGTAGGCCGCACACGCCCGTGGACGGGGGCCCCGCCGACCGCGTCTTTCGCACCCAGCAACCATATCTTTTCCGGGATGTCGGGCCCACGGCGACCGTTTACCTTCCCGTCACCGTGCGCGGCGACCGGCTCGGCGTCCTGATGGTCGTCCTGCCCGCGGACCGGTCCGGCCCCACGACCACCGCGAGCCTCGCCAGGGTCGCCGAGACGCTCGGCCACGCCCTGCGCGTCGCCGACCGCCACACCGACCTGTACCGCCGCACCCGCAGGACCCATCCCCTCAGCGTCGCGGGGGAGATGCAGTGGGACACCCTGCCGGGCCGCGCCTGCACCGGCCCCGGGTTCGACCTCCACGCCCACTGGGAGCCCGCCTACACCTCCGGGGGGCACCTCCTGGACTGGAGCGCCACCGAGCGGGACCTGGTGGTCGTGGTCGCCGACGGCGCGGGTCCCGGCACGCGGGCCGCCCTGGCGAGCACCCTCGCCCTCACGGCGCTCCGCAACGCCCGGCGGGCGGGGCTCGACCTGGTGGCCCAGGCCAGCCTCACGGACCAGGCGCTCTACGGCCAGTACCGCGGTGAGCACCCGCTCGCGGCCCTGCTGCTCCGACTCGATCTCACCACCGGCGAGGCCGAGGTGGTGGACGCCGGGTCGCCGACGCTCTGGCGCCTCCGCCCCACCGCGACCGAGCGCGTCGAACTGGACCGCCAGCTGCCCCTCGGCATGTTCGAGGACACCGTCTACGCCCCCCAGCGCCTGCGCCTCCGCCGCGGCGACCGGCTGGTCTTCGTCGCCCACGGCACCGGAGAGCCGACGGCCGGCGACCCGCACGAGGCGCCGGACGGCCCCGTCGCCCGCGTTCTCGCCGACGCCCGCCACCGGAACGGCGTGGACGTCCCCCGGACCGTCCTGCGGGCGCTGCGCGGACCAGCCCTTGGCGCGGCCGACGCGGTCCTCGTAGTCTGTCTCGACTGGCGCGGCGACGAGACCGGGCTCCCGGGCGAGGGACCGCGCGAGGGCCCCGCCCCGACCCCGTCGGCGGTCCCGTGACACGCTTCCGGTGGATCCGATCCGCGGTGCGCGCGGTACGGAAACCATGAAGAGGGGAAAGGCGGGTACGAGAAGCCCAGCCGCCGACCCAGGACGAGGGGAGCACCAGCGCCATGACGGACGCGATCACCGCAGAACGCGCGGTCCCGGAGCCCCTGCTGTCCGCGGGTGTCGTCTACCACGACGCCGGCCGCGGCGGGGCGATCGCCTCCGCCCGAGCCTTCACGGCCGAGTTCCTCGCGAACGCCCCGACCGTCCTGCCCGGGCCGGTCGACGTGGAGCGCGTCGAGCTCGCGCAGCTGGTGGTCAGCGAACTGGTCACCAACGCCATCCGTCACACCACCGGGCCCTGCCGGCTCCTTCTCGAACTGGGCCGCGACAGCCTGGATATCTCGGTCTTCGACCAGGAGGCCGCCGCCCCCGTGCCCCGCGGGCACGACCCCCGCCGCATCGGCCAGCACGGGGTCGAGATCGTCGTCGCCGTCTGCGAGAGCCTGACCGTGGAGCCCGCCCCTGAGGGGAAGCGCGTCCGGGCCCGCCTCTCCCTCGCGACGGACCCGGCCTGACCGACGGCCCCGCGTACGGTCGGTCGGCCGACCGCGCCGGCACCGCCCCGGAGCGCGCACCGCACCGGCCGTCAGCGCGGTCCTCGCCGCGGACCGCGGGTGACGGGTGTGACGCTCCACCACGCCATCGCCACACCGACACCGAAGACCATGAGCAGCACCAGCATGACCGGCACGACGGAATCCTTTCCGGAGCGGACCGCGTTCGAGGACCGACTGACCGCGAACACCGCGCCGAAACGCGTCGGCCCGTCATGAATCGGCGGAACGCCGCCTCATGGGGCCCGCGTCCGGTGAAGCCCCTGTGCCGAAAACGTGAGAACAGTGCGGGAAAGCCCGGGTCGCGTACCCGAAGAGGGGGGTTCGCTTGATGTGCGGCGCCCACTGCGCGAGTGTGGACGGACGAGCCGTCGTCGACCGGGAAGGTGGCGGGCCACGACGCAGGCCACGCATATGACTGTTTTCGAGGACGAGTCCAGCCGCTCCCCGGACACCACCGGAGCGGGAAGCACTTCTTGGATCGGATCGCCGCATCCGGCGGTGGTGGCGGACCGCGAGGGCGGCGTCGTGGACTTCAACGCCGCCGCGGCCGACCTCTTCCCCTCGATGGGGGTCGGCAAGTGGCTGGACGAGGTCGTCCCGGGATGGCTCGCCGAAGCCCACCGGCGGCTCGCCCGTCCGGCCCGCGGACCCGCCGCCGCGGGAACGGCGCGGGCGGGACCCGCCCCGCTGCGCGGCCACCACGGCGGCCGCCTCCTGCGGGCCCACCCCACCGAGTCCGGCCGCGGCGACGTCGCCTGGTGGCTGGTCGACGACTCCGACCTGACGGCCGCACAGGAGGCCCTGCGGACCGAACGGGAGCGCCACGCCGTCCTGACCGAGGCGTCCACCCAGCTGATCGCCTCGCTCGACCCCGACCACTGCCTGGAGCAGGCGGCCCTGCTCGCCGCCGACCACCTCGGCGACGCGGCCCTCGTGGTCTCCCCGCCCGTGCGGAACCGCCACACCGTGGTCACCGCCATGGCCGGGGGATTCCGGCGGACCCAGGTCGTCCTGGACCCGGCCCTCGTGCCGGGCCTCGCCGAGGCGCTGCAGGGTCTCCCGCCGCTGCCCGCCCGCTGGATCGACCCGGCCGAACTGCCCTCCTGGGCCGTCCCCGAGGGCTTCGGAGGGACCCCCGGGTCCGTCTCCCTCACCGCGCTCCCCGGCCACGGCGTCCCCGCCGGCGCCCTGATCCTGCTGCGGCGCGTCGGCCAGCGGGCCTTCGACGCCTCGGAGGAGCTCTTCGCCCGGCTGTTCGCCGCCCGCGCCGGTGCCGCCCTGTCGGCCGCGCGGCTCTACGCGGAGCAGGAACGCATCACCCGCGCGCTGATCGCCGAACTCCTCCCGCCGCGGCTCCACCACGTCGACGGCGTCGACTTCGCCGGGGGCTACCGCACCTCGCAGGTCACCGAGCGGATCGGCGGCGACTTCTACGACGTGCACCCCGGCACCGGCGAAGGCCAGGAGACGCTCGCCGTCCTCGGCGACGTCTGCGGCAAGGGGCTGGCCGCCGCCGTCCTCACGGGCCGCATCCGCAGCACCGTGCACGCCCTGCTGCCTCTCGCCGGAGACCACCAGGACGTCCTGCGGCTGCTCAACGGCGCCCTGCTGACCGCCCGGCACACCCGTTTCGCCACCCTGGTCCTCGCCTCGGTGCGCCGCACGGGCGGCGGGGTGCGGCTCCGCCTCACCAGCGCCGGCCACCCCCGCCCGCTCGTCGTGCGCACCACCGGGGAGGTGGAGGAGGCGGACACCGGAGGGACCCTGGTGGGCGCCCTCCCCGTCGTCACCAGCCAGTCGGCGACCGTGCAGCTCTCGCCCGGCGAGACCTGCGTGCTCTACACGGACGGCATCACGGAGGCACGGGGCGGGCCGCTCGGCTCGGCCATGTTCGGCGAGGACCGGCTGCGGTCCGCGCTCGCCGAGTGCGTGGGGCTCGCTGCCGAGGCCGTCGTCGAGCGGGTGCAGGCGGTGGCGGGGGAGTGGGTGGGCCGCGGCCCGCACGACGACATGGCGGTCGTCGCCATCACCGCCCCGCTCGCCCTGCCGATTCCGTCGCGTCCGAACGCGGTCAACGGCCGCACCCGGGGCAGGGACACCGTATGAGCCCCCCGACCACCCCCCCGACCGTCGACCCCGCCGTACCCGCCCCGCCCACCCCCGGACCCCACGCGTGAACACTCCAGGACACCCCTTCGCAGCCGAGGCCGTCGCCGCACCCGACGGGGTGCTGCACATGACGCTCGCCGGCGACCTCACCTGGGACAGCGCCGACGAGCTCCTGGACACGGCCCGGGCCCACGTCGGCCCGGCGACCGCCCCCGCGGGCCTCCGCGTCGACTGCGCCGCACTCACCCTGTGCGACTCGACGGGCCTCTCCGCCCTGCTGGCCCTCCACCGGCTCGCCGGGGCCGCCGGCGTCCCCCTGCACCTCGACCGCAGACCGCCCTTCCTCGACCGGCTCCTGGTCCTCACCGGTACGTACGAGTACCTGACCGGTCGGCCCGCGCCCCCCTGGCCGGGTGGCGGGCCCCGGGGGACCGCCACGGAGGGCCCTGATCAGGCCGGGTCCTGACGGCCCCGGGCGACCTTCACGACCTTCACGACATCCTGACACCATCGGCACATCCGCCACGGGGGCACGAGGTGTAACGGGGACGGGACGGGTCAAGCGGAAACCGCACCCGCCCGCCGCCCGCCCCCAGCCGGAGGTCCCCATGCCCCAGCACCCCGCAGCGCCGCTCCCCGCACCCCGCGTCCTCACCCGGTCCCTCGCCATGGACCTGCTCACCCCGGACGCGCCGATCCGGATCGAGACCACCGTCGCCTACGACTCCCGCGACCCCCACGCCCTGAGCATCGCCTTCCACCTGCTCGGCGAGGAAGCGGTGGTGTGGCGCTTCGACCGCGAGATGATCCTCGCCGGCGCACTGGGACCCACCGGCGACGGCGAGATCGTGCTCCGTCCCGACCCCGACGGCGGACTCCTCCTGCGGCTCGGACCGACGGGACAGCGCGCCGTCGTGCGGTGCGAGCGGGAGGAGCTCTGCCGCTTCGTGCGCGACACCTTCGTCCTGGTGCCGCAGGGCACCGAGGACCGTCACATCGACTGGGGGCCGCTGCTCGCGTCCCTCAGGCGCTGACGCGCGCCCCGCCGGAACGCCGTACGGCGTCGCCGCCCGCCCGCGCCGGACCCCCGCCCCCACGCCCCTCACTCGGGGCGTTCGGGGGCGTCCGGGCGGAAGCAGGCCGTCACGTCCTTGCCCCGGGGACAGGGGCGGGTCCGCACGTCATCGGCGAGCGCGTCGACGAGGATCAGCCCGCGCCCGCCCAGCGCGCCCTCGTCCGGGCTGCGCTGCTCGGGCACCAGCGGCGACGCGTCGTGCACCGTGACGTGCAGGCACTCCTCGTCCCACGTGAGGATCAGCTGCGCGTCGCTGTGGGCGTGCACATGGGCGTTGGTGACGAGTTCGGAGACCGCCAGCACGACCGCGTCCGCCGCTCCGGGTGCGGTACGGTCCCAGCCGAGCGCCTCCAAGTGCTCCCGCGTCCAGTCCCGGGCCGTCTTGACGCTGCTGCCCATGGGCAGCGACCGCGCCCAGCCGACGGCCCTCATCGAGGGATCCCGTGTCATGACTCTCCTTCCGGCGATGCGTCCGGGGTTCCGTCTGCCCCTCCATCGGGCAAAGGGAACCGCCCGAAAACTCGTCAGAAATCGAGGGGTGTGGATGTGAGGAGGCGGGGTAAGCGGGAAGCCTCAGGGCCATGCATCCCGATGAGAAGTACACGTGAAAGGGGAATGGTGTGACGATCACCACGATGTCGACCACGGGAGTCGAGTCCACGACAGGGGCGCTGCCTCGGATCCCGGACACGTCGGCGGTCGCGCCCAAGGACGCGAGGACCCTGTCGAAGGTGTTCTTCCAGGAGCTCGCCACGCTGGAGGAGGGGACGCACGAGTACCAGTACGCGCGCAACACCCTCATCGAGATGAACATGAGCCTGGTCCGCTACGCCGCCGGCCGGTTCCGCCACCGCGCCGACGAGATGGAGGACATCGTCCAGGTCGGCATGATCGGCCTGATCAAGGCGATCGACCGGTTCGAGCTGTCGCGCGAGGTCGAGTTCACCACCTTCGCCGTCCCCTACATCGTCGGCGAGATCAAGCGGTTCTTCCGGGACACCTCCTGGGCGGTGCACGTGCCCCGCCGGCTCCAGGAGGCGCGGGTGGAGCTCGCCAAGGCCACCGAGGAGCTCAGCACCCGCCTCGGCCGGATGCCCACGGTCAAGGAGCTCGCCGAGCTGATGAGCCTCACCGAGGCGGAGGTCACCGAGGCCCGGCTGGCCTCCAACGGCTACAACTCCTCCTCGCTGGACGCCGCCCTCAGCGGCGAGGACGAGGACGGCGACGCCTCGCTGGCCGACTTCATCGGCAGCGAGGACCCCGCCATGGCGCTGGTGGAGGACTTCCACTCGCTCGCCCCGCTCATCGCCGAGCTCGACGAGCGCGACCGCCGGATCATCCACCTGCGGTTCGTCGAGGAACTGACCCAGGCCCAGATCGGCGAGGAGCTGGGCTGCTCGCAGATGCACGTCTCGCGGCTGCTCGCGCGCACGGTCAAGCGCCTCCGCGAGGGCCTGCTCGGCACCAGCTGATCCGCACCGCCCGCACGGCTCCAGGGTTGCCGCACCGGACACGCTTCCGGTGCGGCAACCCTGGAGCCGTTCTCATGCGGGCGGGTGGTGGCCCCGGCCCACCGGAGGGCCGGCCAGCGGCGTGGGGGAGAGCGCCGACGGTTCCTCGCCGGGCTCCAGGAGGGTGTCGGCGGCGCCCACGATCAGGGGGTCGGGCCGGCCCACGGCCTCGGCGCCCTTGCTGGCGTAGTCGATCCGCCACAGCAGATAGCGCATCGCCTCCAGCCGCGCCCGGCGCTTGTCGTTGCTCTTGACCACCGTCCACGGCGCGTCGGCGGTGTCGGTCGCCCGGAACATCTCGATCTTCGCCGCGGTGTACGCGTCCCACAGGTCGAGCGAGGCCAGGTCCGTCGGCGACAGCTTCCACTGGCGGACCGGGTCCACCTGCCGGATCGCGAACCGGGTGCGCTGCTCCGCCCGGGAGACCGAGAACCAGAACTTGACCAGGATGATGCCGTCCTCGACCAGCATCGACTCGAAGGCCGGGCACTGCCGGAGGAAGAGCGCGTGCTCCTCCTCCGTGCAGAAGCCCATCACCTTCTCGACCCCCGCGCGGTTGTGCCACGAGCGGTCGAAGAACACGATCTCGCCGCGCGCCGGCAGATGCGGGACGTACCGCTGGAAGTACCACTGCCCCGCCTCCCGCTCGGTCGGCTTGTCCAGCGCGACGATCCGCGCCCCACGGGGGTTCAGCCGCTCCGTGAAGCGCTGGATCGTGCCGCCCTTGCCCGCGGCGTCCCGCCCCTCGCAGATCACCACCAGCCGGGCCCCCGTCTCCTTGACCCACCGCTGCAGCTTCAGCAGCTCGATCTGCAGGACGCGCTTGGTCCGCTCGTACTCCCGGCGGCCGACCTTCCGGTCGTAGGGGTAGTTCTCGCGCCAGGTCCGGATGGGACCGCCCTGCGCGTCGAGGAGGACGGGCTGCTCCGGCTGGCTGGTGTCCACGCTCAGCCCGGCCAGCAGGTCGTCGGCGCGGTCGTCGCCGGGGCCGTCGGTGGTGTCGTCGGCGTCGCTCATGCGTCGGCTCCTTCGGACGGGGTGTGGTCGGGGTGCCCGGGAGTGCGGCGCTCCCGCTGGAGCCGGGCCTCGAAACGGTGCTCGCGGCCGCCGGCCAGAGCGGAGACGGCGGCGCGCTCCACCTCCCGGAAGGGCTCGTAGTACGTCTCGTTGTAGGCCTCGACGATCTGATACGTCCAGTGGCCCGGGATGACGTTCCGCCCCAGGATCTCGCTCTCCACCCGGTCCGCCCAGGTGTGGTGCCCCGCCTCCCGCAGGAGCCGCACCGCCCGGTCGAGCTCGAAGTCCGCGGTGCCGGTCAGCTGGTGGAAGCCGTACAGATGGCCCCGGGCGCGCTCGGCGGTCTCCAGGGCCTTGGACAGCGAACCGAGGGCCTCGACCGTGATCGCGTCCGGGGCGCCGGGGCCGTCGCCGTCCCGGACGTCGTCATGAGTGCTCATAGAGCCCCCTTGCCCCGTCGGCGGGCGGACACGGCGTGTCGGCCGACACATCCCCCGGACGGCGCAGCCGGGACGGCGGGCCGCCGCCGTCCGGCACGTCCGCCGTCCCCGGTACGCCGCTCCCGCCGCCCGCGCTCAGCCGAAGGACACGGTGACCCGCTCGAAGCCCAGGCCCCGCAGCAGCTCCCGCAGCATCGCGGCGGTGTTCCGCTCCGCCCGGGACGTCAGGTCGGACGCCCGGGCCGCCTCCCCGATGCGCTGGGCGGCGAGGACGTGGACCGCCTGCTCGCTCGCGGGGTTGTCCGAGAAGAGGTCGCCGATCCGGTCCAGCAGACCGCGCTGCTTCGACACGGCGTACGACCGCTCCGGATCGAGCGCCGGAGCGCCCAGCCGGGCGTGCGGCAGCCGGAGGGTGGCCTCGGTCCGGTCGGCGTCGACGCTCACGGCGTCGTCCCCGAGGCCGCCGAACTCGACGTAGGCGGTGACGCCGCCGCTCGCGACGTACAGGGTGCGGGTGCCGCGGATCGCGTCCGGCAGGAACCGCGCGTCGTGCTCCAGGTCGACGACCACCTGATAGGTCCCGGCCGCCCCCTCGTACCGGCTCAGGTCCTGGACGGACTTCAGGACGGCGGGGCCCGAGCGGTCCTTCACGTCCGTCCCCAGGACGTCCAGGCCGGGGACGCGGAGCACCTGGCCGATCAGCATGAGGGCGACGGCGAGCGCGAACAGGACGACGGCGGCGAGCCGCCACCTCCCTCCGCGGCGCTTCCGCGGACGAGGGGCCGGCGCGGGTCGGTTCTCGGTCTCTTCTCCCATGGGGGCCGGATGCCCGAGTTGGCCCCTCGCACACCCAACTCCCATGTGAACGCGCCCTGTTGGGATCTCTGGGGCGGATGGGGCGCAGGGGCGGGCGTCCCCGGCCGGGCGCGACGCATGCGGCCTCCTGCCCGGGGTACCCGGGCTCCGTTCGCACGAGGACGGCCAGGGGAGGAGACGGCTCATGTTCGGTCGGAGAGCGTCGAAGGGACGAGGCGTCGCGCCCGTCCGGGAGAACGGGGGCGACCTGACGGACCCGGCGGGCGCGGACGGGACGGCGCCGCCCGGCGGAAGCCGGCGGCGGAAGGAACCCGACCCCGCACCGCCCCCGGCCGAAGCCCCGGTCCGCCGCGGCCCGGGCCGGTTCGTACGGGCGCTGGTCGCCCTCACGGCCTTCGCGGGCATGGTCGCGTTCGCCGTCGTCCTGGCCCGGCTGACGCTGGAGGCCTCGCCGGCCTCCGTGTCCCTCACCCATGACAACCTCAAGCCCGGACGCTCGATCGAGGCGTACCTCGGCCGGCCCGCCTTCGTGGACACCGTCAAGCAGCTCGGCGGCAACATCCTCCTCGGCGTCCCCTTCGGCATCCTGCTGCCGCTCCTGTCCCGCCGGGCCCGCGGCTTCGTCCGCGTCGCGCTCCTCACCGCGGCCACCATGCTGCTCGTCGAGCTGGTGCAGGGCGCGCTCGTCACGGGCCGCGCCTTCGACATCGACGACGTCCTCCTCAACACGACGGGAGCGCTGCTGGGCTACGCGCTCGTCGGCCGGCGCCTCGGCCGGGCCGTGCACCCCCGCACCCGCCCCCGCTGGTGGCACCGCCGACGTCCGGCCCGCACCCCGGCGGAGGATCCGGGAGCGCGGCCGTCGGCGTAGGACCGGCCGGGAAGGGTAACCGCCGGAGCATGGCCGAACGGAACTTCCCCGAACGACGGGCCCCGGGGACCCGGACCCCGTCCCCCGAACCTTCCGACACCGACGACCCGGGACCGGGCCCCGGCGTCGAGGAACGCGCCCCCGACTCGCCCTCCGACCTCCCCAAGGGAACCTGGCTCGCGGTCCTGAAGGGGGCGGTGCGCGAGTTCACGGACGACGAGCTCACGGACCGGGCGGCAGCGCTCACCTACTACGGCGTCCTGTCGCTCTTCCCCGGCCTGCTGGCCCTGGTCTCGCTGCTCGGGATCAGCGGGCAGCGGACCACCGACCGGGTGATGGACAGCCTGCGGGAGCTGGCGCCGGGGCCCGCCCGCGACGTCCTCGAACAGGCGCTGGCGGCCCTCAGCGGCAACACCGGCACCGGCACCGTCATGGCCGTGGTCGGACTCCTCGTGGCGCTCTGGTCCTCGTCAGGCTACGTCGGAGCCTTCATGCGCGCCGCCAACCGCGTCCACGACGTCCCCGAGGGCCGCCCCGTGTGGAAACTGCTGCCGATCCGGATCGGCATGACCGCGGCGCTCATGCTGATGGCCGCCGCGGGCGCCCTGCTGCTCGTGCTCAGCGGCGACGTGGCCCGCCGGGCCGGCGACGCGCTGGGCGTCGGCGACACCGCGCTGACGGTCTGGTCGGTGGCCAAATGGCCCGCCCTCCTCCTGCTCGCCGTGGTGATGATCGCCCTGCTGTACTGGGCGAGCCCCAACGCCGAGGGCCGCGGATGGCGCTGGATCACCCCCGGCAGCGTGCTCGCCCTGCTGATCTGGATGGCGGCCTCCGCGGGCTTCGCGGTGTACGTCTCCCACTTCTCCTCCTACAACCGCGTCTACGGCACCATGGCCGGCGTCATCGTCTTCCTGGTGTGGCTGTGGATCAGCAACCTGGCCGTGCTCCTGGGCCTGGAGGTCGACGCCGAGCTGCTGCGCCGCCGCGCGGTGGCCGGTGGCATGCCGCCGGACCGGGAACCCTACGTCCAGCCCCGCGACACGCGGGCGTGGAGCGACGAGGAGCGGCGCGAGGCGGGCCTGCCGGAGAAGCCCCACCACCACGACGGATGACCACGACCGACCGGACCCGGAGCCGCCGCCGATGTGGCGACCCGGAGCGCCGGTGCCGAGAATGGGAGCAGTCGACGGTGCGGCGGAGCGTGCCCGCCCAGGGACCCAGGTGATCGTGTATGTGTCGATGGCTCGCCTACTGGGGCACGCCGGTGCTGCTCGAAACGATCCTCTACCGGCCCGCCCACTCCCTGATCGACCAGAGCCTCCACGCCAAGATGGGCGTGGAGACGACCAACGGCGACGGCTTCGGCGTCGGCTGGTACTCCCGGCACAACGACACCCCGGCGCTGCTCCGGGAGGTCGGCCCCGCCTGGAACAACCGGAACCTGCGCGAGCTGTCGGACCACGTGCAGTCCCCGCTCTTCTTCGCGCACATCAGGGCGTCGACCGGAACGGCCGTGCAGCAGTCGAACTGCCACCCCTTCCGGCACGGCCGCTGGATGTTCATGCACAACGGCGCCATCGCCGAGTTCTCGCGGCTGCGCCGGGACCTGACCCTGCTCGTCGACCCGGCGCTCTACGCGCACATCGAGGGCACGACCGACTCCGAGGTCATGTTCTACCTGGCCCTCACCTACGGCCTCGACCAGGACCCGCCCGCCGCCGTCGCCACCATGGCCGGCGTCGTGGAGCGCGTCGGCCGTGAACACGGGGTGGAGAACCCCCTCCAGATGACGCTCGCCCTCACCGACGGCGAGCGCGTCTGGGCGTTCCGCTACTCCAGCGCCCAGGCGTCCCGGTCGCTCTTCTACAGCAGCCGGGTGGAGGCCCTGCGCCGCCTCCACCCGGACGTGGAGTTCCTGCGGGGCGTCTCGGGGGAGACCCGGCTCATCGTCTCCGAACCCCTCGGCGACCTGCCGGGCGCCTGGAACGAGGTGCCGGAGAACAGCTACGGCGTCGTGCAGCCGGGCACCGACGAACTCCACCGCTTCGCCCCCGCGGCGGCCTGAGCCCGCGCGAGGGGCGCCCGCCCGCCGGATGCCGGCCCGGGCCTTCGGCGTTCCCAGCGCGTGTGTGCGTGCGGCCTCGGGAGTGTCGGTGCCGGAGCGGCGGGCACGCGGACAGTCGACCGGCCGGGCGGAACGCATCGCGTCCGTACCGGGCACGACACCGAAGGAGCACCGTTGTGGCGGACAACCTGTGGGAGTACAGCCCGACCTGTGGGCACCGGACCGGCATGGACCTGGCCGGCTGGAGCGTGCGGGCCACCGACGGGTTCGTGGGACGCGTGGACGAACAGTCCGAGGAGGCGGGCGACGCCTGGCTGGTCCTGGACACGGGAGCGTGGATCTTCGGAAAGCTGCTGATCCCGGCGAGCGCGGTCCTCCGCTGCGAACCGGAGGAGAGGACCATCCGGCTGGCCCTCAGCCGGGCGCAGGTCGAGGACGCCCCGCAGCACCTCTCCGAGCGGGACCGCGCCGACGGCCAGTACCGGGAGGACGTGGCCGCGTACTTCGTCGAGGCCGCCCGGAGCAGGTGACGCGGCCCTCTCGCGCTCCGCGGGGGCGCCGGAGGCAGACGGCCGGAGGCCGCCCGGGCGGGGGAGCCGGGCGGCCTCTGTGGGTGGTGGAAGTGGGCGGGCGCCGGGGACCGGTGGATCCGGACGGGCGGCGCCGTGGCCGGTGGCCCGGGCGGTCTCCGCGGGCGGTGGATGTGGGCGGGCGCCGGGGCGGTAGATCCGGGCGGCGCCGGGGCGGGGGAGCCCGGGCGGTCTCAGCCGGCGGTAGCTCCCGACGGCCTCGTGGCCGGTGGATCAGGGCGGGCGCCCCGGGCGGGGCCTCTCATGCCGCCGGTCCGCTCCGACGGGTGCGGAGCGGACCGGAAGGGGTTGTCGTGCGGGCGAGGGCCCCCACGGGGGAGGCGGTCAGATCCGGCCCCCGACGAGCCGGGTGAGCGGACCGAGGGCCGGCCTGGCGGTCGCCCGGCCGGCCGCGAAGGCGACGCCCGCGACGCCGGCGAGCCCGGCCGCCGCTCCCGCCGCGACGGCCTTGCGGTTCTTGACGACGGTCCAGGCCGTGGTGGCGGCGGACGCGGCCTGCGCCGCCTTCGCCGTGACGACCTCCCGGCCCGTCTGCAGCCCGTTCGCCACCACGCCTCCCGTCGCGGTCTCCGCCGCCTCCCCGGCGGCGGACTTCGCCCCGCTCGTCGCCTCGGAGGCCTTGGAGCGGGTGCGCTCCGCCGTCGAAGCGGCCCGCTTGGAGGCCCGCGCGGTGGTCTTGCCGCGCGACGAGGTCCGCTTCGCCGACGGAGCGGCGTCGGTGTTCTGGGAACTGTCGGAACTACCGTTCGATGTGGTCATGGCATTCCTCCTTGCCTGTGTCGAGAAGATGAAACAGCGGTCGCCGGGTCGTGCGTCCGCGGTGCGGCGGACCGCTCACCGGCCCGGCCGGATCCCGGGAGTCACCGGGGATCACGGGGCAGCAGCGAGCCGAGGGGGCCGAGGTCCAGGTTCAGGTCGTCCATGGTCAGCCCGTAGCGCGCGCACAGTTCTTCCATGCGTTCCTCCAGGATCATCAGGGTCATGCCGACGCGTTCCTCCTGCTCCTCACCGAGGTCGCCCTGCTCGACCCGGTGGACGGCGGTGCGCTCCATCAGCTGGCGCAGCAACTCCACGATGGTCAGGACGAGTTTGATCAGGTCCCGCTCCACCGTGTCGGGATCCGTGGAGAGCCGCTGCGTCAGGGCTCGGCCCACGGCGTCGCCGTCCGCTTGCTCCACGCGTCCCACGAGGTCGCTCACCTGGTCCGGGCTCATACGGGCTCCTCCTCCGGCCGCTCGGGTTCGTGCGCGTACGCCCAGGGCGCCGGGTCCTCGGCGGTGATCGACCGGATGACCGCCCGCAGGTTGATGTGGACGAGGTCCACGTCGGCGATGGACAGGACGAGGTCGCCGGTCAGGACCGCGCCGCCGGTCAACAGGCGGTCCAGCAGGTCGATCAGGGCCACCGGCGGCCCGACCGACGGCTCGGTGAGCCGCTCGCCCGGCGCGTGCCGCCCGTCGGCCACGGAGGGGGGGTTCATCGGGGCGGCGCACCCCCCTCGCTTTCCTCGCCCGCCTCGGTGACGGGCGAGGCGAAGGAGTACGGTGCCCACGGCCCGGTGATCTCCACCCGGACGCCCGCCACCCCGCTCCCCGCCGCCTCCACGTCCGCCCGGAACCGCGCCTCGGCGTGCGCGGGCACCAGATAGGCGTGGTTGGCGACGTTCACACCGCTCCCGGCGGACAGCTCGCCCTGCTGCGTTCGGTGCGCGAGCACGGCCCGCGCGGTCTCCCGGCCCGCCCGCGTCACCTGCCCCGTGACCGACTCGGCGGCCCGGTAGAGGTCCTCGGTGCCGCGCCGCTGCCGTCTGCGCCGCTGGAGGTACGCCCTGCCGGGGCTCGCCGGCTCCGGCTCGGGCGCGGGGGAGGGGTGCGCGGCGGAGGACGCGGCGGCGGGGTCCACGAAGACCTTCACCCCCAGTTCGACGTGGCCGTCCAGCCACGTCAGCATCTCGATGAAGGCGTCCCGGTGCGCGAGGAGCATCCCGCTCACCCGTTCCGCGTCGGTGTACACCGTGGCCAGGCGGAGGGGGAGGACCGGTGACCGCGCGAAGGCGGCGTCGACGACGGCGTGGTGGGCGCGGGCGAGCTCTTCGAGGCCGGGGAGGTGCTCCAGCCGGCGGCGCAAGGGCTCCTCGTCGAAGGCGGCGGCCGGAACGGCCGACACCAGGGCCACGAGGCCGCCCCCCGGCACGAGCCGCACGCCATGGCCGTCCACCCCGCCACCGGCCCCCACGAGGGAGGCGAGCCTGCCGTCGTCCCGGCCGATGCCGTAGACGTACGCGCGGGTGGTTTCCTCCGGGTGCGGGAGGGGAGCGGAGGCGGTTTCGTCGGACGCGCGCTGCCGCGGGGCGGTGAGGCCGTCGGTACGAGTGCCGGAGCGCGGGGCGGTACGGCCGTCGGCAGGCGCGGCGGTACGGCCGCCGGTGCCGGTGCCGGTGCCGGTGTCGGATCCGGTACGGGTGCCGGTCCGGCCGTCGATCAGGGCGCCGTGGGGCCCGGTCGTGCTCATCCTGTTCCCTCCGTCCCTTCATCCGTGACGGCCTTCCGCTCGCCGTCCCGCAGGCGGGCGAGCTCCGCACGCAACAGCTCGTTCTCGTCCGCCAGTTGGCGCTCCCGGTGCGTCCCGCCGTCGACGGGGGCGGGCGCCCGCGCCCGGGACGAGAGCGACGGGTCGTGCTCCCACCAGTCGATCCCCATCTCCTTCGCCTTGTCGACGGAGGCGACGAGCAGGCGGAGCTTGATGGTCAGCAACTCGATGTCGAGCAGGTTGATCTGGATGTCGCCGGCGATCACGATGCCCTTGTCGAGGACGCGCTCCAAGATGTCCGCGAGGTTCGCGGACGAGCCCTGGGGGCCGCCCGGCGGTCCGGTATGGGGTGAGGCCGGCAAGCGGCCCGCGAAGGTCTCGGACACGGTGTGCTCCTGTCCTGGGGTGATGCGTCTGCTGCGGTCAGCGTTCAGCGGTCGTCGTCTTCGGGCTCCTCGTGGAGGAACTCCTCCTCGTCGAGGAACTCCTCCTCGTCCTCGTCCGGTTCTTCCTCGTAGAGGTCGTCCTCATCGGTGTCCTCCCGCGCCTCGACTTCGTCCGCGTCGACTTCGTCCGCGACGTCCCCGTCCGGCACGTCCTCGCGCCCGGCGTCCTCGTCCTCCTCCGGGCCGATCTCGTCCTCGACGTCCTCGAAGTCCCCGTCCTCGCCCCGGAGCATGAGGTGCGTGCGGTAGCGCTCCAGATCCAGGCGGGCTCGCCTGTCCGGGGCGCGCCAGACGTTCCCCAGCCTCTCCAGCAGCCCCTGGGGGACGTACTCCAGGACGAGGAGGACCCGGGTGAGGTCGTCGGCGAGCGGGTGGAAGGTGACGGCTCCGTGGACGGTGCCCTTCGCGCCTTCCGTGGTCCAGGCGATGCGCCTGTCCGGAACCCGATCGGTGTCGACGAGGTCCCGGGCGAAGCCGCTGAACTCCAGGAACCGCGTCCACTCGTCGTACGCCTCGCCCACCGGAACGCCCACGTCGACGTCCTCGGTGACCAGCACCGGCTTCGCGGTGCCGCCGCCGTCCCGTCGGCGCCCTCCGCCGACGGCCTTGAACGCCTTCTTCTTGACCGACTCCTTCACCGACTCCTTGACGGAGTCCTTGACGGCGTGCGCTCCGACGGTCAGGGCGGCCCGCAGCGGCGTCCTCCCCCGGTCGAGCGCCTGCCTTCCTCGCTCCAGGCCCTTGACGAGGGTGCCACGGCCGGAGCCCGGCTGGGCGAGCCCCGCGAGGGTCTCGCCCAGCCGGGCTCCGAGCCGGGCCGCGGCGGCCTCGAAGCGTGCCGTCGCGTACAGCAGGAGCTCTTCCTTGAGCCGGTCGACCGCCGGGCTCTCCAGCACGTCGCTCTTGAGCCTCGCCGGGGCCGGGTCACCCATCGTCCTCGCCCCCGCCCTTGCGCGTGCGGGAGCCGGTGGACTTCCGGGGCGTGCCGGTCCGCTTGCGGGAACCCTGCGAGGACCGGGCGCCGCCGGTGGCCGAGGACCGGCCGCGGGTCGAGGGGCGGCTCGTGGTCTTTCCGGCGTCCGAATCCGCCTCCGGCTGGGTGTCCCCGCCCCGGAGCGCCTTGGTGCGCTTCTGCAGCGAGTCCGCCAGGTGCGCGGTCCGCTTGCCGAGGGCATCGACCGCCGCGGTCTTGGTGGCCTCGACCACGTCCCGGCGGAACTGCTCGCCCAACTCGCTCGCCACCGGGGACGCCGCGATCAGCCGGCCGATCCGCCGGGGGTCGAGGTCCAGCTTGCGGCCGGCGAGGAACAGCCCCACGCCCATGGCCAGCCGGGCCTTCCGGGTCCTTCCCAACAGGTAGCCGCCGACCAGTGCGGCGGCCACCGAGGTGTTCTTCGGGTTCACCGGTCCGCCTCCGCCCGCCGTGTCCGTTCCTCGCGTGTCGACATCAGTTGTTCTCCGTCCTCCCTCGGTACGCCTCGATCTCGTCGAGCCGGTCGAGGAGTTCGTCCTCCAGCCGGTCGAACTCCTCGGCGTCCAACCGGCCGCTTTCCAGGTCGCTCACCAGCGCCGCGAGCCGCGCCCTGACGGGTGCCGGGTCGTAGTACTCCCGTTCAGCGGCCTGCAGCACCTGGTCGACCACCCATGCCGTGCCGCGCAGCGGGGCGAGGGGGAGCGTCAGGATGTCGCCGAGCAGGCCCATCCGTTCGCCTCCTCCGCCCCGCCGTCGCGTCCGGGTGTCCCGCGCCGGTTCATACGAAGCTGTACGGCGGGAGGGGGCCGGTCAGCGTGAAGGTGCACGCGTCGCCCCTGCGGTCGGCTTCCTCCTGCACCGCGTGCACGAACTCCTTCGAGGCCCCGGTGGGCACGAGGAAGGAGACGTTGAGGAAGTCGCCGGACCCGGGCTCGGACCGCGAGACCCGGGCGGCGACGGGTTCAAGGCGCCGCAGGGTGTCCTCGGCCTGCTCCGCGTTGCGTCCGGCGATCTCGCGGGCCACGAGCTCGCCCAGGGCGACGCGGTCCTCCTGTGCGGCGTCGCCGGACCGGGTCCGCTCGTTGAGCTGCCGGACCTCCTCCGAGTCCGCGACGATCTCGCGCAACAGGTCCTGTTCGTCCCTGGCCGCCTTGAGGTGGAACTCCAGGTGGCCGTCGAGCTCGGTGAGGCGCGTCCGGTAGGCGTCGCCGTCGTGCTCCAGCACCTCGGCCACCTTGCCGTCGTCCGGGCCGAGGAGCCCGAAGCGCATGGGCAGCGTCGCCCCGTCCGCCATGAGGGACTCGACGACCGCCTCGTGGGCCAGTACGTCCCGCCGCTTGGCCCGCAGCCCTTCCTCGGCGTCGCTCACGACCGCGGTGAGGTCCCCGGCGGAGACCGTGCGCAGCGCGGCCGGCGGTGAGCCGACTCCCTGGAGGCCTTCCAGGCGCGCCGGGTGATCGGCCGCGACGATCGCGTAGACATAGGTCGGCACTTCTACTCCTCCCGCCGGCTGGCAGACGTCCGGCCGGAGGCGGACTTGCGCGCCGGCCGCTTCCTCGGTTCCTCCTCGGATTCCTCCCGCTTGCTCTGGAGGGAATCCGTGAACGCCTCGACGGCGCCGGTCAGAGCACCCTTCGACTTGCCCTTCGCGCCGCTCTCCGTCACCTCGCCGACGATGTCCGTGAGCTGGGTCGGGGCCTTGCGCCCGGACTCCAGGTCGAGCCGGTTGCACGCCTCCGCGAAGCGGAGGTAGGTGTCCACGCTCGCGACGACCACCCGCACGTCGATCTTGAGGATCTCGATGCCCACGAGGGAGACGCGCACGAACGCGTCGATCACGAGCCCGCGGTCGAGGATGAGCTCCAGGACGTCGTAGAGGTTTCCCGAGCCGCTGCCGCCGCTCGTCGTACTGCTCTGTTGGACGAGTGTCACGCTGAACTCCTTCCGTTTCGGCGCCCGTTGCCGCCAGGGCAACGGACCTGCCAGGGGAGGGCCTTCTCCGCCGTCGTCAACGGCGGTCGATCTGGCCGCGTGCGTAGCGCCGGGTGCGCTCGTACGCGACCAGCCGGCCCTCGGGGTCGAGAGCGACGTGGTACGAAGCCATCACGCTCATCGTGTCCGGGATTTTCGCCAGCTCGACGACCTCCACGTCCGCCGCCCAGCCGTCCTCGGTCGCCCGCACGGACGACACGGATCCCGGGTCGCACCGCAGCAGCTCCGCCAACTGGGTGGAGGCGCGGTGCATGGCCGTCGCCAGGTCGATCCTTCGAGTCTTGTCGTCCTGTTCTCCGTCGGTCGTACTCATAGTCCCGTCCGTCACACAGGGAAGTTGTCCGGCCGGGTATGGCCCCCGGCCGCGGTCCGTGGCTGCTGACCGCGTGCCCGGCGCCCCGAGTTGTATGCGCGAAAGCCGCGAATCGATCCGAACATTCGTTCCTGGCAAGGTTGTTGGGCAGGGCCCGGGCGCGCGGATCCGGCACGGAGGCGCAAGGAGCTGCTCGGACGCGGTCGCGGACAGGGCTGCCGCGCTTGCGCGTTCACGGTCCGTCCGACAGCCGCCGACACGCGCCTCGGAGAAGGCCGCCGTCGGCCTGACCGCGCGGATCGCGCGGTCGGCGTTCCGGGGACTCCGACGCCCGCGCCCCACGACGTGCCGACGGCGAGACCGTGGGGTCGTGAGGCAGACGGTATGACCGCGGTCCCCGCGTATACCACGGGGCGGGCCCTCCCGCCTGGAACGGGCACCGTGCCAGGAGTCCGCCCCGGTCCACCGGCGCGCGTGACCGGGGCGGGCACCCGAGAATGGTCGGGCGAAGGAGGAACCGGCCCCGCCCCCTACCCGCGGACCTCACCGGCGGGACCCGCGCGACAACGGGTTCCGAGGCCGCATCCCCCTGATCGTCCCGACCGCGGATGATCCGGGGCGCGGCGGGTACCCGCGTGGAGCGGTCGCCCGCGTCGCGGGTCTCACCTATCACGGAGGTATGCCGTGGCCAGTACGGCCCTTACCGAGGGCACCCTGCCCTCGGGTCTCGTCGCCCTCCCGGGCGTGTACCAACCGCAGGGGGACACCTGCCTCCTCGCGCGCGCCCTCGACCAGGAGGACGTACCGCCCGGGACGGACGTGCTGGAGATCGGTACGGGCACGGGCGCCCTGGCCCTGCACGCCGCCCGCCGGGGGGCCAGGGTCACGGCGGTCGACGTCTCCTGGCGGGCCGTCCTCACCGCCCGCCTCAACGCCGCGGGCCGCAGACTGCCCCTGCGCGTCCTCCACGGCGACTTCGCCGCACGCACCGCGGGCAGCAGCTTCGACCTGGTCCTCTCCAATCCGCCCTACGTCCCGGCCCCGGGCGCCCTCCCCTCGCGCGGGCCGCGGCGCGCCTGGGACGCCGGTCCCGACGGCCGGGCGGTGATCGACCGGATCTGCGACCGCGCCCCGGCCCTGCTGCGCCCCGGCGGGGTGCTGCTCATGGTGCACTCCGGCATGTGCGGCGCCCAGGAGACCGTCGACCGGCTGAACCGGGCCGGGATGACGGCCTCGGTCGTGGCCAGGTCCACCGTGCCGTGGGGGCCGGTGCTGCGCTCCCGACGGGCCTGGCTGGAGAAGCAGGGCCTGGCCGCGGAAGCCGAGCAGTGGGAGGAACTGGTGGTCGTCCGTGCCCAGCGCCTCTGACCGCCCCGAGCGGCCGGGGCCCGACACGCCGGCCTGCCGCAGGGTGTCCCTGGACACGGCGGGGCCCGTCCTCGTGGAGGGCCCCGTCGAGGTCGAGCTGGCCGACGGCTCCCTCGCCCGCTCCGACCGGTTCATGGTCGCCCTCTGCACGTGTCGCCGCAGCCGCACGTACCCCTGGTGCGACACCAGCCATCGCCGCCGCCAAAGGGCCGACACGGGGCCCGGAGACAGGAACTCGTCATGACCACCCTCACCACGAGCGCGCCGACGGCCGCCACCGGGCCCCGCCTGGTGGAGGGACGCGGCGAGCTGTCCACGACCGTCGTCCGGGCCCTCCGGTCCGGAGACGCGCCCGACACCTCGACCGCGGCGGTCCTGCGGGCGGACCCGTTCGGCGAGGACCTGCACCTCGCGCTCTACCTGCTCTACGAATTGCACTACCGGGGCTTCGACGGCGTGCCCGACGACCGGGAATGGGATCCGTCCCTGCTGCGCCTCCGGAAGGACCTGGAAGCACGTTTCCTGGACGCCCTGCGCGCCGCCCTGCCCGACGCCCCCCGCACCGTCGAAGACGCCTTCGCGCCGCTTCTCGTCGAACCGGTGGACCTCTCCGGCAGCCTCAGCCGTCACCTGGAGAAGGAGGGCGAACTCTGGCATCTGCGGGAGTACGCCGCCCTGCGGTCCCTGTACCACCTCAAGGAGGCCGACCCGCACGCCTGGGTCATCCCGCGCCTCACCGGCCGGGCCAAGGCCGCGATGGTCGCCATCGAGTACGACGAGTTCGGCGCGGGCCGAGCCGATCGCATGCATGCCCGGCTGTTCGCGGACCTCATGGTCGACCTCGGCCTCGACCCCGCCTACGGCCGCTACCTCGAAGCGGCCCCCGCCGCGGCGCTCGCCACCGTCAACGTCATGTCGCTCTTCGGTCTCCACCGCGCGCTGCGCGGGGCGCTCGTCGGCCACTTCGCCTGCGTCGAGGTCACCTCCTCACCCGGTTCCCGCCGACTCGCCGAGGCGATGCGCCGCTGCGGGGCCGGCGCGGCGGCGGAGCACTTCTACGCCGAGCACGTGGAGGCCGACGCCGTCCACGAGCAGCTCGTGCGCCGCGAGGTCGTCGGCGGCCTCCTGGCGGACGAGCCCGCCCTGGAGGAGGACATCGCCTTCGGATGCGCGGCCACGGTGTTCCTGGAGGACCGGCTGGCCGACCACATCCGCGCGGCGTGGGCGGCGGGGGAGAGCGCCCTGCTCACGCCGCTGCCCCCGACATGACCCGCACGCCCTCCCGCCCCGCCGGAGGCCGACGCCCCCGGGCCTGCCTGGCCCCCCTCGGCCGGGGCCGGCGCACCGCAGCCCGGTGGGAGGGCCGGTGCCCACGGCCTCCCGGCCGGGCCGGAGCTCCTCGGCCGATTAGAAGGCGGCCGGACGGGCACACGCCCGCCATGACGAGTCGCGGCCGGCGTGACCACGCGGACGACCCGGGCCCCCTGGCGGGGCGCGTCGCCGTCGTCACCGGCGCGGCCCGGGGACTGGGCCGGGGGCTCGCGTACGCCCTGGCACAGCGGGGCGCCCGGGTGGCGCTGGTGGGCCTGGGAGCCGAGCGGCTCGCCCGCCTCGCCGCGGACCTGCCCGGCGAGGCCCGGTGGTGGGCCGTCGACGTGACCGACGCCGACGGGCTCGCCGTCGCCGCCCAGGCCGTCCGCCGGACCCTCGGCAGCCCCTCCGTGGTGGTGGCCAACGCGGGCGTGGCCCTCGGCGGCCCCCTGCTGGACTGCGAGACCGACGCCTGGCGCCGCGTCATCGACGTCAACGTCGTCGGGAGCGCCCTCACGGCCCGCTGCTTCCTGCCGGACCTGCTGCGCACTCGCGGCTACTTCCTCCAGGTCGCCTCCATGGCCGCCCTCGCGCCGGCGCCCCTCCTCACGGCGTACTGCGCCTCGAAAGCCGGCGCGGAGGCGTTCGCGCACGCCCTGCGCGCCGAGGTGGCGCACCGTGGCGTCGATGTCGGCGTCGCCTACCTCAACTGGGCCGACACCGCCATGATCCGGGCGGCCGACGAGACGGCCGTCTTCCGCGAGCTCCGGTCGCACCTGCCCTGGCCGACCTCCGTCGTCCACGACCCCGACCACTACGTCCGCAGCATGCTCCGCGGCATCGAGCACCGCTCCGCGCACATCTACGACCCGCCGTGGCTGCGCGGCACCCAAGCGGCACGGTCCCTCCTGCCGCTCGTCGTCGCCCGCCGCTCCCGGCGGGTCCTCGCGGCCCGGGGCGAGGCGCCCCTGCCGCCCACCGGCCTCCTCGGGCCCGGCGGAGCCGCCGCGCGCCCCGCGCCCACCGGGGGCCCCGACCCTCATCCTCAGCTCCGCCCCAGGGAGTGACCATGGCCGTACGACACCGACTCGTCCACGCGACCCCGCACCAGGTGTGGGACGTCCTCGCCGACGCCAGGCGCTACGCCGACTGGGTGGTCGGCACGAGCGAGTCGCGCCCCGCCCGCGGGCAGTGGCCCGCACTCGACTCGGCCCTGGAGTACACCGTCGCCCTCGGCCCGTGGACCGTGTCCGGCACGACGGTCGTCCGGCGGGTGGAGGCCCCCCGGGAACTCGAACTGGAAGTCGACAGCGGCCCCGTCGGGACCGCCCGGGTGGCGATCGAGGTCCGCCCCTGGGGCGAGGAGTCCCTGGTCATCGTGGACGAGCACCCGCTGCGGGGAATGGGCGGCGTCCTGCACAACGCGGCGGTGGACGCGCTGATCCAGCTGCGCCACCGCAACATGCTCAGACGCCTCGCGGCCGTCGTCGAGGACCACGCCCGCACCGGCACGCGCGCACCCGCGTGAGGGCGGGGGAGACGCGATGCCCGACGCGATCGTGATCGGAGCCGGACCCAACGGACTGGTCGCCGCCAACCTCCTCGCCGACGCCGGCTGGAGCGTGGCGGTGCTCGAAGCGCAGCCCGAACCAGGAGGCGCCGTACGCAGCGACCGCGGCGTGCACCCCGACTACGTCAGCGACGTGTTCAGCGCCTTCTATCCCCTCGCCGCCGCCTCGCCCGTCATCGCCTCCCTGCGCCTGGACCGGGAGGGCCTCGTTTGGAGCCACGCCCCGCGGGTGCTCGCGCACCCCCTGCCCGACGGCCGGTGCGCGGTCCTCGACCGGCTGCCGGGGGACACCGCCGCGGCGCTGGACGGGTTCGCGCCCGGGGACGGGGACGCGTGGCGGGACCTGTGCGGGATCTGGGACCGGCTCGGCACCGGCATCGTCCGCGGACTGTTCACGCCCTTCCCGCCGGTGGTCCCCGCCGCCCGGCTCCTGGACGGCGTCCGCCGCGCCGGCGGGCTTGCGCTCGCACGGCGGCTGCTGCTGCCCGTACGCCGGCTGGCGGAGGAGGAGTTCCGCGCCGAACCGGGCGGCCTCCTGCTCGCGGGCAACGCCCTGCACGCCGACCTGCCCCCCGAGGCGACGGGGAGCGGGGGCTACGGATGGCTCATGTCGATGCTCGGCCAGCACCACGGCTTCCCCGTCCCGGCCGGCGGCGCGGGCGAACTGACGGCCGCGCTGGTGCGGCGGCTGGAGCGACGGGGCGGCGCCGTCCACTGCGGCACGCCCGTCGCCTCGGTCGTGGTACGCGGCGGTCGCGCCGTCGGCGTACGCACCGCGGCGGGCGACCCCGTACCGGCCCGCCGTGCCGTCCTGGCCGACGTCTCCGCGCCCGCGCTCTACGGCTCCCTGGTCGGCGAGGAGCACCTGCCCGACGGCCTCCTCAGGGACCTGCGGCGCTTCCAGTGGGACTTCGCCACCTTCAAGGTGGACTGGGCGCTCGACTCCCGGGTGCCCTGGACGGCCCCGGACGCGGCGACCGCGGGCACCGTGCACCTGGCCGACGGCATGGACGGCCTGACCGCCTACGCCGCCCGGCTCGCCACGGGACTCGTCCCCGAGGACCCGTTCCTCATCTTCGGCCAGATGACCGTGGCCGACGCGACCCGCTCCCCGGCGGGAACCGAGTCCGCGTGGGCGTACACCCACCTGCCGCACCGGATCAAGGGCGACGCGGGCGGGCAGGGCCTGACGGGCCGATGGGACGGCGGCGAGAGCGAGGCGATGGCGGACCGCGTGGAGGAGGTCGTCGAACGGTACGCCCCCGGCTTCCGGTCGCGCGTCCTGCGCCGCAGGATCCTGGCCCCTCCGACCATGGAGGCGATGGACGCCAACCTGCGCGCCGGAGCCCTCAACGGCGGCACGGCCGCCCTCCACCAGCAGCTCGTCTTCCGGCCCCTCCCCGGCAACGGGCGCCCCGAGACACCCGTCAAGGGCCTCTTCCTCGCCTCCGCGTCCGCCCACCCGGGCGGCGGCGTGCACGGCGCGCCCGGCGCCAACGCGGCCCGGGCCGCCCTGCGACGCCACCTGCCCACGGTGCTGACCGTGCGCCGCCGACGCCTCCCGCGCTCGCTTTAAGGGGTCCCGGACCGCCGCGGGCGCGGGCGTCCGCGGCGGCCTACCGTAGGACGCACGCGGCTCCTTGCCGCTCCCGGACCCCGAGGCGAGCGAAAGGAACGCCGGTGGACGAGCCCGACGCGGGGCCCCTGCTGCTCTTCGCCAATTTCCTGTCGGACCTGGCGGTGGACCTGGCGGAAGGCGGGGCGCTCGCGCGCTGGGCCCAGCAGGCGCCGCGCAAGGCGTGGCTGCTGCGGACCGGCGACGCGCTGGTGACCCCCGGTTCGCTGAGCGAGGACTTCCGGCGGTACGTGAGCGGCCTCACGGGGGTCGCCCCCGAACGGACGACCGTCATCGAAGTGCCGCCGGCCGGCGCGGTCCCGCTGGCCCGCGCGGTGCGCGAGGCCGGGCTCACGGACCGGGTGGCCGCCCACGCGCGCAGGCCGGGAACGGCGCTGCTCCCCACCGCCCCCGACGCGTCCGCCGTCGCGTTCGCCCGCGAACTCGGGCTCACCGTCCACCCGTACGCGACCGCGGAGGAGGCCGCCGCCGCCCTGCCGGTGACGATGCTGCTGAACACGAAGGCCGGATTCCGCGAAGCCGCCGCGCGACTGGGCATGCGCCTTCCCGAGGGACGGGTGTGCTCCCGCCCCGAAGTCGACGGAGCCGTACGGCGGCTGCTCGAACGGCACGAGAGGGTGGTCGTCAAGCCCGACCGCTCCGCGGGGGGCCACGGGATGCTCTTCCTGTCCCGGCGGGACGTACGGGGACCGGGCCCGGCGCTCGCGCCGGTCGGCGGCCCGCGGGGGACGTGGGTGGTGGAGGAACACGTGGCCGTGGCCGAGTCGGTGAGCGTCCAGTTGGAGAACACGCCCTCCGGGACCAGGGTCCTCTTCAGCGGCGCGATGCGGACGGAACACGGCTCCTTCACGGGCTACGTGTCGCCCCTGCCGCCGTCATGCGCGCACGTGGCCGGCGAGCTGGAGGAGTGGGGGCGGAGGCTGGGCCGCCACCTGGCCGCCCACGGCCACCTCGGCCCGTTCGGACTCGACGCGCTCGTCGACACGGCCGGAGTGCCGTACGCCGGCGAGAGCAACGTCCGCAGAACCGCCACCACCACCCCCCACGCCATGGTCACCCGGCTCACGGCCCCGGCCGGAACGGCCCCGCCGGCATGGTCGGTGGCGAAGGGACGCACCCGGACGGCCCTCGGCCTGACCGAGGCCCTCGCCCGCCTGCGGGAACGCCGGCTCGCGTTCGACCCGGCACGCGGCCAGGGGGCGGTGCTCTACGCCGACGCCCCCGAGGACGGCCGCTCCTGGCGCTACGCGGTCGTCGCCCCCCACCCGGACGGGGTGGACGAGACGGAACGCGGGCTGGTCGAGGCCCTCGAGATCGAGTGACCGAACTCCGCCGGGACAGGGCGCCCCCACGAGGGGGTCCCGGGCTGCCCACGCCGGCCGGCAGGCGAGCCCCCCGCGTGAGGAGCCGGTATCCGGGACGGTCTACAGCCACCACGACGTGCACGCCGTCGACCTTCCCGCCTGGCGGGTCACCGAGCCGCCACGCCCACCCGGTAGGACGCCGGACGGCCCCGTGACAGGGAGCGCGTCCGGCCTCGGCGCGAGTCCGTCCCCCGGCCACGGCTGCTCGCCACAGTGCCGGGCTGACGCCCTGGTCACGGCGTGATTCGGCCGGCGAGGGGCGCGGCTCCGGCCAGGACCAGGAGCGCGGCGTCGACGCCGGCCATGCCCAGGACGGCGACGAACGGCGCGCGGCCGCGCAGCAGACCGGGTGGTCCGGCCACCGCCACGGCACAGAGCGCGAGCGCCACGCCGATCGGGACCGCGGAGGCCGGGGTCACCGGGCCCGCGGGGCCGACGGTCAGCGTCACGCAGGAGGCCAGGGTCAGGGCGGCGGCCGACACCAAGGACCCGCGCCGGCCCAGTCGCTGGGGGAGCCCCCGTACCCCGTTCACGAGGTCGTCGTCGAGGTCCGGCAGGACGTTCGCGAAGTGGGCCCCGGTCCCCAGGAGCGCCGCCGCGGCGGTCAGCCACAGGGGCGGCCACGGGCTGCCCGGAAGCGCCGGCGTCAGGAACGCGGGCAGCAGCCCGAAGGCGGCGGTGTAGGGAAGCCACGACAGGACCGTCCCTTTGAGCCACAGGTTGTACGCCCACCCGGCGGCGACGCCGACGAGGTGCGCGGTGCCCGCGAGGAGCCCGCAGCCGAGCGACAGCGGCACGCACAGCAGCAGCGCCGCGCAGGCCGCCGCGCCCACCGTGCCCGGCCGCACCGCGCCCGTGGCCAGCGGCTTGTCACGGCGCCCCGCGGCCCGGTCGCGCCGCAGGTCCAGCCGGTCGTTGGACCAGCCGATCGACAGCTGTCCCGCGGCGACCGCCGCCACCGCCAGGGCCGCGGAGGCGGGCTCCACCCCGAAGGCGGCGGCCAGCAGCGCCGCGAGGACCGTCACCCCCGCCGCCGGCACCGGGTGGCTCGCCCTCAGCAGACCTACGAGGAAGGAGCGTTCCGCCGGGCCGGGGACCGCCGGGGCGGCGAGGTGGTGGGGTCCTTCGTCCGTCGTGGGGCGCATCGCCCCACGCTAGGCGACGGCGCGCCCACGATCTCCGGGTTGAGGCTGTCGACGCCCCGCCGTCCCTATGTTGGAGCAATGACCCGCGTCCTCGCGGTGAGCACGGCCTTCCCGCCGCACCGCCACCCGCAGCACGAGATCACCGAAGACCTCGTCTCCGGTCTGCCGCCCGGACCCGACCGGGCCCTCGTGCGCCGGCTGCACGCCGCAACCGGCGTGGAGAGCCGTCATCTCGCTCTGCCCCTCGACCGCTACCGTGACCTCGGCACGTTCGGCGAGACCAACCGCCTCTTCGTCGAACTGGCCGTCGAGCTGGGCGCCGAGGCCGTCGAGCGGGCGCTCCAGGACGCCGGCGTACGCCCGGAGGACGTCGACCTCGTCGTCTCCACGACCGTGACCGGGATCGCGACCCCCTCCCTGGAGGCCCGCCTCGCCGGACGAATCGGTCTGCGGCCCGACGTCAGGCGCATGCCCCTGTTCGGGCTCGGTTGCGCGGCGGGTGCCGCCGGCCTGGCCCGCGTCCACGACTTCCTCGACGGCAGACCGGACGGCACCGCCCTCCTCCTCTCCACCGAACTGTGCTCGCTCACCCTGCAGCGCGCCGACACGTCGACGGCGAACCTCGTGGCGGGCGGCCTCTTCGGGGACGGAGCCGCCGCCCTCGTGGCCGTCGGCAGCGACCGTCCCGTCGACGGTGACGTTTCCCCGCCGTCCTCGGTGTCCTCGGCGTCCTCGCCGTCCTCGCTGTCCTCGTGTTCGCGTACGGCGGCACGGCCGTCCGGGCCCCCCGTGCCGAGCGTGGTGGCGGCGCGCAGCCGCCTGTACCCGGGGACCGAGCACCTGCTGGGCTGGGACGTCGGCGACTGGGGCTTCCGCATGGTCCTCGGCCCGGAGCTGCCCGCACTCGTCAGGCTCCAGGCGGCCGAGGAGGTCGAGTCCTTCCTCGCCGCGCACGACCTCAAACCCGGCGACGTGGGGGCGTGGATCTGCCACCCCGGCGGCCCGAAGATCCTGGACGCGTTCGCCGCCGGGCTCGGCCTGCCGGACTCGGCGCTCGCCGCGAGCCGCCGCGCCCTGGCCGCCCACGGCAATCTGTCCTCCGCGTCCGTGCTGCAGATCCTGAAGGACACCCAGGCCGACCGGCCGCCGCCCGGAACGATCGGCCTGGTCGTCGGTTTCGGGCCCGGCTTCTCCTCCGAACTCGTCCTGCTGGCCTGGTGAGGTTCCCGTGACAGTGACGGTGGCGCTCTACAGCGTGTTGGTCCTCCTGGTCGTCGCCGAACGCCTCGCGGAACTCGCCGTGGCGCGACGCAACGGCTACTGGAGCCGGGCCCGGGGCTCGCGCGAGCACGGCGCCGGACACTACCCGTTCATGGTCGTCCTGCACGCCGCGCTCCTCCTCGGCTGCCTCGTCGAGCCCTGGGCGGCCGACCGGCCGTTCCTGCCGGCGCTCGGCTGGGTCGCCCTCGTCCTCGCCCTGGCCGCCCAGGCCCTGCGGTGGTGGTGCATCGGCACCCTGGGGCCCCGCTGGCACACCCGGGTGCTCATCGTGCCCGGCCTGCCGCTCGTCGCCTCGGGCCCGTACCGCTTCCTCCGGCATCCCAACTACGTCGCGGTCGTCGTCGAGGGCCTCGCCCTACCCCTCGTGCACACCGCCTGGCTGACGGCCCTGGGCTTCTCGCTCCTGAACGCGGCCCTGCTCACCGTCCGCATCCGCTGCGAGAACACCGCGCTGGCACCCGCACGCGACCGCACCCCCGCCGGGGCCGCGTCGTGATCGACCTCCTCGTCGTCGGGGGCGGCCCGGCGGGCCTGGCCACCGCGATCCACGGCGCGCGACGAGGCCTCGACGTCATGGTCGCCGAGCCCCGGCCCGCGCCCGTCGACAAGGCCTGCGGAGAGGGACTGATGCCCTCGGCGGTGCGCGCCCTGGACGCCCTCGACGTGCGGGTGCCGGGGCGACCCCTGCGGGGCATCCGCTACGTCGACGCCGAGGGAGGCCGCCGCGCCGAGGCCGCGTTCCGCACGGGTCCGGGGCTCGGCGCGCGCCGGACCGTGCTGCACGAGACGCTCACCGCCCGGGCCCTCGCGCTCGGCGTCCGCGTCGAGCCGCACCGGGTCCGCCGGGTGACCCAGACCGAGGCGTACGTGACCGCCGACGGGCTCACCGCCCGTTACCTGGTGGCGGCCGACGGACTGCACTCGCCGACCCGGCACGCCCTCGGCCTGACCGTACGGCCGGCCGCCACCCGGCGACGCCCGCCCCGGTACGGGCTGCGGCGCCACTACGCCGTCGAACCGTGGACCGATCTGGTGGAGGTGCACTGGTCCGCCGACTGCGAGGCGTACGTCACCCCGATCGGACCGCGGCAGGTCGGCGTCGCCGTCCTCACCTCGAACCGCCTGCCCTTCGACGAGCAGCTGACCCGCTTCCCCGCGCTGGCCGCCCGTCTGCGGACGGCCGACGGGACCCCGGTCAGGGGCGCCGGGCCGCTGCGCCAGCAGGCCCGCACCCGCACGGCCGGCCGCGTCCTGTTCGTGGGCGACGCCGCCGGGTACGTCGACGCGCTGACCGGCGAGGGCCTCACCCTCGCCCTGACGGCGGCGGACGCCCTCGTACGCTGTCTGCGCGAGGGCCGCCCGCACGCCTACGAACAGGCCTGGTGCCGCCTGTCCCGCAACTACCGCCTCCTCACGAGGTCCTTGCTCTGGCTCCGCAACCAGCCGGCCACGGCCCCCCTCATCACCCCGGCGGCCGCCCGGTTCCCCGGCCTGTTCCAGGGCGCCGTGAACCTGCTGGCCTGACCTCCTCAGCTCCAGTCGGACACGGCGAGGCGGATCCGCGCGTCCTCGCCGAGGATCGTCGTGGTGGATTCGGGCAGGGGGATGTAGCTGATCCATCTGCCGCTCGCCGGATCGTCGTCGGCCAGTTCCAGGCCGGCCGGCCGGTAGTCGCTGATGGGACCGACGATGTCGGAGTTCCAGGTGGCGCGCAGCGCCGGAACCCCGGCGTCGCCGCTGACGTCGACGATGAGGATGTCGTCGAAGTCGGCCGTCCGCTCGATGTGGTCGCGGAAGTCCAGGAAGCCGTTGTCCCGTTCGCGCAGCGACAGCACGCGCAGGTGGAGCGCGTACCGCAGGGCACCGGCGCCGTTCGGGCTGGCCAGGTTCTCGCACAGGAAGGTGCTCACCAGCGGCACGGCCCGTTCGCCGTCCGCCCCGGGCATGGTGTCGCCGTCGAGTTGGATCGGGCACCACTGGTCGCTGGAGCGCTCGTGCATCACGATCTGCAGGCCGCGGATGGACAGCCCCACCTCCGCCTGCCACACGGTGTTCTCCTCCTCCGGCAGCCGGTAGCGGACGAGCACGGACTCCACCTTCAGACCGCCGAACAGGAACCGTCGCAGGTTCTGGTAGCCCTCCTCGGAGTTGACGAGGCCGTAGCGCCCGCTGTGACTGCGGTGGACGTAGGCGCAGAAGGCTCCGGGCACGTAGGCGTTGTCGATCTGCACCAGCCCGTCGCTGCGGGGTCCGACCGCGGCGGACGACAGGCCGTGCGCCACGTCGTAGTCGCCCGGGTTGGTGCCCACCAGGCAGAAGACCTGCCGGCGGGGGAAGGCGAAGGGCTCCCCGTCGGCGGGCATCGCCCGCGGATCCCAGTTCCCGGGCGGCTCGTCGCGCGGGGTGGCGCCCGGTGTCAGGTACTGGTACATCCGCTCGCGCCCGAAGATGTCGGCGCCGTTGATGCCGATGGCGTCCCGCAGCCGCTCCAGCATCCCGAAGCCGACGTCGAAGGAGATGCCGCCGTGCGGCGTGCCGTAGGTGAACAATTTGGCGACGCGGGCGGTCGGTTCGATGCCGCGTTCCGGCAGCAGCTTCTGGAGCAGGCAGCGGCAGATGAGGCCGCCCATGGAGTGGGCGACCAGGTGCACCCGGTCGACGTGGGCCTTGGCCCTGAGCTCGTCGATCAGTTCGAGCAGGTCCTGCGCGGCGTCCTCGACGCGGAACTCCTTGGGCGTGCCGCCCCAGGTGCTCGCGGAGGGATCGTAGAAGCGGTGGATCCAGATGGTGTGCGCGGGGACCTCCGCGTGCGTGTCGAGGTACGTCTCCTGGTTTCCCTGGACGAGGAGTTGATACCCCTCGTCCACCATCAGCCGCAGCAGCGGGCTCTCGAACTGGTAGAAGCTCGGCTTGTTGTCCGGTCCGATGCGGATGTGCGTGGAGCCGGCGTTGAATCCGAGGAACGGGTCGGCCACCGCGCTGTCGATGCCGGACTGACCGCCGGCGAAACCTCGGACGTAGATGACGGGGAGTTTCTGGGCCTGCGACATACGGACCGCCTGGGTGTCAGCACTCACCGACGCCCGGGAGCCAGGCGGCCGGATCGTCGATGAAGATGTTCGAGAGGTATCCGCCGAGGGCGGGGACGTACGACCACGCGTCGTTGACGTGACCGGCGGCGCTGACGGTGTCGCCCCTCGTCTGGCACGCGACCACCACGCGCGTGGGCCCGGGCAGCACGGCCACGACCGCGGCCCCGAGGGAGGGGGTCGCCCGCACGTTGACCTGGGTGCCCCACGTGGTGAAGGAGCCCGGTTCGACCGCGCCGCCCCCACCGCCGCCCCCGCCGTCCGGCGCCTCGCCGAAGAGCGGAAGCCGCCAGTCCTGGGCGTCGTCGCAGAGGGGATCGGCCACCACGGACAGATGGAAGTGCGCCTCGTGCGGATTGGCGCCCGTGTACGGCTCCCACTGCCACGTACGGTGGGTGGCGATGCGGCGGTTGGCGATGACGTACTTGACGCGCGGGTCGCGGCTGCCGAGCAACTGGTCGGCGACCTGCTGGATGTCGAGGCCGTGCGCCGGGTCGTGGGTGAAGTCGCGCGCGGTGACGATTCCGGGCCCGTACCACGGGTTGTGATCACTGTCGCTGCCCCGTGCCTGGTGGGCCGCGTCGCCGATGCCGCCGTCGGCGGCGAGGCTGCGTCCGGGGAAGCGTGCGTCGAGCTGGTGCCGCAGGGTTTCCAGGCTGTTCGCGACCCTCCAGGTCATCGTGGCCTCCTCGGGGATGTCCGTCGCTGTCACTCTTCGGGAGGGGCCCGGCCGTCCTCGGGGCCTGACCGGGCCGCCGTGACCGAAGGTACGGAACCGCCGTCATCCGGGCGTCACCGCGTCGTCAACGCCGCGCTTCCGCGGCGCGGCGGTCGGATCGGCACCCCGGTGACCAGCGGCGGATCGTCTCCGAGCGGTCGACGCACCCGGTTGCGCCCGCGCAGGCGGGGGACGAGACTGAGAAGGACAGGCCTCGTCCGAGGTCGTGGACCCCGAAGCCGAGTCGACGGACGTCAGTCGGCCGGGAAGCGGCACCGAAGAGGACGAGACGGTACGGCCTTCACGAGGCGCGCCGACGCGAGATCCCGGTGCGCGAGGCGGTCATGGACAGGAATCCCTCCGCTCAGTTGCGGTTGCTCGGCCGTTTCCGACTGGAATGCGGAACGCGCAGCATCGACCTGTGCCGCAACGGGCAACGGCTGCTGGCCTTCCTGAGCCTGCGCGAGAGCGTGCCCCGCACCGTCCTGGCCGGCACGCTGTGGCCCGAGGTCACCGAGGAGCACGCCAGGGGCAGCCTGCGGACCGCGTTGTGGAAACTCCCCCGGGGCGAACTCCCGCTCGTCCGCTGCTGCGGAGACGTCCTGATGGTCGCCCCGGCGCTGCGCGTGGACGTCCACGCCCTCACCCGCACGGCCCTCGGCGTCGTGGCGGGCCGGTTCCCCTCGTACCGCCCCCTCCCGCTCGCCCTCCTCACCGGCGAAGACCTCCTGCCGGGCTGGGACGAGGACTGGGTGCTGCTGGAACGCGAACGCCTGCGCCAACTGCGGCTGCACGCCCTCGACTCACTGGCGGAAACCCTGGTCGAGCAGGGCAGGACGGCCCTGGCCATGGAGGCGGCGTGGGCCGGCATACGCGCCGAGCCGCTGCGCGAGAGCGCGCACCGGGTCGTCGTGTCCGTGCACCTCGCGGAGGGCAACGTGGACGAGGCGCTCTGTCACTACGCGCTGTTCCGCACGCTGTCGAACGAGGAACTCGGGGTCGAGCCCTCGCCCCGGTTCGCCCGCCTGCTCGCCGAGCGGCTGCCGCCGCGGGTCGCGGCAGGACACCACGTACGCGCTCCCGGGGCGGCCGCGCGAAGGAGCCCCGACCGACCCGCTCCCCCTGTCGGAGGCACGCATGCCTTGGCCTGAAGCACCGGACATGGAACCCGGCGACGTCGTCAACATCCTCGGCGTCGACCACGTCTTCTACGACGACGTGATGCGCACCGGCGGCACCCTCGCCTGGAACGACCAGAACCCCGGGAACATCGTGCGCTCGGGTGAGGCGGAGAGTTACGGCGCCTACCCGGGAAAACAGAACCGCGGCTTCGCCGTCTTCCCCGACGAGGCGACGGGCTTCGAGGCCGTTCGCCGCTATCTGGCACGACGCGGGGACAGGACGATCACCTCGGTGATGCACGACTACGCCCCGGCGAAGCACGGCTCCAACGACCCCGCGGCGTACGCCCAACAGGTCGCCGCCGCCCTCGGTGTCGGAACGGAGACGCCCCTGGGCTCCCTCGACGACGGCGGACTCACCGCGTTCGCCTCCGCGATCCAGCGGATCGAGGGATGGCGCCCCGGCGGGACCCACGGTCCCGGCGCGCTGCCGGGAGACGTCGCGCAATGGCTGGCCGACCATCCCGGCCGCGCCGAACGCGTCGCCGCGGACCAGCCGTTCGCCCGGCGGGGGACCGTGGCGGAAGGGGTCAAGAACATCCAGCGGCGCCTGAACGAACTCGGCCGCACCCCGCCCCTCGACGTCGACGGCGACTTCGGCCCGCGCAGCGACGAGGCCGTGCGCTGGTTCCAGGCGAGTCAGGGCCTGACCGCGGACGGCATGGTCGGCAACAAGACGTGGCGGCGGCTCATGGAGGTCCCGGGCTGACCGCACCGAGCACGACACCCGGGCCTCGGCCCCCGGCACACGACAGGAGAAGCACCATGGCAGCCACCGCGACCATCCTCGACGCCTACTGCATCCACGCGGCCACCGGTACCGACGCGTCCGTGAACGAGGCGGTGGGCGCCCTGGCCGGCAAGATCCCCCTGAGCAGCATCGGGACCTCCCTGCAGGACTTCGTCACGTCCGTTCCCCAGGCCGTCGCCGCGATCGACGCCGCCCAGGGCGACCCCGACAACCTGTACGTCACCTACCGGGTCGACTAGACCGTGGAGGGCGGCTGGGCTTGCGAGATGTGCGGCACCGATGTGCCGCACGGGGCACAGCGGTGCCCCGTGTGCCACGCCTACGTGCCGTTGTACGACGACGGCGAGGGGCCCGAGCCGCGGCCGGCCCGGCGGAGGATCCTCCGTCCCCCGCCGCCCCCGCCCCCGCCCCCGCCTCCTCCTCCTCCTCCTCCGCCCCGGAGGGTTCCGCCGCCCCCGGTCACGCCGCCTCCCCGACCGCCCGTCCCGCCGCTCCCGGTCGGCACCCTGGCGGGCAGCGGCCTGGTCGAGGGAGTGGCGCGGAACGTGCAGATCCGCACCGAGGTGCAGGGGAGTTCCGGCAACACCAGCTCGACCGTGGTGTGCAACTTCCGCGTGGAGGTGCAGGACCGGCAGGGCCGCCCCCTGCGGCTCGTCCCCGTGGAGATGCGCGGCTACTCCTTCGAGGGCGCCGTCAACGAAGGGGACCGGGTGCGCGCCCACGGCAAGGTGAAACGCGGCACGCTGCGGGTCAAGCGGCTGCACAACCTGACGACCGGAGCGGAGGTGTCGGCCCGCACCACGCCCGTGGCCCTGGTCGTCCTGGCGTTCGCGCTCTTCGCGGCCTGGGCCGTGTACCTCTTCGCGTTCGCGGGGCGCTGAGCCGCACGCCGCGGGACCTACCGCCGCGGGGGGAACGGGACCCGGAGGTCCACCATCCGGAAGTCGTCGCCGTCCCGCGGCTCCAGGAGCGCGAGCGGGGCGTAGTGGTACCGGACGCCGTGCGGGCGGCGCTTGAGGGGCTGCCCCTGCCGACCGCGCGGCCACTCGACGTCCCCGGTGAGAACCCTGGCGGGGATCAGCCAGTAGTCTCCGCGGCGGTAGACCCGCGGCCCGTCCTGCCCGGGCTCGAACCGGATCTCGACGCCGTCCTCGAGCGGCAGCCACTCCCCCTCGCGCACCGCGACGCCCATCGGGTCCGCCGGTCCGCCGTCCCACCCGCCGGTTCCGTGGTCCCAGCGGCGCAGCAGCGGATGACGCGTCCGCACCTGTCCGGCGGACCGGTGGAACGGATCGTCGGTGACGTCGCCGTCCAGGGTGACCCGGTAGGCGTCGTGGTCGACCCTCCGGACGGTGTAGAGCCGGCCGCAGTCCGCGTCGGGCCGGTCCGAGGCCCCTCGGCAGACCACGGCGTCGTCGACGACCTCCACCACGTCGCCGACGTCCACGCCGAGCTTGTCGTCCCGGCCCAGCGTCTCCAGTTCGACCTCGGTTCCCGACACGCCCCGGACGGGCAGGACCACCGAGCCGTTCTCCCGCGACCACTTGAAGGTCGCCGTGCCCTCCCTGCCGCCCCGGTGCACCTCCACCCGGTACAGCTGGTTCTCCGGGCCCAGGTAGCCGGACGACGGGGCCGGCCCGTGCGGCGGGACGGCCGCCTCCTCGGGGCGGCGGGTCCGCGCGGCGAGCACGCCGCGCGGCTCGAAACGGCCGCTGACGCGGTCCCGCAGGAAGCGCCCGGCACTGCGCATGTCGGGCGTGCCCGAGCCCGGCTCCAACGGGAGCACGCACACCTGCCAGACGACCCGGGTGCGCGCCGTGGTGTCCGGGCCGTCGGGGCCGAGTGCCGTCTCCCGGATCCACGGCGCCTCCAGGGCGGTCACGAACCGCTCCCACACCCGCAGGTACACCAGGAAGGGGCCGGCGGGCAGTTGGTCGCGCTCCGGGTCCAGGTGCCCGTCGGGCTGGTCCCAGTAGTCGGTGCCGTCGCACTCGCACAGGATGCCGTCGACGTACATGCGCCCCGGGGCCACGGCGAAGGTGTCCCCGTCGTAGCCGTCGATCCCGAACCCGCCGATGCCGTCCGGGTCGGGCGGGTACGCCGCGGGACCGAGGACGTCGGCGGCCAGGGTGCGGACGTAGTGCAGGAGGATCGCCGTCTGCTCGTTGAAGTCGGCGTCGAGCTGGACCCGGCCCTGCTGGGACAGTACGGAGGAGAAACGCCGGGCGGGATCGAAGAGGACGCGGGAGAAGTCGCCGTGCATGCGGGTGCTTCCTGCCTGGGCCGAGGGCGGACGGTACGGGGTGGCGGGGCGGTGCCGGGCGGTCCCGGGGGGACTCAGGTGGCGAAGTAGAGCCCGGCGTCGCATCCGGCGGGCGTGTACTCGGCGAGCCTGGTGCGCAGGTTGTCCTCCCGCTGCGGCTGGAAGAGGTGGTGCAGCGCGCCGGGCTCCGAGCCGTTGTCGCCGCCGCGGCGGATCTCCGGGGCGCAGGTGTCGGCGAGCCGTACGTAGTCGGGCGAGCCGTACCGGGTGTCGGCGAAACGCGGCACCACCCGCTCCGGGTCGCCGGAGTGGTCGGGCTCGCAGTGGAAGCGGGGCGGCGTCACCGACCCCGGCGGAAGCCAGCAGAAGCGTACGGAGCCCTGGTCGCACCGGTCGATCCGCACCTCGCCGTCCAGCAGGCAGTTCTCCAGCACGTCCACGACCCGGGCGCGCACGGACCCGATGACGGTGGTGCGCCGGGCGGTGAGGACGACGTCCGCGGTGCCGCCGTCCGGGGAGCCGACCGCCGTGGCCTCGCGCAGGTTCGCGTCCAGCACGCTGTCGTACACCTCGATCCGGTGGGGCTCCCGCCCCTCGCGGCCCGCCACGGCGACGGCGCCGACGACGCTGTGCCGGATCTCGGCGCGGACCGGGCTCCCGGCGATGTCCAGGCTGGGCGCCCCCGGCGCCACCGGCCTGCCCTGGTCGCGCAGTTCCCAGCCCGGCACGAAGGTGCAGTGCCGGACGACGAGACGGTCCACGCCGCCCCGCACGCGCACGCCGCCGCCCGTCACCAGCAGCCCGTCGAGGACGACGCGCGCCGTGGCACCGGACGGCTGCCCGTCCTCCGGACCGGTGATCGTCAGCGCGGGCGGACGGTCGTCGCCGGGCCGGCCCCGCAGCCGGACGACGGGACGGACCCCGTCGGCCGCGCGCAGGGTGAGCCGGTCTCCCGGGTCGAGGCGGATGGTGCCCGGATCCGCCCAGACGTCGTTGGAGGTGATCTCCACGATCGCCTCGGCCTTGTGCGGGTGCCCCCGCTTCGCCGCCTGCCAGTGGTCGAGCGCGTCGGCGATGCTGTGGTGGTCGTCCCCGCCGGGGCCCACCCGGTAGCGCTCGACGCTGCCCGCGGGCGCGGGCTCGGGGCGGGGATACTCGCCGCCGCCGAGGTCGCCCGAGAAGGCGTGGTGGTACGTCACCCGGACACCGTCGGCGGGAGCCGTGCCCGGCGGGAGCATCAGGCGGCCGAGAACGGGGTCGACGGCCACCTCCCCGGCACCGGGGCGGTACCGCCAGCCCGACAGGTCGGCGGCGACGATCCGCCGGGGCGACACCACGGTGTCGCCGGTCCACACGCACAGGCTCTTGCCGGGCCCGTAATAGTCGTAGAGCCGCTCGGCGAGGGCCCGGCGGCCGATGGGCTCCGGGACGTTCGTCTCGTCCGCGACGTGACAGCTCGACGGCTCCGGCACGGGGGCGGTGAACAGGGGCGTGTCGATGGCGAGCACGTTGAAGGTGTAGCAGGCCCGGTCCCGGTCCAGGCAGTAGGCGGGGGCGCGTGTCACGGAGTAGGGGCGCAGCCGCCACAGGTGCAGCCCGACCGACCGGATGCCGTAGCGGCCGGGGCGGCGGGCGGAGCCGGCGCGCGGAACCTCCACCGTCCGGGCGAACTCGTCGAAGGGGCCGCCCAGCCGGTCCAGGGCCGCCGGGCTGCGCACATCGACGAGCCCCCCGCGCGCCGGTCCGCGCCGCACCGCCCCGGTCTCGGGCGCCGAGCGCCGTACCGGCTGCGTGACGCAGAGCAGACGGCGATGCTCGACGACGCGCGCCGGCCACCCGGCCACGGCCGCCGCGAGGTCCTCCAGGAGCGGCAGCGTGCCCTTGCGGCGGCGGTTGAGGACGGTGTCGGCGACATCGCGGCGGGGAACCGCGGCGGCCGGCAGGCCCGTCCCCCGGGAGCTGTCGTCGGACAGGGCGGCGGCGATCCCCGGCAGGATCTCGTACCCGACGAGGTCCCCGATGTACGGCACCACCCAGTCGTCGCAGGTCTCGATGAACCAGTTGTCGTAGAGCCGGTCGATGTCCTCCTGGAGGACCGCGACCTGTTCGGCGACGACCGTCAGCAGGGCGCGCAGCGGCCCGCCCTCCTCCGCGTCGCGCCTCCGGAGCACCGTGGGCAGCAGCGCGTACAGCTCGTCGGGGGTCACGGCATCCTCCGCAGGATCAGCGTGCCGGGCACGGCCGGGTCGAGCAGGACCAGCTGGGCGGGGCGCATCACCGGGCGCGGCGGCGGCCCGGCGGCCCGGTCGCCGGCCGGGGGCACGGCGACCGGATGGCGCAGCAGTACCGTCGGGGCCTGCGCGGCGTCGACGAGGGCGGCCGGATCCGGCGCGCCGCCCGGCGCGCCGTCGCCGGAGGTCACCGGGGCGCGGGCCATGCGCGGGCCGGCGGGCAGGGAGGGCACGCACGCGACGACGGAGGGATGTTCCGCGAACCGCACGACGGAGGCCGGGTCCGCGCCCTCGGGCACGCCCCCGAAGGCGTCGACGTCGACGAAGTCGACGCCGGGCACCGCGTGCGCGGCGGCGACGACGGCGCTCAGGTACACGGGATGGCCCAGGTGCGCCCCCGCGAATCCGAGGCGGTCGGCCAGCGCCTCGCGCACCCGCCGCTCGACCTTCTCCGGAAGGTGACCGGGGGTCGTGCGCACACCCAGCGCCACCACGAGCCGGACGCGCTCGCACGGTTCGACCCGCACCGGCAGGGCGGGGTCCCCGTACCGGCGCAGTGCCGCGCGCAGCCCGGCGATCAGGGGCGAGGCGGCGTCCAGCGGCGCGTCGTCGGCGGCGGCCACCGTGACGTGCAGGACGGGGCGGCCGCCGTCCACGCAGCGGCGGGCCACGGCCTTGCCGACGCCCGCGAAGGCGCGGGCGAAGGACTGGAAGTCGCGCACCGACACCAGCCGGTCGAGGGCGGCCGGCCGCAGGGGGATGGACCGGCGCAGCTCCGCCGGGCCGTCGGCGTCGGCCCCGCCGCTCGCGGGCAGCGGATTGGTGACGCCGCTGACGCCGAGGGGCCTGCTCACGACCTGGTTGATCCGGCCGGCCGCCGCGTTGCCGGCGCGTCCGCCGCCGACGCGGTAGCGGGCGGTGACGTTCTCCGTGCCGGAGGGCAGCCGGGCGCCGTTCCGGCCGTCCCCGAACTCCACGGCGGCCCGCCCGTCGGGCCCGGCCCGCAGGCCGAACACCCGCTCCGTGGGCCCCGCCTCGCTCAGATCGACGGTCCGCCGCCACGCCACGTCGTCGACGCGCACCGTGAGGGCCTCCTCGCCGCCGTCGGCGCTCACCGACGGCAGCCAGACGAGCGGGCCCCGCCGCAGCGGCAGCACCTGCCCGGCCCGGGTGGCGTCCCCGCTGCCGAGCACCTCGGTGACGGTCTCGCCCGCGGTCGCCGGGACGACGTTGCCGTGGACGACGACCGTGTCCCGGCGGTAGCGGTGCGCGAGCGGAGCCGTCAACAGCAGCGTGGTGCGCACCCGGTCGTCGCAGGACGTGCCGTCGAAGGCGTGCCGCACTCCCCTGAGGACCGCGAGTTCGGAGCCCGGCACGCCCGTGCGGCGGCCGGTGGTCGTACCGTCCTCCGGCACGACGTCCGTGCGCTCGCCCGAGACGGCGACGAGCCTGCCGGGGGCCAGCCCCTCGAAGACACCGTCCAGCGGCACCGTGTCGCCCGCCAGGTCGGTGGTGTCGGGCGAGGGAGCGAGCACCAGCGGTTCGCCGGCCGCCCACACGGTGGTGGCCCGCCGGACCGGGACGTCCTCGCAGTCGTCGGTCCACGGCTCGGCCAGCCGCAGCCGCGTCACCCGCAGGGCGTCCTGGTCGTTGGCGACGGACAGCCGGCCCACTTCGACCACCCGGATGACGCGGACGCGGATCCGGCCCGCCACCTGCACGGCGATCCAACTGCCCGGCTGGATTGCCTCGTGCACCGCGTCGAGCAGCAGGACGTCGTTCGCCAGCGGGCCGCCCCCCTCGGACCGGGACGCGCGCAGCAGCCGCCTCACCCGGTCGTCGTCCGGGATCGAGGCGCCCAGCGGGGTGGCGGTGACGCGGAAGTGCCGCACGCCCGGCGGTGCTGTGGCCGGAAGGGAGACGGCGGACAGCGCCCGGTACAGGGACGCGGTGAGTCCGGTGCGGTTGCCCGCCAGCAGCCGGGGCAGCGCGTCGGATCCGGCGCCCAGGGCGTCGGTGACCGCGGGAGCCTGCCGGGGCGGCGGTGCGACCGGCCCGAGCGCGTACAGCAGCGGATCCACCGCGTGCACGACCCGACCGCCGGGACCGCCGAGGTCCCGCAGCAGTGCCTCCTCACCGGCCGGGGCCGCCGGCGGGGGCTCCTCGGCCAGGCGCCGGACCGCGTCCTCGACGGTCGCGAGCCGTACGGCGGCCCGCTCGGCGAGCGCGTCCGCGTCCACGTCGTCGCCGAGACCGGAGAGACGCTCGCGCAGTCGGCGCAGCCCGCGGTCGAGCCGGGCCGCGAGGGTGTCCGGATCGCGCAGTTCCTCCGCGCGTTGCCGCACGTCCCGCACCATCTCCAGCAGATCCTCGAACGGCCCCCGGGCCGACGCGCGCTCCGCGGCCTCCTCCATGTCCTCCCGCAGCGCCTCCACCGCGTTGTCCAGCTGCCGCGGCGGGTCGGGAACCCGCAGCCGCACGGCGGTCCGCCCCCGTACGGGATCCCGCTCGACGCCCGTCACGAGCCGCGTGAGGTTCAGGCGCGCGTCCGGAAAGGTGAACAGCAGGCGGTCGCCGGGGCGCAGGGCGGACTGCGTGCCGTCCACGTCGACGGAGGCGATGACGGGGGCCACGTCAGGCGTGAGCGCGGTCGGGAGCGTGGTGCGCACGGGCAGCGTGTTCCACTCCGCTCGGGCGGCGAGGTCCACGGAGGTCTCGAACACCGCGGGCACTCCGCCGGGTTCGGGCTCTTTCCTGACCTGCGAGCCGGCCGGTACGACGCAGGACGTTCCGGGGTCCAGGGTGTAGGCGAGGTGGGCGGTCGCCGCGAGCGCCGGGCGCGGCCGGTGGCCGACCAGCCGGCCGAGCCGGGTCAGGGACTCCTGCTCGGTCGCCGTGCGCAGGAACCCCTCGTTCGCGATGCGCTCCTGGTAGAACGTGAGCACGTCGGCGACGACGGCCCAGGCGTCGAGCAGGGCGATCGAGGGGTCGTCCGGCTCCCGGGTGGTCAGCGCGGCCAGCGGCGTCCGGTCGCCGGCCGGCGACAGCCGGGCCAGCATCGCGTCGAGGAACTCCCGGTGGGTTCCCACGCGGTAGGCGAGCGCGGGCAGTCCTGGCCGGTTCCACACCCGTGCCGGGGCGCGGCCCTCGGCACCCGGCCCGTCGGTGGGCGCTCCGGTCATCGTCCGCCTCTCAGCCGCAGGGTCAGACGCCCGTTCTCCGGGCGGGTGACGTCACCGTCGAGCCGCGGGATCTCCAGCGGCCGCAGGCGCAGCTCCCCGGAGGCCGGGACGTCCGGTCCCACGGCCTCCGCTCCCGCCCCCCGGAACCTGCGCAGCAGCGTCACCTCGGCGTGCCGGACCCCCGGCACGCCCATGCAGAGCGCCACCAGGACACTGGCCCGCACCGGAGTGCCGAAGGTCAGCGCCGACGGGTCGAAGAGACCCGCCGTGCCGTCGGGCCGGCGCCCGGGCAGGAAGACGCGCTGCAGCGCTTCGCGGACATGGGCGGTGACGTAGTGCGGGTCGACGAGGACGTACAGCGCGACGTCGAGCGGGACCAGCAGCGCGGGCCGGGTGACGACGTCGTGACCGATGCGCCGGTAGGGGTGCAGCGCGGCGCGCACGTCCGCCAGCAGCGACGGCGACGGCACGGCCGTGCCGGCCGGGTCGAGGGCGACGTCGGCCTCGTACCAACTGCCGTTCCAGCGCAGGGCGGCGGCGGCGCGCTGCACCTCGGGACGGGCCGAGGCGAGCGTGGCGTAGTCCTCGGCGGTGACGGCGCGCAGCAGGCCGCGGAACGCCGAGCGGGGGGCCGCGAGCCGCACCTCCGCCACCGGCTCGGGATCGGTGCCTCCGGTCACCGGCACCGGGTTGCGCACCCGTGTGACGGACGGCAGCCCGTGGTCGCGGTGGGCGATCCGGTTGACGGCCTCACTGCCCGCGTTGCCCGACCGGCCGTTGCCGACCCGGTAGGCGAGGCGCAGCCGGGTACCCGGGTGGGGCGCCCGCCCGCACCGGCCGTCTCCGAAGCGAAGGGTGAGCACCCCCTCGTCGTCGGTCTCGCCCACGACGTGGCGGTCCAGCGGGCCGCTCCCCAGGAGATCCCGGCGGGGGTCCCACCGCGCCCCGACGCCGTCCGCCCCGTCGATCTCCGTCAGGTGCAGCACCGGCAGCGCCTCACGGGGGTCGGGGCGCAGCGCGCTGCGGGCCGGGCCGTGCAGGGCGGGGTTGTCGCGGTGCAGCGCCTCCGCCGCCTCCCGCCCCCAGGTGTGCAGGAGTTCCCAGCTCGTGTCCGCGGGATCGAGGACGTAGCCGGACCGGGCCCGGCGCACGAGCGTGTCCAGGCGGCGCAGCCTGGGTTCGATCAGCTCGTGGAAGCGGGACAGCAGCCGGGCGACGGTGTCGTGGCGGTCGCTGTCGTCGGCGAGGTCGCCGACCGCGGGCGCGCCGAACCAGGTCCGCAGGAAGTCGTGGTCGTCCTCGTCGAATCCCACCGCCCCGTGGTGCAGGTCGCGCAGCCGGTCGCGGGCCCGGCCGGGGAGGTCGAGCAGCCGGTGGGCCTGCGCGGCGGCGACGTCGGCGGGGCGCGGGTACGGCGGCGACCAGGTGACGGGCGTGCCGCGCACCGCCGCCGTGAAGGGCCGTCCTCGCGGCGCGCCGTCCGGCACCTCGACGGTCTCCTCGGCGTCCCCGCCCGGCAGCCAGGCGTGGTCCAGGCCGTGTTCCACGAGGAGGGCGTTGCCGCGTGCCACGATCGACGCGCCGGGCCGTCCGTCGGGCCCCCGGGGGTTGCGCACCGACAGCGGGAAGGCGAGGGCGTCCTCGTCGGCCCAGGCGATCTTCACGACCGGGGTACCGGAATCGGCGTCCACGTCGCGCGTGGCGCGGGTGAGGCGGACGGCCTGCCGGTGGGCGGGGTCGGGCGCGCCGCCTCCGGGGCCGTGCGTCTCCTCCAGGACGAGAAGGTCACCGGCCTTCAGCCGGAGCACCCGCTGTCCGCCGTGCCCGTCGAGGAGGGCGGCCCGCGTGGTGCCCTCCGGCAGCGGGAACGCGTCCCGCCCCCACGCCCACAGCGGTACGGCGTTGTGCTCGGGCAGCAGCTCCACCGTGCGCCGCTCCAGCGGCTGGTACACCGGATGCGGGCCGGCGGTGAGCGCTTCCCGCGAGATCGTCGGGCCGCTCGCCGGAGCGCCCGGGTCCTCCGGCAGCGCGGCGAACGCCAGGTCCTCGGACCGCACGGTCAGCGGCGTGGACGTCTCGACGCACACGACGGTGCGGGCCGCGCAGCCGTCGTGCATGGAATGGCCGACGAGGCGTGCGTGCCGCCGCACCGAGGTGCGCAGCCGGGCGGTGTCCAGGTAGGCCTCGGTGGCCACGGCGTCCTGCTGGTAGCTGAGCCGGTCGCCGACGTGGGCCAGGAGCTCGACCAGGGTGACCCAGAGGTCGGGGACGTGCCGCTCGGTCCACTGCGGCAGGGTGAGCGACAGCCGTTCCAGGAGCAGCCGGCGGAAGCCGGCGTAGTCCTTGGTCAGGTAGTCGATCGCCGGCGCCGGGCCGACGGGCGGCCCGCTCGTGGGGACGAGGCGCGGCACACCCTGCGGGGGGCGGCGCACCCCGGGATCGAACGTGAAGTCCGCCCGGTCGTGAGCGCCGTGGAAGCCGCGCCCCAGCAGCCGCAGCCGGTACGTCGAGTCGTCGCCGGGCCGGTCCAGGTCCAGCCGGAGCCGGGTGACGGCGGTGTCGTCCGGTTCCGGCCCGGCCTCGGGGGTGACCCGCACGACGCGGATCCCGCCGACGCGCCGCCCGCCCTCGATCAGGAAACTGTCGCGGTTCACGCGCCGCGGAAGGGCGCCGAAGAAGGTGACGGTCAGCGCGCGCCGGTCCGGATGCGCCCGCACCTCCGCGATGCCGGCCGGTCCCCGCGCGCGCGGGTCGTCGTCCGGGCCGTCCAGCACGGTCATGAGTGGGCTCCTCCGCTCACGGTCACGGTGCGGTGCTCGCCGGTCGCGAGGAGGACGTACGCGACGTGGACGTGGAGCGTCGCCTCCTCCGAGGTCACGGTGAGGGACTCCACGGTGAGCAGGTCGCCGAGCCAGCGCTGGAGCGCCGCCTGCGCGGCCACCTCCAGGGTCGCGGCCAGCTCGGGGCTGTTGCCGGCGAAGACCAGGTCGAGGTGGTTGCACCCGAAGTCCGGCCGGTTGACGCGCTCTCCCGGACTCGTGAACAGGACCAGTTCGACCATGTCCCGCACGTGGTCGGCGTGGCCGGCGCGCGCCGTGCGGCCCCGGGCGTCGAACCGGTAGGGGAACTCGATGTCCATCCCGGTCACATCCCCTTCACCCTGAGCTGCATCGCCTGCACCATCGGCGGGTTGGGCGGCGGTGTGCCCACGCCGACCGCCGGGGCGACGCCGACCGGCGGGGACGGCTGGAGCAGGACCGGCAGGCCGCCCACGAACACCCGGGTCGAGGTGTGCAGCCAGGTGATGGTCGTGCAGGGCGGTGCGCCGAGCGTGGCGGCCGGGAAGCCGCACCCGGCCACGAGGAACGTGTCGGCGCTGGTGGCGACCGGGTGGGAGCCCACCAGGACGCGCTGCTGGACCGGCGCGGGAAGCGTCACGAGGCCGGGCGGGTGGGCGCACATCATCAGGGCGCCGTGATGGAGCAGCAGTCCGGGCATGGCTCCCTCACAGCACCGTCAACGCGCCGTCGTTCACGGTCACCTGGGGGCCCGCCAAGCGCACGCTGGCCTGCCCGGGCCCGCACGAGATCTCGATCGACATCTCGGTGATCCTGATGAACGGACCGTTCTCCCCGCGCAGTTGGAGGGTGATTCCGCCGCCGGGGCCCGGCATGTCACTGATCACCAGGCCGTTCCCGGACGGCGTGGCCAGGACGATCTGCGGGACGCCCGGCGGCGTGGACCGGGCGGCCGGCGGGACGTCCCCGGGTCCGCCCCGGCGGAATCCGACGCACACCGCCCGTTCCGGGTCACCGTCCAGGAACCGCACCCACACCCCGGAGTCCGGTGGCGGCACCACGTACATGCCGCAGTCCGGACCGGCCAGCGGGGGCACCGGCGCGGCCCACACGGCCTCGGCGCCCAGCACCTCGGGGACGCGCACCAGGAGCCTGCCGATTCCGGTCGGGTCCACGGCCGACGCGACGACGCCCTCGTACATGCCCGGCCACTGCCTCGCCCGGGCCGTGGTCCCTGTCGTCGGGGTTGTCATGGGGTCACCGTCCGGGTGTCGGCGCCGAGTCCGTCGCGGACCAGCGTGAAGTGCTGCCTGAACGTATCGCGGGTGAGGTCGTGGGTGACGCCCGCCACGAGATAGCGCCCGTCATACGCCCGTCCGGCTCCGCGCACGCCCACCAGGCCGTGGGGGGTCAGGACGTGGCCGTAGCGCAGTACGTCGAGCGTGCCCCGGCCGGTGACGGCGTCGGTGGCCAGCCGGCCGCCGAGTCCGGCCAGCAGCGTCCTGGTCAGGGAGCGGCCGGTCTGGCCGTCGAGCGTTCCCGTGCGCAGGACCCGTGCGGGGCTCCCGGCGAGGCTCCGGCGCAGCAGACCCGGCTCGGGCGCGGTGACCTCGGAGGCGGTCGTCGCCGACGGTTCGAGGCGGTGGGTCCGGAGCTCGGAGTCGGCCAGGGCGTCGAGGGAGAAGGTCAGTTCCTCCACGTTGTCGGCGGCGCCGCAGCCGGTGGTGAGGGCCGGTTGCAGCGCCCCTGCACGGTTCTGCGGGCCCCAGTAGGCGGTGCTCACCCCCGGCGCCGGGCCGGGTTCGAGGTGGAAGACGTGTCCGACGTCCGCGGCCGTCGACCGCAGATAGGCGAGATCGGTCGACGACTGGACCGGAACGTCGATCAGCGGGTTCGGCTGGTCGGTGAGCACCGGAGCCACGGTCCGCGGCGTGATGCCGTACTGCGCGTACGAGGCGCAGACCTGGGCCGCCCGCAGGTGCGGCGGCAGCCCGGGGTACGCGCGCCTGACATGGTTCAGGTCCATGAGTGCCGACAGGTCCTCGCCGGTGACGACGAGGAACGACCGGCCCGGCTCCCGCGCGGCGTGCCACTCCTGATGGGTGATCACCCCGTCCATGAGGACGTGGCACCGGCCCGCCAGGATCACGGCGACCACGACGCGCTTCTTCGGATGCAGCGCGCCGTCCGGCATGACGGCCCGGGCCGGCTCGGATCCGGCACTGACGGCGAAGGTCAGCTGGAAGCCGCCGGTCCGGCCGCCGGCGCAGGTGAGGCGCGCGCCGTGCAGGGCGTCGACGAGCGCCGCCGGGGCCGGGGCGGGCACGACGTCCCCGACGAGCAGCATGAGGTGCAGGGCGTGGACCGTCACCGGGCCGCCCCGCCGCCGGCACCCGGCACGGAGGCCTCGGCGGGCAGGGTGATCCGCAGCCGCCGGCCGGGCACGGCGGTCAGGTCGTCCGGGCGCATCGCCCTGTTCGCGTCGGCGATCCGCCACGACTGCTCGGGATCCCCGTACCTCCGGGCCGCGATCCGGTCCAGCCGGTCCCCGGCGGCGACGACGTGCTCGCCCACGGCCGTGAGCTCCTCCGGCCGAGGCAGGAAGCGGCGGCGCAGGTGGGCGACGGTCCTGCCGTCCGGCAACGTGTACGTGGTGGTGGGCACCGCGTGGTACCTGCTGGTGGGCTCGATCATGCGCGACCTCCTCCGGCGTCGTGGTGCACGGCTCAGCTCCCCGCGTAGCCGACTGATCCGGGGCCGTAGCCGACGAGTCCGGCGAAGCGTTCCCTGCCCCGCTGGTACTGCAGGTGGAGCCCGCCCGCCCGGTGGTCGAAGCCGACGTCGTCGACGGTGAGGATCCGCACCGTGAGCGTCACCCGCGCCCGGATCGGGGTCAGTTCCCCGTCGTACGCCTCCTCCGTCACGTCGATGTCCAGCATCCGGACGGGCAGCACCCGCCGTGGGCCGAGCACCAGCACCGGCAGCGGGGCCTGCACCGGGGCGATCTCCAGGATCCCCCTGGCGGCCAGATCGTTCTGCCGGGTCAACTGCTCGACCGTGGGACTGACGGCCGTCTCCAGCGCGGACAACATCCCGAACAGCCCGGAGTCGGCGGCCGGCGCGGAACCGCCCGCCGCGTCCGGCTGGTCGGTGGCGTCGAGCTCCGCGTCGATGCGGAAGGTCTCGCGTGGCGGCCCCTGCAACCGCAGTGCCTCCAGCCGGTCCCCCGCGTCCGCGCCGATGCCCCGGGGGCGGAGCGTCCGGGTGATGCTGTCCGGGTTGTACTGGAAGGGCACGACGCGCAGTACACGTCCCTGCTCGGGATCGAGGAAGACGATGCCGCCTCTCCGGGGCGCGGGTGAGGTCATGACCTGCGCTCACCCGCCTCCGCCCGCGACCGCGCCGGCTCGCGGTCGCCCAGCTCCCGGAGGACGGCCAGGGCGATCTCCCGGCCGAGGGCGGCGACCGCGGCGTCTGCCGGCCCGGCACGGCGGCCGCTCGCCGCCCGGCCGGCGGGCGCGAGGCCGAGCCGCACGGCCAGTTCCGCCTCCACGGCCGCGCACAGCGCCGCCCGCGACGGCGGGCTGCCCGCGTCGACCTCCAGCCGGCGGATGCGCAGTTCGACGCGGTTGCTCGTCATGTGATCACCACCGCCCTGTCGGCGTCGAACAGGCCGGTGTCCCCGTCGGCCAACGGACTGTCCACCCCGTCGACGCGAAGGCGCAGCGGATACCGCCCCGGCGCGCCCGAGGCCAGCCGGAACCGCAGGGTGCCGGTCGCCCGGGTGAAGGGCTCCGCCGCCACCGGCCGGCTGCCCACGAGCAGTTCGACCCGTTGCTCCGGGTGAACGGCGGGCGCGCACCGCACCTCCAGTACCGCGGCTCCCTCCGCGTCCCGCCCGACGGTCAGCGGCAGGGGGCTCGTGACGCGCGGTGCGACCCGAAGGGTCCGGGGGCGGGTGGTCCGTTCGCCGCCGTTGGCGGCGGTGAGCACGACGACCGCCGACCAGCAGCCCGCGGCGAGGTCCTCGCCGAGAGTGGCGCGCACCGCGCCGGCCGATTCGGCGCGGGCCGCCAGCACGACCGGAGGCCCGGCGAGCAGCCCGTGCGTCAGGCGCACGCTCGGTGTTCCCCCGGCCAGCCCGCTGCCGCTGAGCACGATGTCCGACCCCGGTACGGCGACCGAGGGCCGGACGGACTCCAGCACCGGCCACGGGGGCATCGCCGTCGGCGCCGCCACGGGACCGGCCCCGGCCTCCCCGCGGCGCAGCACCGGCGGGGGCGTGCGGCCGGGTGCGGAGCTGTCGATGAGCACGACGCGGGCCTCGTAGGCCACCGACAGCCGGTAGCCGCCGCCCAGGGACCTCCACAGGCGGCACATCTCGTCGGCCGTCGGTGTCGACGGCGTGAGCTTCACCGGTTCCCGCTGCCGGTGCAGATCGCTGAAGCCCGCGGCGGCCCTGAGATCCTCCGCGCGCAGCTCGGGCCGGTCGTGCAGGGCCGACATGGCCGCTCCGATCAGCCGCTCCGGAACGGTGGAGTCGTCACCGGGCGCCACGTGCGCGGAGAGCAGGTAGTGCAGGGCGAGCGCGAGCGCCGGACGGTGGGTCTCGCCGGGGTGCGTGCCGGCGGGGTCGGTGTTCCGCCAGGCCGCGTCGACGTCGGTCCTGTACAGGAAGACGTTCAGCGCCGGTCCCGGGTGCGCGGCGTCGGGGTGACGGCTGGTCGCCTCCGCTCCGGGTACGACGCGTCGGACGGCTTCCCCCAGTACGGCCCGGAGGGTTTCCGTCACGGCGGCGATGGCGAGCGCGTCGCTCACGACCGCCTCCCCAGGTACTCGTCGAGGCCCAGCCGCGGCCGCCGCCGCGGGGCCGGCGCGTCGACGTCGGGCTCGGCCGGCCCGGTGTGCACGACCAGACGGTCGATGGTGACGCGTACGACGGTGTCCGGGGGCGGTGCGGCCGGGGAGTCGGAGGGGGCCCGCCGCGTCACGGCGGCGGAGCGACGGGTCGGCGGCGTCGCGGAACGGGCGGCCGTGGATGGGGGACTCGGAGGGGGAGGCGTACGGGTCTCGTCGGCGCCGGGCCGGGCGGCGGACGACTGCGGGGAGGGAGCGCTTCCGTCGCTGTGGGGTGCGGCGGGGCGGCCAGGCGACGCCGCTGGGGCTTCGGCGGCGTCGAGGATCCCGGGGGCCGTGCCGACCTCGGTGGCCGTGGCCACCACGGGGGGCGAGGCGGAGGTCGATGCGTGGTGTGCGGGCGCGGAGGGGTCCCCGGCGGGGCCGCGGACCGGGCTGCGGTCGGTACGGCTCACGGCGGGGACGGGGGCGGGGTCACGGCGAACCGTGGGGGCGGGGCCGCGGCGCACGCCGGGACCTCGTCCCGGAGCGCGGGGGCCCTCGGTCGCCACGCCGGGCCGCGGCTGCGGTTTCGAGTCCGGTTCCCGCGCCGCTTGGTCGAGGCGGGGTGTCGGCTCCGGCGGTGACACGTCCGGATCCGCGCGCATCTCACGTCTGGGCGGGCGGGGCGGGGGAGAGGCCGACACGTACGGCGCTGCCGACGGCGCGGCGGGCGAATCCTGCGGTCCGCCCGGGGACGGCGTGGCCGTGAGACCCACCGGATCGGTCGGGGCGGGCGTTCCGAAGGGTGCGGGAGTCCCCTCGGCGGGCGACGGGAAGGCGAAGGAGCGCGGCGCCGGGCCGGGGGCGGGCCGATCGGGGCGGTCTCGGCGGTCGCGAGGATCACGGCGATCGGGGCGGGAGGCGCGGATTCGACGGTCACGGCTCTCGGGGCGGGAGACGTCGTCGCGACGGTCGGATGGGACGGGGCGTTCGGCACGGACGGAAGCCGCGGGACCGCTCTCCGGTGGCCCGTCGGCGGAGCGGGCGCCGTCCTCGTCCGTCGGTGACGGGGCGGCCGACGCCGTGAGGTCACCGGTCACGGCGCCGGTACGGGAGGGCGCCGGTTCGCCGACGCGCGAGGGCACGGACGCCGCCCGCTCCCCGGGAGCCGCTCCCCGGCCCGTGCCGTCGCCGAAGCCCTCGTCGGGGTCACCGGCTCCGGCGGCGCTCGCAGGCCGGGCCGACGGGTCCGTCGAGGACGGTGAAGCCGAACCGGCCGCGGCGACCGCCAGCGCGGCGACCGCCGAGGCGGTATTCGCCGGGACCGGTCCGATGGGGCCCGCCGTTCCGTCGGCCGCCGTACCGGGCGGTGCCGTGTCGCCCGCCGCCTCGGTACGCGCCGCCATGGAGCTCGGCACCCTACTCCCGGCCACCGTCACCTCCTCGTCTCCGTCCCCGAGGTACGCGTCCGCCCGTTCCGCGCCGCCCGGCCCGCGGAGTGCGGGCAGGACGAAGGGGTGGGGTGCCGCCGGGCGGAGGCGCGGGCCCGGCGCTCCGAGCAGTCGGTCCACGAAGTCGGTCATCCGGCACTCGCCTCCAGATAGAACCGCCGCCGCGCCGGGCTGACCGCCAGCACGTCGGCCTCCGACCAGCCGTAGGCACGCGCCAGGGAGTGGACGTCGTGGAGGACCCCGCGCGCGTAGGCGGAGATGTCGGTCCACACGTGGTCGGCGATGTCGAGGGCGGCCTGCCAGCGGTGCTCGCACTGCGGGCAGTCCAGCGTCAGGACGGTGTCGGCCCCCGGGTCGAGCTCCGCCAGCAGCGGGGCCAGCGCGTCGAGTACCTCGTCGGGCAGGTCGTGGACGGGCGGGCTGACGCCCAGCAGGCATCGGCGCACCAGAGTCCGGCGTGCCCCGGGTGCCGTGGGGTCGACGGCGCGGACGTCCCGGCCGGTGAGGGCGCGGTAGGTGATCGTGAAGTCGCCCGTCGTCGACGTGGCGGTGGCCGGGACGGCGTGGGCCTCACCGGTCCGGCCGCCCGCCGGGGCCGGACGCAGTTCTTCCGCCGCCACGGCGACGTCGAGGCTCTCGCCGCACGACGGGCAGTCGGTCGCGCAGGGCAGCGCGTCGCCGAACATCCGGCACCGCAGGTCCAGGAGGAGGGAGTTGACGGCGCTCAACGGCAGGTCGGCGACGGCCTCTTCGTCGGGGGAGGCCGTCGCCATCGAGGCGATCAGGAGGGCCCGGGTCGCCGGGGTGCTGTCGAGTCCGCCCTCCCAGAGCGCGAGGACGTCCGCTTCCGTGGGTCGACGCGGCACGCTGTCACCCGGCGGTGTCGGTGAACTGCGACTCCTGTGGCGGGTCGGTGTGTTCCCGTACCCAGCCGTGGTGTTCCACCTTGATCCGCTCGAAGGCGACGCCGTTGGAGCCGGCGTCGAGTTCGTGGAGACCGTGGTACTCGGAGACCCAGCAGTCGTGGACGGAGTAGGACAGCACCTGCCCGCCGCCCTCGTCGAAGACGTCGATGACGAGGTCGCGCCGGAAGTCCTTGAGGGAGGTCTCCAGGCCGCCCGCCGAGTTCTTCAGGCTCCAGACCCTGTTGGCCCATTCCTCGAAGGCCGTGTCGATGGTGCATCCCCGTTCCAGGGTGATGGCCTCGTACTCGGTGCGGCCGGGGAGTTTGCGGCTGGTGCCGGGGTCTCCGCCGTCGCGGTGCCGGATGACCTCGGTCGTCCGCTTGAGCCCGCTGACCTTGCTGATTCCGGCGATGTAGGCCGTCTCCCCGCTGAACTTCACCCGGAACCGGAAGTTCTTGAAGGGATCGCGACGTGTGACTTCCGGCATCGGCCGTCCTCCTATACCTGGATCTGACCGGCGAGTTGCTGGATGTGGACGATCACGAACTCCGCGGGCTTCAGAGGGGCGAAGCCCACGTGGATGTTCACGATTCCGCGGTCGATGTCGTTCTGCGGGTTGGTGTCCTTGTCGCACTTCACCAGGTAGGCCTCCTGGGGGGTGCGGCCCTGGAACGCGCCGGCGCGGAACAGCGAGTTCATGAACGCGCCGACGTTGAGCCGGACGGAAGCCCACAGCGGTTCGTCGTTCGGCTCGAACACCACCCACTGGGTGCCCCGGAACAGGCTCTCCTCGATGAAGAGGGCCAGGCGGCGGACCGGCAGGTACTTCCATTGGTCGGCGAGCCGGTCGGCCCCGCGCAGGGTGCGGGCACCCCAGGCGACCGGACCGGCCGCGGGCAGCCGCCGCAGGCAGTTGATGCCGATCGGGTTGAGACGGCCGATCTCCAGGTCGGTCAGGGGGACTTCGAGATCGGTGACGCCGTTCAGCGAGGCGTCCGTACCGGCCGGGGCCTTCCACACCCCGCGCTGGACATCGGTGCGGGCCAGGACGCCGGCCATCACCCCGCAGGGCGGGAAGGGCCGGACGGCGCCGCCGAGCAGCGGGTCGGACGCGAGGACACGGGGGTAGTAGACCGCGGCGTTCCTGCCGCCTTCGCCCGCTTCGACGTCCGCGGCACCGTCGAAGACGGTGTCCACGGCACCGTGGCCGCTCGGTGCCGGTCTCGTCCATGTCGGGGGCGGGTCGACCAGGAGGACGGCCCTTCGCTGCAGGCACAGTTGCAGTGCCGCGGCCCGCAGGTCCTTGGCCGCGCCGGCTTTGTGCTCTTCGAGAGCGTGGGCGTCCGGCAGGCAGAGCATGTTGAAGATGTCCGTCTTCAACAGCTGGTGCAGGCCCGTCTTCTTCGACGCATCACCCAAGTAGGCGTCCAGGGGAGGCGGAAGCGTGTCCTCGTCGTCGTCGCCCGCGTCGGCGTCGAGCGGCGCGTAGTAGTACGGCACCTGCTCCCCCTGCGCGTCCGGCGGCTGGGTCGCGAAGGGATCGGAACCGGCGTCCGGCTCGGAGTTGGGCCGTGGCACCGTGTCGAGGGAGGCGCCGGGGGCGAGGCGGACGAGCCGGGAGGCCTCCAGGAGTCGGGCGAGGCCGCGCGGGCTGCCCGGCTTGACACTGACGTTGAGGTACCGCTCCTCGGCACCGGTCCCCATGTCGCGCACCGTCAGGTTGAACAGCTCGCGCGGCGCGTCGGGGTCGTCCTTCAGCACGGACGGTTCGTACTCGGAGGTTTCGTAGTCGACGCGGGCGCGCAGCCTGAGCCCCCACCGCCCCGGCGAGGCGGCGACGAGGACCGGTGCCCCGCCGGATTCCCCGCCCGGACGCCCGGAGGCGTGCCTGCCGGCGCCGCCCGGCCCGCCCCGTCCTCGGCTCTGCTCGCCGGAGGGCGCGTCGTCCCCTGCGCCGTGGGAGGTTTCCGCCCCCTCGTCGTTCTCGGCGGGCGGGGACGGCGTCCGGGCGGGCGGCCGCGCGGACGGGGGCGGCGCGAGGGGCAGACGGGCGCTCGCCTCGTCCTCCTTCACCACCCTGACGATCTCGGCCTCGCTCCCGCCGTTCAGGTAGAACTGGTAGACCGCGTAGCTCATCGGGCAGTTCGCCCGGAGACCACCGAACGTGGCCTCGTAGTCGGCCCAGCCGGTGATGTGCACCGGTCGGTCCACCGGACCGCGCGGGGCGTGGCCGACGAACGCGGCGACCGAGGTCGGAACGCCCGTGATCGTCCTGACGGAACTCTTGACCTCGTCGATGTAGACGCCCGGATAGGTGACGTTCACCGGCATGCCAGCACCTTCTCTCCGTCCGGCATGCGCCCGGCCCGGTGTCTGCGGGGAGGATGCGGGGGACGTGGCTCCGCCGGGCATCGGCCCGGCAGGACTCTGATCGTGATCCGCGATCACCATATACGGACAAATCGGACCTCGGCGCTCTGTGCGCCGGCGGGCTCCTTCGATCAGGTGACGCCCGGCCACTGGTCGGCGGCATGGCGTCCGGCGAAGAGGTGCTCGGTGTCGGTCCTCCGGGCCCACGCCCCGGGACGGTCCTGCCCAGCGGTGAGAGGCGCCCTTCGGCGCCGACCGACCCGCCACCACGTCACCACGGCGACACGCGCCTCAAGCCCACCGTCACGACCTCCTCCCGACCGGCGCCTCCCCTTCCTCACCGCTCCGGCAACCGGAGCACACCCCGGAGAGCTCCAGGGTGTGCTCGACGTCCGTGAAGCCCGACGACCGCACGACGGCGGCGACCCACTCCTCGACCGCGTCCGTGTCGAGGGGCTCGTGGCGGCGGCAGCGGCGGCACAGGAGGTAGTGGCAGTGGCCGGCCCCGGGGCGGCGGTACCGGTAGAGCCGTTCGCCGTCCCCGTCGTGGACGACGTCGGCGGCACCGGACCGCTCCAGGGCCTGGAGCGCGCGGTACACGGTGGTGAGACCGACGCGCACGTCCGACTCGTTCATCAGCCCGTGGAGCTGCTGCGCCGAGACGAACTCGGCGTGACCGGCCAGCGCCTGCTGCACGGCGGCGCGCCGGCGGGACGTGCGCCGGCTCGTCCCCGTCGGTGTGACGATCATGGCCGACCCCCTGCTGCGGGCTGTTCCGGTTCGGTGGAGCCCGCCGCGCGCCGGGCGCCCCGGCGCGCGGCGGGCTTACGGTCGGTCCCCGGTGGGGACCGGGGAGCGGGCCGCGACGCGGGCGAGGACGAGGGCGACGAGGGTCAGTCCGCCGAGGACCGCCGCCGTGCCGCCGAAGCCGCCGAGGGCCAGCCCCACCCCGCCCAGTCCGGCGCCGAGGAAGACGCCGAAGCTCATCCCGGCGGCGTTGACGCTCAGCGCCGTGCCCCGGAGGGAGCCGCAGCGCCGTACCAGCAGGGTGGTGACACAGGCCGCGACCGTCGCGTGACCGGCGCCGACCAGGGCCGTGAGGGGCAGGGCCAGCCACAGCGTGTGGGTGAAGAAGACACCGACGAGGGCGGCCAGTGCCACGATCAGCCCGAACGTCATCAGGCGCTCCGCCGGGATCGTCGCCCGCTCGGAGCTCAGCAGCCGCCCGGCGAGCAGGTTGCCGAGGAAGAAGGCGGTGCCGCTGAGCGTCCACACGATCGCGAACGGCTCGGGGGCGAGCCCGAACCGCTCGTCGTAGAACGCGGCGAGGTAGGCGAGGTAGCCCATGAACGCGGCCGTGCGCAACAGGGCGACGAGGATCAGCGGAACCACGCCCGGCAGGGCGCCCAGAAGCCGGAAGGACTCCAGGTAGCCGGGTCGCTCCGTCTGCTCGGCCGCCTCCGTCCCCGCCTTGCGCCGGCCGCGCAGGAGGAAGTACAGGGCGAGGGCGGCGCAGATCGCGGCGATGGCCCACAGGTCGCCGCGCCAGCCCCACACCAGGGCGGGCAGGGCCACGAGCGGCGCGGCGAGGAGCGCCGTCAGCGACTGGGTGGCCGTGATGAGGGTGGCGGCGCGGCCCGCGGCGGCGTCGCTGTCGAACCGGTCGGCCGCGGCGGCGGTCAGCGCGGGGTTGAGTACGGCCGTGCCGGCGCCGACCAGCAGGCAGAACGCGGCGAGCAGCAGGAACTCGCCGCTCGCGCCGAGTGCCGCCGAGACCGCGAGCACCGCCAGACCGCCCGCGGCGGCCCACTCCCGGCGTACCCGGTCGATCAGCGGCGCGAGCGCCGTGCCCACCGCGAGGGCGGCCAGACCGCCGAGCCCGCGGAGCTGGCCCAGGGCCGCGACGCCGCCGCCGGAGACCTCGGCCAGGGGGACGAGGAAGGTGCTGTAGATGGTGAAGGGCACCAGACCCACGGCGGAGGCCAGCATGAAGGGCCACAGGACGCGGGTCATCGCCAGGTCGCCGGGGACGGAAGTGGTGTCGGACGGGGTGTTCGCGTCCGTGCCGCTCGCGTTCTCCGGCTGCGTTCCGCCGGTTCGCACGGCCGCCCCCGGGTCCTTGGTCTCGCTGCTCATGCCCGCGCCGCCCGGTACCGGTACAGCGTGGTGGCGTCGGCGCTGAACTGGGAGAAGGGGAACGGTTCGGCGGACAGCGCGGTCACGCCGGCGCCCAGGAAGGTCCGCGCGACGGCGCTGCCGCTCTGGGCGTACACCACCAGCGGGAGGTCCCGCTCGCGGCAGTGCGCGACGATCCGGTCGAAGCTGCCGTTCACGAGGGTCATACCGGTGGCGACGACCGCGTCGGCCTCCGCCAGCACCTGGTCCATGTCGTCGGTCACGGGGTCGCCCCAGTGGGTCGTGCGCAGGTTGAAGTCGCACGGGAGCGGGACGCCGCCCCGCTCCCGTATCGCCGCGACCAGCGGGTTGACGACGCCGATCAGCGCGACCTTGGCCTCCGGCGCGATGTCGAGGAGCCCGGCGACGGCCGCGTCCCTCGCCTCGGCCCGCACCTCCGGCGTGCCCGTCGGCAGGGCGACCGCCTCGGCGTCCTCCGCGTCGCGGTGCGGCCGTACGCGTCCGAGGTAGGCGTCGAGCGCGGCGATGCGCACCGGAGCGGACTCGTGGCGGATCAGGGTGTCCAGGGAGTGACCGGAGGCCTCGGCGCAGAAGTCCGGGGCGAGGTCGCCGGCCTCGAAGGAGCAGGCGCCGAAGGAGTCCCCGGAACGCAGCAGCACGTACTGGTTGCGGTAGGTGACCTGGCTGCCGGCCAGGCGGGTGGTGTGGTGGACCCAGAAGGCGCTCGTGACGGTCAGCTCGCCGGGGAGCGGGCCGAAGGCCCCGTCCAGGACGGCCTGCTGGAGTTCCGGCACGGACTGCGGGGGTGTGGTGGACATGGCTGTTTCCTTCTCGGGTGCGTACGGCAGGAGGGGGGGCGGCACGGGAGGTGCCGCCCGTGGGGAAGAGCGGGACAGGGGTCAGGGAGGGTCGGAGAGGCGCTCGGCGCGGTAGGGCAGGCCGGCGAGTTCGGATCACCCGGCCGGCTGGAAGCACAGCAGCGGCGAACGGCGGTCCCGTCCGGTCCGGTTGGGGCCGGAGCGGTGTACGACGAGCCCGGGGAACAGCAGCGCCGGGCCTGCCGGGGCCTCCACGGTCACGGCACCGCGGACGTCGGTGCGCGCGGCGACGACCAGCAGACCGGTGGGTTCGGTCCGGTCCCGTGGGGCCGGCCCGGCGCGATGACTGCCCGGCACGATCTGGAGCGCGCCGTTGCCGGCCGTGACGTCGTCGAGGAAGACCATCGCGGTGGCGACGCCCCGTCCGGCCACACGGTCACGTCGGCGCTGACGTCCCGTACCGCGCGGGCCACCCGTGCGAGCACGGCTTCGGCGGCCTCGCCCAGGGCCTCCGCCCCGGCGGCTCCGAAGAGCCGCGGCAGGAGGACGGAGCCGCGTTCCACCTGCTGGTCGAGCTCGTCGGGGGAGTGAGGGGAGTCGAGGGACACGGAGCCACCTACCGTGCGTGCGCGAGCGGCGAGGACGAGGGGGACGGCGACGCTCGCCCCTTCGCCCCGTTGCCACGGACGCTAGGCCGACTCGGCCACGAGGACGGGCGCGCCCCGCAGCGGCGCGCTGTCGGACGGGGGCCAGTCCATGGCGGACCAGGGGTGCCTGAGCTCGCCCCGCGCCGCCACCTCGTGCGGCCGCATGGCACCGAGCCCCCGCGCCTCGGCGTGGTGGGCGTAGGCGCTGTCGACGTAGCGGTGCCCCGTGTCGGCGGCGAGGAAGACGTACGTGCGGTCGGCGTCCCGCTCCCGCTCCCAGAGCGTCGCCAGATACGCCGCGCCCGCGGAGAGTCCGGCGAAGATGCCGCTGACGCGCAGGAGTTCGACGGCGCCGGACATGGCGTAGTCGAAGTTGACCCAGTGGACACGGTCGTACAGGTCGTGCCGGACGTTCTGGAACGGGATGGAGCTGCCGATCCCGGCGATGATCATGTCCGGATCGGAGACGTGCTCCGCGCCGAAGGTGACGCTGCCGAACGGCTGGACGCCGACGAGGGCCACGTCGCGGCCGGCCTCGCGCAGGTAGGTGGCGATGGCGCCGGTGGACGCACCGGTGCCGACACCGCCGACGAGCGCCAGGGGGCCCTCCGGGACCTCCTTGCGGACGAGGTCGGCGACGTCGCGGTAGCCGAGGTAGTGGACGGCGTCGTGGTACTGCCGCATCCAGTGGTAGTGCGGATTCTCCTGGAGCAGTTCGCCGATCCGCTGGACGCGGAGGTTCTGGTCGAGGCGGAGGTCCTTGGAGGGGCGGACCTGTTCGAGGGTGGCGCCGAGGATCTCCAGCTGGACGCGGAGGGTGCGGTCGACCGTGGTGGAGCCGACGATGTGGCAGTTGAGGCCGTAGCGGTGGCAGGCCAGGGCGAGCGCGTGGGCGTAGATGCCGCTGGAGCTGTCGACGAGGGTGTCGCCGGGCTGGACCTGCCCGGTCTCCAGCAGGTGTCGTACCGCGCCCAGGGCCGAGTAGAGCTTCATGGTCTCGAAGCGGAGACAGATCGCACCCGGCGGGACGGTGACGACGTCCGGTTCCTTGACGGCGTCGGCTATGTGCTCGTGCATGTCGTCCTCCCGGTCAGGCGGCGTCGTGGCGGATGAGCTTGAACAGGTACGCCTGGCAGTTGTCGCCCTCCCAGGTCTGGCGGTGCAGCACGACGGGGCGGAAGCCGGCGTCGACGCCGTGGCCGACGATGCGCTTGAGCTCGGCGGTGTTGGACACGATCAGGTGGATCTCGCCGTCCGGCGCGAGCAGGTCGCGGGTGACGATCTGGTCGAAGAACCGCAGGACGATCTCGGCGCCCACGCACACGTTCCGGACCACGGTCGGGTCGTCGCTCGTCCGCGCGCTGACGGCGGGCGGGTTGAAGGTGATGACGTCGAGGCGCGCGGAGTCCGGGAACTCCTCGAAGAGGTTGGACACCAGCGGCCGGAAGACGGTGTCCGTCCGGTCCCCGACGATCCGCTCGTAGTGGGCGGCGGCGGTGGCCACGCTGTCCGGGTGGACGTCGACCGCGTAGACCTCGCGCGCGCCGAGGGTGCCGGCGATCACGGCCTCGACGCCGAGACCGACGCCCATCGCCGCGTACGAACGGCCCTTGACCGGGATCGTGCCGTCCAGGAGCCGGTCGTGGACGATGCGGCTGGTGTCGCCCGGTTTGAAGACACCCGGCGGCAGGGTGAAGGTCCAGCCGTTGTACGCGTACGTCCGCTCGGTGTGGATGTCGGACTTGGAGCCGCTGTTGATGGCCAGGATCTCGTCCCGGGGCAGGGTCTCGGGCAGGGAGTCCAGCAGCGCGCGCACGTCGTCCTGGGAAGCGGCGGTGCCGCGGGCGGTCCGGTCGGTCATGGATCCTCCATGGGTCGGATGGGAAGGGCAGGCGAGGCGGGAGAGTCGAGGGCGGGGAGCGGGGAGCGGAGGGCGGGGGAGCGGAGGTCGGTCGGAGCGGCCGGGTCGGTCACCTCCGGAGTCTGCGGGCCGGTCATCTCGGGAGCGTGCGGGCCGGTCGTCTCCGGAGCGTTCGGCTCCGCCGCTTGTACGGCCTGGCGGCCGGGAGCGGCGCGTCGCGCTCCGGTACGGCGGGGGACGACCGGCAGGGACGAGGCGCCCGATGCTCGGGAACGACGCCGCGGGGCGCGGCGACCGCGTCTGCCCGCCGAGACGCCGACGCAGGTTCCGCTGTGGCCTCCGGGGGAGGGGGAGAGAAACCTTTCGCCGTGCCGGAGCCGACAGCAGGGGGCACCGGACGACGGCCGCGTCGGGATTTCCCCGCAGCGCGCGGCCCGGTGTGGGCGGCCGGCGCTCGGCGGCTGCGAAGGACGGACATGCTGCTCCCCGATAGATCACATGAGTGGCCCCCGCACCACGGCGCCGGGCGGAGCGAAGGGTCGGGGGCCCGAGCAGCATGAGGCATCATGAAAATGATTGTCAACACCGACTGATGAGTCCTCATGGCGCGGCATTCCTGGTGGCGCCGATGGCGGCTCGGGTGCGGGGGTCGCCGCTCCTCGAACTCGCAGCGCCGTCGATGTCGACGAGGCGAGGGGGGTAGTAGTGATTATCGTTTTCATATACGCTCCTGCCGCTGTCATCGCCGCGATCGCCGTGATCGCTGTCATCCGCTGTCACCCGGACGGGAGTCCGCATGGAACCGCACGACGTGGCCGCCCGATCGGCAGGGGGCCAGGAGAACGCCGACCGACTGTTCAGCGCCTTGTGGGCGCCGATCGGCGCGGCCGCCGTCAACGCGGCGCGGCTGCGCCCCGGTTCGCACGTCCTCGACGCGTGGTGCGGCCCGGGGGCGTCCGCGATCCCGGCCGCGGAGCGCGTCGGCCCGCTCGGGGTCATCGACGCGGTGGACACGGCGGAGTCGTCGCTGGACCGGGGCCGCGCGAAGGCCGCCCTGCGAGGCCTCTCCCATCTGCGCTTCCTGCACGGTGACGTCCTCGACTGGCCCGCGCCCCGTCGTGGCTACGACGCCGTGGTGTGCGCGCTCGGCGGCGCCCGGCTCTCCGACACCCCGTCAGGGACGGAGCGCCTGCTGAGGCTGATACGGCCCGGCGGACGGATGACCGTCACCGTCTGGGCCCGGGACGCGCTCGCTCCGCTGACCGAGGTCGCGCGGCGCGCCCTCGCGCCGGAACGACCGGGCGCGGCCGTCCCACCGCCGGGTGATCCGCTCCACCACCTCGGTACTCCCCCCGCCTTGCGGGCGTGGCCCGCCGCTCGCTCGCTGTCCTTCATCGAGGTGCGGCACGTCCCGCTCGTCCTGCCCTGCGACCCGGACCTCTTGTGGCCCCTCACCGGCATCGCGTCCGGGAGCCTGCTCGACGGCTTGTCACCCGCCGCGGTGGGACGCGTCCGCCGACGGTTCTCGGAGGGTCTGCTCGGCGAGGACCGCGACGTCATCGACGCTTCCGCGCTGGTGGGCACGGGGACCGTCCTCCGCGTCGCATCGACGCGACGGAGAGCGTCGCGCAGCACGAGGTCTTCAGGGTCTTCGCCGAGAACACCCGGTGCCTACGCCGCCTCGGGCTCGACGCCGTCGGGCTGCTCCCCGACGGCGACGTCCTCCCCTCGGCCCGCGCACTCGACGGCATGACCCCGCCCCTCGACCCGCCCTGAGCCGCTCCACCCCATGGGCGGACGCCAACCGCCCCCTCAGCACATTCCGTCCCTCACCACATTCCGTCCCTCACCGCATTCCGTTCGACCTGGAAGGCCGAGTCCTATGTCACCGCCAGCGATCACCGCGCCATCGGCGAGCAGCGCCGCCGATACGCCGGCAGGCGAGGCGCCCCCCGAACCCCGGAGAGGGGTGAAGGACCGGCTCGCCTCCCGCAAGGGTCTGGCGCTCGCCTGCGCCGTCCTCCTCGTCGTCCTCCTCGTCTCGATCGTGGTGGCCATCGGTCTGGGAGCCGCCGTGATCACGCCGGGGGAGACCGCCCGGTACCTGTGGGCGGCCGTGAGCGGCGGTCGCATCGCCGCGGACGACGTGACGACCTACCAGATCATCTGGGAGATCCGTACGCCGCGGGTGCTGCTCGCCGCGCTCGTGGGGGCCGGGTTGAGCGCCATCGGCGTGGCCATCCAGGCCATGGTGCGCAACGCGCTCGCCGATCCCTTCGTACTGGGCGTCTCCTCGGGCGCCTCCGCCGGGGCCGTCGCCGTCACGGTCACCGGAGGACTGGCGGCGCTGGGCATCTACGCGGTGTCGGCCGGTGCCTTCATCGGGGCCCTGGTCGCGTCGGTCCTCGTCTACGCCGCCTCCTCCAGCCGCGGCTCGCTCTCCCCGCTGCGCCTCGTCCTGACGGGCGTCGCCATGTCGCTGGGGCTCCAAGCGGTGATGAGCCTGCTGATCTACTTCGCGCCGGACAGCGAGGCGACCAGCATGGTCCTGTACTGGACCATGGGCAGCTTCGGCGCCGCGAGCTGGGGCGCGCTCCCGGTCGTGTCCGCGGTCGTCCTGCTCGGCCTCGGCGTCCTGTACCGGTACGGCAGGGCGCTGGACGTGCTGGCACTGGGGGACGAGACCGCTGCGAGCCTGGGCATCAGCCCCGACCGGCACCGCAAGGCCCTGCTCGTCCTGGTCTCGCTCGTGACCGGAGTGATGGTCGCCGTCAGCGGCGCCATCGCCTTCGTCGGACTGGTCATGCCGCACGTGGTGCGCATGGTCGTCGGCGCCACGCACGCGCGCGTGCTGGCGGTGGCGCCCCTGGCCGGAGCGATCTTCATGGTCTGGGTCGACCTGGTGTCCCGGACCCTGGTGGCGCCGCGCGAGCTGCCCCTGGGCGTCATCACCGCCCTCGTCGGGGTCCCGGTGTTCGTCACGCTGATGCGCCGCAAGGGCTACATGTTCGGAGGTCGCTGAGATGGAACTCCGACTTGACGGGCTCTCCGTCGTCACCGACGGCAGGAGCCTGGTGCGCGACCTCTCCCTGGACGTGGGAAGCGGCCAGGTCGTGGGCCTGGTCGGGCCGAACGGAAGCGGCAAGTCCACCGCCCTCAGATGCGTGTACCGCGCGCTGCGCCCCAGCGCCGGCACCGTCTGGGTGGGCGAGGAGGACCTCTCCGGCCTGACCGTGCGCCGCTCCGCGCGGATCATCGCCGCCATGACCCAGGACGGCGCCGTCGACCTCGACTTCACGGTCGAAGAGGTCATCGCCCTCGGGCGCACCCCGCACCTCCAGGGCAACCAGGCGCTCAGCCGCCGGGAACGGGAGCTGTGCGAACGGGCCATGGACCGGCTCGACATCCGCCACCTCGCCCGGCGCGGAGTCCTGACGCTCTCGGGCGGGGAGCGTCAACGCGTCCTGCTGGCCCGGGCGCTCGTCCAGGAACCGACGATCCTGGTCCTTGACGAGCCGACCAACCACCTCGACGTGCGCCACCAGGTCGAACTGCTCTCGCTCCTGCGCGGCTCGGGACTCACCGTCCTGGTCGTGCTGCACGACCTCAACCTCGCCGCGGCCGCCTGCGACCGCCTCGGGGTCCTCCGCGACGGCCGCCTCGTCACCACCGGCACGCCCGAGGAGGTCCTCACCACGGACCTCGTCCACGACGTGTTCGGCGTGAAGGCCAGCGTCGTGTCCCACCCGCTGACGGGTGACCCGCAGTTGTTGTACTCGCTCGACCCCTCCCTGTGAAAGGCACCACAAGCATGTCCATGACTCGATCCCTCCGCCCGGTGCGGCGGAACACCGCCCTCGGCTCCGCGTTCGCGGCCGCCCTGCTGCTCAGCGGCTGTGGCGCCGACGTGGAGACGGACGCCAAGGCGCCCGCGAAGGTCACCGTCAAGCGGTGTGGTGAGCCGGTCGAATACACCGTCCCCCGGCGCGCCGTGGCGTACGAAGGAGGAAGCGCCGACAAGCTGTTCAGCCTGGGGCTGGTCGATCACGTCCACGGCTACGTGATGCCGCCGGCGAACCCGCCGGTGACGGAGTCCCCGTGGGCGAGCGACTACGCCAAGGTGAAGATGCTCAGCGACGACCTCCTCAACAAGGAGATCGTGGTCGAGGCCAAGTCCGACTTCGTCCTGGCCGGTTGGAAGTCAGGCTTCAAGGACGAGCGGGGCATCACCCCGGAGATCCTGGACAAGCTCGGCATCCAGAGCTTCATGCACAGCGAGAGCTGCTTCAACTACCCCAAGTACCCCGAGAAGCACACGCCGTTCGAAGCGCTCTACACCGACCTCGACCGACTGGGCAAGATCTTCCAGGTCGAGAAGAAGGCGGAAGAGGTCGTCGGCGAGCTGAAGAAGCGGGTGGAGGCTGTCAAGACGAAGGCCCCCAAGGGCGATCCGGCCCCGGTCTTCCTCTACGACTCGGGCACCGACCAGCCCTTCACCGCGGGCAACCAGGTCCCGCCCAACGACATCATCAAGACCGCCGGCGGCAAGAACGTCTTCGACGGCCTCGACCAGCGCTGGACACAAGTGAACTGGGAGGCCGTCGCCGAGGCGGAGCCGGAAGTCATCATGATCCTCGACTATGGGGACCTGCCCGCCCAGAAGAAGATCGACTTCCTGAAGTCGTCCCCCCACACGAAGGGCCTGCCCGCCGTCAAGAAGAACAACTTCTTCATCCTCGACTACAACGAGGGCATCAGCGGACCGCGCAACATCGACGGCCTGGAGAAGTTCGCGGAGTACGTGAACGGACTCAAGCGCTGACGAAGCCGCGGCCCCCAGCGCGGGGGAGGACCGGGCACCTTGCGGGGCACCCCGGTCCGTCCGTGACCACGCCGCCCCGGCGGCGTGGGGTGTCCGCGTGCGACCGTTCACGGTCCCCCTCGCGGGCCCGGGAGGAGCCGCACGCGGACGGCCTGACCCTAAACGCTCATGGCATCCATTTTCAATGACTCGGGCGCACTTCGGTCCACCGGGCCCGCGCCCAACGAGCGTCCACGACCGTGACCGCCGCCACCGCCCCCCTCCCTCCGGGCCGCCGAAGTGACGGTGATCACGGATCCCGTGCGCAGGGCGCTGCGTAGGCTGGTGCCGCCGTCACGACGGAGTTCAGGAGAGTGGGTGGAGGTGCCCCCGCCACCGCCTGGCGACGTTCGGAAAAGTCGGCGAGTGATCAGCGCGAGTCCTGGGAAATCCGGTGGACACTGCCGGGCAAGCGACTCGTTGTAGGGTAGGAAAACCGCCCTTGACCTGCAAAAACGCAGGCAGGGAGCCTATGTCCGGGAGTGCCTCGATGATCCGTACCATGTTCAAGTCCAAGATCTAGCGTTTGGGTGTTTCCGCAGGTCAAAGGCTTGCTGGCCCCGCTCGGGTCAGCAAACGGTCAGCATCGGGTGCGGGAGTGTCCCAGCGTGCTGACCCGGTGGCCGCCATGACGGAGGACCTGGACACAGGTTCCTGGCTCCCGCTCGGGAGGTTCGCTGCATGACTCGACAGCTCGTCCGCGGCATGGGCCCTGACCTCGCCCGCCCCGGTGTCCTTCTCGTCCACTGCGCCGACGCCATGGGCCTCGGCTTCGGCACCGCCGTCACTTCCGATACCGAGACGAAGCCGCAGCCGACTCCACCGCGGCCCTCCGCGTGACCTGCTGCCTCGTGATCACCCGCGCCCGCGAGCGGGGTCGGTTCCGGGTCGGCAGGGCAGCCGGTTGCCGCGCCACCTGGGGGGCTGCACGGGTAGGCCATGATGCGCCGAACGCCCGCTGGGTGAGATGCCCGAGGGAAGGGCGGGCGGCGCCCGGCCCGTACGTACGACAGAGGAGCCCCGTATCCGCCATGCCGCCGCCCCCAGCAGCGATACTGGATGCATGGACGCGACGATTACCGCCCCCCGCGCCGAGGTGCTGCGGGACCGCTACCGCAGCCGCCTGCCCGAGCGCTTGCGGGAGCTGACCGGCCCCGTCGAGGGCAACGTGGACCTGCCGCTCCACATCGTCTGGTCCGGGCGGACGAACTACAGCCTGGACCGTCCGAAGTCCCGCATGACGCTCTACCGGACCGTCCTCGCCGAAGGACTGCGCGAAGACCTGGTGACCCTCCTGCACCACCGACTGCTCACCGAGCAGTGGCCCGTGCTGCGGCGCCTGATCAGTCCCTACATCCGCGAAGTCTGGGAGGACGCCTTCCCCGAGTTGCTCCGCACCGCTCCGGCCGACACGACCGCCGCGTGAAGCTCACTCCGCTCCACGAGCGTCTCCTCGCCGACATCCTCGACCTCGGCTCCCCCTACCCTCTGGTCCTCACCGGCGGATACGCCGTGCAGGCCCACGGCCTGGTCGAACGCTTCAGCCGTGACCTCGACGTCGCCACCGAGAACCCCGCTCCGATGCAGGAGATCGTCGCCTCACTCACAGCGGGCCTCAGCGCGCGCGGATGGCGGACCACGCACGTCCAGACCGATCCGCTCAGCGGCCGGTTCCTCGTCACCGATCCGGACACCGGCGAGGAGTGCGAGGTCGACGTCCTCAAGGAGGCGTTCTGGGCTCCGCCCGCCCAGACCCCCTACGGCCCCGTTCTTTCCCTCGATGACGTGATCGGCACCAAGGTCCGTGCCCTCGCCGACCGCGGCACCGTCCGCGACCTCATCGACGTCCAGGCCGCCTCCCGCCACCGTTCCACCGCCGACCTCGAATCCCTGGGCCGCCGTCGCGCCCACGACGAGTTCAGCCTCGAAGACCTCCGGGACCGGCTGATCGGCGCGGACTGGTACGAGGATGAGGACTACACCGCGTACGGGCTCACCTCCCGGCAGATCGAAGAACTCAAGGCGTGGGCGCTGGAGTGGGCGGAGGATCTGGGCGCCCGGATCCACGACGAGAACGCCTGAGAGGCGGTCGTCGCGTCCATCCCCGCTACCGCCGTTGCGACGAGAGGACGCGGTGTGGCCAGCAGGTTCCAACCCGGAGCTGTCCACGGTGGGTATCTGCCCTGCACGGCGGATGTGCAGGGCAGCCGAGCGACACCGTGCAGTGGACTGACGGCGAAACCGGGCTGCGGTAGCGATCGACCACTGAGTCCCGCTCCCACTCTCTTGTCCAGTCCGGGTCCCGACGGCACAGCTCGGTAACGGCCGGCTCGAAAATTTGGTCGGAAGGCTTCCGGTTGGAATCCATTGACTACCAGTGCTGACAGCAATCGGCTCGGCCCGGTGCTGTCCCTGCGGCCGTTCAACGGCCCTTGCCGCGCCTGGCATGTGCGGTACCGTCCGCGAAGGCGCGCGGCTGACGCGGTCGCCAGGCCGACCGTAGGGAGCAGTGATGACACCGCGGCCAGGAGGCGAGACGGACAAGTTCGGCAACCGCTACGAGGGGGCCTGGACGATCAGACACGCCCTGTACGTGCTGCTGGGCATGGGAACGTCGATCACCCTGGAGCCGGGCTCTCCACTGGGGAACGGCGTCGAGTTCGTCTACCGTCATGACGGTGGAATGCAGGTACACCAGGTCAAGCGGCAGAACCGGAACGCGAACAGCTGGAACGTCGCCTCCCTCCGTGACAAGGACGTGTGGAGCAGCCTGCGGTCCCACGTCGACGCGGGCCGCGCGTTCCACTTCGTCTCTCTGGTCCCCGCCCGTGCGCTCGACGAGCTCGCCGACCGTGCTCGCCGCTCCGACACCGTTGCCGCCTTCGAGGCCGAGTGGCTCACTGACGGACTTCAAGGCTCCTTCGACGCCCTTGCTGCGCCTGACATCTTCGGCTCCGCCGCGACGACCTGGCGCATGCTGCGAGGACTGTGGGTGGAGTGGCACAACGAGCGGGACCTCGTGCACACCAATGCGGTTCTGGCCGAACAGGTCCTTGCAGGGGCCCCGGGGCGCCTGGCGGCTCTCGGACTCGGTGACCTCCTGCTGAACAGTCTCGGGACCACGCTCGATGCACCGGCCATCAGCGCCCGGCTGGGAGAGTACGGGCTGAGGCGGGTCAGCCGGACGGACAGCGCCGAGGCGACGGATGCGGTGGGCGAGGCAACGCGTCGGTGGGCATCGAGCGTCGAACGCGCTCTTTTCCGCCCGGCCATCCCCCGAGAGACAACCGATCAGCTGGTGGAACAGGTCCTGAGCGACGCGCAGCAGGTCACCGTTCTGACGGGTGCGGCCGGCGGTGGAAAGAGCGCAGTGCTGCAGCAGGCCCTGGACGCCCTCACAAAGCTGGACACCCCGGTGCTCGCCTTCCGCCTCGACCGGTTGGGGCCCTTCACCTCCACCCACGAGCTGGGTCTGCGAATCGGGCTGACCGGGTCCCCGGTCAGCGCGCTCGCAGCCGTGGCGAAAGGGCGTCGCTGTGCGCTGATCGTGGACCAGCTCGACGCGATCAGCATGGCGTCGGGCCGCATCCCGGAAACCTTCGACGCGGTGGCCGACCTGATGGACGAGGCGATGGCGTACTCGGCCATGCGCATCGTCCTGGTGTGCCGGGAGTTCGATGCCAAGGCCGATCCACGGATCCGTCGGCTCACCGCATCAGACCGCTCTGCGCACATTGCGGTTGGGCCGCTTACCGATGCCCAGGTCGATGCCGCGCTCGCGAGCATGGGCCTGGCCTCACGCGTCACACCGTCGCAGCGCGCTCTACTGCGGTCACCGTTGCATCTAGTCCTTCTGACTGAGGTCGCGGACCAGGAGACAGCCCTCTCGTTCCGCACGACTCGGCAGCTCTTCGACGCCTTCTGGGACACGAAACGAAAGGACTGCGCACGTCGCCATCCTTCCGTACGCTTCCACGAGGCCATCTCAGCGGTCGTGGCGGCCATGAGCGCGCGGCAAAGGCTCTCCGTTCCTGACAGCCTGCTCGACGCGGACGCCCTCGCGTCGAGTGCGGATGTGCTGGTGTCGGAGCACGTCCTCGTGCGCGAAGGCCGGGAACTCGCCTTCTTCCACGAGAGCTTCTTCGACTACGCCTTCGCGCGCGACTGGCACCGGCGGGACGAGAGCCTGGTCACCTTCCTCACCAGTGGGGACCAGGAGCTCTTCCGGAGGGGACAGGTACGGCAGGTCCTCGACCATCTGCGGGACCTGGACGCGGAGCGGTTCGTCGAAGAGGTCGAGGCTCTGCTCACCAGCCCCGAGATCCGCTATCACCTCAAAGACGTCACCTTGGCCGTGCTGCGCGGCCTGGAGGCCCCCACCGGCGGTGAGTGGGGGGCCGTCGCGCGTGTACTGGACACCCGTCCCCTCTTCCGGGACCAGCTCGTGAACGCGGTCAGCAACGCGGCGTGGTTCCGGCGCGCGGATGACGAGGCAGTGCTCGACGACTGGCTGGCCAGTGCCGACGAAAGGGAACACGAGTGGGCGGTACGGATGATGGCGGCCAGCGCCGATGTCTTCCCCGACCGGGTGGCCCGCCTCCTGGAGCCGCACACCGCGGATCCCCGGCTGGGATCCTGGCTGGAGCGGGTCGTCCGCTTCGCCGACCTCGCCGGCAGCAGGAGCCTTTTCGACCTGTTGCTGGACAGTGCGCGATCGGGGCTTCTCACCGGACGCGAGCACCTCGTCTGGGTCTCGGTTCGGGAACTCGCGGCTCAACGTCCCTCCTGGGTAGTCGAGTTGATCGGAGCGATGGTCTCGGATCGTCCGGACGCGATCCGGCTCGAAGACGACGGCAGGGTCGGCGTCCTGCTCACCCGGGACGACTGGGCCCTGCGTGTCGTCGAGGCCGCCGCGGTGGGTGCTCCGGAGGACTTCTGCGCTCGGGTCCTGCCGTTGCTCCTGGCCGCCATGGCGGCGACCGCGTTCCCGCCGAAGGAGGGTTGCCCGGTCTACGACAGGCACTTCACGTTCCGCTACCCCGACGACCGGCCCGGTGACTTGGGCGACGCCTTGTTCCAAGGCACGGCCAAGGCACTGCGGATCGTGGCGAGCCAGGACCCCGTCCGCGCGCGTGCTCTTGTGACAGGGCTCGCGAGCGCGCCGTACGAGGCGGCTCAATGGCTCCTCTACCAGGTCCTGACGGAGGCGGGGCCCGCTCTCGCCCCCTGGTCCGCTGAGATCCTTCTGCAGGGCCGACACCGCCTCCTGTCCGGCTATGGATCCAACATCGTGTGGGGGGCCCGCGAGGTTCTGCGCGCCGTAGGAAACGCCCTGCCTGACGACACGCTCGGGCAGATGGTCGACGCGCTCCTCCATCTCCGCCTTCCCCCGGACGACGAGCTCTCGCCCTGGCACGAGTTCACGCTGCTGACGGCGCTCCCTGAAGACCGGCTGTCCGAACGAGCGGTGCGCCGGCTCGGAGAACTCCGCAGGCGCCACGACGACATGCGGGAACCGGACGAGCCGAAGGGGGTGACCGTCGGGTCCGTCGGGCCGCCCATTCCGGCGGAAGCGGCCCGGCACATGAGCGACGACCAGTGGCTGGCCGCCATGAGGAAGCACAGCCGGGACCGCACCGACTGGGAGACCTGCACCGGAGGGGCCCGGGAACTGTCCCACGTGCTGAGGAGCATGACGGCGGCGGCGCCCGGCCGCTTCTCGCGACTCGCCGTACGGATGGACGCGGGGATGCACCCCGCCTACGGAGCATCGCTCCTTCTGGGCCTCGGAGACGCGGAGCCACATGGAGGCCCGGACACCGTCTTCGCGGCGATCCGTCACCTCTCGGGCCAGTGCAGGCCGGCCCATGACCGATGGCTCGGCTGGGCGATGCGAAAGTACCTCAGCTCCGTGCCTCTCGATCTCGTGGAGACGCTCCTGAACCGCGTGCTGGGCGTCGACGACACCGGTGCCCCGGCCGACTCCGGTGACGTGATCGGCGAGAGTGAAGGGGGCCCGGGGAGCGAACGGGACGTCGAGCGTGACCTCCTCACCGCGGGGATCAACACCGTGCGTGGCAGCGCCGTCGAGAGCCTGGGCGACCTGCTCGTCCACGCCTCCGACGGCTCCCGGGCCGCCCTGGTCCTGCCTCACCTGCGGAGAATCGCCTCCGACCCTTCGCTTCCCGTCCGGGCGTGCGCGGCTCATCTGCTGCATGCGGCGCTGCGGTACGACCGCCCCGCAGTGGCTGAGGCGTTCGACCTGCTCGTCCGGGCCCCCGACCGGCTCCTGGCTTCACGGACGGTGTTTCGCCTGCTCGTGGCCCTCTGCCACGGGGATCCGGTGAGGGGCGGACCGGTGACGGAACGGATGCTGCGTTCCCCGGTGCCGGCGGTGCGCCGGAACGGCGGGCGGGTGGCGGCGCTGGCGGCGATGGAGTGGGAGAGGACGGACCTGCTGGCGACGGTTCTCACAGGGAAGGACGCGGCTCAGCGGCAGGGGGCCGCGGACGTGTGCGCCCAGCGTCTCCTGAACACCGGGGACCAGGCCTTGGCACATCACGCGCTCGTCCAGTTCTTCCACGACCCGGAAGAAGGGGTGCGAGAAGCCGCCGCCGCTGTCGCCGTCGCATTGAGGGGCCGACGCCTGGGGCGCGTGCGCCGCACGGTGACCGCCCTGATCGATTCCGACGCCTTCGCGCCGGCCCTGCCGCAGTTGCTGATCACTCTCGAAGAGGCTCCCGACCGGGTCGACGAGCTGGTACTCGCCTGCGTGCGCCGGTTCCTCACCGTGTTCGGCGCCGCCTCGGCAGATTTGGCCACCGGTGCCGCTGCCGATGCCCACCACATCGGGGAGCTCCTGGTCCGGGCCCACGCCCAGGCCACCTCGGCTGCCCGCCGGTCCGAGATCCTCGATCTGCTGGACCGACTACTGCTCCGTGGGTCCTACGGCGTGGCCGAGGCGATCGGCAGCGCCGACCGGGCTTGAGGCACTCGCGAAGGGACCGACAGGTGCTTCAGGCATGCGCCGCTGTGCGCCCCGAAGTGCACTCGTGGCACCGGCGGTTCTGGCGGAAAACGCAGATCGCCGCACCGCGCGCGTGCTGTGCTGTGCGCATGATTCGTGGCTCGGACAGGGATGGTCGCGTGCCGTTTCTCGACACGCTGACGGAGGGGGCCCGCAAGGCCTTCGCACGGCTTGGGACGCAGTGCAGCTTCGCCGTGGGAGACGTGCTGATTCATGAGGGTGATCACGCGCGGGATCTGATGGTGCTCCACCAAGGGGTGGTGAAGGTGACCGGTGGACTGGACGGGGGCCGGCCGGCGCTCATGGACGTCAAGAACGAAGGGGACGTGGTGGGCGAGGTGGCGGCGATGGGCCTCGGGCCGAGGTCAGCGACCGTCACCGTCGACCGCGAGGTCACCGCCACCGTCGTCCCGAATCACGAACTGCTGCCCTTCCTCCGTGCTCACCCCGAAGCGGAGCTGGCCCTCAAGCGGGTGATCGGCCGCCGTCTCCATCGTTTCGAGCGCTGGCCACTGGACTACGGCAGGTATCCGGTCTCGGTCCGGCTGGCGCGCGTGCTGGTCGAGCTGGCGCAGTCGCACGGGAAGCCGGACCGGAACTCGGTGCGGATCGACGTGAGGCTGTCCCAGCCCGAACTCGCCGACCTCATCGGATCCACCAGGGACACCGTGCAGAAGGCGCTGGCTCAGCTACGGATCGACGGGCTCATCTCCGAGACAGGCCAACGACAGACCTTCGTGCGTGACATGGCTGGCCTGCGGCGGGCGGCTCGCCTCGGCCCGGCGTCACGTGGCGACCTGTCAAGGAATCCGTAAAAACGCGGGATTCTTTCCCGTGGCCGTCCTTCCGCAGACAGTTGGCGTGCAACGCACCCGACAACCACTGGAAGGTGGCGAGTCGTCATGAGCGAACGGTTCTTTCCTCTGCCCCCGGAGAGCATCCCGCGCCCCCGGCTGTGCCTGGCGGCGGACATGGAGCAGTACAGCCTCCTCGACACCCGGACCCAATCGGCCGTGCAGTCCGACCTGGTCCGAGTGCTGGACGAAGCGGCGACGCTGACCGGACTGGACCGTGAGACCTGGGCGCGTCAGCCGCAGGGCGACATGGAGTTCGCCGTCCTCCCCGAGGCCACCCCGGAAGCCGCGGTCCTGGGGCCTTTCGTCCACCACCTGGCGGACCACCTCGGCGCCCTCAACGCGCGTGCCGCCGCCCCGCGCGTCAGGCTGCGGCTGGCCGTCGACACCGGTGTCGCTCCGGACGCCGCCCTCGGCCACGCCGGCCCCGCGCCCGTCGCCGTGGCGCGCTACGTGAACGCGCCCCAGGTGAAGACCGTGCTGGCCGTCCTCGCTTCGGCGGATCTCGCCGTCATCGTGTCGGACCGGCTGTACCAGGACGTCGTACGGTTCGGACAAGCCGGCCTCGACCCAGCGCAGTACGTTCGCGCCCACGTACAGGTCAAGGAGTTCGGAGGGTACGGCTGGATCCGCGTGCCGGGCCATGAGCCGGACGACGTACGAGCGGCCGTCGACGGCGGGCACGAGCCGCTGCCGTCGCCGAACGGTCCCGTGGCGGACCGGGCGAACCTCTCCCAGCACGTTCGCCGTGGTGTGGCCGTAGGCAGGGACGTCCATGGCGGCCTCCATCTCGGCCTGCCCGCGATGCCCACGGCGGACGGCCCCGGGAACGCCCGGTGACGGCTCCCCACACAGCCGGGTTCCGGTCCGAAGGGGACAGAACCCAGTGCGTGGACTATGGGGTGAACATCGGCAACGACCTGAACGGCTTCGTCTGCATCCACCCGCCGGCCCCCGTGGCCGACCCGTCGTGGTTCCGGCCCGGAACGGCGAGCCCGGTCCCGGTCGAACGCCTCGTTGCCGTGCGGTCGGCGCTGACTGCCCTTGCGAGCGCCTGCGAGCGGGCCGCCGAGGCGTTGTCGTACCGGGGCCTGACGGGGCCGGAAAGGAGAAGTGATGAGAAGGACTGACCCCGACGGTGTGTTCGCCCTGATCGCAGCGACGCTTTTCAGGGCTCCCGGAGGTGCGCGGCGCCTCCTCGTGGCGAGTGACGGCCACCGCCCCGTACGGCTGTCCCCGGAGGACTGCAGGAACGCTCTGTACGGGCAGCGGCGCGACGAGGGCCTGCGGACGGCGATCTGGCGACAGGCCGTGATGGAGGCCCAGCAGGAGCCTCCGGGCGGCGACGCGGAGGGGAGACTGCTAGTGGTCTGGCTGGCGATGCCCGGCTTGCACCGCAACCTGCACCGGATCCTGCGCCGCTTGAGGGTCGAGCGCACCGACTTGGAGTCGGAGGCCGTACTGGCCCTCCTCATCGCCCTCGACACCGCGGATCCGGATGATCCGGACACGGGCGGACGTCTTATCAAGGAGGCGGTGAACCGGATGTGGGCTTATGCCGACCGCGTCAGGAGGGAGGTGCCCGTCGTGGACGTCGCGCGCTTCGCGGACGCCCGCATCGCCATGGCTCCGGGGGAGGAGCGGCAGCGGTCGACCGAGGAGTGGGAACTGCACCTCGCACCCCCGCCCCGTCCCGACGGCCTGTGCGCGACGCTCCGCTTCGCCGAATCCCGCACACGGCAGGAAGGGGAGCGGCTCGGGGCGCTCTCGCACTGCGCGGGCTTGCCCGACGTGGTGTTCCGGGCCCGGCGTCATAAGGACGCGGCCCTTGTCGGCACGCTCGTGCTGCGCCCCGCGGGAGCCCGGCGGTGAGCCCCCGGTCCGGCCCGCCGCTGAGCTTCGCCGAGGCGTTCGACCTGCCCCTGAGCGTCGACCTGCGGACCGCTGCCCGCGCGTTCGGGGTCTGCCCCGGTACGGCGTACAAACTGATCCGGCGCGGTGTCTTCCCCTGTCCGGTGCTGCGCGTCGGGCGGCGCTACCGCATCCCGACCGCGTATCTGTTGCGCTCGCTCGGCATCGAGGAGCGTCCCGTGTACGCCGTCGACCTGGAAGCCGGCGCCTCGTACGCGGCCAGGCTTGACGCCACTGACATCCGTGGAACGGAGGATCCCTCATGAACGCGCCGCCGACCTTCCGGCAGGATCCCGAACGGCCCCGGACGTGCTTCGTCATCGGCCCCATCGGCGATGCGTATGCAGCTCACGGCACCCCCGAGCGCGAGTCCTACGAGCACCACCTGGGGATCTTCGAGCAGGTGATCGCGCCGGCCTGCGCGAAGTACGAGATCGACGCCGTGCGTGCGGACGGCATCGCGCACGCCGGTGACATCAACGAGCAGATCTGCCGGCACGTCATCGAGTCCGACTTGGTCATCGCGGACGTCAGCGGTGGCAACCCCAACGTGATGTACGAGTTGGGGCTGCGTCACATCACCGGCAAGCCGACCATCCACATCGGAGAGGCCGGACAGCTGCCCTTCGACATCGCGTCGATCAGAACGATCCGGTATCAACGGGCACGCAGTCACCTGGCCGGCGCGCGCCGGGAGATCGAGACCGCCTTGGAAGCCGGACTCAGGGACGGGTTCGAAATTCTCACCCCGGCGCGGGTCGTAAGAGCGCTTCAACCGGTCGGAGAGCCGCCGTCCTCCACTGGGGGCACGGACGCGGAGGCCGCGGCCGACGAGGATCCCCCTGGTCTGCTGGACGACTTCGCCGCGATCGAAGGCGGGATGGACGAGATGACCGCCCACATGGTGACCATCACGAAGATCCTGGAGACGATCCGTACGCTGACCCAGCAGAGCACCAGCGAGATGCTCAACCTTACCCAGGCGAGCGCCCCCGCGAGCGCCCGTCTGGCGGCGGCGGCCCGTTACGCGGAGTCGCTGAGCGTACCTGCAGGGGAGATGAGAACCGTCGCCATGGCCTTCGCGGAGCGGATGACGACGCTGGACAGTGGGGTGAGGGCCGCGCTGAGCCTGATCGAGGTGACACCGCCCGATGACCGCGGCGAAGGAACGGACGAGTTCCTGAAACATCTCATCGACTTGGATGAGGTCGCCCGGAGGGGACTTTCACATCTTGGATTCCTCAGCACCTCCGCGAGTGACCTGGTCCGTTGGAGCCGACACCTCCGCAAACCGGTGAAGGACATCTCCAGCGCGGTGCAGGAGCTGACCTCCGCCATCACGCGCATGGGGGAGTGGGCTGGCAAGGCCCGAGATCTGGCGCGGGGCGCCGCGGGGTGAATCTGTGCGGCAGGGGTCCGGACCCCAGAAGTCCGGGTCCCTGCCTCGTCGGTTCTTGCCGTTGTGTTGGGGCAGTCGGTGAAGCCCCTGCGTGGCTTGGCGGAGAAGGTCGACAAGGCGGGCGCGGAAGCCGGACGGGACATCTCGTGGACCCATCGGGCACTGCGCCTCAGGCGGCCTGTCAGTACCTACCGGCAGCATGGAGACAGAAGCGAAATGCAGGAGGGCTCGTGAAGTACTGGCTGATGGTCACTGGGGACAAGTCGGCTCTCTCCGGGGCAGCACGCAACCCGGAGGCGTGGGACTCCTCCTTGTCCACGGTCACCGGTCGCGACGTTGAGGGGGGCGATCCCGTCTTGGTGTGGCGCGGTGGCCGCGGCGGCGGAGTGGTTGCGGTGGGTGAGATCGCCAGCACCAGCACGGTTCCCCCCAACGACTTGCTGAGCCTAGTCAGATTGAGGCGAGACGAAGACGGTTCGGTTCCATCTCTTGTGCGAGCCGTACTGCATCTTGACAAGCTCATGTTGGCCACGCCGATCTCGGCTGACAAGCTGCGCGCAGCAGGCCTCGCACGAGTGGTGCAGCGGGCGCGAGCGGCCGGAGGCGACCAGAAACTTGTGCCTCTCGAGCTTCCTGAGAGGCAGTGGCGTGAGGTACTTCGACTTGCCGAGGACGCAGAGCCCCCCACCAGTTGGCCGGCCGCGTGGAATATCTCTCCTGGTTCTGTCGTACGACGCGCAGAGCTGCATGAGGTCTACGGTGGCAACCCGAGGTGCATTGTTGGCTCCAGCGCGAAGACGCCGAACGCACTCCTCTTCGTCGACTGTAGTCGTTCGGGTGAGCTGGCTCCTCGATGGAATGGGTCCGTACTGCTGGCAGCCGGGCAGGGGCAGTGGGCCGACGGAATCTCGCTGGAGAATCGGGCGGTGCTCGCGCATCTGCAGCGTGGCGTGCCGGTACGCCTCTTCTTGGTGCGAGGAGTTGAATGTCTGTACGTCGGCGAGGTCGGCATCGATATCGAGCAGCCGATAGAGCACTGGGTAGTAACTGGCAAGCGGGAAACTCGAATTCTTGACCGCGTGATCAGTTGGGACGTTCGGACGCCGATCTTCCGGCTTTACCTCCTCAACGGCGCAAGCGCCCTCCTGGATGACACAGACCCGTTTCGACAAGCTCCTCGGATGAGTCTCGGCCTGCACCCAACGAGTGATCAGCCGGTTGTTGCCGCGCTTCGCGAGCTGCTGGCTGTAGTAGCGAGTGATCCCACCATCGCAGCTTCGTTGAGCGAGCTCAGCGAGGCGCAGATGCTCGCAGTATTAGCTCAACGCGCTAGGCGGCAGGCGGACCTGGTCGAGCTCCGTGGAGCGGCCGATGACCCCGCTACCAGCGAGGGTGACCTACAGAAGCTTGTTCAGCGCATGACTTGGATCTTCGGCGGCGAGTTCCTACCGGGGACCGCCCGTCGCAACCTCACCCTGAGGGATCAGCTTGACCTGACTCTGCTCCGTCCTGACGGTACTCTGCACGGTGTCGAGCTCAAGAAGGCCAACATCGACCGACTTGTGACCGGACAGCGCAACCATTTGATCGTGGGACACGAGATCAACAAGGCCGTGGGTCAGGCCATGAACTACCTTCGGGAACTCGACGAGAAGCGTGCCCAGCTCCTGGTCGACCTGGGCATCGACGCCCGCCGCGCCTCGATGACCGTGGTAATCGGGCACAGCGCGTTCGTTACCAATGGCGCCACTTCAGCGCAGGTCGACGAGACCCTGCGCATGTACAACTCCCACCTCACCCGGGTGAGCGTAACCACGTATGACCGTCTGATTGAGAATGCGCAGCGAACGCTTGACCTGACGGCGGCCTCCGGAGGATATCGGCTGTGACAGCGGTGACAGGCCCTCGATCGGTTTGGTGGTGCCGGCCGCGCGGAGCGCCGGCAGGGGGCCGGGGCTGGTGCGGAGGCGGTCGAGTTCGCGGGCGCCGGCGTGCGGCTCGGCGAAGTCGGTGGTGAGACCGGTGCCTCCCAGTACCTCGGTGAGACCGGGAACGGGTTGGTAGAGGACGGGCAGTCCTGGCTGGGGTGGTGAAGGACGATGTCGTGCTGGCTGGGACGGCTTGGCCAGAGGGGCTGAACAGTGTCGCGCAATCCAAGCAGCACTGGGATGTGCCGGAACGTCCGCTCACGCATCCAAGGCAGGAACCCGGACGGACGGGCCCCTTTCGGGTCCTGCTCGGTAGTCGGCTGCTGCGCTACGCCCCGCGCGCTCCTGACCCGCGGGCCAGAATGCGGAATCCTCGGATGATGTGATCGCTGATCCGGTTTGATGGCGCCATAGGGCTCACCGCCCGGCAGGCGCCGCGCGACGAGTGTGCGTAGAACGAGGGGAACGGTCATCACATCGACGTACGACACTGTCGGCAGCGCATTCCGGGACACCGTGATCGCCCTGACTCGACGGCGGATCGAGATCTACCAGCACGCCGGTGAGGAATGGCGATTCGCGGAGAGCCTGAAGTCCGTCAGCGAGGACACCGCCCAGGAGTACGAGGGCCGCACCGTACTTGAACTCGTCCAGAACGGGCACGACGCACTCGGCGGCGACCGCCCGGGACGCATCTCCGTCCTCGCGGTCCCCGAGAAGGGCGGCGGTGTCCTCTACGTCGCCAACGAGGGCGCGGCCTTCAACGAGAAGAACTTCCGCGCCATCACCGAGGTGGCTTTGTCGAGCAAGGCGGCGGGTGAGGGCATCGGCAACAAGGGGCTCGGTTTCCGCAGCGTGCTGCAGCTGACCGACTGGCCGGAGATCTACTCCAAGACCTCGGCCGGCTCCCCGGTGTTCGACGGCTACTGCTTCCGGTTCGCGCGACCCGACGACGTACACGCTCTCGTGGAGGATCCCGATCTGGCGGCCCGCGTGGTCGAGGATGTCTCCCCCCTCGCGCTGCCCGTGCCGGCCGCAGCCACGGACCCCGTACTCAAGGAACTGGCCGAGGACGGATTCTCCACCGTCGTACGGCTCCCGCTGCGGGACCAGCACGCCTGGGGACTCGCCGTGGCGCAGATGAGCGAGATGGCGAACGGCGACGCGCCGCTTCTGCTCTTCCTCGATCGGGTGGCCGCACTCCTCATAGAGGTACGCGGCGAATCCCCTGACGCGTTCACGCGGGTCCTGTCCCGTACCGAGCATGCATCGGGCCTCGTCCGCGACCGCGAGAACGACTGGGTGACGGAAGTCGATCTCGCTGACGCCGGCCGCTATCTGCTGGCGCGCCGCACTGTGGAGGCCGGCTCCCTGAGTGAGGCGATCCGACGCAGCGTACGAGCCCGGGAGATCGATGCAGCCTGGGAGAACTGGAACTCCGAGGCATGGGTGGCGGTGGCCCTGAGGCTGGACACCCCGCTCGCGCACGGCCGTATGTACACGTTCCTCCCCATGGCCGCCGCTGCCCGGTCTCCCTTCCCTGGGCATGTTCACGCCCCCTTCTTCACGAAACTGGCGCGGCTCGATATCAGCGAGTCGGTGGCCCTCAATGACCACCTCCTCGACCACGTCGCACACCTAGCGGTGGATCTGAGTCGGCGCATCCGCTCGGAATCACCGCACCTCGTGGCCGCCGATCTCGTTGTCGACCTCGTCAGCTGGGATGTACCGAACCGGCTGAACGCCGCTCTCGACGGAAAACTCGGCACCGAACCGATCGTCCCGCTACACGGCACGGAGACCTGGGGCTCGCTGCGGGACTCCTACGCGTGGCCTGAAGGAAAACGCTCCTGGCGGGTACTGACCACCGACGCCCTCGCCGATGCAGGAGCTCCGCTGTTCGCCTCATCCGTCGGTTCCGTCCGCCACGCGCGACTCGACAAGCTGTGCAGAGCCGTCCTTCCCACCTCGCTCCGCGCACCGGCACAACTGTCGGCCGAATGGGTCGAACGCGTGGCCGCGACGCTGCCCCGCGAGGACGAGACAGCGGCAGGACCCCTGTGGGGTGCCTTCTACGGTGATGTCGCGCATGCGTTCGCGAGGGATCAGGAAGCGCTGCGCGGCCGCCGCATCATCCTCGACCAGAGTCTGCGGCTGAGGAACACCCTCGGCGGCGCGGCCGAGTCGCAGCAGAACGACGAAACCGTCTTCTTCCACCCCGACGCCGCCGACGCCGACTCCATTACCCAGGTCCCCGGTGACCTGAAGGCGCTGCGCCGCCGCATCGCCTTCACCCACCCGGCGATCGTCTGGGACCCCCAGGGGCGCGACTTTCTTCAGCGCCACCGGCTCGTGCGCCCGTACGAGCTCGACCGGGTCTTCGACGCGCTGGAGGACCTGCTCGCCGGCCGCCCCACCGAGGCACTCGGCCGCGACGCCCTCGTCTTCGCCTTCCGGCAGTACCCGACGCTCACCCAGGCCCAGAGAGGCCGCCTGCCCCGCATTCCCTTCCGCGTCCCGCTGGCAACCGACGGCTGGGGCAGGGCGGCACAATGTTCCTTCTCACCCGCCTGGGGCACCGAGGGGGCACGGAGGCTGGACCGGTTCCTCGGCGAAGGTGGGGCCGGGGTGCCCGCCGCGATCGCCGCTCAGCGTGACAGCTGGATCAGCGGACCAGACGCCTGGCCCACACCCGTCCGCGACAGGTCCGCCTACGTCGAGTTCCTCTCGGCCCTGGGAGTATGCGACGGCATGCGCCCGACCCTCGTCGGCGGCAGGCTGAAACCCAGCCACGGCAACGATCTGCGGCCGGCCGGCCTCGCCGTACGCTTCGGACTCGGGGACCCGCTCGCCGCCGTCTGGACCGCGGACGTCCAGAAACGGTGGACCAGGTTCGCCCACCCGTGGACACCGTACGAGTTCACGCGAGCACCGGCCCACCTCGCGGGAGGGGCCGACGTCGCGGCACTGCCCAGAACGGCTCGGCGTGAGTTCGCCGAACTGCTCCTCCACGGGCTCCGCACCTGGGGCAGCGAGGTGTTCACCTTCACCGTGCACAGGCCCACGTACCCCTTCAAGGACGAACACGTCTGGCCGACACCGCTCGCCTCCTTCCTCCGGGGCCTGGCATGGCTCCCCGTGGAGGAAGCGGACGGCCCCTCCTTCGTCACGCCCGGCCAGGCTTGGTTCAGCACCGACGGCGAACTCCCCGCCTTCGTCCCGGCCCTGCCCTTGACGACCCGGCGGCTGCTCGCCGACAAGACCGTCGCCGACCGCCTCCTCCAACTGGGTCTGCGCAGATGGGACGACCCGCAGCACGCAGGGGCGGTCGTGCTGCAGCTCGGGGACACGCTGGACAATGGGGAGGTCCCCGAGTACCTCAGCGTCTCCTTCAAACGGCACTACGAACGGGCTTGGTCGCAGATCGCGCAGACGGGAGTCTGGCCCTGGGCCCCCGGCGAGGAGATCCGGCTGGCCGTCAGCCGCGCCAACATGCTCGGCGCCCTGACGGTGCCCGCCTCCGCCGGGGGAGTCACCGTCTACGTACGCGACCAGGAGGACCCTCTCAAGGAAGCGCTCATTGAGCTGGCGGGTCACCCCGTACTGGTCGCCCCGGCCGAGTCCGGGGCGACCATCGTCCGACTGGCCGAGGCGAACGGGATCCAGGTGGAACGCACGTCCGCCACCCATGTCCAGGTCCGGCACAGGGACGGCTCCCCGATCACCCCGGACGGAGCGGCCACCGCACTCGTCGAGCGCGGGGAATGGCTGGTCACCGTCGTCGCCCTCGCCATGGAGCTGAAGTCCGGGGCGTTCGTCCGGCGTAGCGAGCGCGGCGTCCGTGCCGCGCTCGAACGGCTCCGCACCATCCGTGTCGTGCACGCCGACGACGTGGAGATCGCCATCGCGGGCGCACCGACCGAACCTCCGTCGACGACCCGGGCGCTGCCACTGCCCGACGACAACCACCCCACCGTGGTGGTCTGGAGGAGCGAAGAAGGCTGGGACGAACTCCAGGCGGCGACGCCGGCCATCGCACAGCTCCTGAGCCGTCCATGGCTGCAAGACGCGCTCGAACTCGTCCTGGTGAAGCTGGAGCGGCTCTTCGGTGGCCACATGCCCAGCCACATCGACGACGGTTCCCTCGCCCAGGCCCTGGACACGACCGAGGCGAAGGTCACTGAGATCAGGCGCCACCTCACCGGCGACGTACAGGACGCCGTACGGCTGATCCGTCCCGTCCTGGCCTGCGTCACCACCGCCGACTGGGACGAGGAGTCGGAGAACCTCCTGGCCCGTGCGGGAAACGAGTCCGAACTCCAGGCGGTCATCGACCGGTACGCACCCGACCTGCCCGTCTCGTCGGAGGCCCTGGTGGCCCTCGCCCGCTCCTCCACAACGCCCGCCGAACTGCGTGACGAGCTGCGAATCGACTTCATGGAGTTCAACGCGGCACTCGCCACGCTCGGCCCCGGGTACTCGCCGTACTCCTACCCCGACGTTCACGAGCAGGTCTTCGGCGACTTCGTGCGTGCTCACGCCGACGCGATCCTCGACCGACTCCGCGAGCGCTACGCGGCCGCTGCCGACGAGGGCGGCGACTTCACCCCGTATGCGGCGGCCCGCGCTCTGCACGACCTACAGCCCGACCCGGACTGGCTGCCCCGCTTCATGACCCCGCCCCCGGAGGCGATGCGCGTCAGGGTGGGAAAGTGGCTGCGCGAGCACGGCGCCGACGACGACCTCGACCGGCCGGGAACCCTCCCGCCCGTTGACCTGCTGCGTGAACGCAACGCTGCTGCGATCGACACGCTGGTGAAGGTTCTGCTTCCCCTGGTGGAGGCTTGGTGCCGCAAGCAGGGCGTCGAACCTCCGAGCGGCTGGCACGGCGCTGTCCTTCTGGAGTCCAAGAGCTGCGTCGACAGGTCCGGGCTGAGCGACCTGGTGGCGTTGAGCGAGAGCCAGCTGATCGATGCAGTGGAGCGCGCGGTGAGGTGGCCCGACGGCATGCCGCGGACTGCGGATCTCGTCCAACTGGGCCTGACTCCGAACGACCTGGCGCGGACGGCGAAGCGCCTCTCTCATGGTTCCGGCGGCACCAGCGGCATCGTGCCGCGCACCATCACCATCGGGGACGCCGAAGTCAGCGTGGGACGCGACCAGCTCTCCGCCATTGCGGACATCGCGGCGCGTACGGTTGGCGAATCCTTCCTCGCTCAGAGCGGCAGGGTGCGCCTTGACGCCGTCCAAGGCGTACCCCGGCCACGTCCGGGAACGAGCTCCCCCAAGCAACGCATCGTCGTGGCGAAGATGAATCAGACCAACGAGGATCAGCGATCGGCCATCGGCCTGGTCGGAGAAGTGGCGGCTCGCGCATGGCTCCAGCGTCGGTACGCGGACGTGCACTGGAGGTCGGGATACGCCGCTGTCGTCAACGGAGACCGCGACGCGTCCGACTCGCTGGGGTACGACTTCGAGGTGAAGTGGCGCGATACCACCCGGTTCTTCGAGGTGAAGGCGCTGAGCGAACCGAGCGCCGACCGAGTCGAGTTCGAGCTCGGACCGTCCGAGGTGGACGCTGCCCGTCGCCATGCACGCGGCAGCCGCTACCGCATCCTGTTGATCACCTCCGCGCTCGCCCCGGAGGACCGCCGGGTCTTCGAGCTACCAAACCCCTTCTCCGCACAGGGGCGGGATCGGTTCAAGATCGTGAGCCGAGGGTTGCGCTACCAGTGCTCACCTCTCGGGAAGGGATAGGCCACCTGCCGAGAGACAGCTGAATCCACCCTCGCGGTCGCTCCCTCGGCAGCCTTCACCACAGCCCGGGCACGCCCAGCCTGGCGCTCGGTGAAGCGGCGGAACTCCGAGGAGAGGCGGAGATCTCCGAGAGGGTAAGCCGGTGAGGGCACTCCCTGGCAGGGCGGAGAGGCGTCCCCACGCTCGGTAGGTCGTTGTAGGACTCGAACCACAACCAATGGACGCATCGCGCACGCACGTCGGTGTTTGGCAAGCCAGTGCTGCCCTGTGCATGCAGCACGTGGAACGCTATCAGGAGCTCGCGATGAGACTGGCCAACGACAGTGATGTATGGGTGCGGCGGACCTTGGCGGAGGCCGCCGCCGACATAGCGCCGGAGCGGGCCACGTCGGCGGCCGTGATTCTGGAAGTCCTTCGCGAGGATGTGCGGCACAGCGTCCGTGCCACAGCATTTCCACGACGTTGATGGTCGGCCATCTGGCGCTCGGCTGCCTGCCCTTGCCATACCACACAAACCTCACCATGCGGCAGCTCGCACCGCTGGCGGTACGTGTTGATCAACTGCCGTGGTTTTTGGAGCATGCCCGGCACCTGGTTCGGCCGCGCCTGATGTTGGTCAAGGTCACCGCGGCTTCGGCCCCGCACGCACAGCGGCAGTGCCACCGATCGGTGGTCTGCCCGGGATAGGTCTCAAGGGGCTCGAACCCGGCTTGGCGAACCTCGACAGTGGCCTTCAAGGGATTGGTTCGGCCGCCGGCCCGGGGGCACTTCTTGCATCCCGTGGTTCCGGACCGGACGAAGGACAGACGCGTCATGACCTCGTTCCCGCAGGAACAGCGGCAGTGCCACCGGTCTGTGGTCCGCCCCGGGTAGGGCTCCCGAGGTTCGAAACCAGCCGCTCGCATCTCGTCCGCGGCTTGCTCGGCGTTCGATGTCTTGGAGGAGCAGAAGCGGCAGCGGCTCCCTCCGTTGTTGACGTTGGAGTAGGTGGGGGTGCTCTCGCGGCCGCATGTGGTGCAGAGGCAGCGCCAGGGGGTCTGACTGGTGCGGTAGGGCTCCAGCGGTTCGAACCCGGCCGCGCGCATCACTTCAACCGCCTTGGGCGCGGTCGCGGCGGCACGTTTGGCCTGCGCCGCCCTGGTCCGGCAGACGCGGCAGCCCTGGCCCCCGTTGCGTACGGCGTTGAAGGTGGGCCGGCCCTCGTGCCCGCACGTGGTGCACCGGGAGGGCCAGGTCGCGTTGGTGCGGCCCGGGTAGGGCACGAGCGGCTCGTACCCACGGGCGCGCATCTCCTCGGCGGCGGCTTCGGCGTCGAAGAGGAAGGCTGCCCGGGGCCGGGCGTCGGCCCGGGGAGCGTAGGCGTCGGGTGCGCGGCGGGTCTCTTCCTCGACCATGACCCACACCTCGTCCGCGGTAACGCGGTCGGTGGAGCAGGTCTCGCTCCACCCGTTCGGCATGACCTCCTTGGTGAGGAACGGACACAGCTTGGCGCCGCGCAGACGGTCCAGTACCGCCTGTTCGACCTCGTAGGCGGCAGCGCCGGTCATGTAGTCACGGGCTCGGTACAGCTCCCACCCCTGACGCTCGTGCTGCAGGAGGCGGGAGTTGTAGCCGGTGCAGGCGCCGATGCCGACCTTGACCGCGTCCCACTCCCGGTGGGTGATCACGTAGAGCTTCGCCGGCCCGGCCAGGTCGATGCCGTGGGTGGCGCACATCCGGCATCCCTTGCCGGTACGGACACCGGTCAGCCGAAGATGCACTTCGTGCCCCGCCGGACAGCGGCACAACCACCGCTTGTCACTGCCGGGGTAGGACTCCAGCGGCTCGAACCCGGCCGCCCGCATCTCGGCCGCGCACTCCGCAGGGTCGAGCGGCGCGCTTCCCACACAGTGCCCGCACCCGTACCCACGGCCCTTGACCCCGGAGTACAGGGGCTTCGACTCCTTCCCGCACGTCGTGCAGCGGCAATGCCAACCCACCGAAGCACCGGGATACGGCTCCAGCGGCTCGAAGCCGTGCGCCCGCATCAGGGCGGCAGCCTCAGCCGCATCGGTACGGCGGGCAGTAGCCCGCTGCTTGTATCCCTCCGCCCGGCAGACAGGACACGGGTCGTAGCCGCTGCGGACACTCGACGCCTTCACCCGTACCACCTCGCCGCACACCGCATGACGGCAGCTCCACGGTGCGGCGGCAGACAGATACGGCTCCAGCGGCTCGTACCCTGCCTCGCGCATCATGGCCTCCGCTTTTTCGGCATTGGCTTCACGCTGCCGCCGGCCGCGGGCTCTGCGATTGCACGTGGCGCAGCCCGACGCGACCCCCTCCTTGATCAGGTTCCGGACCGCGGACAGCCGTGGTGTGCCGACGGCCCCACACGCGGTGCAGCGGCAGCGCCACGGTTTCCCGCTACCGGGGTAGGGCTCCAGCGGCTCCAAACCGACCGACCGCAGGTCCGTCTCGGCCCGCTCGGCCCCATCGGCACGCTCCTGGAAAATCGCCCGGCGGCTCTCCTTCGCGCACTCCGTGCACCCGACCCGGCCGGCGCTGAGGTACGCCGGTCGAGGGGAGACGATGCTTCCGCACGCCAGGTGCCGGGATCGCCACGGCTGCCCGCTCCCGGGATAGGGCTCCAGCGGCTCATATCCGGCCGCCTGCATCGCGGCGGTGTGCTTGGCCTCAGCTGCTTGACTGCGCGGGCGCCCTGCATCTCCGCGGTCGGAGACAGGGCTGCGGGAGAACGAGCGAACCATGCGACGATTCTCGCCCTTCAGCGCGGGCAACAAGCCCTGTTTCGTGGTCCTCCTCGAGAGTCGGGTTGCGCGGGTGCCAGCTGTCGTCCGCTTCCAGGGTGGCCACGCCGGGGGAGATCTTGCTGCTCTGCGCCATCGCGTCGCGCACTGGCCGCGTGCGGATAGGTCCTGCGGATCATGGAATAGACGTTCGCATCCCAGGCGCTCAGTCCTGCTCGCTTGCAGCAACGTCGGCAGCCGAGCCCGTACACGCTTCCGCTCCCCGCGCCGAAGGCCCCGTGCGCCGTCGGCCGGGGCGGTTTCCTACCACACCTCCGGCTCGCGAGGCCGCCGGGCGGGTAGCCGTCGCTCGCGAGTTCCACGCTGCCGAGGGGCCTCGGGCGGGCGGCAGGCGGCGAGCCGACTTCCGGAGCGGTCGAGCGTCGACCGGCTGATGGCCAAAGGGGCCGTGTTCCATGAACCGGAGCAATGTCGGTGCCCGACAGATCGTTGGTGCGTGGGCGCACGTCGTCCGTGTGTGCAGAGGGACCTCCCGCATGTCTGATGGCTCATCAGGTAAGTCAGCATCCGGTCAGCATGAGTCCCCGTGCGTTTCGGGACGATCGTCTCAACAATCGCCGGTGTGAAGGGAAAGCCCAGGTGGGAAGCCGTCCAGCCCGACCGGAGCGATGTTCCTCACAAACATCGGACGGGGCGCCGGTGTAAAGTCGAGGCCGCCCTTGACCTGCACAAAGCAGGCAGGGAGCCGTCTCAGAGGAGTCCCAAGTGCTGCGTACTCTGTTCAAGTCCAAGATCCACCGCGCCACCGTCACCCAGGCCGACCTGCACTACGTCGGTTCCGTCACCGTCGACGCCGATCTGCTCGACGCGGCCGATCTGCTGCCCGGTGAGCTCGTGCACATCGTGGACATCACCAACGGCGCCCGCCTCGAGACCTATGTCATCGAGGGCGAGCGGGGGTCCGGGGTCGTCGGGATCAACGGCGCCGCCGCCCATCTGGTGCACCCCGGGGACCTGGTGATCCTCATCAGCTACGCCCAGATGGACGACGCCGAGGCCCGGGCGTACGTGCCGCGCGTCGTGCACGTCGACGGCGCGAACCGCATCGTGGAGCTGGGCGCCGACGCCTCGGCGCCCGTGCCCGGCAGCGACCAGGTGCGTCCGCCGCACGCGGTGCCCGCGTCCGCCTGATCCGCGGGGACGCGGCGCACGGCCGAGTGGCGGCAGGGGGAGCCCGCCGCCACGCCCGGTCGGTGGTGCGGCGATGTTTGGCGGTGCCACCCTGGTAAAGAAGGGAGGGTGTAGCAGGGGGGAGACGCCGTCGACCGGGAGGCCCGTCATGACCCATCCGTACCCCGACCCGTTGCCGCCCTCGCCGATCCCGCCGCCGCAGCCCGGGCCCGCTCCGGTGCCGCCGCCGAACCCCGTTCCCGTGCCGCCCGACCCGGCCCCGCCCGCGCCGCCCCAGCCCGGCGGGCCCGTGCCGCCGCCGGAGCCGCAGCCCCAGCCGGGCCCCGCCGGGCGCGGCGGGACGCCAACGGCCGGGTGACCCAAGGGAGTCGACCCCGGCGGACTTCCGCGTCCGGCTTGTCACACAGCGTGCGACCCCCGTAACTTGGACCGCTGTCGCTGTGTTCTAGGGGGGCCCATGGCCGTACGCGGACGTCACCGCCGCCACCAGCCGAGCCGGATCAACCGCGCCTCGCTCACCGTCACCGCCGGAGGGGCCGGGCTCGCCCTGCCCCTCGTCGGCGCGGGCGCCGCGCAGGCCGCCTCGCTCGACGTCTGGGAGAAGGTCGCCCGGTGCGAATCCTCCTCCAACTGGCGGATCAACACCGGGAACGGCTACTTCGGCGGCCTCCAGTTCAGCCAGTCCACCTGGGTCGCCCACGGCGGCCGCGAGTTCGCGCCGCGCGCCGACCTCGCGTCCAAGGACCAGCAGATCGCCGTCGCCGAGCGGGTCCTCAAGGGACAGGGCCCCGGCGCCTGGCCCGCCTGCGGGCCCGAGGCCGGGCTCCGGCGCGGCGGACCGGCGCCGGACGCCTCCGGAGGCCCGGACGCCTCCGGAGGCCCGGACGCCTCCGGAGGCCCGGACGCCTCCCGAGGCCCGGACGCCTCTGGCGGCGGCAACGACGTGCGGACCGCCTCGCTGCCCGCGCAGCGCGCCTTACCGCGGCAGGCCGCCGCGAAGCCCGGTCCGACGACCGTCCCCACCCTCCGCGAGATGTACACCGTCACGCCCGGCGACTCGCTCTCCGCGATCGCCCAGGAGGAACGGGTGCGCGGCGGCTGGCAGCGGCTGTACGAGATCAATCGCAAGACCGTCGGGGACGACCCCGACCTGATCCTCCCCGGCCAGCGCCTCACCCTCCGGATCGCCGCCCCGGTCCGGCCCGCGCCCGCCCCGGCCCCCGCCGCCCCGAGCGCCCGTCCGAGCTCCCCGCAGGCGCCGCCCACCCTGAAGCCGCCCGCGCCTCCGAAGCCCCCCGCCGCCGGGGCGCCCGCCTCCAGGCCGCCGGCCGCCGAGCGGCCCGTCACCCGGCCCGCCGCGCAGACGCAGACCCGTCCCGCGCCGACGCAGAAGCCGCAGGCCCGGCCGACGCCCCAGCAGCAGACCAAGCCCGCGGTCCAGGCCCCGCCCAAGCCCGAGACCAAGCCGAAGCCCACACAGCAGACCAAGCCCCAGCCGAAGCCGACCCAGCAGAGCAAGCCCCAGCCGAAGCCCACCCAGCAGACCAGGCCCCAGCCCAGGCCGCAGAGCAAGCCGAAGCCCAAGCCCCAGCCGGCCGCGCCCCGCGAGGACCGCTACTCCGCACCCGTCTCCGCCGACATCGGAACCCGCTACGGCAAGCCCGGCTCGTCCTGGTCCAGCGGCTACCACACCGGCGTCGACTTCCCGGTGCCCACGGGCACCACGGTGAAGGCCGTCTCCGACGGGAGGATCGTCTCCGCCGGGTGGGCGGGCGCGTACGGCTACCAGATCGTCGTCCGCCACGACGACGGCCGCTACAGCCAGTACGCCCACCTCTCCGCCGTCTCCGTCCGCGAGGGGCAGCGGGTCACCGGCGGCCAGCGCATCGGGCGCTCAGGATCGACCGGCAACAGTTCGGGACCGCACCTCCACTTCGAGGTGCGGACGGGTCCCGGGTACGGCTCCGACATCGACCCCCTCGCCTATCTCAGGGCGCGCGGCGTCTCCATCTGACGCCGAGGGCCCGTCCCCGCCGGGACGGGCCAGCCGGTCCAGGGTCAGCTCGACGAGCCCGCCCGCCGCGACCGCGCCGCAGACCAGCGCCGCGACCGCGCCGGCCGCCCCGTACCGGAAGCCCTCGCCGAACAGCGTCAGGCCGACGGTGGCGGCCACCACCGGGTTGACGACGGTGACCGTGGCGAGCGGGGCGGCGAGTCCGGCGCCCCGGTACGAGGCCTGGGACAGCAGCAGGCCGGTGACCGCGAGCGCCGACAGCACCAGCCCCGAGCCCCACTCGGCGAGCGGCGCGTCGGGCGACCACTCCTCGGCGACCGCCTTGGTGAAGACCGACGCCACCCCGAAGGCCACGCCGGCCGCCGCCGCCAGCGCGACCCCGCGCAGGGCCGAGCGGCCGGCCACCCGGGCCAGGACGAAGAGCGCCGCGACCGCCGCGAAGGTGGCCCCGGCGAGCAGCCAGCGTTCCCCGCCGCCGGGGGTGCGGCCCTCCCCGCCGGCCGTCACGCTCAGCAGCCCCGCCAGGCCCGCCGTCGCCATCAGCGCCCCGTGCCAGGCCCGCCGCCCCGCCGGGCGGCGGACGAACAGCGCCGCCATCGGCAGTGCGAAGACGATGGTGAGGGCGCCCAGCGGCTGCACCACGCTGAGCGGCCCGTAGGCGAGCGCGGCGACGTGGAGGGCCGCGCCCAGGCCGTTCAGCAGGACGGCGCCCCACCAGACCGGATTGCGCAGCGGTGCGTAGGTCGGCCCGGAGGCGGCCGCGGCGACCCGCTCCTGCACGATCGCCGCGCCCGCGTAGGCCACCGCGGAGACCAGTGAGAGGACGACGGACAGCGCGAGGGGACTCATACCCTCCACGATCGCTCTCCGGGGCGATTCCGTCGTCAGACCAGGGGACGCCCTCGCCGGTACCGCCGACGCAGTACGCGGCCGACCCGTACACCCCGTGGCGTACGCCATCGCAGGTCACAGCGGGTCCAACCGGGGTGAAACGGGCGCGTGAGGTGGTACCGGCGGCCCACGGCCGCCCGGGCCGCGGGCCGCATCCCGAGCCAGTCCGCGCCCCGACCGGTCCACTTTGGCCCGCAAGACGCCAGGGGTTGGTACGGGGTGCGGTTCGGCCCGCGAAGCCCCCGGCCCGAGGGAGATACGGTGGCCCCGCACCGCCGGGCCCCGCCGGCGGCGGACCCGAGGAGGAGCGGTGGATCCCGAGACGAGCGGCACCTTGCTCGGCGGCTTCTTCGCCCTGCGGACCGTCCCGCCGCCCGCCGGCGGCGACCACCGTCCGCTCGCCCGGCTCTACGACGGCGACGCCCACGCCGACGGCCCCCTCCACGCGCGCGTGGACCAGGTCGCCGCCCGGCTCCGGACGCCCGAGCGGCGGGTCGCCGCGTCGGTCGCCCACCTCGGACTCGCCGCCCGCCTCTGGTCGACCGCGCTCGGCCCCGCCGCCCTGTGCGGCCGCTTCCCGGCCCTCGACCCGGCCGAACTGCGCTGGGACCCGGCGTTGACCGCCCCGGACGACCTGTGGTGGTCCGGCGCCGACACCCGCCCCGCCACCGTCGGCGCGCTCCGCGAGGCCGTCCAGGAGGCGCACCTCGTCCCGCTGCACGCAGCCCTCGCCCGCGACGGGCGGATCTCGCCCGGGCTGCTGTGGGGCAACGCGGGCTCCGCGCTCGCCGGCGCCCTGCGCGAACTGATCCGCTGGTCCCGCGCCCACGACCGGCCCGAGGCCGCGACCCGGGCCGCCGCCCTCGTCCAAGGGCTCCTCGACCACCCGGACCTCGCCGGCACCCTGAGCGGCCCCGCCCTGCGCCGTACCACCTGCTGCCTCTACTACCGCTCCGCCTCCGGAGGCCTCTGCGGCGACTGTGTGTTCGACCACGCCCCGCGAACGGGTTTGGAGCGGCGGGCCCCGGCTCCGTAAAGTTGCCTCTTCGGAACCCCCGGCGGCACCCCGCCCGCGAGCGATCGAGGAACGACGAAGGCCATGACGGTGACTGAAGAATCCCAGGAGTACGGGCCGGGCATCGACCCCGAGCGCCTGGCCGTCTGCCTGAGCGTGCTCGACGAGCTGGAGAAGATCGACGTCGACCACCCCGACGCGATCGCCGTCCGCCGCGCCACCGCCGGGATCTACCGCATGGTCAAGCAGCGCCGCCGCCAGGAGCGCCGCGCCGCCAAGACCGCCCACGACCGGGCCGTCACCGAGGCGACCGCCACCGGCTCCGCCCAGCGCATCGACGACGAGACCGAGGGCATCCTGCCCTCCTCGGTCACCGAGGCCGGGAAGATCGCGGGCATACTCCAGCGCCCCCGGTCCTGCTACACCTGCAAGACCCGGTACGTCGAGGTCGACTACTTCTACCACCAGCTCTGCCAGGACTGCGCGGCCCTGAACCGCGCCAAGCGGGACGTCCGCGCCGACCTCACCGGCAAGCGCGCCCTGCTCACCGGCGGCCGCGCGAAGATCGGCATGTACATCGCGCTGCGGCTGCTCCGCGACGGCGCGCACACCACGATCACGACGCGATTCCCCAAGGACGCCATCCGCCGCTTCAAGGCGATGGAGGACTCGGCCGAGTGGATCCACCGCCTGGAGGTCGTCGGCATCGACCTGCGCGACCCGGGCCAGGCCGTGGCCCTCGCCGAGCAGGTCGCCGCGGCGGGCCCGCTGGACATCCTGATCAACAACGCCACGCAGACCGTGCGCCGGCTGCCGTCCGCGTACGCCGCCCTGGTCGACGGCGAGTCCGCGCCGCTGCCCGCCGGCGAGCTGCCCGCCCACCACGTCATCGGCGCCTTCAACTCCGGCGCGGTCGACGGCCTCGCGGCGCTCCCCGTCGGCACCAGCGGCCTCGACGCCCAGAAGGTCGCCGACCTCGCGCTCGTCGCGGGCAACGCCGGCCTGGAGCAGTACCAGGCGGGCACCGCCATCGACGCCGGCGGCCTGCTGCCGGACGTGGTGGAGTCCAACACCTGGGTGCAGACCATCGACCAGATCTCCCCGGTGGAGCTCCTGGAGACCCAGCTCTGCAACTACACCTCGCCGTTCATCCTGATCAGCGCGCTGCGCCCGTCGATGGCCGAGGCCGCCGCCAAGGCCGCGAGCGGCCGGGCGTACGTCGTCAACGTCTCCGCCATGGAGGGCGTCTTCTCCCGCGGCTACAAGGGCGCGGGCCATCCGAACACCAACGCGGCGAAGGCCGCCATGAACATGGTGACGCGGACCAGCGCCCAGGAGATGTTCGAGACCGACAGGATCCTCATGACCTCGGTCGACACCGGCTGGATCACCGACGAGCGCCCGCACTTCGAGAAGCTGCGGCTGGCAGAGGCGGGCTTCCACGCCCCGCTCGACCTGGTCGACGGCGCCGCCCGCGTCTACGACCCGGTGGTCCGCGGCGAGGCCGGAGAGGACCTGTACGGCGTCTTCCTGAAGGACTACTTCCCCGGCAAGTGGTAGCGGCCGGCCCCGCACCGCGGATTTCGAGAGCGCCCTCCCCCCGGGGAGGGCGCTCTTTTCGGTCTCTGTCACCCGAATGCGTCACACTTCCGAGCCCGGTAGAGCGCATGCCTGCTCATTTGGTTACTCTGATGCCCACGGACGGCCACCGGAGCGACACACCGCTCCACGACCGTCCAAGGGGACTGGCCACCCACCTCGGCCGCGGCCCCGCTCCAGACCGGCGCCACCGCGACCGAACGGTCCTCCGTCCTCGACCTGACGCGACACAAAGGAGTGCGCGGTGACACCCGAACTGACGAAGCAGGAACCCCGACCTTCGGAACCCTCCGAACGGCAGCGGCGCAAGGGCGAGCTGGGCAGCCTCGAAGTGTGGGCGCGCTCGGCCCCCATCCGCCTCGCGGGCTACGAGGACGACCTCGCCGAGCCCCACATCCTGCCGGGCATCGACTGACAGGGGTCGTCCCCCGGGCCGTACCGACACGGCCCGTGCGACTCCGGTGCCCCCGGCCCTCCCGGCCGGGGGCACCGTCGTGTCCGGCTCCGCCCCGCAGCCGGGCCGACAAGGGCCCTCAGCCGGGCCCGTCGGAGCCGGCCGGGTCGACCGGAGGGCGGAGCCGTACCGGCGGGAACATGTCCCGGACGTACGTTCGGTGCCAGCAGTCGCGGCTCTCCCGCAGCTCCGGCCAGGTCGTGAAGCGGTACCGGTACAGGCGGCAGCGGACGTAGGCGGGAGGGGCGTCCGGGAACGGGTTGTGCCGGATCAGCTTCAGCAGGTCCCTGTCGTTCAGCAGCAGCCGCAGCACGAACCCGTCGAACCACGGCGCGCCGTACGACGGCGAGAGGGCCACGAACCAGAGCAGCCAGTCGAGCCGCAGGTGCCACGGCGCGTACTGCCGCGGCCACCGGTGCGGATCGCCCGGTTTCCCCTTGAAGCCGTACTCCCGCCACACCGCGTCCGGGGCGACCTCCCGGTCGGCGCGCCTGAGGACCGGTTCGCCGGCCCTGTCGCGCTCCTTGTACGCGTCCGCCCGGCGCGCGTCCGGCCGCGGTCGGCCGGGGGCCGCGTCACCGGTGCCCTCCACGACGATCTCGTGGCGGACGCGGCCCACCGTGCCGAAGGCGCCATAGGTGTTGACCAGGTGGAAGGGGTCGTACGAGCGGTTCATGGCCTGGTCGCGGGAGAGCAGGTTGCGGACCGGGCGGTGGCTGCGGACCAGGACCAGGGCGGTGAGTGCGAGGACCAGGACCACGTACCAGAGCGGCGGGTCGGGGCGGGGGCGGTCGCCGGTGAGCGCGGAGAGGTCCAGGGCGGAGGCGGCGAGGACGATCGTCAGCCAGTTCAGCCAGGCGAAGTTGCCGGAGAGGACCAGCCACAGCTGGGTGGCGATCATCAGGCCCGCCGCGACCGAGGCCACCGGCTGCGGGGCGAAGAGGAGGAACGGCACGCCCAGTTGCACGACGTGATTGGCGGCGGCCTCGACGCGGTGCAGGGGGCGGGGGAGCCGGTGGAAGAACCAGCTCAGCGGTCCGGGCATCGGCTGCGTCTCGTGGTGGTGGTACAGGCAGGTGAGGTTCCGCCAGCAGGCGTCCCCGCGGATCTTGATCAGTCCGGCGCCGAACTCGACGCGGAAGAGCAGCCAGCGCAGCAGCAGGAGGACGAGGAGGGGCGGGGCGACGTCGTCGTTGCCGAGGAAGACCGCGAGGAACCCCGTCTCCAGGAGCAGCGACTCCCAGCCGAAGGAGTACCAGGTCTGGCCGACGTTCACGATCGACAGGTAGAGGCCCCAGAGCACCAGCCACAGCGCCATCGCGACGGCGAGCGGCACCGCGTCCCCCGCCCCGGCGGCCATCGCCGCCGCGAGCCCGGCCCCCGACCACGCGACCGTGGCGAAGAGCCGGTCCGAGTAGCGCCAGTGGAAGAGCGAGGGGGCGCGGAGCGGGGTGGTGCGGCGCAGGTACGCCGGTACGGGGAGCATGCCGCGCTCGCCGATGAGCGCCCGGAACTGGAGGGCGGCCGACAGGAAGGCCACGCAGTACAGGACGGCCAGGCCGCGTTGGAAGACGGTCCGGCCCATCCACAGTTCCGGCGCGGTGAACCACTCCATCGCCTCCAGTATCAGCCCGCGGCCACGAGCCGGCCGAGGGCGCGGCCGAGCCGGCGGGCGTAGGCGCGCTGGAGCGGGGGGACGAGCGGGCCGGCGAGCCGGGTGTACCAGGCGGCGGGCCGGCTGAAGGCGGTCACCGTGAAGCGGACCGTGCCGTCGGGTTCGAGCTCCACGAGGAAGGCCTCCTCGCCGCTCTCCGGATGGCCGGTGAGGGTGCCGTAGGCGAAGCCGGCCCGGCGCTCCTCCTCGGGGAGCCAGATCACCTCGCAGGGGACGGCACAGGCGAGCGGGCCGATCCCGAGGGCGACCTCCAGGGTGACGCCGGGGGCGGCCCGGCCGGCCGTGGCGCGAACGCGGGCGCCGGTGGCGCGGTGCATCCGCCAGGTGGTGACGGCCTCGGCGGCAACCAGGAAGTCGTCGGCACCGTGGCCGACGGCCGCGCTGTGGCGCAGATGGTGGTAGCCGGCGGGGAGGGCGCCGGGGGTGCGGGTGGCGCCGACCTCCGGGTAACTGAGGACGCGGCGAGGGGTGAGGTCGCCGAGGATGCGGCTCATGCGGGGAGCTCCGTTCGCGGGAGAGGGGCGGGGTGGCGGGGGCCGGCGGGGCGCAGCCGGCGGTGGGCGAGCAGGGCGCAGACGGCGAAGCCGAGCGCGTTGCCCAGGCCGTGGGTGGCGGCCATCCAGGTCAGGGTGGGGTGCGGAAGCCCGGTCGCCTCGCCCAGCGCCCACCACAGGGCGAGCGCCATGGTGGCGGTCAGGACGAGGGCCGAGACGCCGAGCAGGGTCCGGGTCGCGGGGTCGGCGGCGAGGCCGCGCCGCTCCCGCAGGGTCAGCACGGAGACGGCGGCCATGCCGGCGGTGAGGACGACCGCACCCGCCAGCTCGGCCCAGTCGTCGACGAAGTACCCGACCAGGACGAGCAGGGTGCCGGCGGGCACGCTGAGCGCGGCGGTGGTCGCGAGGGGCCCGCCGCCGGACGTACGGCAGAGCAGCCCGGCGACCAGGGCGGCGGCGAAGCCCGCGAAGTGGAAGTGCGGCACGGTCAGCGCCAGGAGGTCGAGGTCGAAGCCGAAGAGCGGGTACGAGGCCCGCTCGGCGACGAGCGCGAGGCCGGCGACGGACGGCGAGACGAGGGCCGTGAGCACCGCGACCTCGGCGGGGCGGAGCGGATGCGGCGCGGGGGCGGGCCCGCCGGCCGGGGAGCGGCGGAGGGCGAGGGCGAGCCGGGCCGGCGCCTGGAGCGCCAGCGCCAGGGTGGCGAGGGCGTAGCAGGCGGCGAGGGCGGTCGCCGCGCCGGAGCGGGGGAGCCAGAGCGAGAGCGCGCCGGGCAGGGCCAGCAGCGGCCAGGCCCGGCGCAGTGGTTCCCAGCCGGGCGGCTGGGGCCCTTCGACGAGGCCGAGCCCGGTCGGCACGACCCAGAGCATCCCGACCGTCACGACCGGGACCACGAAGGCCGACAGTGTGTCCATGACGCCCATCCCCCTGACTTGAACGCGTTCAATCGTCTCGCGCCGAGCGTAGGTCTTTCCTTGAACGTGTTCAAGTCCGCAGGGGGGGGTGCCCGAGCCGCCCGGTCGGACGCGCTCCGCTTGCCCGCCGTCACGGAGTGCGACAGAACGGGAGGGACCCCATCCGTGACGACCGGGAGAAGCAACGTGCGCCCCACCCAGCGCCGGACGCGGAGCCACCCCGCCGTCCGCCCCGCCCCAGGAGCCGCCCGCCGCCAGGGCCGCACCGTTCTCGCCGCGACGCTCGGCGCCGCCCTCCTCCTCGCCGGGTGCTCCACCGAAGGACCCGGCGGCGCCGCCGGCCGCGCCGCCCTCGGCGCCGCCCACGAGGTACACCTCCAGCCGGTCGCCGCCCAGGGCCCCGACCCCTTCACCTCCTCCACCGCGCGCGGCGCCGGACTGCGCGCCCCCCAGGAGAAGGGTGGCGCCGGGGCCCGGCCCGCCGGCGCCCCCGGGATCCGCGAGGTCACCGGCTCCACCCCCGGCCTCTACGGCGGCACCCGGGCCGAGTCCAGCTGCGACGTCGAACAGCAGGTCGCCTACCTCGCCGCCGAACCCGCCAAGCTCCGGGCCTTCGCCGAGGCCGCCGGCATCCCCGAGGCCGGCGTCGCCGACTGGCTCCGCGAGCTCACCCCCGTCCTGCTGCGCGCCGACACCCGGGTCACCAACCACGGCTTCCGCGACGGCCGCGCCGCCGCCTTCCAGTCCGTCCTCCAGGCCGGCACCGCCGTCCTCGTCGACCCCTACGGGGCCCCGCGCGTCCGCTGCGCCTGCGGCAACCCGCTCCGCTCGCCGGTCTCCGTCTCCGGGGCCGTCCACCAGGGCGACCCCTGGTCCGGCTTCGACCCCGACCGCGTGATCATCGTCAAACCGACCACCGCCGTCGTCACCAGCCTCGTCATCGTCAACGTCTCCGACGACAGCTGGATCGAGCGGAAGGCGGGCAGCGACGGCGACCAGGACCGCAAGCCCGACACGGCCCCCGACTGCGACCCCGACACCTGCGTCCTCAGCGACCCCGTCACCCCGGACACCGACCCCGGCGCCGGGACCGGCGACCCCGACGCGCCCGCGGCCCCGAAGACCCCCACCGAGCGCCCCGCCTCTCCGAAGACCCCCGCCACCCCCGCCGTCCCGGAGACCCCGAACGCGCCCGCCACCCCCGCCGTACCGGACCCGCCCGCGGACCCCGACCCGACGGTCCCGGACGCGCCCTCGGAGTCGCACCCCGAGCCGGACGCGCCGCACGACCCGTACGCCCCGGCCGACCCGTACGACCCGTACGAGGAGCCGCCGACGGACCCGTACGCGGACCCCTACACGGACCCGCACCAGGACCCGTACACCGACCCGTACGCGGACCCCTACGCCGACCCGGACGGTCAGGTCCCCGGCGCGCCCGAACCCACCACCTTCGCCGGATGAAAGATCTTCGTGGTGCGCGAGGAACCCGCCGGGCCTAGCGTGGCCCCCATGAGCGCGGGCAGCGGGGGAGCGGACACGGCGGGCCGGCCGGGCGCGGGCCCGGAGGCGGTGGCGGACCGGGCCGCCGTGTCCGCGGCGCCCATCCTCAGCACCTTCGGGGCCGCCTTCCGCATGGGCGGCTTCGACTGGGACCTGCTCACCGGCACCATGGAGATGGACGAGGCCGCGCTCGACGTCTTCGACTTCGACCCCGGCGAGTACGACGGCCGCCCCGAGACCCTCGGCAGCCGTGTCCTGCCCGACGAGGGCCGCCGCCTCGACACCCTCGTCACCCAGGCCCTCAAGGACGGCAGCGACCAGTACGGGGCGTACTTCCGCATCCGCCGCCGCGACGGCTCCCACCAGTGGACCCACACCCAGGGGATCGTCCACCGCGACCCCGGAGGCCGCCCCGTACGGATCATCGGCGTCCTCCGGGACGCCACCCACGAACTCACCGAGTCCGCCGCCCGCCTCGGCCTCGACGAGGGCCGCAGACGGCGCGCCGGGGTCGTGGAGGGCACCACCGCCGCCCTCGCCCACGCCCGCACCGTCCAGGACGTCATCGACATCCTCAACGACTCGCACGCCCTGGAGCACTTCGGCGCCGCCAGCCTCGTCATGGGCCTCCTGGAGGCCGGCCGCATCCACCTCGTCGCCGAAGGACCCGCGGGCGCGTTCGTCCCCGGCACCCGCTTCACCCGGGTGGACGAGCCCTACCCGATGAGCGAGGTGATCCGCACCCTGCGGCCCCGCTTCATCGACACCGCCGAGGACTTCGCGGTCTCCTTCCCCGTCCTCTGGCCGCACATCAGCGGCCTCGGCATCACCGCCGCCGCCTACCTCCCGCTCATCGCCCAGGCCCGCCCCATCGGCGCCCTCGGCCTGCTCTACAGCGACCGCACCGGCTTCAGCGAGGACGAGCGGACGCTCCTCGTCGCCCTCGGCAGCAGCATCGCCCAGAGCCTCCAGCGGGCCATGCTGTACGAGCAGGAGCACGACCTCGCCGAAGGGCTCCAGCAGGCGATGCTGCCCCGCCGGATCCCCGACGTCCCCGGCACGCAGATAGCCGTCCGCTACCGCTCCGCCCGGCTCGGCCGGGACATCGGCGGCGACTGGTACGACGTCATCCCGCTCCCCGGCGGCCGGGTCGGCGCCGTCATCGGCGACGTGCAGGGCCACGACACCCACGCCGCCGCCGTCATGGGCCAGCTGCGGATCGTGCTGCGCGCCTACGCAGCCGAGGGCCACACCCCCGCCACGGTCATGGCCCGCGCCTCCGTCTTCCTCCACGAACTCGACACCGAACGCTTCGCCACCTGCACCTACGCCGAGGCCGACCTCGGCACCGGCGTCGTCCAGGTCGTCCGCGCCGGGCACGTCGACCCGCTGGTCCGCGAGGCCGACGGCAGCTGCCGCCGGGTCCCCGTCGAGGGCGGGCTCCCCCTCGGCCTCTCCGCGGAGTTCGGCCGGCTCGACTACCCCGTCACCACCCTGGAACTCGACCCCGGCCAGACCCTGATGCTCTACACCGACGGGCTCGTCGAGAAGCCGGGCGCCGACCTCGACGAGGGCCTCGAATGGCTCTCCTCCCTCGTCCGGCGCGGCCCCGCCGACCTCCCGCACCTCGCCGACCTGCTCTGCGACGTCGTCGCCGAGCGCGGCGGCGAGGACGACGTCGCCCTCCTGCTGCTGCGCCGCCTCGGCGCGTACGCGCCCGGTGGCGGACGCTTCCGCCAGCACGTCGCCCAGAGCGACCCCGAGGCGCTCAGCGCCGCCCGCCACATGATCCGGGCCGCCGTCCGGGCCTGGGGAGCCGGCTCCCGCGCCGACGAGATCGAACTCGTCGCCGACGAGCTGATCACCAACGCGCTCATGCACACCGACGGCGGCGCCATCGTCACCCTGCGGATCCTGCCCGGCGCCGAACGCCGCCTGCGCGTCGAGGTCGAGGACCGCTCCAGCGCCCTCCCCCGCCGCCGGGAGGCCGGCGAGGCGGGCGTCTCCGGCCGCGGCCTCCTCCTCGTCGAACAGCTCTCCGACAACTGGGGGGTGGAGTCCCGGGGCGGCGGCAAATGCGTCTGGTGCGACTTCGTGGTGACGGCTTGACCACCGCGCGCCCGTCCCGCCCGGCGTCCCTCCCGGCGCGCGCACGACGGGCGCCTGCGGCAGGGTGGTGGCATGCCGGAACTGCCCGAAGTGGAAGCGCTGCGCGAGTTTCTCGGTGAGCACCTGGTCGGGAAGGAGTTCGCCCGGGTGCTGCCGGTCGCGATCAGCGTCCTGAAGACCTACGACCCGCCGCTCGGCGTCCTCGACGGTGCCCGGGTGACCGGGGTCGGCCGGTACGGCAAGTGGCTGGACATCACCGCCGCCACCGACGCGGGACCGCTCCACCTCGTCGTCCACCTCGCCCGGGCCGGCTGGCTGCGCTGGCAGGACCCGCTGCCTTCGGGGCCGCCGAAGCCCGGGAAGGGGCCGCTCGCCCTGCGGGCCGCGCTCACCGGCGGTGACGGCTTCGACCTCACCGAGGCCGGCACGACCAAGCGCCTCGCCGTCCACCTCGTCCGCGACCCGCACGAGGTCCCCGGCGTCGCACGGCTCGGCCCCGACCCGCTCGCCGAGGACTTCGGCCCCGAGGACCTCGCCGCCCTTCTCACCGGCGAGCGGCGCCAGATCAAGGGCGCCCTGCGCGACCAGAGCCTGATCGCCGGCATCGGCAACGCCTACAGCGACGAGATCCTGCACGCCGCGAGGATGTCACCCTTCAAGCCCACCGCCACCCTCGCCCCCGACGACGTCGCCACCCTCTACGAGGCCCTGCGGACCACCCTCCACGACGCCGTCGCCCGCTCCCGCGGCCTCGCCGCCGGCAGGCTGAAGGCCGAGAAGAAGAGCGGCCTGCGCGTCCACGGCCGCACCGGCGAGCCCTGCCCCGTCTGCGGCGACACCATCCGCGAGGTCAGCTTCGCCGACTCCTCCCTCCAGTACTGCCCCACCTGCCAGACCGGCGGGAAGGTCCTCGCCGACCGCCGCATGTCCAGGCTGCTCAAGTAGGCTCCCGCGCATGCTGCGCGTACTGGCCGTCGACGACGAGGAACCCGCCCTGGGGGAGCTGCTCTACCTGCTGCGCGCCGACCCCCGGGTCAGGACCGCCGAGGGCGCGGGGGACGCCACGGCGGCGCTGCGGCGGATCGGGCGCGCGCTCGACTCCGGGCCGGACGGCGAGGAGACGATCGACGTCGTCTTCCTCGACATCCACATGCCGGGCCTCACCGGCCTCGACGTGGCCCGGCTCCTCGCCGGCTTCGCCCGCCCGCCGCTCGTCGTCTTCGTCACCGCCCACGAGGGCTTCGCGCTCCAGGCCTTCGACCTCAAGGCCGTCGACTACGTGCTCAAGCCGGTCCGGCGCGAGCGGCTCGCGGAGGCCGTGCGACGGGTCCACGAGCTCGTCCACGCCGGCGCCGCGCCCGCCCCGGCCCCGGCGCCCGAGCAGATCCCGGTCGAACTCGGCGGCGTCACCCGCTTCGTGTCCGTCGACGACATCGCCTACGTCGAGGCCCACGGCGACTACGCCCGCCTCCACACCGACCACGGCAGCCACCTCGTCCGCATCCCGCTGTCCACCCTGGAGGAGCGCTGGGCCGACCGCGGCTTCGTCCGCATCCACCGCAGCCACCTCGTCGCCCTCGGCCGCGTCGACGAGCTCCGCCTCGACGGCGGCGCCACCTCCGTCCGGGTCGGCTCCACCGACCTCGCCGTCAGCCGCCGGCACGCCCGCCACCTCCGTGACCTGCTGATGCGCCGGGCCGGCGGCTGACCGGAAACCCCTACCGGCGCCCGGCTCCGTCTGCCTACACTCCACGGGCCCACCCGCCCGTCAGAGAGCGATGCCGATGCCGGAGCACTCCCCGCCGCGCCGGCCCCGGCGCGAGACCGTCACCCACGCCTCCGCCCTCGGCGACCGGCCCGCGCCCCGGCTGCGGCCCCGCGCGCCGCACCCGCCCGCCCGCTCCGAGATCGACGAGCAGACCACGCTCGGTCACACCTACGTGCGCTCCCTGATGCGCAGCCAGCTCCGCGCCGCGCTCACCGCGCTCGGCGCGCTCGCCCTCCTCGTCGGCACCCTCCCGCTGGTGCTCGCGCTGCCCGCCCCCGAGGCGCTGGTGTGGGCTGCGCTCGGTGTCGGCGTCTACCCGGTGGTGTGGGCGGTCGCCCACTGGTACGTCCGCAGGGCCGAGCGCAACGAGCGCGACTTCACCGGCCTCGTCGAGCGCTGAGGACCGGTGGACCGCCCCGCATGAACCAGACCTACGCGGTCGCCGCCGTCACCGCCGTCGTCCTCGCCACCGTCCTCATCGGCGCCCTCGGCCTGCGCGTCTCCCGCACCACCTCCGACTTCTACGTCGCCTCCCGGACCGCCGGGCCCCGGCTCAACGCCGCCGCCATCAGCGGCGAGTACCTCTCCGCCGCCTCCTTCCTCGGCATCGCCGGACTCGTCCTCGTGCAGGGCCCGGCGATGCTCTGGTACCCCGTCGGCTACACCGCGGGCTACCTGGTGCTCCTCGTCCTCGTCGCCGCCCCGCTGCGCCGTTCCGGGGCGTACACCCTCTCCGACTTCGCCGAGGCCCGCCTGGAGTCGCCGCAGGTCAGACGCCTTGCCAGCCTCTTCGTCGTGGGCATCGGCTGGCTGTACCTGCTGCCGCAGCTCCAGGGCGCCGGACTCACCCTGGAGATCCTCACCGGCGCCCCCGACTGGTTCGGCGGCCTGCTCGTCGCCCTCGTCGTCACCTGCACGGTCGCCGCCGGCGGCATGCGCAGCATCACCTTCGTCCAGGCCTTCCAGTACTGGCTGAAACTGACCGCCCTGCTCGTCCCGGCCTTCTTCCTGGCCGCCGCCTGGTTCGGGGACGGGGCGCCCCGGGCCCGCTTCGACGCGCCCGCCGTGCTCCGCGAGCACACCGTCGTCCGGGTCGCCGACACCGTACGCATCGGGCTCGACGCCCCGCTGACCCTCACCGTCACCGGCACGGTCGACGCCGTCCGGTACGAGGAGCGGGCCGTCACCCTCGCGCCCGGCACCCACCAGGTGGGCGGCGGCACGGTCCTGGCCCTCGTGCCCGGCAGCGGCCTCCCCGAACGCCGCGCCGAGGGCGCCGACCCCCTCGGCTGGTCCCAGCCGCTGGCCGGCGGCCGCGACGGGCACCAGCTGTACGCCACGTACGGACTGATCCTCGCCACCTTCCTCGGCACCATGGGCCTGCCGCACGTCGCCGTCCGCTTCTACACCAGCCCCAACGGGCGGGCCGCCCGACGCACCACCCTCGTCGTCCTCGTCCTCGTCGGCGGCTTCTACCTGCTGCCCGCGCTCTACGGGGCGCTCGGCCGCGTCTACGCCCCCGAGCTGGCGCTCACCGGCTCCGCCGACGCCGCCGTGCTCGTCCTGCCCGACCGCATCCTCGGCGGCGTGCTCGGCGACGTCCTCGGGGCCTTCCTCGCCGGCGGCGCCTTCGCCGCCTTCCTGTCCACCGCTTCGGGGCTCACCATGTCCGTCGCGGGAGTCCTCGCCCAGGACGTCCTGCCCTCCCGCGCGGTCCGGCACTTCCGGCTCGCGACGCCGCTGGCCACCGCCGTCCCGCTCGCCGTCGGCGTCGCCGCCTCCAAGGTGCCCGTCGCCGACGCCGTCGGGCTCGCCTTCGCCGTCTCCGCCTCCTCCTTCTGCCCGCTCCTCGTCCTCGGCATCTGGTGGCGGCGGCTCACCCCGCCCGGCGCCGCCGCGGGACTGCTCCTCGGCGGCGGCTCCGCGCTTGCCGCCGTGATGGCGACCCGCGCCGGACTCGCCCCGGACGGCTGGCCGCACACCCTGATGGCCTGGCCCGCCGTCTGGTCCGTCCCCCTCGGCTTCCTCACGATGGTGCTCGTCTCGCTCGCGACGCCCCGCAGCGTCCCGCCCGGCACCGCCGCCACCCTCGCCCGGCTCCATCTGCCGGAGCGCTTCACCGCCCCCGTACCCGCCCAGGAGGCACGCCGGTGAGCGGCATCGCGTGGGCCGCGGCGAGCGCCGCCGGAGCCGTCCTGCTCGCCGCCGGCGTCGTCCTCGGCCGGGTCACCGCCCGGCGCGGCGCCCGCGCCGCCGACCTCGACCTCGGCACCCCCGTCGAACGGGCCACCTTCCACACCCTGCACACCGCCTCGCTCGCCGCGCCGCCGCTGCGCGCCGGACTCACCGAGGAGACCGCGCACCGGGCGGCCCGCCCGCTGCGCTCGCTCCTCGGCACCGAGGCCCTCTGCCTCACCGACGGCACGGCCGTCCTCGCCTGGGACGGGCCCGGCGAGGAACACCACCACACGCTTGTGCCCGAGCTGGCCGCCGCGACCCTGGAGACCGGCCGCAGCCGCTCCGCGCCCACCGGGTGCGCCGAGCCCGGCTGCGAGCTGCGGTGGGCGGTGGCCGCCCCGCTCACCGGCGAGGAGGGCGTCCTCGGCGCGCTCGTCGCCTACGGCTCCCGGGAGTCGGCGGTGCTCGTCCGGGCCGCGACGGAGGTGGCCCGCTGGGTCTCGGTCCAGCTGGAGCTCGCCGAACTGGACCGCTCCCGGACCCGGATGGTGGAGGCGGAGATCCGCGCGCTGCGCGCCCAGATCTCCCCGCACTTCATCTTCAACTCCCTCGCCGCGATAGCGTCGTTCGTCCGCACCGACCCCGAGCGGGCCCGCGACCTCCTCCTGGAGTTCGCGGACTTCACCCGCTACTCCTTCCGCCGGCACGGCGACTTCGCCCAGCTCGCCGACGAACTGCGGGCGATCGAGCAGTACTTGGCGCTCGCCGGGGCGCGCTTCGGCGACCGGCTCAAGGTGACCCTCCAGATCGCCCCCGAGGTGCTGCCGGTGGCGCTGCCCTTCCTGTGCCTCCAGCCGCTGGTGGAGAACGCGGTGAAGCACGGGCTCACGGACCGGGAGCGGGGCTGCCGGGTCACCATCGCCGCGCGGGACGCCGGCGCGGAGGCGGTGGTGACCGTCGAGGACGACGGGGTCGGCATGGACCCCGAGCGGCTGCGGGCGGTGCTGCGCGGCGAGCACCCGAGCGGCTCCGGCATCGGCCTGTGCAACGTCGACGAGCGGCTGCGCCAGGTGTACGGGGCGGAGTACGGCCTCGTCATCGAGACCGGTGTCGGCGCCGGCATGAAGGTGACGGCCCGTTTCCCCAAGTACCGCCCCGGCGTGCACCCTTCACCGACGGGCTGACCGGATCAGGCGAGCCAGAGGGCGAGATGGGCCAGCGGAAGTCCCAACTGCCAGGCGGGCAGCCAGGTCCGGGCGGTCTCGTCGACCAGGAGTGCAGTGCCGGTACCGGGCGGGCTCTCCAGGTCGGCGGCGTGCACCCAGGTCTCCCGCAGCGCCGTCCAGGCGCCGCGGGCGAGAACCAGATCCGCGCCGTCGGGGTCCTCGGCCGCCTCGGCGGCGAGCCGTTCCGCCACCCATGCGGGCCAGTCGGCCTCGTGGGCGGTATGCCGCAGCCACGTGTCGGGCGCGGGTTCCCCGGACAGGTGGACGGTGAGGGCCAGGGCCCGCAGCGCGGCGCGGTGCTCCAGCGAGGCCGGCTCGGCGAGGCCGGCCGCGGTCAGGTACTGGTCGGCCAGGTACTCGGCGCACAGCCAGGCCATGGGAACGGCGAGGCCCCCGCCGTTCCTGCGGCCGGCGCCGTTCGTGCTCTCGGGCGGCAACGCTCCCACCTTCTCCCGGACGTCGGGACCCGCGGTTTCCGGGACCCCGACCAGAGCTTCCTCCGACCGGGGCGTCCGCGTGGACCGCTTTGCTCAACTCGCCGGTGTGGTTTCGGATACGTTCCCCGGCCGGATCGGTGCCCCCGGGGCCGGTGGTGCGGGAGGGGCGACGGGGGCGCGGTCTCAGCCGAGGAGGGCGTAGACCGCGGTCGCGTGGGCGGCGGGTTCGTCGGTGCCCTCGGCGGTCATCGTGATGTCCGCGAAGGCCATCCGCTTCCCCAGCTTGGTGAGGCGGGCGCGGACCAGGACGTCGGCGCCGACGACCGCCCGCTGGAAGCTGGTGGACTGCTGGACCGTCGTCATCGGGACGAAGCCGCCGCGCGCCGCGGAGACGGCGATCACGGTGGCCGTGTCGGCCGCCGCCATCAGGGCCTGGCCGGAGATCCCGCCGCCCTCGCGCGCCAGCCGGTCGGACCACGGGAGCCGCAGGACGGCCGCGTGGCCGTCCAGGGAATCGACCTTGAGCCCCAGGTCCAGGACCCAGGGGGCGAAGTTGTCGGCGAGGATCTTCTCGGCCCCGGCGGGCGTCAGCGGCGGGGTGCCGGGCAGCGTCACGGCGTCGGTGTGCGTCACGGCGTCATTGTGCGGCCGCGGCCCGCGGCCGGGCAACGGAGCCGTGCCGGGGCCGGTACCCGGGCAGGGAGCGCCCGAGCTGGCGCAGGGCGTAGTGCGAGCGGGACTTGACCGTGCCGGCCGGGATCCCGAGGGCGGCGGCGGCCTCGTTGACGGTGAGTCCGTCGAAGTAGAGCCGGACCAGCACCGCCCGGTGTTCCGGGCTCAGGCCCCGTACCGCCGCGCGGACGTCGAGCGCCGCGTCGGCGGACTCGGTGGCGTCCGCGGGGTCGGGGGTCACCGCGAGCACCCCGTCGCCGATCTCGGCGGGGCGAGCGAGCCGGGAGCGGCGGGCGTCGATGGCGAGGCGGCGGGCCACGGTGAAGAGCCAGGGCCGCATCGAGGTGTAGGCGCCGCTGAACGCCTCGGGGTGGAGCCAGGCCCGGACCAGGGTCTCCTGGACGAGGTCCTCGGCGCGCTGGCGGTCCCCGTAGGTGAGCCCCAGGAGGAAGGAGAGCAGGGCGGTCCCGTGCTCCCGCTGGAGTTCCTGGAGCGTGCCCTCGTCGGTCGTCGCCCCGGCCGTCGCGGCCTTCGCCGTTCGCGCCCGCGCGGCCGTCGTCGTCATCGTCGCCGTCGTCATCGGTGTCACCCTTCCCCGCCCGCTCAGCGGTTCGTCGTCCGCGCCGTATACGAACGCATCCGGGCGGACGTGGACAGGGAAAGGACAACGGTCTGCGGCGAACGGTCGGAACGAGCGGCGAATGGCACGGCGAGCGGTCGAGTGACGGTCGTACGTCCGATTCGGTGGGGTTCGCGTCGCGCCCCGGCCGCGTACCTTGACCGAGGGCCACCCGAAAGGTCAATTCGGCAGAACACATGTTCTTCCTATGATCGGGGTGGCAGTCGTCATGACCGCAGGTACCAGACCCGCAGGCGCCCGACCCGTACGCGCCCGACTCGTCCGGGCCGGCTCCACCGTCCTCGCCGGCTCCCTGCTCGCCGTCGTCGCCGCGTGCGGCCAGAACGGCACCGGCGGCGGTGCCCCGCCCCCGGGCGGCGCGCCCGGCGGCTCCACCGCCCCCCGCCCGGCCGCCCCGGCCCCGAAGCCGGCCGGCTTCACCCTGGTGGCCTCCGGCGACGTCCTCCCGCACGACTCGATCATCCGCCGGGCCGCCGCGGACGCGGGCGGCGACGGCTACGACTTCCGCCCCATGCTCGCCGGGGCGAAGCCCGTCGTCTCCGGCGCCGACCTGGCCATCTGCCACATGGAGACCGTCTACGGGAAGGACGGCGGGCCCTACACCGGCTACCCCGCCTTCAAGTCCCCGCCCGAGATCGCCGCCGCCCTCAAGGCCACCGGCTACGACTCCTGCTCGACGGCCTCCAACCACACCCTCGACGACGGCGCCGCCGGTCTCGGCCGCACCCTCGACGCCCTCGACGCGGCCGGAGTGAAGCACGCCGGCTCGGCCCGCACCGCCGCCGAGGCGGCCCGCCCCACCCTCCTCGAGGCCGGCGGCGCCACCGTCGCCCAACTCGCCTACACCTACGACACCAACGGCTACCCGCTCCCCGAGGGGAAGCCCTGGGCGGTGAACCTGCTCGACGAGTCCAAGGTGATCGCCGACGCGCGCGCGGCCCGCGCCGCCGGCGCCGACGTCGTCGTGGTCAGCGTCCACTGGGGCACCGAGTGGCAGACCGAGCCCGACCAGCGCCAGCTCTCCCTCGCCCGCGCACTCACCGCCTCCGCCACCGGCGGCCGCCCCGACGTGGATCTGGTGGTCGGCACACATGCCCACGTGCCTCAGGCCTACGAGAAGGTCAACGGCACCTGGGTGATCTACGGCATGGGCGACCAGATCGCCGGCGACATGATCAACCACCAGGGCGCCTTCGACCCGCGCGGGAACCAGAGCAGCATCGGCCGTTTCACCTTCGCCCCGCCGAAGCGGCCCGGTGCCCGCTGGGAGGTCACCAAGGCCGAGTTCCTGCCCCAGTGGTTCGACACCGGCCGCGGCCGGATCGTGAACCTCGGCGCCGCCGACGGCTCCGACCCCCGCCACCCCGGCATCCGGGAGACGATCCGCCAGGTCGTGCTCGGCCGGGGCGCCGCCGAGGACGGCCTGACCCTGGGCAGGTGACCCCGCCGGCCCCCTCGACGACATCGGCCCAACGGGTGCATTCGACGGGCCGCCCGGTGTCGGTGAGGGGGCCGGGGCCCTCCCCGTACGAACCATTGGTCATGAAAAACGATCAGCTGCCCACCGGTCGGAGGTCGGTGCTGCGCCTGGCCGCCGCCCTCGGCGTCACCGTCACCGCCGGGGCGCTCGCCGTCGACCGGCTCGGAGCCCCCGGCGACACCGCGGGCCCACCGCCGGGCGGGCCCCGCGCCGCCGGACCGCCCGCCGCCGGACCCCCGGCCGCCGCGCCCCGGCTGCGCCCCTCCGCCTACCGGCTCCAGCCCATGACCGCGTACGCCCCCGCCGTCCGGCCCCGCGCGCTGCCGCCGGTCCGGCGGCGGCCCTTCCTCTCGCTGAGCGACGTGGGCCGCTCGATGGTCCTCACCTTCGACGACGGCCCCGACCCCCGCTACACCCCGGCCGTCCTGGAGACCCTGCGCCGCCACGACTGCCGGGCGATGTTCTTCGTCTGCGGCGAGATGGCCGTGCGGAACCAGGACCTGCTGCGGGAGATGGCCGACGACGGGCACGTGGTCGGCAACCACTCCTGGTCGCACCCCCTGGTGCCCAAGCTCCGGCCCTCCCGCATCCGCGACGAACTCGGCTCCACCAGCGAGGTGGTGGAGCGCGCCGTCGGCACCGCGCCGGTCTGGTACCGGGCCCCCTACGGCGCCTGGAACCGGCACTCCTTCGAGATCGGCGCCGCCCTGGGGATGGAACCGCTCGCCTGGACCCTGGACACCCTCGACTGGAAGGAGCCCGGCGGCGACGCCATCGTCCGGCGGGTCGTGGACGGCGCGGGACCCGGCGTCATCGTCCTCTCGCACGACGCGGGCGGGGACCGCACGGGCACCGTCACGGCGCTGCGCCGCTATCTGCCCGCGCTCCTCGACGCCGGGTACACGATCACCGTGCCCCGCCGCTGAGCGGGCGTCACGCGCCGCGGGGCCCCGGGGAGAACCCCGGGGCCCCGCACGCACGCGTGCGTCAGCGGGAGCCGACCATCCGCGCGTAGACGACCACGTTCCCGTCGTAGCCGTGGGCACGGGTGTATCCGCCGCCGCAGGTGATCACCCGGAGCTCCGGGTGGCCGGTGTCGCCGTAGACCTGGGGCCCGGGGAAGTCCTGCTTGGAGTAGACCTCGACGCCGTAGATCTCGAAGACCGCCACCCGTCCGTCGTACCGCTCGACCTCGACGTGCTGGCCCTTCTCCAGGGAGCCGAGACCGTAGAAGACCGCGGGGCCGCTGTTGTTGTCGACGTGTCCGACGATCACCGCGGTGCCGCGCTGGCCGGGCGCGATGCCGTTCTGGTACCAGCCGGCGAGGTTGGCGTCCTGCGGGGGAGGGGCCGCCACCCAGCCCTCCGCGTCGAGCCCGACGTCCATCACCGGGGCCGCGACGTCGATCGCCGGGATGCGGACCCGCGAGGCGGGGGCGAAGGGCAGCGCCTGCACGCCGGCCGAGGCCTCGGCGGGCGGGGCTTCGACCGGACGCGCCACCGGACGGGCCGCGGCGGCCGGCTGCGGGGGGCCGCCGGCGACGTCCACGCCGTTGCGCATCATCGCGATCCCGGACAGCATGGCGAGGGCCAGGACGCCCCAGGGTTGTCGTCTCCTGCGCTCAGGGACGCGGAAGTCCTTCGGGGGCATGGTTCTCCCTTCGTGGCGACGTGTGAACGGTAAGGGCGACCGGCCACCTCCGCGCGCCGGGGCGGCCCGAACGGGTAGCCCCCGCCGCCGTACGGGTGGCGACGCGCCGGAGGAAGGCGCCCGCGTCGCCCGACGACACGTCGGACGAGTGGGCCGACGAGACGTCAGAAACCTTACGGAGGACGGCCCTCGGGCCCCGCTGGTCGGCCCGGGTGACAGTCCGCTGACCCATCCGAGTATTCGTCGGACAATCGTTTCGCGCGCCCCTGACCTGCGGTTGTGTCCTCCCGCGCAACTCGATCGGCGGCATCGGAGCTCACCGGACCGGCCCAGCGCCGAGGTGCAAGAAGGTGCCCGAGTTGTGATGGTTCGTCATGGAAGGCGTACTCGTCGAATCTCCCGGAGCACCGCTTCGGGGCGTCTTCCACTGGAGGTTCAACCATGCGTGCTGCACGCACTCTGGCGGTGACCGCCACCGCGTTCGCGGCGGTCGGCCTGGCCGCGCCCCTGGCCGCCGCCACCAACGGTCCCAGCAACGTCCAAGTCAGCCCCTACGACGTCCACGCGGGGTCGACGATCACGATCACCGCCAAGGGTTGCGGCCACGGTGGCACCGTCACGTCCAACGCCTTCCCGGAGACCAACCTCTCGGTCAACTCCAACGGCCTGTCCAGCGCCATCGCCCGCGTCTACAACAACGCGACGCCCGGCAACTACAACCTCGCCGTCAAGTGCAGCGACAACTCGCGCGTCGTCACGCACCCGTTCCGCGTCCTCGCGGGCCGCGGCGCGCAGGGCGGTCTCGGCGGTTCGCTGGCGCCCAGCTCCACCGAGATGGCCATCGGCGGCAGCCTGGTCGCCGCGGCCGCGCTCGGCGGCGGTGTCTTCGTCCTCCGCCGTCGCCGCATGACCGGCACGAGCGCCTGACCGGCCGAACCTCCCGGTCCGCCGACCGTGCCCGCCGCCCCCGTGTCCCGGAAGGGACCCGGGGGCGGCGGGCTGTGGCGCCGCAGCCCCCTCGTGGATCCGGTCGCCCTCCCGTGGAGCCGGGGCTCCGGGCCGGTGTCGGCGGGTCAGTGCCGGCGGTGGCTCGTACGGCGCCGGATCGCGTAGGCCGAACCGGCCGCCGCCGCCAGCACCAGGGCCGTACCGGCCGCGATCGTGCCGGGTCCGACGGAGCTCTGCGAGCCGCCGAGGCCGCCCTGCACCCCGCGCGGGGTGAGCAGCACCGTCGAGCGGGCGGTCGGCGACAGCGTGGCGAGGCCGCTGATGGTCAGGTCCACGCTGTCCTGCACGCCGCCCGAGCAGTTGAACGCCACCGTGTACACGGCGCCGCGCTTGGCGTCCGCGTCCACGGTGGCGGTGACCGAGGCGCCGGGGGCGATCTGAACGGTGTCGAAGACGCCGGCCGTCGCCGTCGCCGTGCTGGAGCAGCCGGGGGCGCTGAGCGTCACCCGCCCGCCGGGGGAGACGAGCGAGGGGGAGACGACGAAGTCGCCCGGGGCCTTGGCGCCCCGCACCCGCGGGTTCGGCGCGGGCGCACCGTCGGCCGCGAAGGCGACGGTGACGGGGGCGGCCAGGGCGAGGGCGGCCGCCCCCAGCAGGGCGGTGGACGCGGCACGTATCGCGCGCATGGTGATTCCTCCGGGTACCGAGGGCCGGCCGCGGCGGAATGGCCGCATGGAGCCTGCGTGCACCTCGTTGCCCGAAACGCTAGGAGCGCACTACCACAGCCGCGATCCCAGGCGCGCGAATGGGGCACGCGGGTCCCCCGGACGGTCCAGTACCGCCCCCTCGCTCAATCGGTGACCTGCGGGAACAGACCGGTGAACGGCGCGGCGGAATCGCCCAGACCGCGACCGTACGGCGCGTCGAAGTCCCAGATGAGGAAGAGCAGGAAGGCGATCAGGGCGCTGTAGAGGCCGGCGAGCAGCAGTTCGCGCCCGGTGCGCCGGATCTGGAGGGTGAAGATCAGCCCCACCGACACCAGGGCGCCGATGACGAGGCCGAACCAGACGACCCCGGGCATGGTCTCCCCGGCGCTCTGGCCGCGGGCGCTGCGGGCGTCGTCGACGACCATCACCTGGTCGACCAGCGGCTGGTAGGCCTGCCCCTCGAAGTCGTTCGCCGGTTCGTAGTCGGTGACGCTCCGGCGGACCTTCTGGAGGAGGGCGTCGCCCTCCGGCGTCGTGCCGCCCTGCTCGGCCCGCTGCGTGAACTCCTCGTTCACCACGTAGGTGACGTAGGCGTCGACGTCGGCGCGGATCCGGTCGCGGACGGGCGCCGGATAGACCTCGACGCGCTCGGAGATCTCGTGCAGGGCCTGGGCCTCCTGCCGCGCCACCTCCTGGGCGGCACCGCGGGCCTCCCACACGCCGGCGATGGCGAGGCCGAGGACGATCGCGTAGATCACGCCGATCATCATCGTCATGTACTCGATGACGTCGGGGGTCTCGCTGGGGTCGTCGTCCGCGGGGATCCGCCGGTGGTTGATGACGACGATGGCCAGGACGACGGCGCAGGCCGCTGCCATCGCCAGGGTCAGGACGAGCCATTCGGACATGGAGTCGGGTCTTCCTCACGGGAGTCGGGGTGGGGAGGTGCTGCGGGGCGGGCCGAGGCCCGGGCCGCGTCAGCGGGAGGAGCGCGGGCGCAGGATCGCGGTGGCGAGGACGGCGGGCGCGGTGATGAGGAGCATCGTGGTGACGGGTGACGCGGTGCTCTTGGGCTGGGGCCTGCTGGTCCGCTGGTAGTGCGGCAGCGCGGCGGGGGGCGCGGCGGCCGGGCGCGGCGCCGCCGTGCGGGCGGGCGGTGCCGGCGGCGCGGGGGCCGCCGGGGTGGCGGGCGCGGGGGAGGGCGACGGCGGGGCGGGGGTCGGCCGGGGTGCCGGGGTGGCGGCGGGCGGCCGCGCGGGGGAGGGAGCGGGCGGGAGCAGCGGTGCGGGCACCGGCTCGACGGACGGCGGCCTGGGCGCGGGCCGTACCGGGCTCAGGGGCGGCCTCGGGGGCACCGTCAGCCGGGGTGGCTCGGGCGGCTTCGGCTGGGGCGGCTCGGTCGCCTTCGGCGGCTTGGTCGGTTTGGGGGGTTTGGTCGGTTTGGGCGGCTTCGGCGGAGGCGAGCACGCGTCCGGGCCGACGACCGCCACCGAGGTGTGCGAGCCGTTCGGTCCGACGGTGGCGTAGGCGCAGGCGTCGGCGGCCGCCGGCACGGGTGCGGCGAGCAGCCACACCAGGCCGGCGGCCGCCAGCGACCGCGTGAGAGGTGATGCGTACAGAGACACGCCGATGAGCTTGAACACACGGATGGCGAACCGGAGGCCGAATCCCGCCTGATTCCCCGGAAGGTGGGGATCTTGGGATGCACGGGTTTGACGTTGTGCCGCGGACCGCCCGATCCGGAGCAAGGACGGGGCCGTCGGAGCAGGTGTGGAGGGGGCGTGCGCCGGGGCGCGGAATGGCCGACGGAAGCCGTCCCGGGCCCCTGGTGGAAGAACTGTCCGGTTGTCGCCCTGCTGTGAATCCGGCGCGGGCGGTACCGCGTTCGGGGACGGCCGGGTGTCGGCGGGCGGATCGCCGAGGTACGGCGGGGTGAGAGGGTGTGCAACGGGCGCCAGGCGGGGGCCCGGAGAGCCGGCGCACATCCATATGCACGTGAATATGCACGGTCTGAAGGCGTGAACTCTTCGCTCCGAACGTACGTGCCAAAGGCGTGTGACCAAGAACGGACCGCGAATTTCCGTTTCTACTCGCTCTCTCGGCGGGCGATCAGTAGCCTCACCTCGAACACGGCCGCGAACACCGGGCCGCATCCTCCGTGGCGACTTGTTGGAGACATCGATGGAGCGTCCCGCCTGGGCTCCGCCCGGTATCGACATCTCGGTACCGAGCGTGTCCCGTATGTACGACTTCTATCTGGGCGGCTCGCACAATTTCGAAGTGGACCGGGAAGCGGCCCGCAAGGCCATGGAGTTCCTGCCGGGCCTCCCGAAGATCATGCAGGCGAACCGGGCGTTCATGCGCCGCGCCGTCCGCTTCGCCGTCGACAACGACGTCACCCAGTTCCTCGACATCGGCTCCGGGATTCCGACCTTCGGCAACGTGCACGAGGTCGCGCAGGCCGCCGACCCCGCCGCCCGGATCGTCTACGTCGACCACGACCCCGTCGCCGTGGCGCACAGCCGGGCCGTCCTGGAGGGCGTCGACGGCGCCGTCGTCGTCCCCGCCGACCTCCGCAAGCCGGCCGACATCCTCCACAGCCCCGAGCTCACCGGACTGCTCGACCTCGACCGGCCGGTGGCCCTGCTCCTCGTCGCCGTCCTGCACTTCCTGGAGGACGAGGACCGCCCGCACGAGGCCGTCGCGGAACTCCTCGACGCGCTCGCCCCCGGCAGCCTCCTCGTCCTCACCCACGCCTCGTACGAGGGCATCCCCGTCGACCAGGAGCGGGCCAGCGGCACCGTCGACGTCTACCGCAGCACCCGCAGCCCGCTGGTGATGCGGTCCCGCGAGGAGATCACCCGCTTCTTCGACGGCACCGAGACCGTCGAACCCGGCGTGGTCTCCATGCCGCTGTGGCGGCCGGACGGCCCTCCCGAGGAGGAGGACCCGTACGCCTTCTCCGGCTTCGCAGGTGTGGGGCGCAAGGCGTGAAGGTGCCGTCGCAGCCGTCCGGATCCGCCGCGGAAGCCGACGGCCCGGAGGACAGACTCAGGCGGTTCGTCACCATCTGGAGCCGGGCCATCTTCCCGGTGACCGCCACCTCCCTCACCCGCGCCGAGTTCGAGGGCCATCTCCTCCCGCTCGCGCGCCTGCTGTGCGAGGCGCTGCTCGCCCGGCCCTTCGACACCGCCCCCGCCCAGCGGGCCGGCGCCGGCCTGGTCGACGCCCACTGCACCGACCCGGACGCCCTCGGCCGCAGCCTCGGCGTCGTCGACTCCTACCTCGTCCTCTACTGCGGTACGGACCCCGGGTTCGCCGCCGAGGAACTGCGCGCCCGCTGCGCCCGCCTCCAGCACGCCATGGCCACCGGCTACGCCCAGGCCCTGCGCGAGCGCACCCGCCTGGAGCAGGAGGCCATCGCCCGCTCCGCGCTCGCCGCCCGCAGCGCCGCCGAGATCGCCCTGCACGCCACCGAGAGCCGCTTCCGGGCGGTCTTCGACGGCGCCGCCATCGGCATCGGCATCGCCGACCTCGAAGGCCGCATCGTCGAGATCAACGACACCATGACCCGCATGTTCGGCGGCGTCGAGGCGCACGTCCGCAGCCGCAACGTCAGCGAGTGGGTGCATCCCGAGGACGGTCCGCACGTCTGGCGGCTCTACGAGGAGCTGGTGCGCGGCGAGCGCGAGCAGTACCGGGTGGAGAAGCCGTACTACCGCGGCGACGGCACGGTGCTGTGGACCAACCTCACCGTCTCCCTGCTGCGCGACGCCGAGGGCCGCCCCCAGTACCAGCTCGCCCTCATGGAGGACATCACCGAACGGCGCCTGCTCCACCTGCGCCTGCGGTACGAGGCCACCCACGACGCCCTCACCGGGCTCCCCAACCGGACGCTGTTCTTCGAGCGCCTGGAGAAGGCCGTCGCCCCCGCCACCGGCGGCGACGACGCCCGCTTCGCGCTCTGCTACCTCGACCTCGACGGCTTCAAGGCCATCAACGACAGCCTCGGCCACTCCGTCGGCGACCGGCTCCTCGTCGAGATCGCCGACCGGCTCCAGGCCTGCGCCACCGGTCCCGGCGAGATGGTCGCCCGGCTCGGCGGCGACGAGTTCGTCGCCCTCACCACCGGCACCGGCGGCGAGGGCGACGCGGTCGCCCTCGCCGACCGCATCCTCGCCGCCCTCTCCACCCCCGTCGGCGTCGACGGACGCGAACTGACCGTCCGCGGCAGCCTCGGCGTCGTCGAGGGGCCGGCCGGCGAGCGCACCGCCGCCGAGGTGCTGCGCAGCGCCGACATCACCATGTACCGGGCCAAGTCCGCGGGCGGCAACCGCTTCGAGCGCGCCGACCCCGAGGCCGACGCGCGCGCCATCACCCGGCACGGCCTCACCACCGCCCTGCCGACCGCCCTGGAACGCGGCGAGTTCTTCATCGAGTACCAGCCGCTCGTCCACCTCGACGACGGCAGCGTCCACGGCGCCGAGGCCCTCGTCCGCTGGAGCCACCCGCAGCACGGCGTCCTCGGCCCCGACCGCTTCATCCCGCTCGCCGAGGACACCGGCCTGATCGTCCCGCTCGGCCGCTGGGTCCTCCAGGAGGCCGTCCGCCAGGCACGCTCCTGGCAGCTCGACGACCCCACGGCCGGCAACCCGCTCCGCGTCAACGTCAACCTGTCGCCGACCCAGCTCCACCACCCCCGGCTGGTCGCCGACACCGTCGACGTCCTGGAGCGGGCCGGGCTCGCGCCGGGCGCGCTCTGCCTGGAGGTCACCGAGTCCGCCCTGATCGGCGCCGACGAGGACCTGCTGAAACCGCTGCGCCAGCTCGCCGAGATGGGCGTCGACATCGCCCTCGACGACTTCGGCACCGGCTACTCCAACCTCGCCAACCTGCGCCGCCTGCCGGTCAGCGTCCTCAAGCTCGACCGCTCCTTCACCCGCGGGATGCAGCAGCATCCGGTGGACCCCGTCGACCTCAAGATCGTCGAGGGCATCGTCTCCCTCGCCCACAGCCTCGAACTCGCCGTCACCGTCGAGGGGGTGGAGACCGCCGCCCAGGCGGAACGCCTCCGGGAGATCGGCTGTGACACCGCCCAGGGCTGGTACTACGCCCGCCCCGGCGCCCCGGACCGCATCCACTCCCTGGTGCTCGCCGACGCGGTGTGACCCCGGCACACGCGACGGGCCGCGGTCCCCGGAAGGACCGCGGCCCGCGCGGAACGGAAAAAGGGGGCGAGGAAAGCGGAAGGACTATCTTCAGTAGAGGTTCTGAGAAGGAAGCCCCTCCATGGCCTCGCCCCGCACCGACCGTAACACTCAGGCGGGGATCAGGTCGCGCAGATTTTCCGGCGTCACGACCACGGAGCCCTCGGCGAGCCCGTCGGGCCGCTCCAGGCCCAGGTACGTCACCGGCTCCTCCGGCACCTCGCCCCCCTCCCACACCGTCACGGCGGAGCCCGACTCCTCCATCAGCCTGACCAGGTGACCCACCGTCAGCGGTCGGTGCTCCATCAGACCGCGCAGCAGCACCGTCACCGACACCCGGTGGTCCTCCACCCGGTTTGCCACCGGAGCGCCCCGCAGGCAGACGTGCAGCCAGTGCGCGTGCCACCGTCCCTCCTCGTCCCGCCGGAACGCCAGCGGCAGCGCCACCCGGCCCGGCCCCCGAAGATCCGACTTCATCCGGACCGTGCGCGGCTCGAACGGGCGGCCCCGCTGCTCCCGGTCGCGCAGCATGAACCCGAAGAACGACTCCTCCGTCTCCTCGAATCCCTCACCCGCGAACACGTGCACCTGCGGCACGATGTACGCGCCGCGCACCGCGCCGAGCCGCAGATCGATGAACTCCGAAGCCCCGTCCGGAGCCTCGACCACATCACCGGAGTGCACGCCCTCGACGTCGGCCAGCGCCGTGTACGACAGCCAGGTGACCGGCCGGTACCGCTCGTCCAGGACCAGCGCCGACAGATCGAGGTCCGTGGTCAGCCGGGTCTGCTTCCAGTACATGAAGAAGCGCAGCAGCTCTCCGTCGACCGGCGACACCGAGCCGCGCGGCAGCACCCCGAAGCCCCCGGACGACGCCCGGCCGCTGAGCGGCAGCGCCACGTCCAGCGCCTCCGGGGTGACGAGGATCCGCTCCGGCACCGGCAGCCTGCGGCGCGTCTCCGCGTCCAGCAGCGCCACCAGCCGATCCCGTACGCCCGCCGGAAGCGCCGGGCGGGTGTCGGCCGCCACCCAGGCGCCGCCCGCCCGGTTCACGAACACCCGCCGTCCGGCGCCTCCTTCGGCTCCCCGGTTCTGCAGGTGCTCGCGCACCGACAGCACCACGCGACCCGCCACGCGCGACCCGGACCGCTCCACCGCGGCGAGCACCGCCTCCCGCCCGGCCTCGTCCGCCGTACGCAGCAGTCGGTCGAGCGCCCGGAAGAGCCGGCCCGGCGCCGCCGACGCCAGCAGGTCCGCCGCCCCCGGCACATCACCGCGGGCGAGCAGCGCCTCCACCCGGGAGTCCAGCGACGGCGCCCGCGATTCGCCCCGAGCCACCGCGAGGACCTCGGCGGCGTGCGGCCACGCCGGGTACTCGTGCGGGTGCAGCCGCTCCCCGAGCCGCTTCCACGCCTCCCGGTACGGCGCGACGTCGGCGAGCTTCTCCGGGGCCGCCGCCACCACCCCGTCCAGGCCCGCGAGCAGTGCCCGGCGCAGCGGCCGTGACAGGGAGCGGAAGCGGGTCGGCTCCCGCAGCGTCACGTCACCCTCCGACAGCGCGCACGCCAGCCGCAGCACGTCGGTCACGGTGTCGAGCAGCGGCGCGGCGCCGGCCCGCAGCCGGGCGGCGTTGACCACGGCCCGGTTCTCCCGGACCGGGATCGTCACCGGCTGCGGCCCTTCCGCGCAGTGCGCGGCGAGCACCGCCAGATCGGCCAGGTGCTCCTCGCCCAGCGGCGTCACGGATCCGGCCAACGACAGGTACAGGGCGCCGAGTTCCTCCTCGACGGGGCCGCCCGGGTGCAGCAGGGTCAGTCGGTCCCCGCTCGCCGGCGTCAACTCCGCGTGTGCCGCGAGAAGTTCCTCGTAGGTGTGCTGGTACCGGCCGTACGTGGGCAGCGTCAGCAGGTTCAGGACCCCCGCGCTCAGCTGCGCCTCGACGGCCTGCCGGGCCTCGGGGTCGTCGAGCGCCCTCAGGACGCACGACAGCCAGAACTCCTGGGTGTCGGGGACGTTGTGGGGGAAGTCGACGAAGTAGGCGTTGTGCCCGACGTGGTCGCCGACCCGCTCGCGGACCGCGTCCAGCGCCCGGCGGGCCAGCTCCACGACGGTCTCGCCGGGCCGCCCGGACAGCGCCCTCAGCAGGGAGTGCGACAGGGCGAAGCCCGCCGTCCGCAGCGCGGCGTCGAACCGCAGGGCGGCGGCGGAGCCGTCCCCGGCGGGACCGGTGGGCAGGGGCAGCCGCAGGGTGTGCCGGACGAGCAGACGTTCGAAGGAGTGGTCCATCCCGTGATGCTCGCAGCCCGCCCGACCGGCACGCACGCGGATTTCCTCCCGGTGAGGACCCGGTCCTCCGGGCTCCCGAGGGCGCCGGTGGCCCCGGTCGGTGGCCCCGGCCCACCAGGAGGGTCGCGTCGGTCCGCGCTCCCTCCCCGCGGCGGCCGCCCGCCCCTGCGGTCAGCGCTCGTGGCGGACCGGCTCCGGCAGCGGCAGCCGCTCCTCGGCGGGCCCCGGGTCCACCGGCGCCCGGCGGCGGCTCCGGCCCGTCACCCAGGTGGCGAACGGCTCGGTGTACCGGGCCGTCAGCGGGCCGATGACGACTAGCAGGAGGACGTACGCGGTGGCCAGCGGGCCCAGCGACGGCTCGATCCCGGCCGAGACCGCGAGCCCCGCGATGACGATGGAGAACTCGCCGCGCGCCACCAGCGTCCCGCCGGCCCGCCACGCGCCCTTCACGGAGATCCCGTTGCGGCGCGCCGCCCAGTACCCGGTGGCGATCTTCGTGCCCGCGGTGACGACGGCGAGGGCCAGCGCGGGCAGCAGCACCGGCGGAATGCTGGCCGGATCGGTGTGCAGCCCGAAGAAGACGAAGAACACGGCGGCGAACAGGTCCCGCAGCGGGCTCAGCAGATGGTGCGCGCCCTCCGCGACCTCACCCGACAGCGCGATGCCGACGAGGAACGCGCCGACGGCCGCCGAGACCTGGAGCTGCTGCGCGATCCCCGCGACCAGCAGCGTCAGCCCCAGCACCACCAGGAGCAGCTTCTCCGGGTCGTCGCTCGACACGAAGCGCGAGATCACCCGGCCGTACCGCACGGCCACGAACAGCACGAGCCCCGCGACGCCCAGCGCGATCGCGAGCGTCGCGCTCCCCGCCGCGAGCCCGACCCCGGCCAGCAGCGCGGTCACGATCGGCAGGTACACCGCCATCGCCAGGTCCTCCAGGACCAGGATGCTCAGCACCACCGGCGTCTCGCGGTTGCCGAGCCGCCCCAGGTCCCCGAGGACCTTGGCGATGACACCGGACGACGAGATCCACGTGACGCCCGCCAGCACCACCGCCGCCACCGGCCCCCACCCGAGCAGCAGCGCCATGCCGGCACCCGGCAGCGCGTTGAGCGCGCCGTCCACGAGCCCGGCCGGATACTGCGTCTTCAGGTTGGAGACCAGATCGGTCGCCGTGTACTCCAGACCGAGCATCAGGAGCAGCAGGATCACCCCGATCTCGGCGCCGATGGCGACGAACTCCTCGCTCGCCCCCAGCGGCAGCAGCCCACCCTTCCCGAACGCGAGCCCGGCCAGCAGGTACAGGGGTATGGGCGAGAACCGAAACCGCCCCGCCACCCGGCCCAGCAGGCCGAGGCCGAGGATGATCGCTCCGAACTCGATGAGGAAGACGGCGGACGAGTGCACCGATCACTCCCTTCCCAGGATGGTGGCGGCGGCGTCCACGCCCTCGTGGGTGCCGATGACGATGAGGGTGTCCCCGCCGGCGAGGCGGAAGCCGGGGCCGGGGGAGGGGACGGCGTCGGCCCGGCGCAGGACGGCGACGATGGACACGCCGGTCTCCGTGCGCATGCGGGTCTCGCCGAGGGTGCGGCCGTTCCAGTGGGAGGCCGAGGACAGCTCGATGCGCTCGGCGACCAGGCCCAGCTCCGTGGTGTGGAGCAGGTTCGGGCTGTGGTGGGCGGGCATCAGCGCGTCGACGAACGCGGCGGACTCCCCGGCGGTCAGGTGCAGCGACTGCAGGCAGGCGTCGGGGTCGTCGGACCGGTAGACGTTGACCGTGCGGGTGCCGTCGCGGTGGGCGATCACCGACAGGTGCCGGTGCTCCCGGGTGGTGAGGTCGTACTGGACGCCGATGCCGGGAAGTGGCGTCGAACTCATCCGTGAAGTGGGCACGGCCCGGACTCCTCGTGTCGTCGAATGGCGTGGGCGCGCGCGGCGAGGAGGCCGGTGCCCCTCCGCAGAGGCGGGAGTTCCGGGGCCGCGGCCGGAACATGCTGTCACACCGCAGGGCCTTCGCGCATGGGTGTCGGCACGGATGGACAGGGGGCCCGGACAGCGGTGACGATGGGGCGGGGACATAGGCTTCTCCGCAGGTCAGCGCGGTCCGGGGGATCGACCGCCCGGGGCCGGTCGGGGCCGGCGGAGTCAGGGAGAGAGCGGGACGTGTCACTGTACGGACGGATCTTCCTCCTCAACGCGGCCGTCCTCGTCCTCGCCGCGGGCCTCCTCCTCGGGCCCGTCACCGTCTCCACCCCCGTCCTCCTGGGCGAGGCGGTCGTCGTGGTCTGCGGACTCGTCCTCATGCTCGTCCTCAACGCGGTGCTGCTGCGCGTGGGCCTCGCCCCGCTCGGCCGGCTCGGCCGCGCCATGGCGACGGCCGACCTCCTCAAGCCGGGGACGAGGGCCGAGGTGTCCGGGCGCGGCGAGATCGCCGACCTGACCGCCGCCTTCAACGCCATGCTGGACCGGCTGGAGACCGAGCGGGCCACCAGCAGCGGCCGCGTCCTCACCGCGCAGGAGGCGGAGCGCCAGCGGATCGCCCGCGAGCTCCACGACGAGGTGGGCCAGACCCTCACCGCGGTCCTCCTCCAGCTCAGGCACACCGCCGACCACGCCCCGGCGGAACTCCGCGAGGACCTGCGGCAGGCGCAGGAGACCACCCGCGCGGGCCTGGAGGAGATCCGCCGGATCGCCCGCCGGCTGCGGCCCGGGGTGCTGGAGGAACTCGGCCTGCACAGCGCGCTCCGCTCCCTCGCCGGTGAACTCTCCACGCCGGGTCTCCGGGTGACCACCCATCTCACGGCCGCCCCGCGGGGCCTCGACCCGGCGACCGAGCTCGTCGTCTACCGGGTCGCCCAGGAGAGCCTCACCAACGCGGCCCGGCACGCCGGCGCCGCCCACGTCGACGTGCGGCTCGGCCCGGCCCCGGGTGGTGGCACCCGTCTCGTCGTCCGCGACGACGGCCGGGGCACGGCCGGCGCCGAGGAGGGCGCCGGGATCGGCGGCATGCGCGAACGCGCCCTGCTCGTCGGCGCCGGCCTGTGGGTCGGACCGGGGGAGGAGGGGGGTACGGAGGTACGCCTCGACCTGCCGGGCCCGGCACCGGCACCGACCCCCGCGCGTGCGCAAGGCCCGGCTCCCGGGACCGACCCCGCTCCCGCTTCCGGGACCGGGCCCGTTCCTCTTCCGGCAGACGCCCCCGCTCCCGACGCCGGACCCACTCCCGCAGTCGCCTCGGCTTCCGGCGCCGTGGCCGTTCCTCTTCCCGCGGACGCCCCCGCTTCCGCCGCCGGACCCGCTCCTCTTCCCGCGGACGGGCCCGCGCCGGTCGCGGAGCCCGTATCCGCCGCCCGGCCCGTCCCGCGGCCGGCCCCGACCCCTGGACACGAGCGATGACCTCCGCCGTACGACCGCCCGCCCGGATCCTCCTCGTCGACGACCACGCGCTGGTACGGCGCGGGGTGCGGCTCATCCTCGACGGGGAGCCGGACCTGGAGGTCGTCGCGGAGGCGGGGGATGGGGCCGAGGCGGTCGCCGCCGCGCGGGCGGACGACGGGCTCGACCTCGCCGTCCTGGACATCGCGATGCCCCGGATGACCGGGCTCCAGGCGGCGCGCGAACTCGCCCGGCTGCGGCCCGGACTGCGGATCCTGATGCTGACGATGTACGACAACGAGGAGTACTTCTTCGAGGCGCTGCGGGCCGGCGCCAACGGGTACGTGCCGAAGTCCGTCGCCGACCGGGACCTCGTCGAGGCCTGCCGGTCGGCGCTGCGCGACGAACCGTTCATCTACCCGGGCGCGGAGACCGCGCTGATCCGCAGCTACCTCGACCGCGTGCGCTCCGGCGCGGGGCTGCCCGAGAGGCCGGTGACCGAGCGCGAGGAGGAGATCCTGAAACTGGTCGCCGAGGGCCACACCTCGAAGGAGATCGGCGACCTGCTCTTCATCAGCCCGAAGACGGTGGAGCGGCACCGCGCCAACATCCTCCAGAAGCTCGGGCTGCGCGACCGCCTCGAACTGACCCGGTACGCCATCCGGGCCGGGCTCATCGAACCCTGACCCCCTACGGCGCGGCGTCCGGCCCCGCCTTGCCGCGCCGCGACGCCATGAGCAGCTTCTGGAGCTCGCGGGCGGCTCGCGGCGGGGCGACGTCGCTGCGGTGGGCCAGGGCGATCGTGCGGCGCAGACCGGGCCGGGCGAGCGCGGTGACGCGCAGGTCGCGGCCGGCCCGGGCGGCGACCATCGCGGGGACGACCGCGAGTCCGAGCCCGGCCCGTACGAAGCCGAGGACCGCGTCGAGTTCGCCGCCCTCGACGGTGAACGTGGGCTCGAAGCCGGCCGCCCGGCACGCCCCGACGGTCAGCTCCCGCAGGTCGTACCCGTGCCGGAACATGACGAGCGGCTGATCGCGCAGGTCGGTGATCCGCACCGGCCGGCGCGGCGGCGGCGCGGAGGCCGACGAGACCACCACCAGGTCCTCGCGCAGCAGCTCCACCGTCGTCAGCGCCGGCGACGGCGAGGGCAGGGGCAGCACGACGAGCGCCAGGTCGAGGGAGCCCCGGGCCAGCGCCCGCACCAGGTCGTGCGAGCCGCTCTCCTCGATGAGCAGCTCGATCCCCGGGTGCAGGTCGTGGAAGGCGCGCAGGACGTCGGGGAGCAGGCCGGTGCAGAGGCTGGGCGTGGCACCGAGGCGGACCCGGCCTCGCTTGAGCTGGGCGAGCTCCTGGACCTCGTGGCGGGCGGTCTCGGTGTCGGCGAGGATCCGGCGGGCCAGCGGGAGGAGGGCCTCGCCGGCGTCGGTCAGCGCGATGTTCCCCCGGGCCCGGCTGAAGAGCTCCGCGCCCAGCTCCTGCTCCAGCGCCTTGATCTGCTGGGACAGGGAGGGTTGGGAGACGTGGACGCGCTCGGCGGCCCGGGTGAAGTGGCGGGTCTCGGCGACGGCCACGAAGTAGAGGAGCTGCTGGAACTGCATGGCCCCAGCCTAGGGCACACGCATAGGTTCAGCCTATGGATATCAGCCGGACCATGTCTTGGACCTCTCGGGTCCTCCGGCCCTAGCGTCGAGCCATGGCTCTGGCACCCAGCAAGGACACGGCGGCCGCGCGGGGCACGGCCGCGAAGGGCTCGGCGTCCGCCCGCGACGCCGCCCCCGCCCGCCCGCCGTCCCGCACCCCCACCCGAGGCTTCTGGTCGTCGACCCTCGGCAAGAAGACCGTCATGGCCGCGAGCGGCCTGATCATGCTCGCCTACCTCGTCGCGCACGTCGCCGGAAACCTCAAGGTCTTCTTCGGCCCCGAGGAGTTCAACGGCTACGCGCACTGGCTGCGGGTGATGGGCGCCCCCGTCCTGCACCACGAGTGGGGTCTGTGGCTCGCCCGGATCGTGCTCCTCGCCGCCGTCGGCGCGCACGCCGTCTCCGCGTACCAGCTCAGCCGCCGCGACATCAAGGCCCGCCCCACCCGGTACGCCCGCCGACGCAAGGGCGCCTCTTACGCCACCCGCACCATGCGCTGGGGCGGGATCATCCTCGGCCTCTTCATCGTGTGGCACGTCCTCGACCTCACCACCGGGACCGTCCACCCCGGCGGCTTCGAGGAGGGCAGGCCCTACCAGAACGTCATCGACACCTTCTCCACCTGGTACGGCAACACGATCTACATCGTCGCCATGCTCGCCGTCGGCCTCCACGTCCGGCACGGCTTCTGGAGCGCCGCCCAGACCCTCGGCGTCGGCAACGCCCGGCGCGAACGCGCCCTGCGCCTCACGGCGAACCTCCTCGCGCTCGTCCTGACCGCGGGATTCATCGCCGTCCCCGTCGGCGTCATGACCGGAGTGGTGAACTGACCATGAGCTACCTCGACTTCCGCACCGGCGAGCCGATCGCCGACACCAAGGCCCCGGCCGGCCCCATCGCCGAACGGTGGGACACCCGCCGCTTCCAGGCGAAACTGGTCAACCCCGCCAACCGGCGCAAGCACCGGATCATCGTCGTCGGCACCGGCCTCGCCGGCGGATCCGCCGGCGCCACCCTCGCCGAACAGGGCTACCACGTCGTCCAGTTCTGCTTCCAGGACTCGCCCCGCCGCGCCCACTCCATCGCCGCCCAGGGCGGCATCAACGCCGCCAAGAACTACCGCAACGACGGCGACTCCGTCCACCGCCTCTTCTACGACACCGTCAAGGGCGGCGACTTCCGCGCCCGGGAGTCCAACGTCCACCGGCTGGCGCAGATCTCCGTCGAGATCATCGACCAGTGCGTCGCCCAGGGCGTCCCCTTCGCCCGCGAGTACGGCGGCCTCCTCGACACCCGCTCCTTCGGCGGCGTCCAGGTCTCCCGCACCTTCTACGCCCGCGGCCAGACCGGCCAGCAGCTCCTCCTCGGCGCCTACCAGGCGCTCTCCCGGCAGATCGACGCCGGCAACGTCGAGATGCACGCCCGCACCGAGATGCTCGACCTGATCGTCGTCGACGGCCGGGCCCGCGGCATCGTCGCCCGCGACCTGATCACCGGCGAGATCTCCACCCACTACGCGGACGCCGTCGTCCTCGCCACCGGCGGCTACGGCAACGTCTTCTACCTGTCGACGAACGCGATGAACTCCAACGCCACCGCCGTCTGGCGGGCCCACCGGCGCGGCGCGTACTTCGCCAACCCCTGCTTCACCCAGATCCACCCCACCTGCATCCCGCGCACCGGCGACCACCAGTCGAAGCTGACCCTGATGAGCGAGTCGCTCCGCAACGACGGCCGCATCTGGGTCCCGAAGGCCAAGGGCGACACCCGGCCCGCCGCCGAGATCCCCGAGGACGAGCGCGACTACTACCTGGAACGGATCTACCCCTCCTTCGGCAACCTCGTCCCCCGCGACATCGCCTCCCGCGCCGCGAAGAACGTCTGCGACGAGGGCAGGGGAGTGGGCCCCGGCGGCCAGGGCGTCTACCTGGACTTCGCCGACGCCATCGCCCGGATGGGACGCAAGGCCGTCGAGGCCAAGTACGGCAACCTCTTCGACATGTACGAGCGGATCACGGCGGAGAACCCGTACGAGGTCCCCATGCGGATCTACCCGGCCGTCCACTACACGATGGGCGGACTCTGGGTCGACTACGACCTCCAGACCACCGTCCCCGGCCTCTTCGCCATCGGCGAGGCCAACTTCTCCGACCACGGAGCCAACCGGCTCGGCGCCTCCGCCCTCATGCAGGGCCTCGCCGACGGCTACTTCGTCCTGCCGGCCACCATCAACGACTACCTCGCCCGCCACCCGCGGGCCGAGCCCGTCACCGACGAACACCCCGCCGTCCGCGAGGCACTGGCCGAGACCGAGGACCGGCTCGCCCTCCTCCTCTCCGTCGACGGCGACCGCACCCCCGACTCCTTCCACCGCGAACTCGGCGAGGTCATGTGGGAGTTCTGCGGCATGGCCCGAAGCGAAGAAGGGCTGCGCACCGCGCTGCGCCGGATCCCCGAGATCCGCGAGGAGTTCTGGCGCCGCATCAAGGTCCCCGGCACCGGCGCGGAGCTCAACCAGTCGCTGGAGAAGGCCAACCGGATCGTCGACTACCTCGAACTCGCCGAGCTGATGTGCCTCGACGCCCTCGACCGCGCCGAGTCCTGCGGCGGCCACTTCCGCGAGGAGTCCCAGACCCCGGACGGCGAAGCCGCCCGCCGCGACGAGGAGTTCGCGTACGCCGCCGCATGGGAGTTCACCGGCGGCGCCCCCGTCCTCCACAAGGAGGACCTCGCCTTCGAGTACGTCCACCCCACCCAGCGGAGCTACGCATGAAGCTCAACCTGCGCGTCTGGCGCCAGAAGAACCCCGGCGCCGAAGGCGCCATGGTCACCTACGAGGTGGACGGCGTCTCCCCCGACATGTCCTTCCTGGAGATGCTCGACACCCTCAACGAGGACCTCATCCTGCGCGGCGAGGACCCCGTCGCCTTCGACCACGACTGCCGCGAGGGCATCTGCGGCGCCTGCAGCCTCGTCATCGACGGCGCCGCCCACGGCCCCGAGCGCACCACCACCTGCCAGCTCCACATGCGCTCCTTCCGCGACGGCGACACCATCGACGTCGAACCCTGGCGGGCCTCCGCCTTCCCCGTCGTCAAGGACCTCGTCGTCGACCGCACCGCCTTCGACCGGATCATCCAGGCCGGCGGATACGTCACCGCGCCCACCGGCTCCGCGCCCGAGGCCCACGCCACCGCCGTCCCCAAGGCGGACGCCGACCTCGCCTTCGAGCACGCCGAGTGCATCGGCTGCGGCGCCTGCGTCGCCGCCTGCCCGAACGGCTCGGCGATGCTCTTCACCTCCGCCAAGGTCAACCACCTCAACGTGCTGCCGCAGGGCGCCCCGGAACGCGAGACCCGGGTCCTCGACATGGTCGCCCAGATGGACGCCGAGGGCTTCGGCGGCTGCACCCTCACCGGCGAATGCGCCACCGCCTGCCCCAAGGGCATCCCGCTGCCCTCGATCGCGGCCATGAACAGGGAGTGGCTGCGGGCCCGGCGCAAGGTGAGGTGAGAAAGTTCCTCGCCGCCGGGAACAAAGCGCCGGCCCGGGCCGTTCTTCCCGGGCCGACGCCATCCCGACCGAGGAGAACCTTGCCCGACGCGCAGCGCACCGCCCCGACCGCCGACGCCCCCACCAGCACCTTCCCGCTGCCCCCGCTCGCCGACCAGGCCGAGCGGCTCATCGAGCTCGGGGTCCCCGCGCTCACCGGCGTCGACGCCGGCGACCTGCGGGCGTACGCCGAGAAGGCCGCCGCCGACGCCCCGGCCGGCTCCCTGCTGGCCGTCCACCCGGACGCCGCGCCCGCCTCGGTCCTCGCCCCGCTGCTCAGGCTCGCGGACAAGCCCGGATTCGTCGTGGTCGACATGGAGGACGTCGACTCCTTCGCCCCGCAGGGCGTGGAGCTCCCCGGCGGCCCCTTCTACCTGGTCCACGACCTGGACCGCGGCGACCACATGGGCAACTGGTCGCCCGACGAGGCGCTTCCGGCCCTCACCGCCGCCGGACGCACCCCGCTGCTCCTCACCGAGGGCATCCACTGGCTGCTCCAGCGCCCCGAGGTACTGGAGCGCAACAAGTGCTTCATGACCATCGGTTCGCGCCTCCGCAAGCCCAACGGCTCCTTCGACGCCCGCACTCCGGCCATCTGGATCAGCAACGGCACCGGCCGCGACGGCAAGGAGCGCAAGGGCGCGCCCAAGGTCGGCTGGTGCTGGTGGAACAACCGCCACACCTGGCTCGGCTTCGGCTCCACCACCGGCCGCAACGGCTAGGGACCCACTCCCGGCCCCCGCCGACCGGACGAGGAGGACGCGGCCGGAGCCGCGCAGGACGGCCACCTCCCCGCAGGGTCACCCGTAGAGGGAACCGAGCGGAGCGTCCGGGGCGTGCTCCCGCACGGCCCGCTCCGCGTCCGTCATGGGCACGCCGGCGACGACGAGCAGGTCGCGCACCGCGAGCCCCACCGCGAGCCGCTCCGCCGCGTGGTGCGCCCCCGGCTCCGCCGGGAAGCGCGCCGCCACGGCGAGCGCGGACCGTACGCAGCGGCGGCGCGCGGGCGCGGCGGGCTCCGTCGCCGCGTACGCCTCCAGCACATCGGCCAGGGCGTCGATGGCGGCGTCGAGCGGCCCCTCGGTCTCGGGAGCGGACTCGGCGGCCAGCCGGACCAGGAGCAGGCAGCTGTTGCCCAGCATCCCGAGCCGGAGCGCGGCCCTGCTCATCGCCTGGACCGAGCTCCGGTGCACGCGCCAGCGAGGAGTACGCCGGGCGACGCCCACCATGTCGGTGCGGGCCTGGTCCACGTCGTGGAGGAGCTGGGACAGGGCGCGCGATTCGGCGGGCAGCAGCTCCTCGGGATCGTTGCCGTGGACCTGGCTTCCGAGCCGCAGCAGCCCGGCCAGTCTCCGGAGGGCGGCGGTCTCCGCCCCGCGCAGCAGCTTCAGCGGGTGGACGGGGAAGAGCATCTGGCTGAAGAGCAGCGCGACGGCGGCCCCCACCAGCACGTCCTGGACGCGCTCGGCTCCCGCAGGCCGCCCGGACGCGACGGCGATCACCGCGCTCACCCCGGCCTGCGCCATGGTCACCCGCTCCCCGTCGAGCGCGAGCGCGGCCAACAGGGCGACCAGTACCGCGCACCCCACGGCCACCGCCCCCGCCGCATGACCCAACGCCATGTACGCGGCCTGACCGATCAGCACTCCGCACACCACCCCGAGCACCACCCGCACGGCGTTGGTGCCGCGGCCCCCGAGCTGGGTGTTGAGCGCCACCAGGGTGGCGATCGGCGCGAAGAGGGGCACGTGGTGGTCGAAGAGGAGACGGGCGACCCACCAGGACAGACCGCACGCCACCGCCTGCTGCGCCACCGGCCACAACTGGCCGCGCGTCCGCTGCCACGTCCCGGCGAGGATCTTCTTCCCCGGCCCCTCTCCCACCGAACGCCTCACCTCCGTGACCCCGCTGTCCGTCGCGGACGGGCTCGGAACCGAAACCTTCCTCGTGCGCACCCCGGTGCGCACCGGGCCGGAGCCAGACGGAGCAAGACGATCACCCGACCCGCCGTCACCCGACTCCGACCGGTACGGCTCCCCTGGCGGGGGGTACCCCTCACGCCATGCTCACAGACACGACGGGGGAGCAGTTCCGGCTGACGGCGGGCGGCTACGAGGCGACCATCACGGAAGCGGGCGCGGGCCTGCGGGAGCTCAGCCACCTGGGGGAGCCGCTCGTGCTCTCGTACGGTCCCGACGAGCCGGCGCCGGCGGCGTTCGGCCAGCTGCTGATCCCCTGGCCCAACCGCGTCGACCACGGCCGTTACACCTTCGAGGGCACGGAGTACCAGCTCGACCTCTCGGAGCCCGAGCTGGACTGCGCGATCCACGGTCTGGTCCGGTGGGCGCCCTGGCGCCCCGTCGCGTACGAGCCGCAGAGCCTCACCCTCACCTACGGCCTGCACGGGTCGACGGGCTACCCGTTCCGCCTCGACCTCGGCGTCACCTACACCCTGGACGCCGACTCGGGCCTCACCGTCCGGGTCTCGGCCCGCAACGCCGGGACCCGCCCCGCCCCCTACGCCCACGGCGCGCACCCCTATCTGACGGTCGGCGAGCCCCTCGACGCGTGCGTGCTCACGCTTCCGGGCCGCCGCTACCAGCCGGTCGACGAGCGGATGATCCCCTCCGGTCCACCGGTCGGCGTCGCGGGCACGGCGTACGACTTCACCACCGCGCGCCGCCTGGGCGACCAGACCGTCGACGTGGCCTTCACCGACCTCGCCCGCGACGCGGACGGCCGCGCCTGGGCCCTCCTTCGGGGGTCGCGCCGCGGCGTCCGCTTCTGGCTGGACGAGGCCCAGCCGTGGCTGGAGGTCTACACCGCGGACCGGGTGCCGGCCGCGTCACGGCGCCGGGGGCTCGGCGTGGAGCCGATGACGGGACCCCCGAACGCGCTGGCCGGCGGCACCGACCTGATCCGACTGGCGCCACAGGACTCGTACACGGGCAGTTGGGGCATCGTCCACGGCTGACGCGGCTCGACCGACCTCTCCCAACGGCACGGAGCGTAAGGACAACGACATGGTGCAGGGCTTTTCCCGGGAGCCGGGAACGCACGGGCCGGTGGCGGCGGCGTCCCCCGCCGGCACCCGGAAGATCACCTGGTGGGCCACCGTGATCGCCGTGGGCGGCTTCCTGTTCGGCTTCGACACCGGCGTGGTCTCCGGGGCGCTGCTCTACATCCGGGACGACTTCGACCTGAACTCCTTCCAACAGGGCAGCGTGGTCAGCGTCCTCCTCATCGGCTCCGTCGTCGGCGCCATGGGCGCGGGCAAGCTGGCCGACCGCTGGGGACGGCGCCGCCTGCTCGGCGCGGCGGGCGCGGTCTTCCTCCTCGGGACGGCCGTGGCGGTGTTCGCCACCGGGTACGGGATGCTGCTCGCGGCCCGGATCGTGCTGGGCCTGGCCGTCGGCACCGCCTCCGCGCTGGTGCCGGTCTACCTGTCGGAGATCTCGCCGACGCAGATCCGCGGCCGGCTGCTGACGATGAACCAGCTGATGATCACCGTCGGCATCCTCGTCGCCTACCTGGTGAACCTCGCGTTCGCCTCCGGCGGCGACTGGCGCGCGATGTTCGCCTGCGGCGCGGTCCCCGCGCTGGTGCTGGTGGTGGCGGGACGGCTGCTGCCCGAGTCGCCCCAGTGGCTGATCGAGCACGGGCGGCCCGACGAGGCGCGGAGGGTGATCGCCTCGGTGTCCGACCAGGCGACGGCGGACCGGCTCGTCGAGCGGGTCCAGCGGCGCATCGCGGAGGAGGGCGCCAAGGCCTCCTCGTCCGCCGGCGGCCGGAACCTGTGGGCGCCCGACGTCCGCCCCGCTCTGGTCCTCGGCCTGACGCTGGCCGCGGTGCAGCAGTTCGGCGGCATCAACACGATCATCTACTACGCCCCGACGATCATCGAGCAGACCGGTCTGAGCGCCTCGAACTCGATCTTCTACTCGGTGGCGATCGGCGCCATCAACCTGGTCATGACGCTGGTCGCGATCAAGCTGGTGGACCGGATCGGCCGCAGGCCGATGGTGCTGGTCTCGCTGGCGGTGATGGCGGTCTCGGTCTTCCTGCTGGGCCTGGCGTTCGTCGCGGACCTCTCCTCGGGCCTCACGCTGCTGTTCATGGTCGTCTACATCGCGGCCTTCGCCGGCGGACTGGGTCCGGTCTTCTGGACGCTGATCGGGGAGATCTTCCCGCCGTCCGTGCGGGCCGAGGGCTCCAGCGCCTCCACGGCCGTCAACTGGGTCTCCAACTTCATCGTCAGCCTCGCCTTCCTGCCGCTGGCCAACGCGCTGGGACAGGGAGAGACCTTCTGGATCTTCGCCGGCATCTGCGCGCTGGCCTTCGTCTTCGTGACGCGCTTCCTGCCGGAGACCCGTGGCCGGGGCCCGGAGGAGATCGAGAGCGACCTGAACCGCCGCTTCGGCCGGGAACCGGACGCCCCGAAGACGACCCGCACCCACTGAACACCGCCCCAGGGCGGCCCGACACCGAGGAACGCGTACCCATGACCGAAACCGCCCTGCCCCCCACCCGGCTGGAACCCTCGGACGCCCTGGTGCTGTACGGCATCTCCGGCGACCTCGCCCGCAAGATGCTGCTGCCCGCGCTCTACCAGCTCACCGCCGCGGGCCGGCTGGACGTGCCGGTGATCGGGGTGGCCGCGGCGGACTGGGACGACGAGGCGCTGCGCGCCAAGGCCCGCGAGGCCGTCGCCGCCACCGGCACGGTCGTCGACGAACAGGTCTTCGCCCGCTTCGCCGCCGGCCTGTCCATCGTCACCGGCGACCTCGCCGACGACGCCACCTTCGAGAAGCTGCGGGACGCCGTCTCCGGCTTCGGGTTCGTCACCCACTACCTGGCGATCCCGCCGAGCCTGTTCACCACCGTCGCCGCCGCGCTCGCGCGGGCGGGCCTGAACCGGGACGCGCGCCTCGTCGTCGAGAAGCCCTTCGGCCACGACGCGGAGTCGGCCCGAGCCCTCCAGGCGGACCTCGGCCGGCACTTCGACGACGCCCACCTGCTGAGGGTCGACCACTTCCTCGGCAACGCGGCGGTGGAGTCCCTCATGGTGGCACGCTTCGCGAACACCCTCCTGGCGCCGATCTGGCACCGCTCCTACGTCGACAACGTGCAGATCAGCCTCGCCGAGGACTTCGACGTCGCCGACCGCGGCTCCTTCTACGACGCGGTCGGCTGCCTCCGCGACGTGGTGCAGAACCACATGCTCCAAGTGCTCGCCCTCCTGGCGATGGACCCGCCGAGCACGGCGAACCCGGCCGCGCAGGGCCTGGAGAAATGGCGGGTCCTGCACGCCGTGAGGTCGATGGACCCGGCGACGACCGTACGCGGCCAGTACCGCGGCTACCTCAACGTCGCCGGCGTCAAACCGGACTCCACCACCGAGACCTACTTCGCCACCACCCTCTACGTCGACAACTGGCGCTGGGCGGGCGTCCCCTTCCACCTGCGCAGCGGCAAGTCCCTGGCGGTGTCGGCCACCGAGGTGGTCGTCGAACTGCGCCGACCGCCCCTGGAGCTCTTCCGCGGCCACGACCACCAGGCACCCCCGAACCTGGTCCGGTTCCGCATCGACGGCGACACCGGAATCCGGGCGGACCTGCTGGTCCGCAAGGGCGAGGACGGAGCCGACCCCCTCCAGGTCCCGATCGGGGTGGAGTACGGACGGCTCTTCGGCCGCCTCGAACAGCCCTACGAGACCATCCTCGCCGGTGCCGTCGGCGGCGACGCGGAACCGTTCGCCTTCTATCCGGCCATCCTGGAGTGCTGGCGCATCGTGGAGCCCGTCCTCGACCCCGGGAACCGGCCGCTGCCGTACGAACCGGGCAGCTGGGGACCGGCCCCGGCGGACCACCTCCCCGGCCCCTCCGGCTGGCATCCCCTCGGGCCGACCCTCTTCCCCTCCCGGGACCCGACGAGCGCCTGACCGGACGACGGGGGCCGGGCCTCCTCGGGTGCCGAGCCCGGAACCACTCGCACGGGCCGGCGAACCGCCCGGGAATCCCCGAGCGGAGTCACCGGCCCGTGCGAGTGGTGATCCCCAGGGCCCGGGCCAGATAGGGCGCGGTGCGACTGTCCGCCGAGCGCGCCACCCGGGCCGGGGGACCCTCGGCGACGATCCGGCCGCCGGCCTCGCCGCCGCCCGGGCCGAGGTCGATCACCCAGTCCGCTCCGGCCGCCACGTCCATGTCGTGCTCGACGACGACCACCGTGTGCCCCCCGTCCACGAGACCGCGCAACTGCCGCACCAGCACCTCGACATCGGCCGGGTGCAGCCCCGTGGTCGGCTCGTCCAGGACGTACAGGGTGTGGGCGCGGCGCGGGCGCTGGAGCTCGGCGGCCAGCTTGATGCGCTGCGCCTCACCGCCGGAGAGCTCGGTGGCGGGCTGTCCGAGCCGCAGGTACCCGAGGCCGACGTCGAGGAGGGTGGTCAGGCTCCGGGCCGCCGCCGGGACGTCCGCGAAGAAGGCCGCCGCCGACTCCACGGTCAGGTCCAGGACTTCGGCGATCGTCAGGCCGCGCAGCCGCACCCGCAGGGTCTCCGGGTTGTAGCGGGCCCCGCGGCAGTCGGGGCAGGGCGCGTACGTGCTCGGCAGGAACAGCAGCTCCACCGAGACGAACCCCTCGCCCTGGCAGGTCTCGCAGCGGCCGCCCGGCACGTTGAAGGAGAAGCGCCCCACCTTGTAGCCGCGGACCCTCGCCTCCTCGGTCTCCGCGAACAGCTTGCGCACCACGTCGAAGAGACCGGTGTAGGTGGCCAGGTTCGAGCGCGGGGTGCGCCCGATCGGCCGCTGATCGACCGTCACCGTCCGTCCCCCCTCCGCGGTTTCCTCGGTGAGCGCCCCGACGAGGGTGGACTTCCCGGAGCCGGACACGCCGGTGACGGCGGTGAGGGCGCCCCGGGGGAAGGCGGCCTCCACCCCGCGCAGGTTGTGCCGGTCGACGGGGCCGGTGCGCAGCCACCGCTCGGGGGCGAGCGCGGGCCGTTCCGGCACCGGGGACCGGTCGAAGAGGAAACGGCGGGTGGCCGACTCCTCGACGTGTGCGAGGAGTTCGGGCGGTCCGCTGTGCAGCACCCGGCCGCCGTGCTCCCCGGCGCGCGGGCCGACGTCGACGAGCCAGTCGGCGTGCCGGACCACGTCCAGGTGGTGCTCGACCACGAAGACCGTGTTGCCGGCTGCCTTCAGCCGGTCGAGGACCACGAGGAGCGCCTCGGTGTCGGCGGGGTGCAGACCGGCGGACGGCTCGTCGAGCACGTACACGACGCCGAAGAGCCCGGCGCGGAGCTGGGTGGCGAGCCGCAGCCGCTGGAGCTCCCCGCTGGAGAGGGTGGGGGTGGTGCGGTCCAGGGAGAGGTAGCCGAGACCGAGTTCGGTGACGGTGGCGATCCGGGCGAGCAGGTCGCCGGCGAGGACGCGGGCGGTCTCCGGGCCGGCGGACGTGCCCGTGGGCGTGCCGTCGGGCGTGGTGACGTGGCCGTCCGCGGCGGCGGCCGGGGCCAGCACCTCCGCGAGGGCCGTCAACGGCAGCGCCGCCAGTTCGGCGATGGTCCGGCCCGCGAAGGTGACGGCCAGCGCCTCGGGGCGCAGCCGGCTCCCGCCGCACACCGGGCACGGCGCGCTGGTGAGGAAGCGTTCCGCCTTGGCCCGCAGCGCCGGGCTCTTCGACTCGGAGTAGGTCCGCAGGACGAGCCGGCGGGCGCCGGTGTACGTGCCCTGGTACGGCCGCTGGATCCGGCCCGCCTCACGGACCGGATGGACCGTGACGACCGGCTGCTCGTCGGTGAAGAGGATCCACTCCCGGTCCTTCGGGTCCAGCTCGCGCCACGGCCGGTCGACGTCGTACCCCAGGGCGGCGAGGACGTCGCGCAGATTCTTGCCCTGCCAGGCGCCCGGCCAGGACGCGACGGCGCCCTCCCGGATGGACAGGCCCGGGTCCGGGACCAGCAGTTCCTCGCTCGTCTCGTGGATCCGTCCGAGCCCGTGGCAGGACGGGCACGCGCCCGCGGCCGTGTTGGGGGAGAAGGCGTCGGAGTCGAGCCGGGGCGCCCCGGCCGGGTAGTCGCCGGCGCGGGAGTAGAGCATCCGCAGCGAGTTCGACAGGGTCGTGACCGTGCCGACGGAGGAGCGGGCGCTGGGCGCGCCGCGCCGCTGCTCCAGGGAGACCGCCGGGGGAAGCCCGGTGATCTCCCCGACCTTCGGGGCGCCCACCTGGTGGATGAGCCGGCGGGCGTACGGCGCGACGGACTCGAAGTAGCGGCGCTGGGCCTCCGCGTAGATCGTCCCGAAGGCGAGCGAGGACTTCCCGGAGCCGGAGACCCCGGTGAAGACGGTCAGGGAGTCGCGGGGGATGTCGACGTCCACGGCCCGGAGGTTGTGCTCGCGGGCGCCGCGGACACGGACGTAGGGGTCGGGGGCGGTGACGGGATCCAGCATTCGGAGATTTTATCCAATATTCGTTTCTCGGGAGGTATCGGGCCTCCGGTCCGTCCGCGGCGTCAGCCCCGCCGCCCGGGCCAGCCCGCGGTACGAGTGGAGCAGTGCCTCCCGGTCGTACGTGCTCGTCGTCACCAGGACCTCGTCCGCCCCCGTCTCCCGCACGGCCTCCGCGAGCCCCTCGGCCACCTGCTGCTCGGTGCCGTGCAGATGGCCGGCGAGCCCGTCCTCGTACAGCCCGCGCTGGCGCTCCGTCATCGGGAGCCGTTCGATCCGCTCCGGCGGCGCGAGCGGCGGGAAGTCGCCCCGGGTGCGGGAGTACGCCATGCCCCAGGCCTCGGGGACGAGCAGCCGGCGCGCCTCCGCCTCCGTCGGGGCGACGGCGATCGTGCCGGAGACGACGACGTACGGCTCCGAGGCCCACGCCGACGGCCGGAAGGCGGCCCGGTACGCGTCCACGGCGGACATCAGCCGGTCGCGGCGGCGCAGGTCCCCGACGACCAGCGGCAGCCCCGCCTCCGCCGCGATCCGGGCGCCCGCGCCGGTCGCCAGGACGAACGGCGGGACCCGCAGCCCCTCCGCCGGGCGGGCGTGGACACCGGGATGGGCCGACTGGGTGCCGGTGAACCACCCGAGCAGCTCCTCGATCCGCTCCGGGAAGGACTCCGCCTCCTCCTTGTCGTGCCCGAGGGCGCGCCGGACGCCGTCGGTGAAGCCCACAGAGCGGCCGAGGCCCATGTCGATCCGGTCCGGGAAGAGCGAGGCCAGCACGCCGAACTGTTCGGCCACCACCAGGGGCCGGTGGTTGGGCAGCATCACCCCTCCGGTGCCCACCCGGATGGCCGAGGTGGCGGCGGCGACGGCCGCGGCGAGCACGGTCGGCGCCGAGCCCGCGACACCGGGCACGCCGTGGTGCTCGGAGACCCAGAAGCGGTGGTAGCCGAGCGCCTCCACCTCGCGGGCGAGCCGCACCGTGTCGCGCAGGGCCTGCGAGGGGGCCTCGCCCTCACGCGTGCGGGAGCGGTCGAGGACCGAGAGGGGGAAGCCCGGGGGGAGAGTGCTCATGAGGATTCCAACGCGCGCGTGCCGCCGGTGTTCCCGTCGGCCGCCCGTCGCGCGCGGCGGTTGTCGGTCCCGGCTCCTACGCTGGGCCCGTGACAGGAGACTCCCGGCCGCTGGCCGTCTTCGACCTCGACAACACACTGGCGGACACCGCCCACCGGCAGCACTTCCTGGAGCGCAGGCCGCGGGACTGGGACGCGTTCTTCGCGGCGGCACCCGACGACCCGCCGCTGGTGGAGGGCGTGGTGCTGTGCCGGTCGACGGCCGAGGAGTGCGAGGTGGTGTACCTGACCGGGCGTCCGGAGCGCTGTCGGCGGGACACCCTGGAGTGGCTGGCCGCGCAGGGGCTGCCCGAGGGGCCGCTGCACATGCGGCGGCACCGCGACTTCCGGCCGGCGCGGGTCACCAAGGTGGAGATCCTGCGGCGGCTCTCCGCCGACCGGGAGGTGCGGATGCTCGTCGACGACGACGGGCTGGTCTGCGACGCCGCCGACGCGGCGGGCTTCCCGGTCGTCCGCGCCCACTGGGCGACCCCCTCGGAGGAGCTGAAGGAGGCCCAGGAGCGCGAGGGCAGAACCTGACCCCGCCTGCGGGCCCGTCCGCGGGCGCGCCCGTCGGTGCGGGCCGCGGCGGGAGCGGGCGGGAGTCGGTGGCTCGGCTCGGTGAGAGCGCCGTCAGGCGTCCTCGTCCAGTCGGAAGCCGACCTTGAGGCCGACCTGGTAGTGCTCGATCCGCCCGTCGACCAGGTGCCCGCGGACCTGCGTGACCTCGAACCAGTCGAGGCCCCGGAGCGTCTGCGAGGCGCGTTCGATGCCGTTGCGGATGGCCTGGTCGACGCCCTCGGTGGAGGTGCCGACGATCTCGGTGACGCGGTAGGTGTGGTTCGACATGGGGGCCGGATCCTCTCGGTGCCCGCGGTTGGGTCCACTCCACCGTGCCCCAGCGCGCGGAACCCCGCGACACGACGAGGGGGGCGGTCCTGCCCCCTTCGCCCGTACCCGGGGGTAACCGTTCCGTATGCCCGCCCGATCCGGGAACGAGGTGGTCAAGGACTTGACCACCTCGGTTGGTCCAGACCAGAATCCTGGCCACATACCCGCGCGAACATCCCGTTCGGTCCCCCCACACGTCGGGTCAGCCGCCCATGTCGCACCACCGTGTGCTGAACCGAAGGTGACCTCCGTGAAGAACCGCTTCCTCGCATGCCCGCTGGCTGCCGCCACCGCACTCGCCCTCGCGGGCTGCGGGCTGTTGCCGGGCTCCGGGGGCGAGACCCGGACGGTCGACATATGGCTCATGCGGGACAGCGTCAGCGAGGACTTCCTGAACCGCTTCACCCAGGCGTACGAGGACGAGCACGACGACGTCGAACTCAACGTCACCATCCAGGAATGGACCGGCATCGGCAAGAAGGTCACCGAGGCCATCGAGGGCGGCGGCGGACCCGACCTCATCGAGGTCGGCAACACGCAGGTCGCCCAGTACGCCGACACCGACCGGCTCTTCGACCTCACCCTGGAGTCCGTCCGCGACCTCGGCAGCGAGGACTGGCTGCCCGGCCTCGCCGAGCCCGGCAGCGTCGGCGGCTCCCAGTACGGCATCCCCTGGTACGCCGCCAACCGCATCGTCATCTACAACAAGGACCTCTTCGCGGAGGCCGGCGTCACCGAGCCGCCCGCCACGCGCGCGGAGTGGCTCGACGTCACCGAGAAGCTGAACCGCCAGGGCTCCCAGGGCATCTACCTGGCCGGCCAGGACTGGTACACGCTCGCCGGCTTCATCTGGGACGAGGGCGGCGAACTGGCCGTCGACGAGGGCGGCGTGTGGACCGGCACCCTCGACAGACCCGAGGCGCTGCGCGGCATGGCGTTCTACAAGGACCTCCAGTCCCTCGGCTCGGGTCCGAAGAACGCCGACGAGCAGAACCCGCCGCAGGCCGAGGTCTTCGCCCGCGGCGACGTCGCCCAGATCGTCGCCGTGCCCAGCGCCGTGTCCGCCATCCTCAAGGCCGACCCCGGCCTCAAGGACAAGCTCGGCTACTTCCCCGTCCCCGGCAAGAAGGCCGGCACCCCCGGCGCCGTCTTCACCGGCGGCTCCGACCTGATCATCCCGGAGAACGCCCCCGACCGCACCGCCGCCCTCGAAGTCGTCAAGGCGCTGGCGGGGGAGAAGTGGCAGACGGAACTCGCCCGCGCCATGGGCTACGTGCCCAACAAGAAGAGCCTCGCCTCCGTCGTCTCCGGGCAGGAGGCCACCGCCGCCATGGCCGCCGGCGCCGCCAACGGACGCGCCACCCCCAACTCCCCGCAGTGGGCCAGCGTCGAGGCCGACAACCCCATCAAGCCCTTCATGACGGCCGTCCTGGAGGGCGAGGACGCCAAGAAGGCGGCCCGGAAGGCCTCCGAGGCCATCACGGAGACGCTGTCGGAGTAGGGCACACCACGGCCCTGGCGGAGGGAGCCGGGGGAGAGCGGCGGGGGATTCGGGGGATTCCGGGAAGAGGGGCGGGGCGCGGGGGCGGGGCGTCGGGCCGACCGGGGAGAGCGTGGGGCGAGAAGGGCCTCCGACCGGGTGCCGGGTGCCGCCTGCCGCCTGCCGGATGCCGCGCGCGCCGGGGCCTGGCCGGGAGCGGTCGGGGCATCCGCCGGGCGGTCGACGGGGCTCGTCCCTGGCGGTGGTCGCTCCGGTCCGGCGTCGGGCGGGGCGCGCCGCGGAGCATTCAGCCTTCCCACACCCGCGATCCCCCGGCCGGTCATGTCGAATCCAGCCGGCGGCGGAAGAAACGAGGGGCCGGGCCGCACCGCTCGCGGACCGGCGACGCCCCTGTACCTTCCGTACGCCGGAGGAGACCGCCATGACCGCCCTCTCGCACCTGCTCGCCGACGCCACCGCCCCCGCCGTCCCCGTGCCGTCGGGCATCCAGCCCGTGGTGGCGCTGCCCGCCCAGCCCGCACGGACCGGCGGTCCCGAACCCGAACCCCGCTACCTGGTGGGGCTCGCCCGCGACCAGGACGACGTCCGCGCCGCCCAGCGCCTGCGCCACCAGGTCTTCGCGGGCGAGATGGGCGCCCGCCTCGACGGGCCCGAGCCGGGCCTCGACACCGACGCCTTCGACGCCTACTGCGACCACCTGCTCGTCCGCGAGGAGTCCACGGGCGAAGTGGTCGGCACCTACCGGATCCTGCCGCCCGAGCGGGCGGCCGTGGCCGGCCGGCTCTACTCCGAGAGCGAGTTCGACCTCGGCCGCCTCGCGCCCGTCCGGCACGACCTCGTCGAGGTGGGCCGCTCCTGCGTCCACCCCGCACACCGCAACGGCGCCGTCATCGCCCTCATCTGGGCCGGCCTCGCCCGCTACATGACCCGCACCGGCCACGAGTGGCTCGCCGGCTGCTGCTCGATCCCGCTCGCCGACGGGGGCGCGCTCGCCGCCGCCACCTGGGACACCGTCAAGGCGAAGCACCTCGCCCCCGAGGAGTACTGGGTCACGCCGCACAAGCTGTGGAACTCCGACGGCGTCCGCCGCCCCGAGGGCCGCACCGAACTGCCCCCGCTCCTGCGCGGGTACCTCCGGCTCGGCGCCTGGGTCTGCGGGGCTCCGGCGTACGACCCGGACTTCGGCGTCGCCGACCTGTACGTGCTGCTCTCGCTGCGCCGGACCAACCCGCGCTACCTGCGCCACTTCCTGTCGCTCGTCCCGGCCTCGTGAACCGCGCCGCTCCGGCCCCGTCGCCGTGGCTCCCGACGGCGCCCTGCACCCCGGGCCGCCACTGCGCGGCCCACCCGGATCCCGTGCCGAGCGCCCGGGCCGCCTTCCGGCCCGCTCCCGCCGTGCTCGCCTGCGCCCGCCTCGCGGCGGGCCTCGCGGCCGTCCTCCTCGGCGTGGTCCTCCTGCCGGTGGTGGGCCCGCTGCCCGCCGCCGCGCGGTACGCCCTCGTGCGGCTCTGGACACGGGCGGTCGTCCGCGCCTTCGGGGTCCGGCTGACCGTCACCGGCGTCCTCCCAGGCTCCGGGCGGCCCGCGCTCGTGGTCGCCAACCACGTCTCCTGGCTGGACGTCCCGGTCGTCGCCGCCGTCCTGCCAGGGCGGATGATCGCCAAGCGGGAGGTGCGCGGCTGGCCGGTGCTCGGCCCGCTCGCCGCCCTGGGCGGCACGCTCTTCATCGACCGCGACGGGCTGCGCCGGCTGCCCGGCACCGTGCGCGAGGTAGCAGGGGCGCTGGCCGGCGGCGGCCGGGTGATCGTCTTCCCGGAAGGTTCCACGTGGTGCGGCCGGGACGGCGGGCGGTTCCGTCCGGCGCTCTTCCAGGCCGCTGTGGATACGGGATCCGATATCCAGCCGGTCCGCATCGGCTATCGGCCCGAGGGGGCGGCGTACGTGGGGGAGGACCCGCTGGGCGCCTCGTTGTGGCGGGTCGTGCGGACCCCCGGACTCACCGTGGAGATCCGGATACTGGATCCGATATCCGCAATCCAGTATCCGGACCGTCGGCTTCTCGCCGCCGCCGCCCAGCAGGCCGTCCTGCCGGCTCCCTACCGGGCCGTCGCCAGCGACAGCGCGAAGCGGCCCTCCGTGTCGGTCCACCAGCGCGTGAGCTCGAACCCGGCCTCGGCCAACTCCGCCCGCACGCCCTCCTGACGGAACTTCGCCGACACCTCGGTCCGCAGCTCCTCGCCCTTCTCGAACTCCACCATCAGGTCGAGCTCGGGGATCTTCACGGTCAGCGCGTGCCGGGCGCGCAGCCGCATCTCGATCCACTCCCGCTCCCGGTCCCACCGGGCCACGTGGTCGAAGTCGTCCGGATCCGCGTCGGCGCCCAGCTCCCGGTCGAGCACGGCCAGCACGTTCTTGTTGAACTCCGCCGTCACCCCGGCCGCGTCGTCGTACGCGGCCACCAGGGTCGACTCGTCCTTCACCAGGTCCGTGCCGAGCAGGAAACCGTCACCCGGCGCCGTCATCTCCCGGACCGAGCGCAGGAACGTCCTCCGCTCCTCCGGCAGCAGATTGCCGATCGTCCCGCCGAGGAAGGCCACGAGCCGGGGCCCGGGCGTCTCCGGCAGCACGACGCTCCGGGTGAAGTCGGCGATCAGCGCGTGCACGCGCAGCTCGGGACGGTCGGCGAGCAGCGCCTCCGCCGCCCCGGTCAGCGCGGACTCGCTGACGTCCACCGGCACGTACGCGGCCAGCTCCGGCAGCAGCGCGTCGATCAGGAACCGGGTCTTCTCCGAGGAACCGGAGCCCAGCTCCACGAGCGTCCTGGCCCCCGTCACCGCCGCGATCTCCGGCGCCCGGGCGATCAGGATCTCGCGCTCCGCCCGCGTCGGGTAGTACTCGGGCAGCCGGGTGATCTCCTCGAACAGCTCACTGCCGCGCGCGTCGTAGAACCACTTCGGCGGCAACTCCTTGGGCGTGCGGGTCAGCCCGTGCAGCACGTCGGCGCGCAGATCCGCGGCGGCCGCGTCCGGGGCGAGGGTGCGGGTCAGCTGGAACGTGCTCACGCGGTCGACTCCTTGAGCGGAATGAGGGTGACGTCGGAAGGGCGGGCGGTGACGAGCGTGTGCTCGGGCACCTCCTGCCACAGCGGATCGTCGTCGTAGGGTTCGGAGGCCACGACCACCCGGCCGGGGCCCGACAGGTACCACAGGCTGTTGTTCCAGGCCGTGGCCGCGATCTGCTCGCCGTCGGTGAGCAGCAGGTTCAGACGCGCCTCCGGCACCGCCTCGGAGGCCGCCGCCACCGTCCCGGCCAGCGCGTCCCCGGGACTCTGCCCGGCCCGGAGCCGGTGCAGGACCAGCGCCCACAACAGCGCCGAGTCGGTGCGCGCCTCCAGATCGAGCAGCTCGGCCGCCGTCAGCGTCGACGCCAGCGGCGTCAGCGTCCCCGGCCAGCCCGGCACCGCGCCGTTGTGGCTGAACAGCCAGCGCCCCGAGGCGAGCGGCGCGGCCGCCGCCTCACCGTCCGCGCCGGGCAGCGTCGCCCCGCGGACCGCGCCGAGGAACGCCCCGCTGCGCACCACCCGGGCGAGGTCGGTGAAGGACAGGTCGCCCCAGATGGGCCCGGTGCGCCGGTACCGCGCCGGCACCGGATCCCCGTCCGCGTACCAGCCGACGCCGAAGCCGTCCGCGTTGACCACGCCGCTGCTCTGCGTCCGGGGCGCCCACGCCTGGCGCAGCAGCGCGTGGGGCGGCCGGAGGATGAGTTCGCCGAGCGCCACCGGCTCGCCCAGGTAGGCGAGGTGACGGCACATCAGTCCAGCTCCGCGGAGCGGGCGGTGCGGAAGCCGGCGAAGATCTGCCGACGCACCGGGTAGTCCCAGTTGCGGAAGGTGCCGCGGCAGGCCACCGCGTCCACGGCGAACGAACCACCGCGCAGCACCTTGTGGTCGGGCCCGAAGAACACCTCCGAGTACTCCTTGTACGGGAACGCCCGGAAGCCCGGGTACGGCAGGAAGTCGCTCGCCGTCCACTCCCACACGTCACCGATCAGCTGCCGCACCCCGAGCGGCGAGGCGCCCGCCGGGTAGCTCCCGGCCCGGGCCGGCCGCAGATGCCGCTGGCCCAGGTTGGCGTGGTCAGGGCCCGGGTCGGCGTCGCCCCACGGGTAGCGGTGCGAGCGGCCGGTCACCGGGTCGTGCCGGGCCGCCTTCTCCCACTCCGCCTCCGTCGGCAGCCGACGCCCGGCCCAGCGGGCGTACGCGTCCGCCTCGTACCAGCTCACGTGGACCACGGGCTCGTCCTCCGGCACCGGCTCCGTCACGCCGAACCGGCGGCGCAGCCACTGGCCGTTCTCCTGCCGCCAGAACAGCGGGGCCACGATGCCGTGTTCGCGGATCTGCGCCCAGCCCTCGGGATGCCACCACCGGCGCTCGGTGTAGCCGCCGTCCGCCATGAACGCCAGATAGGCGCCGTTGGTGACCGGGACCGTGTCGATGTGGAAGGCGGCCACGGTGCGGACGTGCGCCGGACGCTCGTTGTCGAGGGCCCACGGCTCGTCCGAGGTTCCCATCGTGAACGGGCCGCCGGGGATCAGGACCTCCGCCGGAAGCGGCGTCGGGGGATGCGCCGGAGGCGGCGGGGCGTCCAGCGCGGCCGGCCCCTTCCGCAGCTGATGGGTGATCAGCATCGTCTCGTCGTGCTGCTGCTCGTGCTGGGCGATCATCCCGAAGGCGAATCCCTCGTCCAGCAGCGGACGCCCGTCGGGGCGCACCTCCGTCAGGACGTCGAGGACCCGGGTCCGGACGTCGGCGGCGTAGGCCCGCGCCTCGGACGGCCCGAGGAGCGGCAGCGACGGCCGCTCGGACCGGGGGTGCGCGAAGGCGTCGTACAGCGGGTCGATCTCGGGCCGCAGGGCGTCCCGGCCCGCCACCTCACGCCAGAGCCACTGCTCCTCCTGGTTCCCGATGTGCGCCAGGTCCCAGACGAGGGGGGACATCAACGGCGAGTGCTGCGCGGTGAGTTCACCGTCGTCCACGCTGTCGGTGAGCAGCGCGGTGCGCTCCCGGGCCGTGGTCAGCGCCTCCAGCGCCCGCTCCCGCAGCGCCTCAGGGCCGAGCTTCGCGCCCGTCGCCGCGGCCTCTGCCGGGCCCGTCGTCGTATCCGGCGTCGTATCCGTCGTGTTCGTATCGGCCGTGCTGGTCATGACGTCACCACCTGGAGCTCGTCGGCGGGGCAGCGCCCGGCGTCCACATACCGTTCCCGGAAGGCGTCGACGGCCTTCCGTACCTGCTCGCTCGCGCCGATCCGGTGGAGGGCGGGGCGGACCGCGGCGAAGACCTCGACCGCCACCGCGTGCAGCAGCGGATCGGCGAGGCCGTCCCTGGCGGCCCGCAGCCAGAGCGGGTTGCGGGGCGCCGGTTCCTTCCCGGCCACCTCCGCCAGCGGCAGTACCGCCCGGTACACCGCCTCGGACGCCGTCGCGTCCTCGAAGGCCGCGGCCGTCACGGCCACCGGCACCATCCAGCCGTCCGGGCCGGGCTGTGCGTCGATCATCCGCAGCTCCAGGTGCCCGCGCGGCCGGACCGGCGGGAAGAGCGTCGTCAGGTGGTAGCGCAGGTCGTCGGCGTCGGCCTGCCGGGGATCGCCGGTCCGCAGCCACTGGCGGAAGGTCAGCCCCTCCGGCACCAGCCACGGGCCCTCGCCCGCCGCCCGCACGCAGAGCACCGGCGTGTCCAGGACGTGCGCGGTCCACGCCTCGCGCGGGTCGCCGTCCGCCGGCGGGGCCAGCGCCCGCGTCGGGTCCAGGTCCGTCCACAGCGCCTGCCGGCTGGAGCGCCAGCCGGTCCGGCGCCCGCCGTGCAGCGGGGAGTTGGCGAAGACGGCCACGAGGACCGCGCCCAAGAGGTGTGCCAGCTCCCAGCGGCGCAGATGGCCGAGCGGACCCGGGTCCTCGTACCCGGCGTCCAGGCAGACCTGCACCGAGGCCGACTCGCACATCATCGCCCGGCCCGAGGGCCCGGTCCGGCCCAGGGCGAGCTCCATCGCGTCGTACCGGGGTTCGCGCAGCACCCGCTCGCGCGGTGCGTGCCAGGGGTCGACCCCGTATCCGCTCAGCGTCAGACCGAGCGGTCCGAGCGCCGCGCGCACCGCCGTCAGGTCGGAGGCGAGGGAGTCCATGCATTCCATGAGGGAACCGGCAGGGAGCGAGCTGAGCTCCAGCTGCCCGCCAGGTTCGAACGTGAGCGACGACACCAGGGGCAAGGACCGTACGGTGTCGAGCGCGGCCGCCAGACGGTGCGCGGGCACCGGCTCGCGAGGGTCGCCCAGATCGTGGACGAGCCATTCCAGCTCCGCCCCCACGGTCCGGGGCGGGCCGGTCTTGAAACATATACAGCGCAGCAGGTCCTCTGCCGCCTCCTCGGTGAGGGGCGGACCGCTGCGCGGAGTGACGCCGGGCGCCATCCGTGCACCTCCAAGTGCTGGTCGCGGAGCCGTTCGGCTAGCCGCTGCCTTCCACCTAATGCCACGCTCGGGCGGCGTGCAAGAGCGCGTCGGCGCCCCCGAGCGCGCCCCTTGCGCCCTTTGAGGCGTGCTGTGGCGGAGAGTCGGCGGGGAGTCGGGAATGACTCGAGAGTGAGTCGAGAAAGACTCGAGTGAGACTCAAGCGAGATTCGAGTGAGAGTCGAGGATGGATCGAGAGCGGATCGAGCGGAGGTCGAGAGGTGATCGAGTCGGGTTCGAGCCGTGGTCGATTCAGGGTCGAGCTGTGGTGGAGTGAGAGTCGAAAGAGGCTTGAAGAAGGCTTGAGAACGACTCGGGGATGCTTCGAGAGTGACTCCACGGGGACCGGGAGCGCTTCGGGGGACGGGGAAGCGAGGGCGAGCGTGAAAATCGTTTGTCCCGAACGCGGCGAAACGATCATCCTCGGGGCATGAGTGCACGACTGCGCGAGATCGCGCGGCAGACCGAGGCGATCGTCGCCGCGGCTTCCTACACCGCCCCGGACGGGCGGACCGTCTCCCTCCGCGAGGACCTCGCCGCCGCCCTGGCCGGAACTCGGCTGTACGGCCCCGAGCCGGTCCCCGTCACCCCCGCCACCGGCCGCGCCGGCCGCATAGAGGTCACCGACGAGAGCAGCCTCGCCGCCGCCCGCCGGATGACCGCCGCAGACCCGGCCGGGCCGGTCGCCGTCCTGAACTTCGCCTCCGCCCGCAACCCCGGCGGCGGCTACCTCAACGGAGCCCAGGCCCAGGAGGAGGCCCTCTGCCGCTGCTCCGCTCTCTACGCCACGCTGCTCCGCGCCCCCGCCTACTACGAGCACCACCGGAGCGAGCGCGACGCGCTCTACACCGACCGGGTGATCCACTCGCCCCGGGTCCCGGTCTTCCGCGACGACCGCGGCGCCCTGCTCGCCACCCCCTTCACCGTCGGCTTCCTGACCTCCCCGGCCCCCAACGCCGGCGTCGTCCGCCGCCAGGACCCGGCCCGGGCCCACCTGCTGCCGGCCGCCCTCGCCTCCCGCGCCGAGCGGGTCCTGGAGACGGCGGTCGCCGAGGGGTACCGCCGGATCGTCCTGGGCGCGTGGGGCTGCGGAGTCTTCCGCAACGACCCGGCCGAGGTGGCGGGCGCCTTCAAGGCGCTGCTGACCGGTGACGGACGGTTCGCCGGCCACTTCGACGAGATCGTCTTCGCGATCCTGGACCGCGCCTCGGGCACCCCGACCCTCGCCGCCTTCCACCGGATCTTGGATCCAGTCGCCCGATCCGCGCCGTAATGCGTGGCCCGTGCCCCCGTGCGAGCCTGGAAGGAGGCGGATGCGCTGCCGCTGCGCGGCGCGGCCGAGAGCCGTCGCAGGTCTTCGTACGGGAGGCACCATCGTGGGCAAGAAGCAGACCCGGGTGAACAAGGGCGCCCGCACGGGTGGTCACGAGCACCGCGAGACCCCGTCCGCCAAGGAGAAGGGCGGAACTCCGGCCATGAGCGAGGGCCCGCGCTCCGTCATCGAGCAGCCCTCCCACCGCAGGGAGCGCAAGTTCGGCCACAACTGATCCGACTCCACGCACCGAAGCGCGAGTTGGAGCGGCTTCGACGGCTTCGACGGCTTCGGCGGGACACGGGCCGGGGGGGGCCCCCCCCCCGGGGGGGGGCCCCCGCCCCGGGGCCCCCCCCCCCCGCCCCGCCCGCCCCGCCCCCCCCCCCCCCGCCGGGGGGGGGGGGGGGGGGTGAGTTGTTGGC